>JBBSSB010000001.1:0-259284 GCA_038242455.1 Lysobacterales bacterium
GGCCCGCGCGCCGGCGGTTTCGCGCGTCGCGGGGGCGCCGGTGGGTTGGGGGGGGGCTGGGGCGTCGGTGTAAGGGGAGGCGGCGGATTTGGCGGCGGTGGTGGCGGGTGGAGCGGCGGTGGCGGTATGAGTGGAGGCGGTGGCGCCTCCGGCAGCTGGTGACGCGCGCGATGTTCAACGGAGGATGCGGTTGATGCGATGGCTCAGGCACCTGTTTGCTCCCTCGAGCCGGCGCTGGTTTCCCGACGACCGCCTGCAACGCATTGCGGCAGCGATTGCCACTAGCGAGCAGCGCCACAGTGGTGAGATCTGCTTTGCGGTCGAATCCCGCTTGCGCATACCTGCGGTATTTGGTGGCCAAGGTGCGCGTGACCGGGGCCAGGAGTTGTTCGCCCAGTTGCGGGTATGGGATACGCGGCACAACAACGGCGTCCTGTTGTATCTGCTTTTAGCCGAACACCGTATCGAACTGATCGCCGACCGTGGATTTGACGGGTTGATCGACGCGGAGCAGTGGCGCGCGGTGTGCGCGCTGATTGAGCAGCACCTGCAGGCGGGTACTCCGGAAACCGCGATCGTGCAGGGTATAGAGGCGCTCTCGGGATTGATCGCTGATCACTTCGCCGCGATCCCGGGCGATCCGGGCAACAACGAACTGCCAGATCTGCCCTACCGCCTGTAAAAATTGGCGACAACAGCGACAATAGGAGCGTCTATCGCTCCGACTCGCCTTGAATGGATCCCACAGCTTCATGATCATCCTGAACCAGATCGACCCGGTCGCCCTTAGCCTCGGGCCGCTGGACATCCATTGGTACGGAATCATGTACCTGCTGGGGTTCGGCATCGCTTGGTGGCTGGGCGTGCGCCGCATCCGTGCTGGTCGACTACCCGGCGTTACCGAGCAGGCGTTTGGCGACCTGCTGTTCTACGGCATGCTCGGCGTCGTGCTGGGTGGGCGCATCGGTTATGTCCTGTTCTACGGTTTCGCTGATCTGGCCAAAGACCCGTTGATGCTGCTGCGGATCTGGGAGGGCGGCATGAGCTTCCACGGTGGGCTGATCGGGGTTGCGGTGGCCGGTTTGCTGTGGTCGCGCAAGCAGCGCCAGCACTTCTTCGACGTCGCGGACTTTGTGGTGCCGCTCGTGCCGGCGGGCCTCGGGTTTGGTCGGGTTGGCAACTACATTGGCGGCGAGTTGTGGGGCAAGCCCACCGGCGCTGATTGGGGCGTGGTGTTTCCGCGCGCGCCGGAGTTTGCCGGTTGGACCAGTGAGCAGCTGCATGCGCAATTCGCCAGTGGGGCATTGGAGCGCTTTGCGCGCCATCCGTCGCAGCTCTATCAGGCGCTGCTCGAGGGGCTGGTCACCTTCTGTCTGGTGTGGTGGTTCTCGCGCAAGCCGCGGCCGCGCTACGCCGTTTTCGGGCTGTTCCTGCTGCTGTACGGCAGCTTCCGGTTTCTGGTCGAGTTTGTGCGCGTGCCCGACGTGCAGCTCGGCTATCTGGCCTTTGGCTGGCTGACGATGGGTCAGGTTCTGAGCTTGCCATTGGTGGCGCTCGGACTGTTCGGCCTGTGGCTGTCGCGGCGCTCGCCCACGGTTCAGCCGGCGGTAGTGAAGGGGGGCTGACGTGCGCCAATACCTTGAACTGATGCGCCATGTGCTTGAGCGCGGTAATGAGAAGTCGGACCGAACCGGTACCGGCACGCGCAGCGTATTCGGCTGGCAGATGCGCTTCGACCTGGCACAGGGATTCCCGCTGGTCACAACCAAGAAATTGCACCTGCGCTCGATCATCCATGAGCTGCTGTGGTTCCTGCAGGGCGATACCAATATTGGCTACTTGCGCGACAACAAAGTCCGCATCTGGGACGAGTGGGCCAATGACGAGGGTGAGCTCGGACCGGTCTACGGCAAGCAGTGGCGTCGCTGGTCCGGTGCTGAGGGTGTCGAGGTCGACCAGGTCCAGTGGGTCATCGACGAGATCAAACGCAACCCGGATTCGCGCCGGCTGATCGTCTCCTCATGGAACGTTGCGGAGCTGCCGCAGATGGCGCTTATGCCGTGCCACACGCTGTTCCAGTTCTATGTGGTGGATGGAAAGCTCAGCTGCCAGCTTTATCAGCGCAGTGCCGACATCTTCCTCGGAGTGCCGTTCAATATCGCGAGCTACGCGCTGCTGACCCACATGGTGGCGCAGGTCTGCGGGCTGGAGGTCGGCGATTTTGTCCACACACTGGGCGACGCGCATCTGTACTCCAATCATTACGATCAGGCGCGCGAGCAGCTCTCGCGTGAGCCGCGCGCGCTGCCGCGACTGAGGCTGAATCCGGACGTCTCGGATATCTTCAAGTTCACCTTCGACGACATCGCCATCGAGGACTACGATCCTCTGCCTGCCATCAAGGCGCCGGTGGCGGTGTGATCGATCTTGTTCTGGTCGCCGCCCTTGATCGTAATTACGCCATCGGTCGTGACAACGATATGCCTTGGCGCCTGCCTGCGGATCTGAAGCATTTCAAGGCGGTCACGCTGGGTCGCCCGTTGCTGATGGGGCGAAAGACGGCCGAGTCATTGGGGCGTGCGCTGCCTGGTCGCCGCAACCTGGTGCTGACCCGCAGTGGTCAGGTGCCGTTTGAGGGCATGGAAGCGGTCGCCAGTGTGGACGAGGCGCTGAGGCTCGCCAAAGCCGATGCCGCGGAGCGATTATGCGTGATCGGTGGGGGTGAGGTATATGCCCTGTGCCTGCCGATGGCGACACACATGCAGCTCACCCACGTCGACGCGGCGGTTGAGGGGGCAGATGCGTTCTTTCCGCCGTTTGACTCAACCCAATGGCGTGTCACCGGCCGTGAAGTGCACGCAGCTGATGAGCGACATGGGTTTGCGTTTGAGTTCGTGGAATACGTGCGCAACCGCTGAAATATCCACGCACGAACGTCAAAGCATTATTCAGTGAAACTTTCCATTGAGTCGTAGGCCGTTGCCGGTAGCAGTGGCCGAGTCTCCTCATGGCCTTGGGTCAGCATCATATTGAATGCGTCAGCTCCATCGCGCAGCACGACGATACTGGTGGCCCAGTTTTCGGGGCAGGCAACGAAGATGCTTTCCCGGGCAATTTCGGCGTTGCACGGGCCCATAGCGAGGCGCCCGCTGGAACGTTTCTGTGCGTCGATGATCTCGACGATTGCGTAGTCGTCTGCCGCTCCCAGCTCCCCCATCACCCGCGTGTTGTAGTAGCCACCGCTGATGCGCAGTTCCAATTCACCACAGTGACGGACGATGGATTTCTGGCCGACTCGACGCGCATTGCCGTCCTCGCCCGCGCCGTAATCGACCAGTGCCTGCGGTGCGATCCACTCCGCTCCGGTCCGGTCGCGATTCAATGGAACCTCAGAGGCGTCCCCAGACGCCGCGACGTAGTCGAGCCGGATTTCTGACGATGCGTGGTCGCAGCGATAGAAAACGCCAGACGTACCACCCTCGTCAGCCAGCGCCAGGGACGGCGCCGCAATGCAGACGACAGCCAGAACGCCTGGCATCAGCTTCAGACCGACGCATCCGCCGATTGATCGCTTCATTCCTGAGTGGTTTTAGGCGGCTTGATTGGACGCGGTCTGTTGCGTGCGCGCGGCGGTGGCGCAGGGTGATTACGCCCGGCGACCTGCACTACCCTGAGCTCGTCAGTGTCCAGCTGCAGGGCGGTCAGCTTGCCACCCCAGACGGCACCGGTATCGATCGCGTGTACGCCGTGGCCGATGAACAGATCAAGCGCCGACCAGTGCCCGCAGACGATCTTCAGGTCGCGTTGGGCGCGCCCAGGTACTTCGTACCACGGGTACAACCCTGGCGACTGAGTGCCCGGCACACCCTTCTCCTCATAGGCGATGCGCCCCTTTGGAGAGCAATAGCGCATGCGGGTGAGCAGGTTGATAATCGCGCGATGGCGATCGATTCCGCCAAGTCGCGGGTTCCAGGCCGGCCCATCGCCATACATGTTTTTCAGCAGACGCCGATACTGGTCGCCGCGAAGCACCGCTTCGATCTCGCGGCCGTGTTTCTCGGCGAGTTGGGTGGTCCACTTCGGCGCCAAACCCGCGTGGATCATCATCCACCCCAGTTCCCGGTCTACGTGGACCATCTCCTGCATCCGCAGCCAGGTGAGCAGTGTGTCGCGATCAGGGGCGAATACCACCCGTTGCAGATCAGGGTTGACCTTGCGCTGGTCCTCTTCGCGACGCTCGCCAACCGCCAGCAGCGACAGGTCGTGATTGCCGAGCACCACGTTGACGTTGTCGCGTAGTGAATGCACCAGACGCAGCGTTTCCAACGATTGGCCGCCGCGGTTGACGAGGTCTCCGCAAAACCAGAGCTTGTCCTGAGCGGGGTCGAACGCAATGCGCTCCAGCAGCCGCTGCAACTCGTCGTAACAACCCTGCAGGTCTCCAATCGCCCAAACACTCATGCCAGAACCGCCATCAGTGCAGCGTGCGCGGCACGGTCAGGGTGAAAGCCGGTATCGGTACGTCGAAGGCGGTGCCGTCCTCGGTAACCATCGAGTAGCTGCCTTCCATCGTGCCCAGATCAGTCTCCAGCATCGCGCCGGACGTGTACTCGAATCCTTCGCCTGGTTGCAGCCAAGGTTGCTCGCCCACCACACCTTCGCCTTCGACCCGATCAACTTTGCCGTTGGCGTCGGTAATGACCCAGCGACGGGACACCAGTTGGGCCGCGACGCCACCGGCGTTACCGATTCGGATCGTGTAGGCGAAAACGAACCGACCATTCGCAGGCTCGGATTGATCATCCAGATAGCGGGTGGACACGTCGATGACGAAAGCAGGGCTGGTGCTGTGTTCCATGCGTGACAGTGTAGAGGCTGATCGCAAGTTGCGGGAGACGCTTGCAGCGGTTCCTGTCACTTGGCGAGGGAATTGGCCAGCCTTACGAAGTCTTCGACCCCCACCTGTTCGGCGCGTGCCTTTGGGGATATGCCGACAGCTTCCATCGCTGCCTCGTCGCAGATGCGCGACAGCGCGTTGCGCAGCGTCTTGCGGCGCTGGCCGAAGCCGTCACGCACCAGGTCGGCGAAAAGACGGCGATCAATGATGTTGATGTCCGCTGCCGGACGCGGAACGAGACGGACCACTGCGGAGTCCACTTTCGGTACTGGATAGAACGCGCCCGGGGGCACGATGAAGAGCGGGCTGACTGTGCAATACGCCTGCAGCATCACACTGAGCCGGCCGTAGACCTTGGTGCCGGGTCCCGCCGCCATACGGTCGACCACTTCCTTCTGCAGCATGAACACCATGTCGGTGATCGCCGCGGCGTGGTCAAGAGCATGAAAGAGAATAGGCGAGGAGAGGTTGTAGGGCAGGTTGCCGACCAGTCGGATCGGTCCTTCCACCAACCCCGACGGGCCGTCTGGCCTTCCGTCGGAATCCCCGCCGGCTGCCAGCGCAGTGAAGTCGACCTGCAGAACGTCACGATGGATGATCTCCAACTGGCCGTGCTGCCGCGCCGCTTCCGTCAGCGGGGCGATCAGGTCGCGATCGAATTCGATCACGGTCAGCTCGCCGTGACGATCAAGCAGCGGGAACGTCAATGCGCCCTGACCGGGACCGATTTCGACCAGCCGGTCACCGGGCTTGGGATTCACCGCCAGCACGATCTTGTCGATCACGGAGCGGTCGTGGAGAAAGTTCTGGCCGAGATGCTTCTTCGCAGGAGCGGCGAACGCAGTGCCGGACGAATGCAGGGAATGCTTGTGGGAGCTCATCGCGCCATTATGCGGCCGCGCGCCCGCGCCATGCATGCACAGGTGGTGGTTGCCGCGATCAGGCTTGAGGGATCGGCAATGCCTCTACCGGCCAGATCCAGCGCCGTACCATGGTCAACGGCGACGCGCGGATAAGGTAAGCCGAGGGTAATGTTGACCGCGTGCTCGAAGCCGCTGAACTTCAGCACCGGCAGGCCTTGGTCGTGGTACATGGCCAGTACTGCGTCGAACCCGCGTAGACGGGTGGGCAGAAAGGCAGTGTCCGCCGGCAGAGGGCCTTCCAGCGCCATCCCTTCACTTCGAAGGGCCTCGAGCACGGGTGTGATCACGTCGATCTCCTCCGACCCCAGGTGGCCCGCTTCGCCCGCATGCGGGTTGAGGCCGAGCACCGCGATACGGGGCTGGTCAAGACCGAAATCGGACTGCATTGCCGCGTGGAGAATCCGCAGCGTGGTGGTCAAAGATGTCGGTGTGATCGCGTCGGCGACATCACGCAGAGGCAAGTGAGTCGTTGCCAGCGCAACCCGCATCGTCGCGTTCGCCAGCATCATCACCACGTCGCGGCCGGCCTGACGTGCCAGCAACTCGGTAGTGCCTGTGTAGGGAATTCCGCCGTCGTTGATCACGGCTTTGTGCACGGGGCCGGTCACCAATCCGTCGAAATAGCCGCCCAGACACCCGTCAGCGGCCGTTTCGAGCGCCGTGATCACTGCCCTCGCGTTGGCCCGGTCCGGTTGCCCGAACGGCACGGCGACAGCATTGGGTATCGGGTGCACCGCGAGTTCGCCGGCCCGGCCCGCGTCTTCGTCGGGGCTGATCAGGCGTAATGGCAGCTGGAGGGCTGCAGCGGCAGCCAGCAGCGTGTCTGGATCGCCGAAAGCGGTGAGTCGATGGTCGCGCGGAGTCTGGGCCAGCCGCGCGCACAACTCCGGGCCGACGCCGGCCGGTTCACCCGGAACCAGCGCAAGCCGGAGGGGAGTCACTCAGTTGCCGCTGGCGTCATCGGGTGCCGCGGCATCACCGCTGGCGGCGGCACCGGTGCGGAAGTCAACGAACGCCTCACCGCGCATCTCGCGGATCAACCGGTTCCACTCATCTTCAAGCTTGCGACGACCAATGGTCTCGCGGACCTGGTCGCGCTGGGAGTCGCTGCCGACATCGTTTTGACGAGAGCCGGCGCGCTTCATGATGTGCCAGCCGGCTTGGGTGCGGAACGGTGCGGAGATTGCGCCGTCGGCGAGCTTGATGACTTGCGCGCCAAAATCGGGTCCGAACTGGTCCTGGGTGAACCAGCCGAGGTCGCCGCCGCGCAATTGCGAGCTGGGGTCTTGCGACTCCTCGCGCGCGAGCGTCGCAAAGTCCGCGCCGCCAACCAGACGGGCGTGCAGCGTGTCTGCCTTGGCCTTCGCAACGGCCGCGGTGATGTTGTCATCAACACGGATCAGGATGTGGCTGGCCTGATACTGGGTGACCAGGCTCGGCCCCGCCTGCGAGGCGTCTCGGCTCTCGACCACTTGAAGCATCTGGAATCCGCTCGGGCCACGAATCGGATCAGTGACCTGCCCCGGGCTCATGGTGCGAACCAGATCGGCAAAGGCGGACGGGATCTCATCGGTGCTGCGCCAGCCCAGATCACCACCTTCCAGCGCGTTGGGGCTGTCGGAGTAACGAACCGCAGCGGCCGCGAAATCCATCTCGCCACGCTTGATCAGACCCTGAATCCCCTCAATCTTGGATTGGGCCGTTGCGATCTGTTCCGGGCTTGCGCCTTCGGGCAGCGCAACCAGAATGTGCGCGAGATGGAGCTGGAGACCCGCACCCTGCTGGGCGGTCATCGCCAAATCCACTTCCGCGTCGCTGACCGAGATCTGGGTCTGTGCCAGTCGCTGGCGCAGGCGCTGCACCAGCAGCTCATCGCGGATCGAGTCGCGGAACTGGGTCAATGAAGTTCCGTCCCTTGCCAGCTGAGCACCCAGCTGGTCGACGTTGACCTGATTCTGGGCCGCGATTGCAGTGATGGTCTGATCGACTTCCTGGCCACTCACACGGACGCCGGTGCTGTTCGCCCGCGCGATCTGCAGTTTCAGCAATACCAGCCGCTCGGCGACCTGACGTTCGAGCACGTCAGGGGGTGGCAGCTGGTCGGTACGGCCGGCGTACTGGTTGCGGATGTTGGCCACCGCACGGTCCAGTTCGCTTTGGAGGATGACGTCTTCGTCAACCACCACGGCGATGCCGTCGATCGGGGCAACTTGTTGCGCAAATGCGGGCGCAAGCAGCAGCGCGCCGGCTAGGAGAGACGCGAATAATTTCTTCATGGGGTCTGATCGAGGGAGTTGTCGAAATCGTCGCCATCCAGAGAGGAGGGCGGCACAAGATAGAGATCGTCACGATCGTAGCCGAGGATAGCACGGCTCAAAATCGACTCAGTTTTCTGCCCGACCGAACCCAAGCCCTTGAGCTCGAACTCCAGCCGCAGTGAATCATCCATGGCGCCGTTGCGCTCGCGCACATAGCGTCTGGCGATGAAGCGAACGGCCATGCAGCAGCTTTCCCACTGCACGCCAGCGATCGATTCCAGCAGCTTGCGGTCGTCGATGGAGTAGTAGTAACGGCCGACGACGCTCCACGTCGGATTGATCGGATACAGGAAGGAGAGATCCACCTGCTCGGTCAGGTCGCGTCGGTAGCGGTAGCCCAGATTGATCACGCCGTTGTCGCGGATCAGGTAACGCGTGCGGACGCTGGCCAGGTCCTGACGGCGGTACTTGGGATCCCACTGGTAAGCCGCATTGATGCTCCAGCGGCGGGTGGGCGATATGCCCACGTCAGCCACCCAGGCTGACTCGCCTTTTTCCACGGCCGTCTCGCCGGGTACGACAACACGGCTGTCGGCGAAATACTGGATCTGTCCGAGACTCGCGGAAAGGCGTTCGCGGCCGTTTTCGTCTTTGATAAACCGGGTGGTGACGGCAGTGGTGAGCTGATTTGCGTCGATCTGGCGGTCAGGGCCGGTGTAACGGTTGTCACGGAACAACTGGCCCCAGCTGAAGGTCATGGGGTTGGTGTCGAATCGCGGCAGACCGTCCTGTTCGCGGTACGGCACGTTCAGATAGTAGATCCGTGGCTCGAGGGTCTGCGTGTAGCTGTCGCGACCGAAGCTGACCTTGCGGTCAAAAAACAAGCCGGCATCGAGCGAGGTAATCGGCAGACTGCGGGTTGGCGCATCGTCGCCGCCGTTCGCGGCTGCGAGAGCGTCATCAAGTTGGTAGGCGGTATAGCGCCAGGAGACCTTCGGCGTCGCATACCAACTGGAGCCTTCCAGCGGCATGCTGACGTAGGGCAGCAGGTCAAGCCGGCTGCCTTCGTTGCGCACGGCATGGCGGAACCGGACCGCCTCAGCGGAAATGCCGGCTTCGATCAAGTTTCCGAAGGGCTGGTTCCAGTTCAGATGCGCGCGTGGAAGCCTGTCGTATCCCAAAATGCCTTCGGTCAGTGTGTAATCGGCCAACTGGTTACTGTCCGCCATGAGCCCTGCATCCCAGTGGGTGCCATGGCCGTAGAGGCCAACCTCGCTGCGGATCTGCCAGGTGGACAGGCCGTACAGGCTGTTGCTGAAGTCTTCCAGGTAGTGGGTGTCGCTGACCCAGCCCAGATTCGCTTGCGCGCGCCAACCGCGGCCAAGATCGTGCACGCCGCGGAACTGGAACTGGCCGCGGTTGTCGGTTGGCAGACGTGCGCCAGCGATCGGGTTTCCGTTGGGGTCTGCCAAGTACCGGTCCGGATACTTCTCCGGTAGCCGGTCTTTCGGCATCCAGTCGCCTGACAACTCACCGCTGCCGCCACGGTACAGCCAGCGGAATTCACCGCCCAACTGGATGCCGCGCTCGCTCATAACGCGCGGGTTGAGCGTTGCATCGTAATTGGGTGCCAGGTTGAGGTAGATCGGCTGGCGCCAGTCAAAACCATTACGGCCGGACAGCTTGACCGCTGGATACAGCAAGCCGGTGCGGCGGCGGTCGTCGATCGGGAACATCAGCCACGGGACGTAGAGGATCGGTACCCGGCCCACACGGACGATCGCGTTGCGGGCCACGCCGGTACCTTCGGCGGTATCGAATTCGATCCGCTTGGCGCTCAGTTCCCAGCCACGCTGTGATGGCGGGCAGGTGGAATACGTTGACCCCACCAAAGCACCGATATCGCCACGCATTTCGATCCGCTCCGCGCCACCGTTGCCGCGCTGCTCGATCAGCTGGTAGCGCAGATCCTCGATCGTGTGGATGTCTGCGTCTTGGTCGCCATGCGCCCGCTCGGCGACGATGCGCATCCCGGAATCCTGGTATCGCACGCTGCCTTCGGCGACGTAGGTGCCATCGTCGCTGCGGTAGCTGAGCCGGTCGGTACCCAGGAACTGGTCCCCCCGACGCAGCGCGACGTTGCCTTGGAATACGGTGTTATCGCTCTCACTCGCGTTGAGGGCATCTCCGGAGATGTCGGTGGGCTGTTCAATGCGAATGCCCTCTTCACCGGTCGGCGTGGGCGCGTCATCAAAGGCTGGAACGGCATCTTCGATCGGGCACAAGCGCCAATCATCCGACGCACGCGCGGAGAGCGCCGGCAGAGCCAGTGCGATGCACAACGACAACGGGAGTAGACGATAGCGGCTGCGCACGCGGCAATCCGGGAGACATGGAGCGGCCGCTAGCTTGCCGCATCGATCCGGGCGCGGCAACGGCGCGATACGGTTGCCCGATGATGCTTCATTCATGTTCGCGCTTCCGGCTCACGGCTGGAGAAGGGCATCAACGTGGGCAACGCTGCACTCGCGCAAGGCTTGCAGGTTGTAGCCGCCCTCCAGCATTGAGACCAGCCGTCCCTGTGCGTGGCGCCCGGCGATGCCGACCAGTTGCCGCGTCAGCCAGCCGTAGTCGGTGGCATCCAGCTGCAAGTCCGCGAGTGGATCGAGCTTGTGGCCGTCGAACCCGGCCGACACCAGGACAATCTGCGGCCGGAATGCGGACAGCGCTGGCAACAGCGTCTCGGACCAGACTGCGCGGAACGCTCTGCTGCCGGTGTAGGCAGGCAAGGGCCGGTTGAGTGCATTGCCGATGCCGGTGTCGATGGCATCACCAGTGCCCGGGAAAAGCGGTGACTGATGGGTGGACAGGTAGAGCACGTCCGACTCCGCAGCAAAGATCGACTGGGTTCCATTGCCGTGATGAACATCGAAATCCACGATGGCCACCCGTGTCAGTTGATGCGCATCAATGGCGTGCGCAGCGGCGATTGCGATGTTATTGAACAGACAGAAACCCATCGCCTCATCGGCGCTCGCATGGTGACCTGGGGGCCGTACCGCGCAAAACGCGCGTGGGGTATCCCCGCTCATTACCGCGTCGACGGCAGCGATGCCCGCGCCGGCGGCATGCACGGCGGCGTCCGCTGAGCCGGCACCCAGCACCGTGTCGTGATCGATATGGATCGGCGCGGCGTGTTGATCAAAACGGGTGTCCAGCACGCGCGCGACGAGTTCGGACCGGTGCACGCGCAGCAGTTGCGGGCGGGTAGCGGCCGCCGGTCGGTGCCAGGGTAGATCCGGCCACTCGGAACTGAGCGCATCGAGGACGGCGTCAAGCCGTGCCGGGCATTCCGGGTTGATGTCGCCCGGTCGATGGGACAGGCAGGCTGGATGGGTATACAGGCGCAGCAGGGGTGCGCTGTCGGTCACGCCGGGCTCAGCCCTTGCGACGTTCGTGGTTCCACACCACTTCGCCGTGGCCGCTGGCGCGGGCCAAAACCCGTGACAGGACGAACAGCAGGTCCGACAGGCGATTCAGGTAGCGGACCGCTTCCGGGCGTACCGCTTCCTCGCGGGCCAGCGTCACCGTTTCGCGCTCGGCGCGGCGAACCACGGTGCGTGCGATATGGCAGCGCGCAGCGGCTTCGCCACCGCCGGGCAGGATGAATTCCTTCAGCGCCGGCAGATCCTCGTTGAACCCGTCCAGATGCTCTTCGAGCCGCTTAACGTCGGCATCGGTAATCGCCGCATGGCCGGGGATGCACAGCTCTCCGCCGAGGTCGAACAGCTGGTGCTGGATCGACATCAGCAGATCGCGGATCGCGTCGGGCACTTCAGCGGCGAGTATCAGCCCAATGGTCGAGTTCGCCTCGTCGATCGTGCCGTACGCAGTGACTCGGGCCGAGTCTTTGCCGGTGCGCGTGCCATCACCCAAGCCAGTGCTGCCGTCATCACCGGTGCGCGTATAGATGCGGGAAAGGCGGTTGCCCATGTCGGCGGCTCAGATCGTCTGGGTGCGCAACGCCGGCAAGCGTGCGCGCAGCAATGCGAAGCCGCCGAACAGCAGCGCCGAATAGAACAGCGTCCCCAGCACGCTCCACTTGAAGAATGGAATACCCGCTACGTAAGCCGCCATCAGACCAGCGACCGTCTTGGGATACATCGGGTCAGAGGTGAATGCAGCGAAATTTGTGATCAGAAAAAACAGCGCTGATCCTGCCAGCGAGAATCCCAGTACCGATCCACCGCTGACCTTGCCGCGCATCCCGAAGCCCAAGACCGTGGTCAGCACGATGCACCCGTAGACAACCCAGATGCCCGCGCCGCTGAACCAGCTTGCGTACAGGCCGCCGTTGACCATCGCAAGTACCAGATCGGACAGGAACAAGCCGATCAATGGCACCAGCAGCGCCCAGTTGCGGTTGGCGAAGTAAGCACCGCCGAACAGCGCAATCGCGGTGACTGGCGAGAAGTTGGGCGGATGTGGCAACACCCGGGTCAGCGCAGCGAGCAGGATCAGTGCAATGAGCACGAGCGGGCCGGCGGTGAGCAGGGAGCGGGAGGCAGAATTATTCATCGTGACTGGGTGCGGAACGACGGAGCCGTTAGCATAGCGCAATGGCCGTCGCATCCCGATCCCCCCAATCCGGCACCTCGCCGGACAGCACTGCAGACAACGCAGCCCCGCCCACCATCCACGACGTGCTGATCATCGGCGGCGGCTTGGTGGGTTCCAGCCTCGCTATCGCACTGGACCCGCTAGGGATCGATGTTGCGCTGGTGGAGGCGGTCGCGCCCGGGCCTTCCGATGGAAGCGTGTTCGATCAGCGCAACCTCAGTTTTGCCGAAGCCACCGTCAACGCCCTGACCGCGCTGGGAGTGATGCAGGAACTGGCTTCCCCCGGCGGGCCGATCGAGCGGATCCATGTCAGTCGACGCGGGGACTTCGGGCGCAGTGTGTTGCGCGCCGCCGACCACGGACGAACCGAATTTGGTCGCATTGTGGTGGCCCGCGACTTTGGTGATGCGTTGGAGAAACGCTTGGCGAGCCTGCAGAGGCTGCAGCGCTATCGACCAATGCGGTTTCTGGGCTTCGCTGACAACGCGTATCCCGATTGCCGTGCGGTGCGTTTGAGTGATGAAGCGGGCGAGCGGATCGTGCATGCGCGTCTTGTGGTCGGCGCCGACGGCACCCGCAGCGGAGTTCGGACCGCCTTGGGGATCGGAACCACAGAGCACGACTACGGACAAACCCTGTTTGTCACTCGGCTGCGGACCACGCCCGCCCCGGACGGCACCGCGTACGAACGTCTTGGCGACGATGGTCCGACGGCATTGCTGCCGCGTGGCGATCGCCACTACGGGCTTGTGCATGCGGTTGCGCGCGACGACGCCGAGGCTGTCGCAGCTTTGGACGACGCGGCATTTTTAGAGCGGGTCCAAGCGGCATTCGGTTGGCGCGCGGGGCGGTTCCTTGCCTGTGGTCCGCGTGTTGGATACCCGCTGGTCCGGGTGCTTGCGGATGCCGTCATCAGCGAGCGCGCCGTGCTCGTGGGCAACTCGGCGCAGACCATCCATCCGCTCGGGGCACAGGGATTCAACTTGGGCTTGCGTGACGCGCTGACCCTCGCCGAGCTGATTGCCACGGCAAAAATCGATCAAGCGCAGGCTGATTGTGGAGAAGCCACGCTGTTGTCCAAGTACGTTGACGCAAGGGCAGAGGATCGCGAGCGCACGGTCGCTTTTTCCGATGGCTTGGCTCGCGTCACTGCTAATCCATCCGAGCTGCTGCGTCCGCTGCGCAGCCTGGGAATGCTGGCGATAGACCGACTGCCCTCACTGCAGTCGGAAATCGTCGCCGGCGCGCTTGGCTATCGTGCTGATGTTCCGACACGGTGTCGCCCACCGGGGCTGCGCTCATGAGTCGGCCTGCGGTAAGCCGACGTGGCGTCCTGGATGCGGTGGTGGTGGGTGCCGGTGTGGTGGGTACCGCCGCGGCGCTGGGGCTGGCCCGACAGGGTATGCAAGTAGCACTGGTGGAAGGCCGCGAGCCCACCGTCTGGCGTAGAGAGTCGCCGGATCTGCGCGTATTTGCGCTGGCGCCGGACAACGTCGCGCTTCTGGAACGGCTGGGTGTGTGGGGTGCGGTCAGCGGCGCTCGTGCGCAGGCCTACCGCGCCATGCAGGTCTGGGATGCCGCTGGCGGCGGCAAGCTCGCATTTGACGCCGACCGGCTGGGGCGGCGCGAGTTGGGCTGGATTGTCGAAAATAGCCTTCTGATCGATCGCCTATGGAAAGCTGCGGTGGACGATGGGGTGGAACTGCACTGCCCCGATCGTGTCACTGCCCGGGATTCCGGTGACGATGGGCGCAGTGAAGTACTGACGCTGGAGAGCGGAACCCGTCTGCGTGCGCGCCTGGTAGTAGCTGCAGATGGCGCCGATTCCGAGCTGCGCCGCTTGGCTGGCATCGAGGCGCCTCGCCATGACTACGGGCAGCGCGGATTGGTCGGCTTCATCCAGCACACCCGATCACATCAGGCGACCTGCTGGCAGCGGTTCCTGCCGGGCGGGACGCTGGCGTTCCTGCCCTTTGCCAACACTGAGGATGGTTGCCCCCGTAGTTCCATCGTATGGAGCCTGCCCGATGGCGAAGCTGAGCGATTGCTGGACGTCGATGACGCAGTATTTTTGTCTGAGCTGGCACGCGCGTTTGACGGGCCGCTCGGCGAGCTGGTCGCTGTGTCCCGACGCGCGGCCTTCCCGCTTCGACGTCAGTTGGCTGCCAATCAGCTGGACGGCCGAATGGTGTTGGTGGGAGACGCGGCGCACGCGGTGCATCCGCTGGCGGGTCAGGGCGTGAACCTCGGCCTTCGTGACATCAACGGACTTCTGGACACGCTTGCGCAGCGCGAGGTGGGTGCTGATGCCGGTTCGCCGCACCGCCTGGCTCGCTGGAACCGTCAGCGGCGCAGCGATGCGGCCGTGTCGGCATTCGCATTTGAGGCGATCAACCGGGTGTTTTCCAACGATGCGGTGGTCCCGACATTGTTGCGCGGACCATTATTGGGGCTCGCAGGGCGATTGCCGCCGCTCACGCGTGCGTTGTGGCGCCACGCCGCTGGGGTCTGAGCGCGCCCAGCCCCACCGACGTTATCGTGCGCAGAGTTACTTGATCCAGCCTTTCAGTTCGGCCTTGCTCAGCTTGCGGTCGTGATTGTTGTCGACGGCCTTGAACTCGGCGGTCAGCGTGGCGTTTGATGCTGCCTCGCGGGTGCTGATGAAGCCGTCGTGGTTACTGTCCATCGCGTCAAAGTCGATGGTGTAGTCGCCACGGATCGAGTTGGGCGGTACCGAGATCACGTTCACGACCTGTTCTACAGGCTGACGTGGCGCAGGTCGCGACATGGAGGGCGGGCGGACTGGTTCGGGTTGCATGGCCGCTGCATCCTCCGCCGCGGTCGCAGCTGCGTCGGCGGTGGCCGCGGCGTCAGCGGTGGCGAACTCGGCGGCTTCCCCCGTCGTTGCAGCCTGGCGGGCCTCGTTCACAGCACCGACGGGCTGGTTGCCGAAGTCGGCCGCGCTCTTGGCGCCCAATGCTTGATTCGCGGCGCGTGCCGCCTGTTGGGATGACCTATCGGCATCGATCGCGGATTGGTTGGCAATCGCGGCAACATCGGCGGCGATCGCTGCGCCTTCAGCAGTTATGGCGGTTTTTTCCGTCGCCTTCGCGGCTACGGCAGCCTGCCGCGCCGATTTGGCATCTGCATCGGCGGCGTGGGCACTGTCGACAGCGTTCTGCGCCGCGACCGCCGCGTCGACCTTGGCCTTCGGATCAAGTTTGGCATCCTGCGCGCCGGCTATAGCCGGTAGAGCCAATGCACATACGACGGCCAAGCTCAAAAGACTGGTCTGGATCTTCATGGCGGAATCGCCTCGCGGGTGGGGGAGGCGCAAAGCCTGAGCCCCCGACAGTCAAGCGAGCGTCAATAGCGTCGGTTTGAGCTGAACCGCCCCGGTATTGCCCGAGGCGCCCGGTCAGCGCGCCGGCATCGCCAGTACCGTGATTTCCTCACGATCGTGATACAGCTGCCGCGCGCGGATAGTCATCGGACGATGGGTCTGCAGTTCGAAGGCTTCCAGGCAGATCCGGGTCTCCTCCCAGCGCTTTTTCATCGGCAGTTTGAGGTTGAACACCGCCTGCTTGCACCAGCCCTCGCGGAACCAGGTGGCCATGCGGTCGGCGACCTTGCGCGGCTGTTCGACCATATCGCAGACCATCCAGTCGACCCGGCGTCGCGGTTGCCACTGGAATCCGTCGGCGCGCACGTGCTCGACCCGACCACTGTCCAGCAGTTGCTCGCGCATTGGTCCGTTGTCGACTGCGGTGACCATCATGCCGTGACGCATCAACACCCAGCTCCAGCCGCCGGGGGCAGCACCGAGATCCGCTGCCTGCATGTTTTCGCGCAGCAGCAGCTCGCGTTCGCGGTCATCAAGCAGAGTCATGAAGGCCTCCTCAAGCTTGAGTGCCGAGCGGCTGGGTGCGTCGGTATGCATCCGCAGGCGCGGAATACCCAGCGGCCACGGCGAGCTGTCTCGTGGGTCGCTGGTCGCCAGCACCACGTGGTGGCCGCCCAGAAATGCGACGTGCAAACGAGGTGTGCGCGGGTCGTCCTTCGCACTCAACCACCCGGCCTTGCGCAGCGTGGGGCGCAGCGCGTTGCCGAAGCTGCGTGCCAGTCCGGCAAGCGTCTTGCCTGTGTCGGAGTCTGGATGCTCCATCCTCAGCTCGCCGAAGGTGCCGGCAGCCAGAACGCCCTGTTCCCGAAGCGATTCCAGCGCCTGCATGATGGGCGTGATCCGGTCGGTGGGATCCAGACCGGAAAGATCGGCCAGACGCACCAGTTTCTGGCGCGCAAACACGATCTGATCCAACGGCAAAGCGGAGGACAGCCCGACTGCATCGGAGGCGATGAACTCGACGTAGCCGTTGCCTCGCTCGGCGCGGGCGTAGCCCGGGTATCCGACCAAGGCCGCCCGCTCGGACAGTTCGGCCGCGAGTTCGGGCTCGAAGCCAGCGCGGCACCAGAAAAACAAAGCATCCATCATGTTCAGTAACCCGATCCGTCGGCTTGCGTGTAGTGCTTGAGCACCTCACAGGCCGCATTGCGATGTATGTCGCGGACAACCTCGATACCACGCTTGGCCAGTTCTCCTGGCCAGTCTGCGGGAAGGGGGCCTTCGTCAAACTCGGTGAGTGCTTCCACGTCTTCACTGCGCGCGCCGATCAGGAGTCGATCCACGCCTGCCCAAATGGTCGCGCCATAGCATTGGCAGCAGGGTTGTGCGGATGTCGCGAGCGTCACGGGTCCGGCACTCACGCCGGGCTCCGCCTCGTTCAGGCGGCTGCGCTGAGTGCGCTGCTGAGCCAACATGAGTGCCATCGTCTCGGCATGCGCCAGAGAGCAGGTTTGCGGTACAACCCGGTTCACGCCGACCGCGATGATACGGTCATCGGGTCCGAACACAACGGCGCCGAACGGCCCACCGCTACGTGCTTCCACGTTGCGTGCCGACAACTCAATCGCCAGTGCGACCTTGGCCTCGTCGCCCGGATAGGTGACCGTGGTGTCGATGCCTTCGTGGACCCACGCGGGCAGGGTCAAGTGGACCTGTGCGTACAACATCGGGTCGTTCTCCGTAGCTGGCGCCGCAAAGTGCGGCGGCCGGGGGTGGGTCACGCTTTGGCAGCCCAGGTGTCACGCAGGGTGACGCTGCGGTTGAATACCGGTCGCTCTGGAGTGTGGTCGTGGCGGTCGGCTACGAAATAGCCCAGACGCTCGAACTGCAAGGCCTGCTCAGGCGCAACCATTGCCGCTGCCGGCTCGACGTAACCGGTAACCGTACGGCGCGATTCCGGATTGAGGTGGTCTTCGTAACTCTTGCCGTCGCTGCCATCGTCGGGATCGGCGACCGAGAACAGGCGGTCATACAGACGGATTTCAGTGGCGAGGGCGTGCTCGGCGCTGACCCAGTGAATGGTGCCCTTGATCTTGCGGTTGGATCCTTCCATTCCGGGCCGCGATTCGAGGTCCAGCGTGCAACGCAGTTCGGTGACGTTTCCCTCGGCATCCTTGATGACTTCGTCGCAGCGAACGATGCCGGCGCCGCGCAGGCGGACTTCGCCGCCCGGGATCAAACGCTTGAACCCCTTGGGCGGAACTTCGGCAAAGTCGTCGTGCTCGATCCACAAAGCGTTCGAGAACGGCACCTGGCGGGTGCCAAACGACTCGTCCTTCGGGTGGTTCGGGAAGGACAGCAATTCAGCGTGTCCATCGTCCAGGTTGGTGATCACCATCTTCAACGGTTCGATCACGGCCATGCGGCGGGCGGCTGCGGAGTCCAGATCTTCCCGTAGGCAACCTTCGAGCACCGAGAAGTCGATCATCGAATTCTGCTTGCTTACGCCGAGGCGCTCAACGAACAGGCGCAGTGCTGCCGGCGTGTAGCCGCGACGGCGCAGACCGAGCAGAGTGGGCATGCGCGGGTCGTCCCAGCCGTCCACCAAACCGGACTGCACCAGCTCCATCAGCTTGCGCTTGCTCATCACGGTGTAATTGATGTTCAAGCGCGAGAACTCGATCTGGCGCGGCTTGGCGGCTTCCAGCGGCAAACCCTTGTCGGTCAGCGGACGCAGCAGCTCGGAATGCCCGGCCAGGTCGACCTTGTCCACGCACCAGTCATACAGCGGGCGATGGTCCTCGAACTCGAGTGTGCACAGCGAGTGGGTGATGCCTTCCACCGAGTCACCCAGCGCATGCGCGTAGTCGTACATCGGGTAGATGCACCACGCGTCGCCGGTGTTCTGGTGGGCCAGGTGGCGGATCCGGTAGATCGCCGGATCGCGCAAGTTGATATTGCCGCTGGCCATGTCGATCTTGGCTCGCAGCGTGTGGGTGCCCTCGGGGAACTCACCCGCGCGCATGCGGCGGAACAGGTCCAGGCTTTCCTCAGCGTTGCGGTTGCGCTGTGGCGACTCGCGACCCGGCTCAGTCAGGCTGCCGCGGTATTCGCGCACTTGCTCGGCGCTGAGGTCACAGACGAACGCATCGCCCTGCTGGATCAGCTTCTCGGCCGCTAGGTAGAACACCTCGAAGTAGTCCGACGCGTGGCGCAGCTCGTTCCACTCAAAGCCCAGCCAGCGCACGTCGTCCTGAATAGCCGTGACATATTCCATGTCCTCGCGCGAGGGATTGGTGTCGTCCATTCGCAGGTTGCACACGCCGCCGAATTCACTGGCGATGCCGAAATCCAGACAAATCGCCTTGGCATGGCCGATGTGCAGGTAGCCGTTGGGCTCGGGCGGGAAACGGGTCTTGATCGCCGTGTGCTTACCGCTGGCGATGTCGTCGCGGACGATCTGGCGGACGAAGTCCTGCTTCAACGGCGCGTCGGCGGAGGGGCTGGGTACGGGGGCGGTCGATTCGGACATGCGGCGCAGGGATCAGCGAGGGGAAGCCACCAGTCTAGCCGGTGTGGAGCGCATGCTGCCGCCTCACACGCGGCGGCGTATGGTAAGCGCATGCGAAGTCTTGATCATTCAGCTGCCGGAGCCCGCCGATGATGCGGGTTGTCTACGAGGCCGACGGCATCATTGATGCCCATCTGGTGCGCCACGCACTTGAAGCGGTCGACATCCCGGTATTCGTCAAAGGTGAAGCGCTTTTGGGCGGCATGGGCGAGCTCCCCATGTTCGGGCTGGTTCAGGTCTGCGTCCCGGAGATCGCTTGGCAGCAGGCCCGCGAAGTGGTTCAGGCGCTTGGACTGGGTAACCCTGCCGCCGTCGCCGACGAGGACCCCGAGTGGCTGGGCGGCGGTACGCTGACGGCCTGACTTGGGTCGCGACGTGATCCGCGCATTTCCGTCCGCTAGGGCAGGGCGTCAGGATTTCATGGGCGGCAGCAGCAACGCGGGAGGCAGTTGGCGCAGCGTTGCTGTCATGCGCTCCAGTAGTGGCGACATCGCCGAGCTTTTGCGCCAGACCAACGCGATGCGGCGGTGTGGGGACTCGCCCCGGAACGGCAGCAGCGCGATATCCGGCGACGGCGGCACCGGTGGCTGCACCGACAATACCGGCAACAGGGTCAGGCCCACGCCCGCCGCAACCATCTGCCGCAGGGTCTCCAGACTGGTCGCTCGAAATCCGTCCCGCTCACCCGCACCGGCCAGTCGGCATACATCCAACGCCTGGTCGCGCAGGCAATGCCCTTCCTCCAACAACAGCAGCGGGACGCGGTCCAGCTCGTGTATCGACAGTGACGTCTTCATCGCCAGTGGGTGCTGACGCGGAACCGCGAGCAGAAACGGCTCGTCAAATAGGGGTTCGACCTGCAATTGGTCGTCATGGATCGGCAATGCCAACAGGGCGGCGTCCAAGCGCCCCTCGCGCAGGCGCTCCAGCAAGGCGTCCGTTTTTTCTTCGACCAGCAATATTTCCAGGCACGGGAACTGTTCGCGCAAGCCGGGCAGTACATGGGGCAGGAGATAGGGGCC
The DNA here is from genome assembly GCA_038242455.1 of Lysobacterales bacterium. Lineage (GTDB taxonomy): Bacteria > Pseudomonadota > Gammaproteobacteria > Xanthomonadales > Xanthomonadaceae > Novilysobacter. The sequence continues at coordinate 20,635 of JBBSSB010000001.1, forward strand.
GAGGGTAGGGAACATGCCCAGCCGGATCGATCCGGCGTCAGGGTCCTGGCTGCGACGGGCGATTTCCGTCATCTGGTCGATATCCGCCAGTACGCGTCGGGCGCGTTCAACCATCTCGCGCCCGACCGGGGTCAGCATGACGTTGCGCGGCGCGCGCTCGAACAGCATCACGCCCAGCTCTTCTTCCAGCTTGCGTATCTGAGTCGACAGCGTCGGCTGGCTGACGAAGCTGGCAGCCGCTGCGCGACCGAAGTGGCGGTGCTCAGCCAACGCCACCAGATATTTGAGGTCACGGAGATTCATGTTGAACCCTCAAGGCGTGCCGCTGCGAATGCATCGAGCCATCGCAGCGGCACGCCCGCGGTCAGGCCGCGGCCGTCTCGCCAGGAGTTTTTGCTGCGGCCGGTGCCGGCGTGCGGATCAGATGGTCGAACGCGCTCAACGCGGCCGTCGAACCGGCACCCATCGCAATCACGATCTGCTTGTAGGGCACGGTGGTCGCATCGCCTGCGGCGAATACGCCCGGCATCGACGTCGCGCCGCGTGCGTCGATGACGATCTCGCCACGCGCCGACAGTTCAAGGTCACTCTTGAGCCAATCGGTGTTGGGCAGCAGGCCGATCTGCACGAAAATCCCGTCCAGCGTCACGCGGTGGCTGTCGCCGCCTTCGCGGTCCTTGTAGACCAGACCGACGACCTTCTTGCCGTCGCCGAGCACCTCGGTGCTTTGGGCGCTGACGATAATGGTGACGTTGGGCAGGCTGCGCAGCTTGCGCTGCAGCACTTCGTCGGCGCGCAGCTGGCTGTCGAACTCGACCAGGGTGACGTGGTTGACGATGCCGGCCAGATCGATCGCGGCCTCGACGCCGGAGTTGCCGCCGCCGATCACCGCCACGTCTTTGCCCTTGTACAGCGGTCCATCGCAATGCGGGCAGTAGGCCACGCCCTTGTTGCGGTACTCCTCCTCGCCAGGCACGCCCATCTGGCGCCAGCGCGCACCGGTGGCCAGGACCACACTGCGCGACTTCAGCGACGCGCCGTTGGCCAGTTGGACCTCAACCAGGCCGCCGGGCTCGGTCGCGGGGATCAACTTGGTCGCGCGCTGCAGGTTCATGATGTCGACGTCGTACTCGCGGACATGCTGTTCCAGCGCGACCGCCAACTTCGGGCCTTCTGTGTACGACACCGAGATGAAGTTCTCGATTGCCATCGTGTCCAGCACCTGTCCCCCGAAACGCTCGGAGGCGACGCCGGTGCGGATCCCCTTGCGGGCGGCATAGATGGCGGCAGCAGCGCCGGCCGGGCCACCGCCGATCACCAGCACCTCGAACGGCGCCTTGGTCTTGATCTCCTCGGCGATACGCGTCTCCGCGCCGGTGTCCAGTCGCGCGACGATCTGCTCGATGGTCATGCGGCCGGTGTCGAAGGCCTCGCCGTTGAGGAGCACAGTCGGCACCGACATGATCTCGCGAGTCTCCACCTCGTCCTGGAACAGCGCGCCGTCGATGGCGACGTGGCGGATGCTGGGATTGAGCACGCTCATCAGGTTCAGTGCCTGTACCGTGTCGGGGCAGCTCTGGCAGGACAGCGACATAAAGGTCTCGAAACTGAAGTCCCCTTCCAGGTCGCGGACCTGATTGGCCAGTTCGTCGGAGATCTTGCCCGGATGGCCGCCGACCTGAAGCAGCGCCAGCACCAGCGAGGTGAATTCATGGCCCATCGGAATCGCCGCAAAGCCCACGCCGACATCGGTGCCGACGCGGTTGATCGCGAACGACGGCTTGCGCGGCTGCGAATCGTCGCGGCGCAGGCTGATCTTGTCGGACATCGTGGCGATGTCGGTCAGTAGTGCTTCCAGCTCCTGGGACTTCGCGCCGTCGTCCAGACAGGCGACCAGTTCGATCGGCTGGGTCAGATTTTCCAGGTAGGTCTTCAACTGGGTCTTGAGGCTGTCATCGAGCATGGCTACGACTCCATCAGATGTGGAAAGGGAAAGAATGGGGATGCTTGCAGGAGCGGCCTGAGCCGGGGGAGGGGGCCGGAAGGGGATACTGGTGGAGCATCCGGCGCGGCCCAGGCCGCTTATGCAAGCAACCGATGACGCGGAGATCGCCCACACGCGGCAAGGGCGTGGCGGGCAAGTGCTGCGTGACATCCGGGCGCGGTGCGCGCCCGGACAGGTACCAATGAATTAGATCTTGCCGACCAGGTCGAGCGACGGTGCGAGGGTCTTCTCGCCTTCCTTCCACTTGGCCGGGCAAACCTCATTCGGGTGCGAGGCAACGTACTGGGCAGCCTTGACCTTGCGCAGCAGCTCGCTTGCGTCACGGCCGATACCACCTGCGTTGACTTCAACGATCTGGATCTTGCCCTCGCTGTCGATCACGAACGTGCCGCGGTCGGCCAAGCCGACTTCTTCGATCATCACGTCGAAGTTGCGGCAGATCGCGCCGGTCGGGTCGCCGATCATCGTGTACTTGATCTTCTTGATCGCCGGTGAGGTGTCGTGCCAAGCCTTGTGGGCGAAGTGGGTGTCGGTGGAGACGCTGTAGATCTCGACGCCGAGCTTCTGGAACTCGTCGTAGTTGTCAGCCAGGTCTTCCAGCTCGGTCGGGCAAACAAACGTGAAGTCGGCCGGGTAGAAAAAGAAGACTGACCACTTGCCCTTCAGGTCGGCCTCAGTGACTTCCTTGAACTCGCCGTTCTTGAACGCTTGCGCCTTGAACGGCTTGATGTCGGTATTGATCAGGGACATTAACTGGATCCTCATGGGATGAGTGGGGGAAGAAAGTACGAGTTGATGCTAGTCGCGCCTATGTAATTAGACAAATCGATTGATTTGATTGATTCGATAGGCTCGGACTATTGATCGTCAGCACGTGCCGCCAAAGTCCGATCGCCACACAGAGCGACTCTGTCGACATCGCGGCAGACGACCCCGTTATCAAGGCCGGCGTCGAGCAGCCGTTGTATCCAGTGCGGTGGCGTAGCATGCGCGCCACAAGTGGCGGACCGATGGGCGGGCCCTAGCTGCAGAACGGCCACGGAGGATCGTATGACGCGAATCGATGCAACCCTGCGCGAAGCGCGTGCAGGTACCGACCCCGGCGAGGTCGAGATGCTGCTTGGCCATGTACTGCAGCGGTCGCGAAGTTGGTTGTACGCGCATGGAGACGAGGCGCTGGCGGACGAGGCTTCGCAACGGTTTATGGCGCTGGTCGAGAGACGGCGCGCAGGCGAGCCGGTGGCGTACCTCGTTGGTGAGCGTGGCTTCTGGGGATTTGACCTGAAGGTGTCGCCCGCAACGCTTATCCCGCGCGCGGAGACCGAACTGTTGGTGGAGCTTGCCCTGGAACGCTTGCCACTGGATCAGAAGACGCGGATCGCCGACCTCGGCACGGGCAGCGGCGCTATCGCATTGGCGCTGGCTTTGGAGCGACCATTGACGCAAGTGACCGCCACCGATGCCAGCGTCGCCGCATTGGCGGTCGCGACCGATAATGCCCGGGCACTCGGAGTGGGGAACGTCACGTTCCGTCACGGAGACTGGTTGGCGCCCTTGGCCGGTGAGAAATTCGAGATGATCGTCAGCAATCCGCCCTACATCGCTGATGCCGATCTGCATCTGGAGCAGGGCGACCTGCGGTTCGAGCCGCGCAGTGCGCTGGCCTCGGGCGCTGATGGCTTGCACGACATCCGTACGATCGCGCGCGACGCGCCTGCGCTGCTGCAGCCAGATGGCTGGCTGTTGCTGGAACACGGCTTTGATCAGGGCGAGGCTGTGCGCGAGCTTTTGGCCAGCGCTGGCTTGGTCGAGGTGAACACTTTTGTCGATCTGGAGCAGCGTGACCGGGTGACGATCGGCCGAGTGCGCTGAATCGTGGCAGCAGAGCGGGCTGCGGTAGTCGCCCACGCTGGGTAAACTCGAGGACCTCTTCCGCGGCGGAGTCGCCATGCGCACCCTTTACCCCGACATCCAGCCGTACGACACCGGCACCCTCGAGGTCGACGAGCGGCACACCCTGTACTACGAGCAGTGCGGCAATCCGGACGGCAAGCCAGTGGTGCTGCTTCACGGCGGCCCCGGTGGTGGTTGCAGCGCAAAGATGCGCCGTTTCCACGACCCGGCGAAGTACCGCATCATCCTGTTTGACCAGCGCGGCAGCGGTCGCTCGACCCCGCATGCCGACTTGGTAGCCAACACCACCTGGCATCTCGTGGAAGACATCGAGAAGCTGCGCGTCAAGCTGGATGTTGAGCGTTGGCAGGTATTCGGCGGCAGCTGGGGCTCGACCTTGGCGCTGGCCTATGCGGAAAAGCATCCCAAGCGCGTCACCGAGCTGGTCCTGCGTGGCATCTTCACGCTGCGCCGCTGGGAGCTGGAATGGTTCTATCAGGAAGGCGCGAGCCGCCTGTTTCCGGAGCCTTGGGAGCAATACATCAATGCAATCCCTGTGACCGAGCGGCACGACCTTATCAGTGCCTTCCATCGCCGCCTGACCAGCCCGGACGAGGCAACCCGACTTGCTGCAGCCAAGGCTTGGGCCGTGTGGGAAGGTGCCACCAGCTTCCTTCACGTGGACGATGACTTCACGACCAGTCACGAGGATCCCAAGTTCGCATTGGCCTTCGCCCGGATCGAGAATCACTACTTCGTCAACGGCGGATTTTTCGAAGTCGATGACCAGTTGCTGCGCGATGTCAGCGCAATCGCGGACATTCCCGGCGTGATCGTGCATGGCCGCTATGACGTGGTGTGTCCGGTCCAGAATGCGTGGGACCTGCACAAGCTCTGGCCGAAGGCGACGCTGGCAATCAGCCCCGCATCAGGCCATTCGGCTTTTGAGGCCGAAAACGTTGATTCACTGGTCCGTGCGACCGACGGATTCGCGGCGTAACGCCCCTCAGTCTGCCGCGCAGCGTCGACGGAAACGTCAGCGCGCGGCAGGCGACCCGTCCGGGTTGCGATCGATCATCCACAGCCCGGCCCAGAGTTTCAGGTCCAGCTCGAAGCCTTCGCGTTGCTTGGCCATCAACCACATGGGTACCTGCTCTCGCGGCACCCGGTGGACGATGATGTTCTCGTCGTCGACGCCACCGCCATCGCCGACCTTCACCAAGTCACTGGCGCGCACGAAAGCAATACGCTCGCTGCTCATTCCCGATGAAGTGGGCCCGGTCAGTAAAACCTCCACGCGCCCGGGTTCCCAGCCGGTTTCCTCAACCAGTTCGCGATGCGCGGCGCTGGCAAGCGTGTCGGTGGCGTGGTCGTCGCCGACGAGTCCGGCCGGCATCTCGATGGTTCGCGAGCCGAGTGGAACCCGGAACTGCTCGACGAACAGCACTTCATCGTCAGGCGTGACGGCGATGATGATCACCGCCATTCCCTTGCCGTGAGTGCGCTCGACATATTCCCAGCGGCCGCGGCGGAGCATTCGCAGCCACTTGCCGTCGTAGATGATTTCAGCTGGTTGATTGTATTCGTCCATGGACATGATGCTAAACCTTCCCGCCGTGCTGATCATCCGCCCGGATTGAATTCCAGCCCTGCTGCGCCGTACAGCCGTCGCCGGGTGATCGGCCCGAAGCGTACCTGCTCGCACAACGCGTGCAGCCGGTCCTGATCGGCAGCGCGGCGCACGAAATGGCTATCGGCATCGTCCAGCGCGACGTCGCAGGCGACCGTCGATAGTTCGCGGCACAACAACGCCAGTTCGCGGTGCTCGCGCAGTCGCGCGGCACTGCTCGCGGCGCCACGCAACCGCAGGTAGGGCACTTCCTCGACGCGCGCGAGCAGCGCATCAAGACTGTCGAAATGGGCCAGTAGCGCGGCGGCGGTCTTGGCGCCGATCCCTGGAACCCCTGGAATGTTGTCGACCGCATCGCCGGTCAGGGCCAGGTAGTCGGCCATTTGCCTTGCCTCCACCCCGTACCGCGCGGGGACGCCAGACGCATCCCAGCGCTGGCCGCGGGCAAAGTCCCATTGCTCGTCGTGGTCGCCGAGCAACTGCGAAAGATCCTTGTCGGCCGACACAATGACCGAGCGAAAGCCGTGCGCGCGGGCGCCGATGCAGGCACTGCCGATCAGGTCGTCGGCTTCGTACTCGCGATGCGCGAGCACACTCAGTCCGAGCGACGCGCACAACTCGCGGCAGAGAGTGAACTGCTGCTTCAATGCGTCCGGTGCCGGCTCGCGATTGGCCTTGTACGCCGGGTAGAGCGCGTTGCGGAAGCACGAATCCAAGGCTTCGTCGAACGCTACCGCGATGTGCTGCGGCTTCGTGCGGTCGAGCAGCTCCAGCAAAAACCGCGCAAAGCCCTGTACCGCATTGGTCGGTGCGCCGTCGGCACCGCGGAAGTCGTCCGGCATCGAGTGCCAGGCGCGAAAGATGTACAGGCTGGCATCAATCAGATACAGGGTCGGTGTGGCGGTGTGCGGCCTTGTGGCCGTTGCGTCGCTCAAGGCGTCCACTCGGTCAGCAGCGCGGAGGCATCGGGACGCCGGCGCTCGGAAACCTCGCGCGCAGGTGTTCCCAGGTGGATGAAGCCGATCACGTGCTCGTGGGGGTCCAGTCCGAGCACCTCGGCCACGCCGCGATCGTAGGCGGCCCAACCCGTCAGCCAGCAGCCGCCAAAGCCGGTGGCCTGGGCGGCCTGAAGCAGTGCGAAGCCGGTGCATCCAGCGCTCAGCAACCGCTCCTGTTCGGGGATTTTCTCGTCGTGGCCGAGTTGCGCGACCAACACCACGATCACCGGCGCATGCAGGTAGCGGTCCAGATCCTTGGCAATCGCACCCTCGCTGGCGTCCGGGTCGGCTTGCCGATGGCGCTCGGCCAAGCGTTCGCCAAAGACGCGACGGGCATCGCCGCGCAGGCTGAGGAAGCGGAATGGCACCCGCGCGCCATGGTCGGGGACTCGCGATGCGCTTGCGAGGAGGCGAAGCAAGGTAGCCGAATCCGGTCCTGGCTCCTGAAGGTGCATGAACGGGACAGAGCGCCGTTTGTCCAGGTACGCCAAGGCTGCCAGCAGCGCTTCATCGCCGGATTGGCAGACGGACGCATCATTTTTGGGGGTCATAAGTCACACTTCAGACAATAGTCAAGAAATCCGACCCATCTTGCCACTATGCTTCTACACAGGTTCACGGATAACTGTCCGCGCCACCTCAGGCTTGGAGCATACGTGTCTATTCCATCCGCCCGCGGCTTCCACGGTACACCGGTCGATCCGACGCGTGTATTGGAGGATATCAAGCGCCTAGTGCTTGAGCGTTTGGCTGGCTTGCCCGGAGAGTTCTACGCGGAACTCGATACCGCGCTGAGCGTGTCGGCCGAGGGCGCGGAGCGTGGCCACTCCCCACAGCTGATCTATCAAAGCCAAGCGGCACTGTGGATGTTGCGGCAGCATCATGCTGCCCACGTCATGCGTTATCGCCAGCAGATCGCGCAGGGCTTCGACGACTTCCGCTCCCGCCACGTACGTGACCGTCCCGAGCTGCCACTGGGGCTGATCGACGAGAGCCAGATCGATTTCCACCTTGCGGGCCAAGCATTGGCGGCCAGTCTGGATCATCGGCACAGCAACCGCCTGGATGTCATGGGATCGCGGTTGAACATCCTGGCCAGCGCCCTGGGTGCTGATGCCGCTTTGAACCCGATCGGCCCAACGCGGTTGGCAACTGCATTTGTTGAAACGTTCCGGGACGAGCAGATCCCGGAAATCCTGCGTTTGCTGCTGTTTGAACACTACTCGGCTGCGCTGGAAGTGGTGCTGGGCGACCTGTACGACGCTGCGAACGATGCCCTTGCCCGGGGCGGCTACGCATCGCCGACCGACCCGGTTCATATGCAGGCGCCGTCTCCGCCGCCGGAACACTTCGAAGAACCGCCCGCGTTTGGCAGCGATGGCGGCCGGGCGCCTTCTCGCGGTGGGCCTGCGTATCCGGGCGCGGCAGCTTCGGGATACGGGCAACCGGCTGGTTCAAGCGGATACACACAGGGCTCTTCAGGCGCTGGCGGCGGGCGCGCGGCACCAAGCTTCGGGCAGACGAGTTACGGCGGCGGGCCCGGCGCGGCACCTGGTGGCGACGCCGCAACGCCTGCCGAGCTGACAGAACTGCGAAGCATGTTGCATAACTGGCGCGAAGGCCGGCGGGGCGCTGGAAGCGCGCTTCGGCCTGATGCTGCGTCCGCCGCGGCCTCTGCTGCCAGCGCGGGAGGGCGCCGCGAATTGCGTCTGGAGGAACTGGTAAACGTTGCTTCTCTGCTGCAGGCCGAGCCTGCGGATGCGTTCACGCGCGCGCTGGCTGGATCCAGCGGTTTGGCTGCGGTGATCCGGGACCAGCTCACCACTGGATCGCGACGCCTCGGACTTGACCCTGAGCAGACCAATTTCAGCGAGGAGGACGAGGATGCAATTGATCTGGTTGGATTGTTGTTTGATGCGCTTTTCCGCAGCCAACAATTGCAGGACCGCGCACGCCGGATGTATGCCCGCCTCGTGCTTCCGTTTGTCAAGGTCGCGCTGACCGACCAGCAATTGTTCGTAAGCCCGACCCACCCAGCGCGGCGACTGTTCGATGCGATCACCGAAGCGGTCGCCGGCAATCGCGGCGAAACGGCACAGGAGCGTGAGCTGCTGGATCGTGCAACGTCTATTTCGCAACGTGTTGTCGCGGAGTACACCGAGGATCTGGTGATCTTCGAAACCGCGCACCGCGAACTGGACGCGCTGCTGCAGCAGCAGCGGCGACGTATCGAGCTGCAGGAAGAGCGCGCCGCGAAGGCCACCAACGGCCGTGAGCGTCTCAACCATGCGCGTGAGCAGGCGGATGATGTTCTTGAGCGTCGACTGTCAGCCCCGCCCCTGAGTCCAGCGATCGCCGAGTTTCTGCGCGGGTCCTGGCGCCACCACCTGGTCCAGACCTGGCTGCGCGATGGGGATGGCAGTGAGCGGCTGGCCGAGGCGATTTCCCTGGGCGATGCGCTGGTCAAAGCGGATCGGCTCGCCGCGGAAGGGCGTGGCGGCGAACTGGCTGATCACTTGTTGGGGCTGGAGTCGCGCATCGCCGAGTGTTTGAGCAGCTCCGGGCTGGATCAGGACGCGGCAGAGCATGGGCTGGCGATTCTGGTGAAGGGGTTGGTGTATCCCAATACGCCGCGCGACCTTTATCCGCCGCCTCCGCGGCAGGCGCAGGATGACGAGGATGAGCGCAGCCTCTGGTTGGATATTGAGGCCACCCCCCGTCCAAATCCTGCAAAGGTTGATGAGATCCGCGCCCTTGAAGCCGGCGAGTGGTTGCAGGTAACGGACCTGAAGGGTGAGTCCAGCGCGGTAAAAATCGCTTGGGTCAGTCCGTTGAGCGATCGCCGACTACTGGTCAATCGTCGCGGGTTGCGAATTCTGGTGGCCACGGTGGAAGAGCTCGCCGGATTGATGGCCGCTGGACGCCTGCAAGTCGGATGCGAGCCCACTGCGTTTGAGCAGGCGATGCAGCACGTGCGCGAGCAACTCGATCGCGGCGCAGATCCGGCGGCCACCTGATCGCTGGTGAGGCGGGCGGCGCACGTTTGCCCGCTTACTTGGCTCCGATTGCAGTGCCTTCGCAAAATCAACGGCGCAACCGCTACGATGTCCCGACTCCGGACTAGGAACGCTTGCATGACCATTACGATCGGCGTGGCACGCGAGACCGCGATTGGTGAACGCCGGGTACCTCTGGTTCCGGAAACGGCCAAAAAGCTCATAGCCTTGGGTGCGCAGATGCGCATTGAGCGGGGTGCTGGCAGCGGTGCAGGGTTCACTGACGCTGCCTATGCTGCGGTTGGTGTGCAACTGGCCGATGATGCCAAGGCTGCCTTGGATGGTGTGGATATCGTGCTTTGCGTGCAGTCACCGTCGGACCCGATCCTGCGGAGCTTGTCGCCGGGAACGGTACTGGTCGGCCAGCTCGCAGCCCAAGCCGATGACGCACGCGCCGAGGCGATCAGTGGTGGCGGGCTGGTGGCGTTTCCGCTGGAACGGCTGCCGCGCACCTCGCGAGCGCAGGCGATGGATGTACTTAGTTCACAGGCAGGAATGGCCGGCTACAAGGCAGTGTTGCTGGGTGCACAGCTTGCGCCGCGGTTCTTTCCGATGCTGACAACCGCCGCCGGCACCATCCGCCCATCACGGGTACTGATCATTGGGGCTGGCGTGGCCGGTCTACAGGCGGTGGCGACCGCCAAGCGGCTCGGTGCGCAGGTGGAAGGTTTCGACGTACGTCCGGAGACCCGCGAGCAGATTGAATCGCTCGGCGGCAAGTTCCTTGACCTTGGGGTCAGCGCGACGGGAGAGGGCGGCTATGCGCGTCAACTTACCGAAGAGGAGCGCGCGGAGCAGCAACGCAGGCTCGGCGAGCACCTGAAACTGGTCGATGTGGTGGTGACCACCGCCGCAGTACCGGGTCGGCCGGCGCCGAAGATCCTCACTGCCGCCATGGTGGCGGGGATGCGCCCCGGCAGCGTAATTGTGGACCTCGCGGCGGAGAGCGGCGGCAATTGTGAATCGACACGGCCTGGCGAGACGCTGGACGTTGGCGGCGTTACGGTGGCCGGACCACTCAATTTGGCGAGTAGTGGGGCGACCCATGCGAGCGAGATGTTCGCGCGCAACGTGTTCAATTTTGTCAGCTTGTTCGTACGCGATGGATCGATCGAGTTCGACTGGAGCGACGAGTTGCTGGCGAAGACGGTCTGGCCGGAGCGCCCGCTGTCTGACCAGCTAGCGCCGCCGGTGCCGGAGCCGTCGACCAATGCCTAGGTTGGCGTAGCCGTGCCGCTCGCGGACTCAGTGCGCAGGATCGTGCTCTGCTGACGCGGGATTGGCTTCCACCCACGATTTTCTCTGTTCCGGTGTCATTGCGCGCCATTTCTCATGAAGCGCGTTGCGGCCTTCCTGATCCATCCCGTGCATCTTGTTGTAGAGCGCTCGCGCCTCCACTCGTTGTTCTGGCGACATGTGCTTCCAGCGCTCTATGCCATGACGTGCGTGCTTGCGCTGCTCCGCTGTCATGGTGTCCCAGCGCTGTGCACGCTGGAGCATGCGCTCACGCCCGTCGCTGTCGCTGTTCCAGCGCTCACGAGTGGGTGCAATGAGCGTGTCACGGGTCTGCGCATCAAGCTGATCCCACTCCGGCATCGGGGGCTGGGAGGCGATGGCTGGCGCGGCGATCATGGCAGCCAGCAGCGCCAACGTAATCAAACTCACTGTGCGGTTCACGGGTATCGCTCCGTCGGAGTGGACAGCGCACCGTCATTGGCGGCCAACCACAGATAGAAGTCAGGGTTTTCGTCCAGTGCAGCAAGCAATTCACTGACCTCAGTATCGCCCGTGTCGAATGCCACCAGCGTTGAATCGGCCGAAGCCGCGGGAGTCGCCACCAGCGGGGTCGTTGCCGGCGTTGACAGCGGGGCGTTCTGGAATTGCAGGCCGGCGCCCAATGCCAGCGCCAGCACCGCAGCCGTCCCGGCCCAGGCCCATGCCGGGCCGTGTTTCTCGGAGCGATTCATTGACGCGGCATGACGCGCCGACTGCAGTCGGCTGCGCACCAAGGGCGAAACGTTTGCGACCGCTTCCGCGTGCTGTGCGCGCACGGCATGGTCGAAGCGGCTGTCAGGGCTTTCCGCGGTGCCCGGAGTTGTGATCGGTCCGTATTTGCTCATTTCCATTCCTCCAGATGCTTCTGCAGCGCAGCACGTGCACGCGACAGGTGGGTCTTTACCGAACCTTCGCCGCAGCCCATAACGCGAGCCGTTGTCTCCACGTCCATTTCTTCCAGGATCCGCAGTGTGAATGCTTCACGCTGACGGCGCGGCAGCAGATGCAGAGCCTCGGTTAAGCGCGCATAGCCTTCGCGGCCTTCATGGTGGCGAGCCGGATCGGGACCGTGATCCGGCCAATCCGGGATGCTGCCGTCATCGCGCTCCTGCGCCGGAGCCATCCAACGCAAGCGGAACGTGCGCCGTCGCTGAATATCAATAATGCGGCGGCGCAGGATGCTCCAGAACAGCGGTGTCCACTCGCTTATCGGACGCTGCTGATACTTCATCATTTTCATCATCGCGTCCTGCACCGCATCCAGCGCATCCTCGCGATGGCGCAAGCCGATCTCGGCGAAGCGGAACGCACGCGTGCCCAGACCGGCGAGAAACTCGTCCAACGTGGCTGGCTCGCGCGCTGGCACGTCGACGTTCGTATCGAGACGATCGGCTTCGCCAGCGTCTGTAGGGACGGATGTTCTGAGGTCATTGGTCACAAAATCAAGCATATACGGCCGGCGTCCGGTCGCTTGCGACGTCAGCGTCGCAGGGTGGGTCACAGCGGTTGCTGCAGGTAGGGAAACGCCTGACTCGGACACTGGTTGACAGAGACGTGAGGTTTATCGCGTCTGGAAGACAGTTTGCGGGCGCGGCCTGCAGCGTGGTTATGATGCAGCTCTATCGCGCGGGGAAGGATGATGGGCGAAGGGCTTATGGTGCAGGCGTTTGCGATGCTCTACATCTTCATGCTGGCGGCAATTGCCGGGCATGTGATTATTTCCCGGGTTCCAGTGATCCTGCATACGCCGCTGATGTCGGGCTCAAACTTCATCCACGGCATTGTCCTGATCGGCGCGATGATCGTGCTCGGACACGCCGACACCACGCTGGAGAAAGTGATCGGTTTTGTTGCCGTGCTGTTGGGGGCGGGCAACGCCGCCGGTGGTTATATCGTCACCGAACGCATGCTCGACATGTTCAAGCCCAGCGTTAAACGCGGGTCGGCCGAAGCATCCGCGAACAAGCCGGACGGACCGGCATGAGCGCGGTTGAGCTGCAGTCCCTGCTGGCAGCCACCAGCTATTTCATCGCTGCCACATTGTTCTTGCTTGGCATGCAGCGCATGGCCTCGCCGAAGACCGCGCGTAGCGGTATCCGCTGGGCAGGTGCCGGCATGTTGGTGGCCACCGCAGCGACGTTCCTGCTGCCGGAGCTGCACAACCTCGGTCTGATCATCACCGCGCTGGTGATAGGCACGGTTGCCGCATGGGTGTCAGGCAAGAAAGTCGCGATCACCGATATGCCGCAGATGGTTGCGCTGTACAACGGGATGGGCGGTGGTGCCGCGGCTGCAATCGGTGCAGTCGAGTTGTTGCGCGCAGCATCGGCGGGTTCGGCTTTCCCGGGCGAAGCGGGTGGGCTAGCCACGCCTTTGTCCACATTTACGCTGACCCTTGCGGTGCTCGGTGCGGCAATCGGAGCGGTGTCGCTGTCCGGCTCGGTAATCGCATGGGCCAAGTTGGACGGGCGACTGGATCGACGGGTGGTTTTTCCTGCCCAGCAAGCCTTCAGTGCGCTGGTGTTTGTCGCAATGGTGGTGGCTGGCGGATGGGCGGTGACCACGTTGCAGATGCCGGCGATCATCGCTTTCTTTGCGTTGGCGCTGTTGTTGGGTGTGCTGATGACGCTGCCGATCGGCGGCGCGGATATGCCGGTGGTGATCTCGCTGTACAACGCGCTGACCGGTCTTGCGGTCGCCTTCGAGGGTTTCGTGCTCGGCAACGAGGCGTTGATCATTGCCGGCACCATGGTCGGGGCTGCCGGCATGTTGCTGACCCGTCTGATGGCCAAGGCGATGAATCGGCCGATCAGCGGGGTGCTGTTCTCGCACTTCGGTGGGGGCGGTGAAGCCCAGGAGATCAGCGGCTCGCAAAAACCCATCGAGGCCGGTGATGTTGCAGCGATGATGGCCTTTGCGGAACGTGTAGTGATCGTACCGGGCTATGGCATGGCCGTAGCCCAAGCTCAGCACAAGGTATGGGAGCTGGCGCAACGCCTGATCGATCGTGGGGTGAAGGTGAAGTTCGCTATCCATCCCGTTGCCGGACGCATGCCAGGTCACATGAACGTGTTGCTGGCCGAGGCAGGCGTGCCCTACGACCTGATCGTCGACATGGACGACATCAACCCGGAGTTCCCGCAAACCGATGTGGTGCTGGTGATTGGCGCAAACGACGTGGTGAACCCGGTCGCGCGGACCGATCCGGCCAGTCCGATTTACGGCATGCCGGTCCTGGATGTGGTGAATGCGCGAAATGCCGTGGTGATCAAACGCGGCAAGGGAACCGGTTTTGCGGGGATCGAGAATGCGCTGTTTTACGCTGACAACACCCGCATGCTGTACGGCGATGGTGCAGAGATGGCGGGCGCGCTCGTGTCGGAACTCAAGGCGCTTGACGCCTGAGGTCGGTCATCAGCGGCTGGCGATTGCCGCGATAACGATTGCGACCCCGATACAGAGCAGATCCACGGGGCCATTTGCGACACCCGCCAGGGTCCAAGCGTGATGCGAACCCAAGCGTAACGCCGAAGCCCACGGCGACATGCCCAGCATCCCGCCCAGATGGGCGGAGATGATCCACCAGTTCGCCATTGCAGCGATCACGGCGGTCGACAAGCCGGCTACCAGCATCCGGCTGACGCCCGGACGCCATCCGCCAAGACGCAACACGATGATCACGTCCAGCGCTCCCAAAACAGCCATCCAGCTGCTCAGCCGTCCGGTGGACAAGGCGAGCAAGGCCCAAGCGGCGGCAAAGCCGGAGACACCCAGCACCAGCAGCAGCAGGGAGAGCAGGAAACGCGGTGCGCGATTTGCGCGTCCGTTGGATGGGGGCGAGGGCATGGAGACAAGTCGGATCAGGCAGCTGCCCAGCATAGCCGGTGGGCGTGCTGGCGCATATTGGACTAGAATGGTCCTACTTCAGCCAGCAGCCAGAACGCATGTATTCCCGTAGCAGCGAACCCGTCCGTTTCGAGCGTGATTGTCCCGCCGTCCTCGTGCCTCAAGGCGACGAGGTCGAGCTTCCCGCAGGCTCCGTCGGTTACATCACCCAGGGTTTGGGTGGCAGCTATACCGTCTTCGTTGACGGCAACCTGTTCCGCATCGCAGGCGAAGACGCAGATGCAATAGGCAAGGAGCCGACGCCTCCCTTGGAGTTGGCGGAAGGTGCCGACGACGAGGCAGTGGAAAAGCTCGTGTGGTCGCAATTGCGGACCTGTTTTGATCCGGAAATCCCGATCAATGTGGTGGACCTCGGTCTTATCTACGAAGCCAAGGTTCTCCCGCATCCCGAACAGGCCGGGCAGCGTTTGGTCGAGGTGCGCATGACCCTGACCGCACCCGGGTGTGGCATGGGCGAGGTTCTGATTTCTGATGTCAGTGACAAGCTCAAGCTGATTCCAACCGTGGTGGACACGGATGTGGAGCTGGTGTTTGAGCCGCCATGGACCCAGCACATGATGTCCGAGGCGGCACGCTTGGAAACCGGCATGTTCTGAAGCGGCTATCCGCTCGCAGTCATCTTCGCTCAGGCATCATCGGTCCTTGGACCCATTGGATGGACTGGAGGAGAGCATGTATGCCACATCTGTCATTTTCACGCGCCGGCGCCTTGTCGCGTCGGTTGCCCTTGCTGCGGTGGTTGTCTTGAGCGGCTGTGCAGCTGCCGGTAACGGCGCGGTCGGTGATCCCCAAGCCACTGGCGATATCACCGATGTAGGTGCTGCGTCCGGCCCTAGTGCAGACTCGGCTCACTTCGACCAGCTTCCGGCTGACGGCCAGTTCCAGCGCTTTATCGTCAAATACCGCGCCGACAGTGCGCCGGGCCGCACTCCCGAGGCGGCGCGCGAGCGGCTGACCTCCATGCAGGCGAGCTCGGGGATCCAGCTGGAATGGTTGCGGCGACTTGGCGTGGACGCCGACGTCATCAAGGCGGATCGCCCGCTCGACCGTAAAGCAGCGGCGGCGTTGATGGATCGCTTTTCCGCCGATCCCGACGTGGAATACATCGAGATTGACGGGGTCCTCACCATTCGCAGCAATGTGGATGTGCCTCCGGTGAAACCCCTCGGGTAATACCCGCGCCGCTCGTTGTTTCAGCGCTGTCCGGGCGGATCGCCAGAGACAGACTGTTGCTGTGACAGGATCTGTCGCACCTGTTGCTTGAGCTCGGGGAGCACTTCCCCGTCGAACCATGGGTTGGCTTTGAACCATGCGACGTTGCGCGGGCTGGGATGGGGCAGAGGCAGGTAGCGCGGCAGGAAATCCCGCCAGCCACGCACGGTGGCGGTGAGGTTGCCAGGCCGATTCGGGCCCAGAAAGTACGCTTGTGCGTATTGGCCGATCAGGATGTTCAGGCGAATGTTCGGTAGCAGCGGTATAAGCTGTGGATGCCAAGTAGCGCGGCACTCCGGCCGGGGCGGTGCATCTCCCGAGCCGGCCTTGCCTGGGTAGCAAAAGCCCATTGGCACGATGGCGACCTTTGACGGGTCGTAGAAAGTGCGCGCGTCGATTCCCAGCCAATCGCGCAGGCGCGCGCCACTGGCGTCGTCCCAAGGCACGCCGCTCATGTGAACTTTACGCCCCGGGGCTTGGCCGGCGATCAGCAGCCGCGCGCCGTGGGCGGCGGCCAGCACGGGGCGCGGTCCCAGTGGCAGGTGCGCCTCGCATATGCGGCACGCACGGATGTCCACCAGCAGCCGGTCCAGCGGCGTGTCGCCGTCCGGTGCCGTCGGCTGGTCGCCAGATTCGGGGTGCGGGTCGGTCATGGCGGCAGCAACTTGCCGGGATTGAGGATGCCGTCCGGGTCAAACGCGACCTTGATCTGACGCATCAGTGCCAACGTCGGTGGTGTGATTGCGGTGGGCATGAAGTCACGCTTGGCCATGCCAATGCCGTGCTCGCCCGAGAGGGTGCCGTCGAGCGCCACCGCCAGCGCGAACACTCGAGCCATCGCGGCGTTCGCGCGCGAGGTCTGGTCTGCATCTGCGGGGTCATACATCAAGTTGACGTGCAGGTTGCCGTTGCCTGCGTGCCCGAAACACACGATGGGCAGGCCGCATTCGGCGGAGAGCTGCTGGACGCCGTCAACCAGATCGGGGATGCGTGAAACCGGAACCACCACGTCTTCGTTGATTTTGCCGGCGGCAAGGGTGCGCAAGGCAGGAGAGAGTGCCTTGCGTGCGGCCCAAAGCTGGGCACGGGCGCCTTCATCAGCGGCGTCGTCCAGCGCCACCAGTCCGTCGCCGGATGCAGCCCGGATCAACGCTTGGATGTCATCGGCCAAGTGCCCCGGGTCGCCGTCCGCTTCGATCATCAGCAGCGCGCCGGCTGCTGCAGGTAGATCCGCACCGCCGACCTCCCGCGCAAGGTCGACTGCCCGCGAGTCCATGAATTCCAGCATCGATGGGGTCACCGGCTGGGCCATAAGACGTGCCACCGCCTGTGCCGCACTGGCGACATCGCGATAGATCGCGCGCAAGGCGCGTCGTGCCGGTGGCGTCGGAGTGAGCCGCAACGACGCCTCGACGATCAGGGCCAACGTGCCTTCGCTGCCGACCAGCAAACGTTGCAGGTCGTAACCGGTCGAGCCCTTGGTGGTCCGCGTGCCGCAATGGATAAGCTCGCCGGCGCCGGTGACGGCGGTCAATGCCAACACGTTGTCGCGGCTTGCGCCGTACTTCACCGCACGCGGTCCGCCGGCATTGCAGGCAAGGTTGCCACCGATAGTGCTGAATCCCGCGCTGGTCGGGTCTGGCGGCCAGAACAGTCCATGGGGAGCGAGCGCGGCTTGCAGGTCGCCGTTGATCACACCCGGCTGGACCACGGCGCAACGATCGCCGGGTGCGATCGCGATGATCCGGTCCATGCGCTCGAACGACACCACCACGCCGGCCTGGATGGGCACCGCCGCGCCGGTGGTATTCGTTCCTCGGCCGCGGGCGACCACCGGTATTTGATGGCTGCGGCAGGCACGTATCAGCGCCTGGACCTGATCCACGGTCGTCGGCAATGCCACTGCGTCTGGGAGGGCGAGTCGCCGGGAATTGTCGTAGGCGTAGGTCAGCCGCTCACTGTCATCGGTCAGCCAGCCGTCGCCCAGCAGCTGCGACATCTGAAGGTGCAGGGCGGCGGGCAATGACATCAGGCGTCGCTCCGTTGGAGGATCAGCAATCGTCGGCGCGGAACGCGTCACGCAGCCAGTTCAGACGGGGCGCGGCCGGATCGCCTTCGGCTTCAACCACGTCGAACCGGCACGGGCCGTTGGCAAAACGCGAGTGCCGTTGCAGGAAAAGTTGCGCGGCCCGAACCAGCTTGCGTTGCTTGCGGAAATCGACCGACGCCGCACCGCCGCCGAAGCGGTCATCCCTGCGGTAGCGCACCTCGATGAACACGAGCGTGTCGCCATCAAGCATGACCAGATCGAGCTCGCCCAAGCGGTAGTTGGCGTTGGCGGCAACCGGGCTCAGCCCGGCGTCCGTCAGATGATCGCGGGCAGCGGCTTCAACCGCCGCGCCGAGCGTGCGGCGATCAGTTTCCGGCACTGGGCAGAGGCGAGGTGTATCCGCCACGGAAAGTCGACCAGACGGGGGTGCGCAGGACCTTGCCGGATGAATCGATAGCCAGCGCACCGGTGGCGCCGGCAATATGCGCGTCCGGAGACTGAGCCAAGCGCTCCAGGTACGCGCTTAGGAGCCAGGCGTCGTACCCGAAAGCGAACAGCCGCGCCGCGGCGCCACGAGCCGTTGGCAGGGTCTGGCCCAGACTTGCTGCCGAGGGTAGGCCGCGCACCGTCTGTCCACTGGTCCATGCGTCGGTCGGAAACGCGATGCCATCCAGTACGCGATCCTCCTCGGCTTTACCGGTGCCCGAAAGCAGCTGTGATGTCGCAACCAGTGGCTTGCCTGACAATCCAGCCATGGCCAGTCGCGGCATTAATTCGCGCGCGTTGGGACCGCGCATCGCGAGATAGATCGCATCCACGCCGCCTTCCTTCTGCGCAAACGGCGACAGATCGGCGATGCCTGCGCTGACCACGTCGGTTATGACGCCGCCCAGTTCACCGAGGCGGGCGCGAAAGGCATCAATGGAGCGGCGGCTGTTGTCGTCTCCTGAGTCGATCACCATCACCCGACGCGAACCACGTGCGGTCATCAGGTCCGCTGCAGCGACGCCTTCTTCTTCGGGCGACAGCGAGAAGCTGACATTGCCGGGCGGGGGGCTGATGGCCCCCTGATTGAGGGCGAGCATCGGTACCGGAAGAGCGCCGCGCCGGAACAATGCATCGACGCTGTCGCGCGACAGCGGGCCGACCATAAAGTCACTACCTGCGCTTACCGCTTTGTCATAAGCACTGGCGGCGCCGCCAGTGGTGCCGTGGGTGTCGTAGAACGCGATCTCCGGGCGCTGCCGTGACTCGGCGTAATACGCAGTCAGGAAGCCATCGCGGACTGCAGCGGCTGGCGCGGCGAGATCACCGGTCAATGGCAGCAGGACACCCAGCTTCAACGGTGGTCGATAACCGTCCCGATCGGCAGGCGGACGGCCAGCGGCGTCAAACCCACGGGCGGTGCGGTCGATCGGACGGGGCAAGGGAAGGCCGCGCGCAAGCAGCGCCCGCGCCAGATAGTTGTACATCGGGTCGCCGATCGGCAATGCCGCAGCTGCCGCGGCCAGCGAGGCATCGTCCAGCTGGCCAAGCAGTGCGTTGACCTGTTGCGCGTCACCACCGTTTTCCAGCAGCGTGGCGGCTTGGCCGACTACGGGGTGCAACCCTGGGTCAGCGGGGCCCACGGTGGTGCTCAGCGATGTGCAGCCGGCCATAAGTACGGTCGCGGTGGCCAGAGCTAACAGCCAACCGCGCAGCAGACGTCGAGTAGTAAGGTTCATCGGCATGCGCTCGCCGAATGACGGCGTTTACAGGGGAGGTCGGGCAATTCTACCTGTCGCTGTCTGCTGTGAATGTATCCACGTCCTTCGCGTTCTTGCGTTGAGGGCAGATTGGCAAGACAACTGCCTCTAGCATCCCTACCATCGTGTCGATGGACAAGCCCGGCACCCTGTATATCGTCGCTACCCCGATCGGCAATCTGGGTGACATCTCCGCGCGCGCGCTGGAGGTTCTGGGGACGGTTGACGCGATCTGCGCCGAGGACACCCGGCACACGCGGCAGTTGCTTTCGCACTTCTCTATGGAGCGGCCTCTGTTGGCCCTGCACCAGCACAACGAGGACGCGCAGGCGGGACAGCTGGTAGCTCGCCTGCAGGCGGGTGAATCACTGGCGCTGGTGTCCGATGCAGGTACGCCTCTGGTGAGCGACCCGGGCTTCCGTTTAGTGCGTGCTGCGCGCGCGGCCGGTATCCGCGTATCACCGGTGCCCGGTGCTTGCGCGGCGATCGCTGCCCTCAGCGTGGCGGGGATTGCTTCGGACCGGTTCGCGTTTGAAGGCTTTCTGCCGGCGAAAGCCGGTGCGCGCCGGGAGGCCCTGGCCAGGCTGGCATCGGAATCGCGCACTCTGGTCTTCTACGAATCCGCTCACCGCATCGAGGAATCCCTGGCCGACATGGTCACGGCGTTCGGTCCCGATCGACCGGTGGTGTTGGCTCGCGAGCTAACCAAGCTGTTTGAGACAGTCCTGAATGGCAGCCTGCGCGAACTACTGGCCCGCGTCGAGTCCGACCCCAACCAGCGCAAGGGTGAGTTCGTGCTGGTGGTCGAGGGTGTCGGTGACGAGGCCGAGGCGCGACTGATTGAAGGCCGTCGGCTGTATCTGAAGCTGGCGACCCAGCTGCCGCCGTCGGCTGCCGCCAAGCTTGCCTCGGAGCTGAGTGGCGCGCCGCGCAAATCGCTGTACGGCAGCGACGATCCGGGTCAAGACAAACCCCCGCAGACTCGCGTCAACCGTTAGACTGCGCGTGGCGGAGTCGGCCAGACAGTCGCGTCATCACAGCGGAGCAATCCGTCGCGGTGCCGAGGAAAGTCCGGGCTCCACAGGGCACGGTGCCAGGTAACGCCTGGGCGGCGCAAGCCGACGGAAAGTGCAACAGAGAGTAGACCGCCGAACGGTCCGGTATTCGCAAGAGTGCGGGATGCGTGGCAAGGGTGAAACGGTGCGGTAAGAGCGCACCGCGAGTCTGGCAACAGACCGGCATGGCAAACCCCACCGGGAGCAAGACCAAATAGGGACCTTATGGCGCTGCCCGCGTCGGGTCCGGGTAGGTTGCTTGAGCGTATCGGTGACGATGCGCCTAGAGGAATGACTGTCCAAGACAGAACCCGGCTTATCGGCCGGCTCCGCCACTTTCTTCTGTTTTCCGCGTTCGTCGCCGGCTTGCCCGGCCGATAGTTGCGCGCCGATCCCAGCTGCGTCGATATTCGCCACGCATTGCTGCGCTGCAGCATGAAGGCCGCGTGAAGCGTGCCCTGCGGGTTCACCAAGCGGTCCCCAGCGCTGAGTCACAAAATGTGAGACGAAACAACGCTTAGTGGACAAGTCTTGAATTGAACTCTGAAGTGTTGCGCAAGCCATTGATCCCGTTAGTGAATTCCCATTTGAAATTCGTTGACATCACCCGGGGGGCTCCCTAAGGTGGTGGTCAGTGGGAAAGCCGGGTTTTTTGTGGTTTTCTCTGGCCACAGCCGGAAAACTCCGGTTGTCCGACAGGCAAACCGCCCCGTAGAGGCGGGCCCAAGCAAAGGTGCGCAATGTTCCAGGGCGAAACTGCCATCACGATTGACGACAAGGGCCGGATGGCGGTGCCCACCGCCTTCCGTGACGATGTCGCGCGTGACTGTGGCAATCGCTTGGTCATTACCTACAACCCGTTTGAGGTTGGCTCTCTGTATCTCTACCCGCAGGCGGTGTGGGAGCGTGTGCGCGACCAGGTCAACAAGCTGCCCAAGGCGAAGCGGGTCAATCGGGCAATGCAGTTGAAGCTGGTGGGCGCGGCGACATTCGTGGAGCTGGACGGTAACGGGCGCATTACGATCCCGCCCAGCCACCGAGCCGCGGTCGGCATCGAACGCAAGGCCGTGTTGCTGGGAATGGGCGAGAAGTTCGAACTCTGGAGCGAGCAGGCGCACCACGCGCAGATCCATCAGACGGTGTCGGATGACGATCTGAGCGAAGACCTGCTCGACTTGCAGTTATGACGGGCGGTGGCGTGGAGCGGGCAACGTCCTCCGGCCACCTTCCCGTGATGTATCGGCAGTCCCTCAGCGGCTTGCAGGTCAGCGGGAACGGTACCTACCTCGACGGAACATTCGGTCGCGGCGGTCATGCGCGCGGTGTTCTGGAGTCCCTCGGCCCTGAAGGCCGGCTGCTGCTGATGGACAAAGACCCCGAAGCGATCGCCGTCGCCGAGCGCGAGTTTGGCGTTGATCCGCGGGTGTCGATCTTCCGCGGCAGCTTTGCCGATATGGGACGTTGGGACGCTGCCAGCGCGGGTCTGGATGGCGTGTTTCTGGACCTGGGCGTGTCATCGCCGCAGCTGGACGTGGCTGAGCGTGGCTTCAGCTTCAGCAAGGACGGTCCTCTGGACATGCGCATGGATCCCGACACCGGCCAGAGCGCGGCGCAGTGGCTGGCTGGCTCGGACGAGCAGGAGATCGCCGACGTCTTGTGGACCTACGGCGAGGAGCGTCAATCGCGCCGGATCGCGCGTGCCATTGTTGCCCGCCGCGACGCCGAGCCGCTGGTTCGTACAGCGCAGTTGGCGGACCTGATCGCAGCAGTGATGCCGCGTGGCAAGCCGGGCTCTGACAAGAGCCGGATCCACCCGGCCACCCGCAGCTTTCAGGCAATCCGCATCTTTATCAATCGCGAGTTGGCCGACCTGGAGGCTGGGCTGGATGCGGCGCTGGCGCGACTGAAGCCCGGTGGCCGTCTGGTGGTGATCAGCTTTCATTCGCTGGAAGACCGCATCGTCAAGCAATTCATCAATCGTCACGCCAAGGCGCCGCCGACCAATCGCCGCCTGCCAATCGAGATTCCGTTTACGCCGACCCTGCTGGCCCTGGGTGGTGCGCAGAAAGCCGATTACGACGAGACCTCGGTCAATCCACGTTCGCGCTCCGCCGTGTTGCGGGTCGCCGAGAAGATTGCTGCGCCGGAGTCTGCATGATCCTGCGCCTGCTGCTGACGGTGCTGGTGGTGGCCAACCTGGTCACTGCATTGGCGGTGGTGCATGCGCGACATCGTCATCGCGTGCTGTTCGTCGAGCTGAACCAACTGGACAAGGCGCGCGACGAGCTCGACATCGATTTCGGCCGGCTGCAGCTGGAGCAGGCGACGTGGTCGGAAAGCAATCGCATCGATCAGGTCGCCCGTGATCGCCTCGGAATGAAGTTCCCCGAAGGCGAGGAAACGGTGGTGATCCGCCCATGAGCATGAATCCGGGCAATCGTCACTCTGGCGACGGGTCGAACCTGTCCGTCCTCGCGCGGCTGCGGGCGCGTTTGGGTGCGGGCGCCACGTCCCGGTTGCGTGGTCGCAGTCATTACAACGTCCGCCATCGTATGGCGTTGGTGGGCGGAGCCCTGGCGCTCTGCTCGGTGGCGCTGGTGGCCCGCGCGTTGCACGTACAGGTTCTCAACAACGAGTTTTATGTGCGTCAGGGCGATGCCCGTTCGCTTCGTGAGATTCCGATCCCGACGTCGCGCGGGATGATTACCGACCGCAATGGCGAGCCGCTCGCGGTTTCCACCCCGGTCGACTCGTTGTGGGCGAACCCGCCGGAGCTACTCAAGCATCCGGAGCGGATTCCGGAGTTGGCGCAGGCGCTGGGGATCCCGGCCGATGAGCTGGCGAGCAAACTCAGTCAGCGTGCCGACAAGGAATTCATGTATCTGGTGCGTCGGATGAATCCGGAGCGTGCCAAGCAGATTCTGGATATTGGCGTGCCGGGCGTGTTCAACCAGCGCGAATTCCGGCGTTTCTACCCACAGGGCGAAGCAATCGCCCACGTGCTCGGCTTTACCAATATCGACGATCGTGGGCAGGAAGGCCTTGAGCTGGCGTTCGACAACTGGCTCAGCGGTTCGCCTGGTGCAAAGCGCGTAATCCGCGACGGGCAGGGCCGGATCATCGAGAACGTTGATCTGATCCGTCCAGCCGAGCCTGGTCACGATCTGACCTTGACCATTGATCGTCGTGTGCAGTATCTGGCCTTCCGCGAACTGCGCCGCGCGCTTCACGACGCGAAGGCGTCAGCTGGCTCGGCGGTGGTGCTGGATGTTGACACCGGTGAGGTTCTGGCGATGGCCAACCTGCCGAGCTACAACCCCAACCAACTCGATGGTGGCTCAACCGACGCCCGCCGCAACCGCGCGGTGACCGATGTGGTCGAGCCCGGCTCCACCATGAAGCCGATCACCGTGGCAGCGGCGCTGTCCACCGGCAAAGTCACCGTCAATACCATGGTCGACACCAACCCGGGCTGGATGCGCAACGGCCGCTACACGATCAACGACTTCCGCAACTACGGCGCTCTGACCGTCACCGGCGTGCTGACGCATAGCTCCAACGTGGGCTCCGCGAAACTGGCGCTCGCGATGCAGGACAGCTATTTCCACGAATTTATCCAGGGCGTCGGCTACGGCAGCAAGCCGGGCAGCGGCTTTCCTGGTGAGGCCTCGGGGCTGCTGCGCGCGCCGGGGCAGTGGTCCGGCACCGACAAGGCAACCATGTCCTACGGTTATGGCCTGTCAGCGACGCCACTGCAGATCGCGGTGGCGTATGCCGCAATCGCCAATGGCGGCCGGATCATCGCGCCGACCTTCGTCAAGGGCCAGCGCAACGAAGCCAGACAGGCAATCAGCCCTGAAATCGCTCGACAAGTGTTGAACGCGATGCAGACGGTCACCGAGACCGGCGGCACAGCGCAGCGCGCGGCAATTCTTGGCTATCACGTGGCGGGTAAAACCGGCACCGCGCGCAAGTTCAGCGGCACCGGCGGCTACTCGCGGCATTACCTCGCGCTGTTTGCCGGCGTGGTGCCGGTGGAGCACCCGCGCTTCGCGATGGTCGTCGTGGTCGATGATCCCGATGCCAGTGCCGGCCACGGCTATGGCGGCGGCGCCGTCGCCGCGCCCGTGTTCAAGAGCGTGATGGAAGGCACTCTGCGCTTGATGGACGTGCAGCCGGACGACATCGAGACGTGGCTGACCGCGCAGGCGGACGCCCGCGCAAAGCAGCTGCGCGCCAACGGCGGAAAGCCGTCGCGCGATGTGCCGGTGTTGCCGCAGGCTGCGCAGATCCCGTCACCCGAGCAGGCGCTGCCGACGCCGATCACTATCGGGGGCGCGCCATGAGCGCTTTCGCAATGAGCCGGCTGCCCCATGCGCATCCGCGCCGGATGCGGCTGGCCGAGTTGCTTCCCGATGTTGCTGACATCCCTGCGGGCCTCGAGATCTCCGGCCTTGTGCAGGACAGTCGCGAGCTCCGCGCGGGCGACGCGTTTGTCGCCATCGGCGGATTCGGAACCCACGGATTGAACTTTGTTGCCCAAGCGCGTGCGGTTGATGCTGCAGCGATCCTGTACGAGCCGCCGACCACGGCAGACCTGCCTGCACCGGACGACGCAATTGCTGTTCCGGGTTTGCGTGCGCGTATGGGCGAGATGGCTGACCGCTTCCACGACCATCCCAGTGCTGCGATGCGGATGGTCGGTGTCACCGGTACCAATGGCAAGACCTCTATTGTCCAGCTGCTGGCTCAAGCCTGGTCACTGAGTGGCGTGCGTGGCGCGACGATCGGCACCCTTGGTGTCGGCTTCGATGGCGCCTTGGTTCCGACCGGCTTCACCACGCCACTGGTTTTGAAGGTGCATGAGCTGCTCGCCGGCCTGCGTGACGCCGGCGCGGACGCCGTGGCGATGGAGGTCAGCTCCCACGCCCTGGATCAGGGCCGCGTAGACGGCGTGCATTTCGATGTGGCCGTGTTCACCAATCTCAGCCGCGACCACCTCGACTATCACGGCGACATGGCAAGCTACGGCGCGGCAAAGGCGCGCCTGTTTGCGTGGACCGGGCTGAAGGCAGCAGTCACCAATCTCGATGATGCGCATGGCGAGGCGATGCAGTTTGCTTTGTCGGGTCAGGTGCGGGCCATAGGGCTGAGCTCCCGAAACCATCCGCAGGCAGAGATCCGTGCGGACAATCTGCAGCTCGATAACAGTGGAATGAGTTTCCAGCTCGTGTTCGGTCTGGATAGCGATGGGCAGACGTGGACGGTGCGAACCCCGCTGCTGGGACGATTCAACGTCGACAACCTGCTCGCCGTTGCGGGTGTGCTGTTGGGCACGGGTGAGTCGCCGCAATCGATCGCCGGGATTCTGTCGCAGCTAGCGCCGATTCACGGCCGGATGAACCGTCTCGGTGGCGTGGATGGCAAGCCATTGGTGGTGATCGATTTTGCGCATACGCCGGACGCATTGGAGCAGGCGCTGGCAACGTTGCGCGCACATGCAGCTGGTCGGCTCTGGTGCGTGTTCGGTTGCGGCGGCGAACGTGACCGTGGCAAGCGCCCTCAGATGGCCGCAATCGCCGAGGCCCATGCCGACGTCGTTGTAGTGACCGACGACAACCCGCGCCACGAAGACGGCGATGCGATCGCTGCCGACATTGTTGCTGGCTTCATCAACCCCACGTCCGTGGTCGTCCAGCGCGACCGCGCTGCGGCGATTGCCTACGCGGTTGGCGAGGCTGGTGCGGACGACATCGTGCTGATCGCGGGCAAGGGTCATGAGCCTGACCAGGAGGTCGCCGGTATCAAGCATCCCTTTGATGACACCCAAGTCGCCCGAGCGGCGCTGGAGCGACGCGCATGAAGCGACTGCAACTGTCCGATATCGCGCGAATGACCGGCGGCAGCCTGCACGGCGAGGACGTTGTGGTCGGCGCGATCGCGACGGACACCCGCGCGCTGCCGCATAGCGACGCTGTGTTGTTCATTGCCCTGAAGGGTGAGAATTTCGACGGTCATGAGCATGTAAATGCGGCGATTGCCGGCGGTGCTGTGGCTGCGCTGGTGGCACGTCTGGTGGATACATCGGTGCCGCAGATACTGGTCGCCGATACCCAGCGCGCGTTGGGAAACTTTGCCGCGGCGATCCAGCGTCAACGCAGCGGTCAAGTGATTGGCATCACTGGCAGCAATGGCAAGACCAGCGTCAAGACGCTGTTGCTCGCCATCCTGGAGCGCGTGGCCCCGGCTTACGGCAACCCCGGGAATTTCAACAACGAGATCGGTTTGCCGCTGGCGGTCTTGGCGGCGCCCGAGGACGCGCGCTTCTCGGTGTACGAGATGGGTGCTGGAAAGCCGGGCGACATCGCCTATTTGACCGCTATCGCGCGGCCGGATGTTGCGCTGGTCAACAACATCGCTCCCGCACATCTGGAGCGCATGGGCAGCCTGCTCGGTGTCGCCGACACCAAGGCCGCGATCTATGACGCGCTGCCACCTCAGGGTGTAGCGGTGATCAACGCCGACGATGCGTTTGCGCCGTATTTTGCCGAGCGTGCGCATGGTCGCCGCCTGCTGCGGTTCGGACTGGACGCAGGTGCTGATGTGACCGCGCGCGATCTGGTTGCCAGCGCCACCGGCTCGCAGTTCACGCTGGTTACGCCCGACGGAACAGTGCCGGTGAACCTGATCCTGCGTGGTCGCCACAACGTACGCAATGCCCTTGCTGCCGCAGCGATAGCGATCGGTCTGGGCGCATCGCTGGAAGCCATCGCCCAAGGGCTGCAGGCGGCAAAGCCGGTGCCGGGGCGGCTGGTTGCGCATTCGCTGGGTAGTGGGGCGACCTTGATCGACGACAGCTATAACGCCAACCCCGGATCGCTTGCGGCCGCCATCGACACGCTGGCGGACATGCCGGGCGAGGGCTGGCTGGTTATGGGCGACATGCGCGAGCTGGGTGCGGATGCGGAAGCCATGCACGCCCAGGCGGGGCGCCAGGCAAAAGCCGCCGGAGTGCGCCGCCTGTTCGCGCTAGGCGAACTCAGTGCTGCGGCCGTGCACGAGTTCGGTGACGGCGGTCAGGTGTGTCCAGATCACGCGGCAATGGCGGCTGAGCTGTCGACCCGGTTGGCCGACGCGCAGGGCACGACGATCAACGTGCTGATAAAGGGTTCACGCGGCAGCGCGATGGACAAGGTCGTGACGGCTCTGCTGTCCAAGCAACGCCCGTCCGGGCCGGAGGACCATACCGATGCTGCTTGAACTGGCGCGTTGGCTTGAACAACTGGACAGCCTGTTTGGGCTGTTCAACTACCTGACATTCCGCGGAATTCTGGCCGCGCTCACCTCGCTCGGATTGTCACTGTGGTGGGGGCCTGCCGCCATCCGCAAGCTGGCGCAGTACAAGGGTGGCCAGCCGATCCGCAGCGATGGTCCAGAGAGCCACTTTTCCAAGGCGGGTACGCCGACCATGGGCGGCGGGCTGATCATCATGACGGTGCTGGCATCCGTGTTGCTGTGGGGCGACCTGCGTAACAAATACGTCTGGGTGGTGCTGGCAGTGATGATCGCGTTCGGTGCGATCGGTTGGTACGACGACTGGCTCAAGATCGTTCATCGCGATCCCAACGGCCTCAAGTCGCGCTGGAAGTACCTGCTGCAGTCAGTGTTCGGGCTCGCCGCAGGCATCTACCTCTATATGACGGCCGATGTGCCTGCAGCGACCACGTTCTATATCCCGATGTTCAAGTCGCTCGCGTTCCCGATGGGCGCCGGACTGGTCGTCGTCGCGTACTTCTGGATCGTCGGCTTCTCCAACGCCGTCAACCTGACCGATGGCCTGGACGGGTTGGCGATCATGCCCACCGTGCTGGTTGCCTGCGCGCTGGGTGTGTTCGCTTACGTCTCCGGCAACTCGGTGTTCTCCGAGTACCTGCAGATCCCGCCGGTCCCGGGGGCAGGCGAGCTGGTGATCATCTGTGCCGCGATCGCTGGCGCCGGGCTCGGCTTCCTATGGTTCAACACCTATCCGGCAATGGTGTTCATGGGCGACATCGGCGCTTTGGCGCTGGGCGCAGTACTGGGCACGATTGCCGTGATCGTCCGCCAAGAGCTGGTACTGGTGATCATGGGCGGCGTGTTCGTGATCGAAACGCTGTCGGTGATGATCCAGGTCGCCTCGTTCAAGCTCACCGGCAAGCGCGTATTCCGGATGGCGCCGATCCATCACCACTTTGAGCTCAAGGGCTGGCCGGAGCCACGCGTCATCGTGCGCTTCTGGATCATTTCCGTTGTGCTGGTGCTGGTCGGTTTGGCGACCTTGAAGGTGCGTTGATGAGCGATTACGCGCGCCAGGCAACACGCATCGACGACATCCAGGGTCGCCTGGACCCGTGGCTGCTTGCCGTCGTGCTGGCGTTGGCGTCGCTGGGTGTTGTGATGGTCGGATCCAGTTCGGTCTCCCAGCATCCTGACCCGTTCCACTACCTCACCCGACATCTGATGTTCCTGTTTGGCGGACTGGTCTTGGGCACGTTTGCGACCCGAATCGAGTTGAAGACGGTGGAGCGTTACAACCAATTGATGTTGTTGGCCTGCGTCGTCCTGCTGCTGATGGTGTTCGTCCCCGGTCTAGGGGTGAGCGTTAAAGGTGCGCACCGCTGGATCAATCTGGGGGTGTCCAATTTCCAGGTGGTCGAAGCCGTCAAGGTGCTCTTTATCATCTGGCTCGCGAGCTATCTGGTGCGGTTTCGTGACGAGGTCAACGCGACCTGGCGCGCGATGCTGAAGCCGATAGGCGTGGTGGGATTACTGGTGGTCCTGTTGCTTCTGCAGCCTGACTTCGGCTCATCCTCGCTGCTGCTGGCGATCACGGCTGGTCTGCTGATCCTTGGCGGCGTCAACATGCCCCGGATGTTCTTGCCGGTCCTGGTCGGCCTGCCCGTTCTCGCATTTGTCGCGGTGCTTGAGCCGTACCGGATGCGCCGCTTGACCTCCTTCATGGATCCTTGGGCCGACCCGTTCAACTCCGGCTACCAGTTGACCAATGCCCTGATGGCAGCCGGTCGCGGCGAGTGGCTCGGCGTCGGTCTGGGTAGCTCGATCCAGAAGCTGTCCTACCTGCCCGAAGCCCACACCGACTTCATCCTTGCAGTCATTGCGGAAGAACTCGGGTTCCTCGGTGTGTGCGCTGTGATTGGCCTGTACGGACTGCTGGTCGGTCGTGCTCTCTGGATTGGCCTGCAGTGCGTCGAAATGCGCCGTCACTTCTCCGCGTACCTGGCGTTCGGTATTGCGCTCTGGATTGGTTTGCAGAGCTTCGTATCGATCGGTGTAAATCTTGGCTTGCTGCCGACCAAGGGCCTGACCCTGCCGCTGATCTCCTCGGGTGGCTCAAGCGTATTGATGACCTGCGCCGCGATGGGCTTGCTGCTGCGTGTGTCCTACGAGCTGGAGCGTGCGCAACGGCAAATGGCGCGCCTGCGCGGTGAGGCGCCTGTGGACGCAACCAGCCCGGCTTTAGTAACTTCAGCGCGCTCGCCCGTGGCGTCCGCTTCGAAGCCTGACATGGCTCCCGCAGTTGTAGCTGCACCGACTCGCGCACGCGGTACGACAGGTCGTGGCACCAGCCGCCTGCAGCCGCGCATCGAGCCGACATTCGGGGGAGTGGCATGAGCACTGCCAATGACGCCCGCCCGGTAATGATTCTTGCCGGTGGCACCGGTGGACATATCTTCCCCGGCCTTGCCGTGGCGAAAGAGCTGCTGTCCCGCGGCGTGCCGGTGACTTGGCTCGGCGCGGACGGTGGCATGGAAACCCGTCTGGTACCCCCGCACGGGGTTCCGATCGACACGATTGCAGTCCGCGGCGTGCGCGGGAAGGGTCTAGCGACGCTCCTTGCTGCGCCTCTCAAAGTCATCTCGGCGGTGCGTCGTGCGGCAGCGGTTCTGCGCCAGCGCCAGCCACGTGCCGTGATCAGCTTTGGCGGCTATGCAGCGGGTCCGGGTGGCTTGGCTGCCCGGATCGCCGGCGTGCCGCTGTTCGTGCACGAGCAAAACCGTGCTGCCGGCATGACCAATCGAGTGCTGTCGCGTCTCGCACAGCGCGTGCTGACTGGCTTCCCGGACACCTTCGCCAAAGAGGAAGTGGTCGGCAACCCGGTGCGGGAGGAAATCCTGAATGTGGCCGGTCCGGAGCAGCGTCTGGCGGGGCGTAGTGGCCCGCTGCGGCTTCTGGTGCTGGGAGGCAGCCAAGGTGCCCGCGCATTGAATAACGCGGTACCCGGGGCGTTGGCGATCTTGGGCCCCAGCGTCGGCGCTATTGATGTGCGTCATCAATGCGGCCAGGCGCAGGTTGAGGAGGCCGAGCGCCTCTACGCCGAAGCAGGGGTGTCCGCCAGCATCGAGCCCTTCATCGCCGATATGGCCGCTGCCTACGGTTGGGCTGACGTCGTCGTATGCCGCGCCGGTGCATTGACCTTGGCCGAGCTGTGCGCGGTTGGAGTGGGCAGCGTGCTGGTGCCGTTTCCGCAGGCCGTCGATGACCATCAGACCCGCAATGCCCGCTATCTGGTCGACCGTGGCGCGGCTTTGCTGCTGCCGCAGGGGCCGGATGCCGAGCTCGCAACGCGCATGGCTGCCGTGCTGGATGGCATCCACGGGCGCGATGTTCTGCTGCGCATGGCCACCGCCGCGCGCGCACTGGCGCTGCCGGATGCCGCCATCCGAGTGGTCGACATCGTGCTCGCCGGTGCCGCTGGCCGCGACGCATCTTCTTCCCCACATTCTTCCCAGGAGCCCGCCGCATGAGCAGTACCGTGCGCCGCCGTCTGCAACACGATGGTGATCTGGCAAAAGCATTCCCACGCGTGCATTTTATCGGCATCGGTGGCACCGGCATGAGCGGTATCGCCGAAGTGATGTGCACGCTGGGCTATCAGGTGTCCGGTTCCGATCGTGCGGATAACGCCGTGACCCGGCGACTGGCGCGGCTCGGCATCACAGTGCACCACGATCACACCGCATCCAACGTGCTCGGTACCGATTGCGTGGTGGTTTCCAGCGCGATCAAGGCCGATAACCCGGAGGTTATGGAGGCACGCGCGCAGCGGATTCCGGTAGTGCCGCGCGCCGAAATGTTGGCCGAGCTGATGCGATTCAAGCGCGGTATCGCGGTTGCGGGTACCCATGGCAAGACCACGACGACCTCGTTGACCGCCAGCGTGCTGGCCGAGGGCGGGATCGATCCAACCTTCGTCATCGGCGGTCAACTGCTTGCCGCCGGTGCGAACGCGAAGCTGGGCGGGGGCGACTGGCTCGTCGCCGAGGCCGACGAAAGCGACGGCAGTTTCCTGCGCCTGAGCCCGCAGATCGCGGTGGTCACCAATATCGACGCCGACCATCTCGAGAACTACGGCGGCGACTTCGCCAACGTGCAGGCTGCGTTTGTTGAATTCATGCTGCGGTTGCCTTTCTACGGCCTTGCGGTGCTGTGCATCGACGATCCGGAAGTTGCTGCGCTCGCCGAGCGCACACCGCGCCACGTGATGACCTATGGCCTCTCAGACGAGGCTGACGTGCGTGCCGAGGACGTGAGCCAGCAGGGTGCTCAGATGCATTTCACCCTGTGCCTGCCGGATGGCGCGCGCTGCCCGATCACGTTGGCGCTCCCCGGCAAACACAACGTACTCAATGCCCTGGCCGCTGCAGCGGTGGGTTGGCAGCTGGGCGTGGAGCCCGCTGCCATTGCGCGTGCGCTGGAGCGTTTCGCCGGTATCGGACGCCGCTTCAATGTGATCGCCGAGGCGACGCTGCCCAAGGGCGGTACGGTCACCGTGGTCGACGACTACGGACACCATCCCAAGGAGCTGGCGGCGGTGTTCGATGCGGCCCGTGGTGGCTGGCCGGATCACCGTCTGGTGGTGGCGTTTCAGCCCCATCGATTCAGCCGTACCCGCGATCTGTTCGATGATTTTGCCGCGGTGCTGTCGGACGTCGATGCACTGATTCTGACCGAGGTCTACGCCGCCGGAGAGGCGCCGATTGCCGGTGCCGACGAGCGAGCATTGGCTCGCGCGATCCGTGCCCGTGGTCGCATTGATCCGGTGGTTATCGGGCCGGTGAGCGAACTCCCGGGCGTTCTCGCCGATGTGCTCGAAGACGGCGACCTCTTGCTGCTGATGGGTGCAGGCGACATCGGTCACGCCGCGCAACTGATCGTTGCCGATGGCATTCCCGCTACCCCGGAAGGTGAATCGTGAACACCCGCCTCGACGATAAATTCGCACCGCAACGCATGACCGACCCCGCAGGTTTCGGCCGCGTTGCTGTCCTTATGGGCGGCACCAGCTCCGAGCGCGACGTCTCACTGAATTCCGGCAGCAACGTGCTGACGGCGCTGCTCGCGCGCGGCGTGGATGCCTTCGCAGTCGATGGCATCCCGTTGCTGGTCGACCTGATCCGCAACGGCGGAGTGGATCGCGTGTTCAATATCCTCCACGGCAACAAGGGTGGCGGCGAAGACGGCGTCCTGCAGGGGCTGCTGGAGGCACTGGGCGTGCCCTATACCGGCTCCGGCGTGCTTGGATCGGCGCTGTCGATGGACAAGATCCGCACCAAGCAGGTCTGGCTCAGCTGCGGCCTGCCGACCCCACGCTTCGTCCGCCTGAACGCCGGTGATGATATGTACGCCGCCGCGCGGTCACTTGGACTCCCGGTGTTCGTCAAACCGTCCTGCGAGGGATCGAGCGTGGGCGCGTTCCGGATCCTGCACGAGGATGATCTCGTTGCGGCGGAAGCATTCGCCTCTGGCTATGACGGTGAGCTGCTGATGGAGCAGATGGTCGTCGGCGACGAGTTGACGGTCGCCGTCCTGGACGACGGCACCGGGCATCGTGCACTGCCATCGATCCGGATCGTTCCAAAGGGCGAGTGGTACGACTACAACGCCAAATACGTTGCCGATGACACCGGCTACCTGTGCCCAGGTGTGGAAGGCGATGACGAGGCGGAGATCCAGCGGATCGCTCTGGCCGCCTTCGAGGCGGTTGAGTGTCGCGGATGGGGCCGGGTGGATGTCATGCGCGACCGGGACACTGGCGCGTTCCTTCTGCTGGAAGTGAACACGGCCCCGGGTATGACCAGTCACTCGCTGGTACCCAAGGCCGCGGGCCACGTCGGAATCGGCTTCGAAGAGCTGTGCTGGCGCGTGTTGGAAGCAAGCCTTGCGGAGGTTGCGGACCAGTGAATGCCCTTCTGCGCCTGCTGGGTTGGCTGCTTGCAGTGGCGCTGGTCGCCCTGCCGGTAGTCGGCCTGCTCAACGGTTGGGTTGGCGCGAGCCACTGGCCGCTGAGCAAGCTGCGCGCAACCGCGCAGTTCCAGCGCGTGGACGAAAACCTGTTGCGCCAGACACTGTTGCCGTTCGCGCAGCAGGGGTACTTCGCGGTCGATCTGGATGGTGCGCGTGCTGCGGTCGCCGGCTTGCCCTGGGTGGAGCATGCCGAGGTGCGCAAGCGTTGGCCGGACGTGCTCGAAGTGCATCTTGTGGAGCACATTCCGTTCGCGCGCTGGGATGAGGATCAGCTGTTGTCGGAGCAGGGTCGGCTGTTCCCCGCTGCAGGCGTCGAGATCCCCGCCGATCTGCCTTTGCTGGGCGGTCCGGAGTCGAGGATTGGCGATGTTGTCGAGCTTTACAACCAGTCCCGGCAGATGTTCGCGCCGCTGGGACTGCAGGTACGAGAGGCCCGATTGGATCCGCGCGGCAGCTGGACGCTGCGCTTGGACAACGGCGCCGAAGTCATCGTCGGCCGGCACGAGGCGCGTGGTCGGCTGACCCGCTTCGTTCGGCTGTTGCCGCAGCTGCTGACGCAGCAGGCCCAGGTGCTGGCGCGCGCCGATCTTCGCTACACAAACGGTTTTGCACTGGTGTGGACCGAAAGCAAGGAAAACCATGAATCGCAAGGGTGACAAACATCTGATCGTCGGTCTCGACATCGGCACCTCCAAGGTGGTGGCGCTGGTGGGCGAGTACAGCCCCGGTCACACCGGTCCGGACAATCCGATCGAGGTGATCGGCATCGGCTCGCACGAATCGCGCGGCCTTCGCCGGGGTGTGGTCGTGGATATCGAGTCCACGGTCCAGTCGATTCAGCGCGCAATCGAAGAGGCCGAGTTGATGGCCGGCTGCGAGATCCGCTCGGTCTATGCCTCCATCTCAGGAAGCCATGTGCAATGCCGCAACTCTCAGGGCATCGCGCCAATCCGCGACGGTGAGGTCAGTCTGGCCGACCTGGACCGCGTGCTGGACGCGGCCAAAGCGGTGGCAATCCCGGCGGACCAGAAGATCCTGCATGCGATCCCGCGGGACTACGTACTCGACCACTCCCAGGAAGGCATCCGCAACCCGATCGGCATGACCGGCGTTCGGCTGGAAGTGCACGCCCACCTGGTGGTCTGCGCGCAGTCCGCCGCGGCCAACGTCAGCAAGTGCGTGCAGCGCTGCGCTCTCCAGGTCGACAGCCTGGTGCTGGGCGTGTTGGCCTCGGCCACCGCTGTGCTGACCAGCGACGAGCGCGAGCTCGGCGTGGTGCTGGTCGACATCGGCGCGGGCACCACGGACATCGCCGTATTCGTGCAGGGTGCGATCGCACATTCGGCCAGCCTCGGCATCGCCGGCGACAAGGTCACCGAAGACATTGCCCACATGCTGCGCACCCCGACGCCGGAGGCCGAGCAGATCAAGGTCCGCTACGCCTGCGCGCTGGCGCAGATGGCCACTGCCGAGGAGTCCATACAGGTGCCA
The DNA here is from genome assembly GCA_038242455.1 of Lysobacterales bacterium. Taxonomy (GTDB): domain Bacteria; phylum Pseudomonadota; class Gammaproteobacteria; order Xanthomonadales; family Xanthomonadaceae; genus Novilysobacter. Next base: position 56,256 of record JBBSSB010000001.1, read on the forward strand.
TCGGTCGGCGACCGCGCACCGCGTCGGATGCCGCGCGCATCGCTCGCCCAAGCGGTTCAAGCCCGCTACGAGGAAATTTTCGAGATGGTTCAGGCCGAGCTGCGCCGCAGCGGCTTCGAGCAACACGTGCGTGCCGGGATGGTGCTCACCGGTGGTGCTTCGAAGATGGAAGGCGTGGTGGAGCTGGCCGAAGAAATGCTGCAGATGCCGGTCCGAGTGGGGATACCCCAGCACGTCACTGGCCTGGGCGAAGTCGTCGGCAATCCCGTCCACGCCACCGGTGTGGGCCTGCTGCTGATGGGCAGTCAATTTGAGACTCCGCGACGCCCGGTGATCAACACCGGACGGGCGGGATCGATCTTCAACAAGCTCAAAAGTTGGTACCGCGACCACTTCTGAGCAACAAAAAAACGCGGCGAGCAAGACCACGACAAGCAAGACCACGACAAGCAAGACCACAGCAACACATAAAACCAGACTAACGAGGACACGGACATGGCACATTTTGAACTGGTGGAGAACATGGCTCCCAACGCGATCATCAAGGTGATCGGCGTCGGTGGCGGCGGCGGTAATGCCGTCGCTCACATGGTCAGCAACAACGTTGACGGGGTGGAGTTCATCACCGCCAACACTGATTCACAGGCAATCAAGAACTGCGGCGCCAAGTTGCAGCTGCAGCTCGGCAACAACGTCACCAAGGGCCTGGGTGCAGGCGCCAACCCGGAGGTCGGTCGTCAGGCCGCACTGGAGGACCGCGAGCGTCTGATGGACGCGCTGCAGGGCGCTGACATGGTGTTCATCACCGCTGGCATGGGTGGTGGTACCGGTACCGGCGCTGCCCCGGTTGTCGCGCAGCTTGCCAAGGAGATGGGCATCCTGACCGTTGCCGTGGTGACCAAGCCGTTTCCGTTTGAAGGCCGCCGTCGCATGCAGGTCGCGCTCAAGGGTATTGAGGAGCTGAGCCACCACTGTGACTCGCTGATCACCATCCCCAACGAAAAGCTGATCACCGTGCTGGGCCGCAACGCGACCATGGTTCAGGCGTTCCGCGCCGCCAATGACGTGCTGCTGGGTGCAGTGCAGGGCATCGCCGACCTGATCGTGCGTCCCGGCCTGATCAACGTCGACTTCGCGGACGTGCGCACCGTCATGTCCGAGATGGGTCTGGCAATGATGGGCAGTGGCGCCGCGCGCGGCGACGACCGTGCACAGGCTGCGGCCGAGGCAGCGGTACTGAACCCGTTGCTGGACGACGTCAATCTGCAGGGTGCCAACGGCATCCTGGTCAACATCACGGCTGGCCCGGACTTCACCATGGCCGAGTTCGACGAGGTTGGCCGCACCGTGGAGGCATTTGCCTCCGAGGACGCGACGATCGTCATCGGTACCGTGCTGGATCCGGACATGCAGGACGAGGTCCGGGTGACCGTGGTCGCTACCGGCCTGAACCGTGTTGCGGCTCGTCAGGGCAAGCCGGGCGAGGGCAATCGTGCGCCGATCCAGCTCGTTCGCAACGCCACCACCGGTCAGCCGGAATACCCGGTTGAAGATGCGGTTTCCACTTCATCGTCCGCGGTGCCGAGCTTCAGCAACAGCCTGCGCAGTGGTTCGTCGCACTCCGAATCCACTTCAGGATCCACGTCAGGATCCAACGCTGCGGCAGACTTCGGTCCGGACAGCTATCTCGATATTCCGGCGTTTCTGCGCCGTCAGGCGGACTGATCCGCCGGTTGTTGCTGTAACGCCATAGTCCGGTTCGTTTTGGTCCCGTGGTTGTCCGCGCGGGGCATTTGGATCGGTCGCTCTCCCTGTTTCGGGAGGGCGGCCGGTCATTTTCTGCACTGTCGGCGCAAACCCGTGTTCAGGCTCGGTTGCCTAGGCCAAAAAGGCCACGTGGTAACTTAAGCCGCTTTTCCTTTCCCCGTTTCGGCCATTCCCATGCTGCGTCAGCGCACTCTCAAGAACGTTATCCGCGCCACCGGCGTGGGGCTGCACAGTGGCGAAAAGGTCTTCCTCACCATGCGTCCGGCACCGGTCGACGCAGGTATCATTTTCCGTCGGATTGACCTGGATCCTGTCGTCGAGATTCCAGCGACTGCTGAACTGGTCACCGAAACCACGCTGTGCACTGGGCTGAGTCAGGGCGCGGCGAAAGTACAGACGGTTGAACATCTGATGTCCGCCCTTGCCGGGCTGGGCATCGATAACGCCTATATCGACTTGTCGGCGCCAGAAGTGCCGATCATGGATGGCTCCGCAGGCCCGTTTGTGTTCCTGCTGCAGTCTGCAGGCATTGTTGAACAAGATGCAGCCAAGCGCTTCATCCGCATCCTTCATCCAGTTGAAGTACACGATGGCGACAAGGTTGCCCGCTTCGAGCCTTACGACGGGTTTCGGGTCGGTTTCACGGTCGTGTTCAAGCATCCCGCCATTCCCGATTCGCAGTCCCGTGCGCAGGTTGAGTTCTCGACCGTCAACTACATCAAAGAAGTAAGCCGCGCGCGGACCTTCGGGTTCATGCGCGACCTTGAGTACATGCGCGAGCGCAATCTGGGCCTTGGCGGCTCGATGGACAATGCGATCGTGCTCGACGAGTTCCGCGTCCTCAACGAGGATGGCCTGCGCTACGCCGACGAGTTCGTTCGCCACAAGATTCTGGACGCCATTGGCGACCTGTATCTGGCGGGTCACGCTGTCATCGGCGCGTACGAGGGGTTCAAGTCCGGCCACGCTCTCAACAACAAGTTGGTGCGTGCATTGCTCGCCGACGAGTCCGCGTGGGAGATCGTCAGCTATACCGACGAAGAAGACCCCGCCGCCATCTCTACTGCCTTCGGAACGCTTGCGATCGCTTGAGCGGTTATTCGCGTTGGTCGGTTCAGTGACCGTGCGTGCATCACGAATGTGACTGCTGCCTGTCCAATTAACGATATATATACATAATGACCCCGGACTTTTAACAAATCCGGGGTTTCTGCGCTTTAGGATGCTCCGTCGATGTTCACTTGGTCCTCACGGTTTTCATAAAGCCGGCAGACTGGGAGTTCATCCGGCGTCATCCGCCCCATCGGGGGCGGCAGGGTGAAGGGACGCCAGCGCTGCTTCGAATGCTTTTTTCGCGGCTGCGGACATGGTCACGGTTTTCGCGGGCGCCGGAGGAGTCGGTGCACGCGATGGGATGCTCGTCTTGATGGTGAGCTCCGCCGCGTCCAGACCCAGGGATAGGGCATGTACCAGAATTTCCGGTGCGAGCAGGCGCAACTTGGCCCGCCACACCGGGGAATCCACCAGATAGACGAGCCTGCCAGTTTCATAATTCGCCAGACGCGCATGCGCGGACAGCGGAAAAGGCAGGAACGGCCGTAACCGGCGATCCATCTCGTCGAGCCATAGGGCCCGACGGATCGTGTTCCCTGCCGGCACCGCGAGCAGCGCATCGAGCGCAGCCGTAGGAGTCGACGGAGCGCGTTTGGATTTGGCCGGCTTGGATTGGAATTCAGACATCGGACCTATGACCTATCAAGACATACTAAATAAATCGCGTGGTACCTGGGCGTCCCTTGCCCACCGCGCGCTCCAGGCGGCTATGCAACGCCCCCTTCACGCCAGTGCATTGTTGCTCGGTGGGGGTCTCGCCCTCGGGCTTGGCACAGGCTACGCGGCTAACCATGGTCTGCGTGACCAAGTGGCCCAACAGCACACCCAGATCAGCTCGGCCCAAGCCGATGCCCAACGCGAGATCAACGCATTGGCCGCTCGCCTGGGCGAACTTCAGGCTGAAGCCAATCGTCTCAATGCGCTGGGCGAGCGCCTGACCCGTATTGGCCAGCTTCAGGACGGCGAATTCGACTTCAACGAGCCTGTCGGTGTTGGTGGTGCTGGCCCGGTCGAGGACATGCCCAAGGTGGAACTCGACCAGGGTTTGAATGAACTCGGCGCGCAGTTCCGTGCCTCCGGAGAGCAGCTCTCGGTGCTGGAGTCGTTGCTGTTCAACCGTCAGCTTGACATGAATGCCGTACCTTCGCGCGAGCCGATCGAGAGCTACATCACCTCGAACTTCGGCCACCGTGCCGATCCATTCAACGGCGGCCGGGCGTTCCACAAGGGCATCGATTTCAAGGCCCAGATCGGTGACCCGGTGATGGCAGTCGCCGACGGGGTGGTCAGCTATTCCGGCGTCCGCAACGGATACGGCAACACGATCGAGATCGATCACGGCAACGGCTACGTGACCCGGTATGCCCACAACTCGCGCCTCAGTCTCAATGTTGGGCGTCTTGTGCGTGCTGGACAGGAAGTGGCAAAGGCGGGCTCCAGCGGCCGCTCAACCGGGGCCCACGTCCACTTCGAGGTCTGGCAGGATGGCCAGGCTGTAAACCCGATGAAGTTCCTCAGCCAGCAGTCGCCGTTACACGGCTGATCCGGTCGCGCTCAGGGAAGATTTGCGCACGTGGGTGACGGCACGGACGACCTTGATAGGCGACCGTGCGCCCCCACGCTAGAATAGGCGTTTGCCAAGACAGGGCCCAGCGCCCTGTCTTAGTTTCCGCCGTCAAGTAAACCGACTGGAACCATCAATGCTCAACAACCTGCTTACCCGTGTGTTTGGCAGTCGCAACGAACGCCTGCTACGCCAACTGCAACGTACCGTCACCAGCATCAATGCACTCGAGCCGGAGATGGAGAAGCTCAGCGACAGCGAGCTGCAGGCCAAGACGCCGGAGTTCCAGCAGAAGCTGAAAGACGGCGCCAAGCTGGATGACATCCTCCCCGAAGCGTTTGCGGTGTGTCGTGAAGCGTCGCGCCGTGTGTTGGGCATGCGTCACTACGACGTCCAGTTGGTGGGCGGCATGGTGCTGCATCTGGGCAAGATCGCCGAGATGCGCACCGGTGAGGGCAAAACCCTGGTCGGCACCCTGCCGGTCTACCTCAATGCGCTGACCGGCGACGGCGTTCACCTGATCACCGTCAACGACTATCTGGCCCGCCGTGACTCGGCGTGGATGGGCAAGCTCTACAATTGGCTGGGCCTGAGCGTCGGTGTGGTCTACCCGAGCATGCCGCACTCTGACAAGGCGGAAGCCTACGCGGCCGATATCACCTACGGCACCAACAACGAGTTCGGCTTCGACTACCTGCGCGACAACATGGCGCTGGCGAAAGAGGACCGCCATCAGCGCGGTCTGAACTTCGCGATCATCGACGAAGTCGACTCGATTCTGATCGACGAGGCACGTACGCCGCTGATCATCTCCGGCCCGGCAGAAGATTCCCCGGAGCTGTACATCAAGGTCAACCGCCTTGTTCCCTCCCTGACCCGCCAAGCCACCGAAGAAGGTGAGGGCGATTACTGGGTGGATGAGAAGGGCAAGCAGGTGCACCTGTCCGAGGAAGGCCAGGAACACGCTGAGCAGCTGCTCCGCGATGCCGGCATTCTTGGTCCGGACGCGGCGGAAGGCCTGTACTCGCCGCAAAATCTGGCAGTGGTTCACCACCTCAACGCCGCGATGCGCGCGCATGCGATCTATCAGCGCGACGTGGATTACATCATCCGCGACGGCGAGGTTGTCATCGTTGACGAGTTCACCGGCCGTACGCTCGCCGGCCGACGCTGGTCGGACGGCCTGCACCAAGCGGTGGAAGCCAAGGAAGGAGTACCGGTACAGCGCGAGAACCAGACGCTGGCCTCGATCACCTTCCAGAACCTGTTCCGGATGTACAACAAGCTGGCCGGCATGACCGGTACGGCCGACACCGAAGCGTTCGAGTTTCAGAGCATCTACTCTCTGGAAGTCGTGGTTATCCCGACCAACCAGCCAATCCAGCGTTTGGACAGCCCCGACGCGGTGTTCCTCAACCGCGCTGGAAAGTACCGCGCTGTGGCGGCTGAGATCCAGGAAGCGCACGCCAAGGGCCAGCCGGTGCTGGTCGGTACCACGTCCATTGAAGTGTCCGAGATGCTCGGTCAGCAGTTGACCGATGCCGGCATCCACCATGAAGTGCTCAACGCCAAGCAGCATGAGCGCGAGGCGACCATCGTCGCCCAGGCCGGTCGCCCGGGCGCGATCACCATCGCCACCAACATGGCCGGTCGCGGTACCGACATCGTGCTGGGCGGCTCGGTGGACAACGAGATTGCGTTGCTGGAAGCCGAGACCGGTGAACCGGTCGACGATGCCACCCGTGCGCGCCTGAAGGTGGAATGGCAGGAGCGCCACGACGCGGTCAAGGCATCCGGTGGTCTGCACATTGTCGGCACCGAGCGTCACGAGAGCCGCCGTATCGATAACCAGCTGCGCGGCCGCGCGGGACGTCAGGGTGATCCGGGCTCCTCACGCTTCTACCTGTCGCTGGAAGACAACCTGATGCGCATCTTCGCAGCCGATTGGGTGCAGAAGGTGATGGCGCGGATGGGTCTGAAAGAAGACGACATCATCGAAAGCCCGTTGGTGTCCAAGCAGATCGCCAACGCGCAGCGCAAGGTCGAGGCCCACAACTTCGACATCCGCAAGAACCTGCTCGACTTCGACGACGTCAACAACGACCAGCGCAAGGTGATCTATACCCAGCGCAACGAGTTGCTCGAGGCGCAGGACGTTAAGGACAACATCGACGGCATCCGCGAGGACGTCATCAGCGCCGCCATTGAGCGCTTCGTGCCTGCCAACACCATGCACGAGCAGTGGGATTTGCCGGGTCTGGAGACGATGCTGGCGTCCGACTTCAATATGCAGGTCGGCGTTCAGGGCTTCGTCGGCGATCGCGAGGATATGGACGAGGACGATGTAAGCGGCTTCGTGACTGGCGAGGTGGCACGCCTGGTGGCGGAGCGCGAAGAACAGCTGGGCTCGGAAACGATGCGCATGCTTGAGAAGCACTTCATGCTCAACGTGCTGGACCAGAGCTGGAAAGAGCATCTGGCCCAGATGGATTACCTGCGCCAAGGTATCCACCTGCGTGGCTACGCCCAGAAGCAGCCCAAGCAGGAGTACAAGCAGGAAGCATTCCTGTTGTTCTCCAGCATGCTGGAGAAGGTCAAGCACGACGTCATCAGCCTGCTGGCGCGCGTGCGCATCCGCAGCGAGGACGAAGTCGCCGCGTTGGAGGCACAGGAGCGCGCGCAGGCCGAGGCCCAGGCCAAGCAGATGCAGTTCCAGCACGCCAGCTCCGGCGGCTACAGTGCCGACGAAGAGGCGGCTGAAGCGCTTGCGCGCGGGGAGGCCAACGCGGACTTCTCCCGCGTCGGCCGCAACGAGTTGTGCCCGTGTGGCAGCGGCAAGAAGTACAAGCACTGCCATGGTCAGCTGGTCTGACCTCGACATACCCGACAGACGGTGGATGCCAAGCGCATCCACCGCGCCGGTAGCCCATCGTTGATGAGCGAGCATTTACCGCAGCGATTCGTGCGTGTGGTGGCCGGTGTGATCGAGGACGCCCGTGGACGGATTCTGCTGGCCCAGCGCACGGGTGCCAGCGACCTTGCCGGTCTCTGGGAGTTTCCAGGCGGAAAGATTGACCCCGGAGAAAGCCCGGAAGCCGCACTGGTCCGCGAGCTCGACGAAGAGCTCGGGATTCAGGCCGAGGTCGGCGATGCGCTGATCACCGTGCCACAGGCCTATCCCGACAAGCGTCTGACCTTGGATGTCCGCCACGTCAAAACGTGGCAGGGAAGTGCACGCGGCCGCGAGGGACAAGCCCTGCTTTGGGTGCCGCCGCGAAAGCTGGCGAGCTACCGGATGCCGCCGGCGGACCGGCCAGTAGTGGCCGCTTTGCAACAGCCCGACCGCTATCTGGTGACGCCTGATGTTGCGGGCGGGGAGGGCGATGCGGCAATCGCTGCCGATCAAGCATGGCTGGACGCGCTGGCGACGACGCTGACGTCGGGGGTGCGCAGAGTCCAGTTGCGTGCGCCAACGGCCAATGCAGAGCGGTGGAGCCGGCTGGCGCGCGAGGCTGCAAAGCTGTGCCAAAGCGCATCAGTGGAGGTGCTTATCAATGGTGATGCGAAACTGGCGGAAAGTCTCGGCGTCGGGGTCCACCTGCGCGCTAGCCAGTTGAGCGAGCATTCCATCCGTCCGGTTCCTGCGCACACGCCTCTAGGAGCGTCCTGCCATAACTTGGAGGACCTGCGCGCCGCCGAGGCGCTAGGCTGCGATTTCGTCGTGCTCGGTAGCCTCAAGCCGACACCGAGTCATCCCGGCAAGGACGGCATAGGGTGGGAGGCGTTCGCGGCATTGCGTGAGCACGTGTCCCTGCCGATCTACGCGATTGGTGGGCTGGGCATGCAGGACTTCGAGGAAGCACGTGCACACGGGGCACAGGGCATCGCAGCGATTCGCAGCCTTTGGGCGGAGTGATCCGCGCAAGTGGGGCCTAGCACCTCAGTTACGAGCGGCTAGCGCGAGCGCACCGTAAGTCTGATCCAGCGCCGCGATGTGTGCATCCAGTGTGTCCAGTGGGCCATCGTTCGCGATGATGTCATCCGCAATCGCCAATCGTTGTTCGCGACTTGCCTGGGCGGCAATCATCGCATCTGCCAACGCGGCGTCAGCGCTGTCCCGCTGCATCAGACGCTCGTGCTGAACGGCCACCGGCACATCGACGACCAGAATGCGGCCCAGCCAAGGGTAGGCGTCCCGGCCTCCACCCTCAGCCAGCAGGGGGATCGCGGCGATGGCGTAAGGGCCATCGGCGAGCTCACACATTTGCTGCACAAGTGTGCGGACCCGAGGGTGGACGATGGCTTCAAGCCGCTTGCGCTCAGAAGGGTTGGTGAAAACCCGCTCACGCATGGCTGCGCGATCCAGTCCGCCGTCGCGATTGAGGACGGTTGGACCGAATGCGTCTACCAGTTCCGCCAATCCATCGGACCCCGGCGCAACCACCTCACGCGCCGCGACGTCAGCATCGGCGACAACGATCCCCAAGGCTTCGAATCGCCGGGTAACCTCGCTTTTCCCCGCGGCTACGCCGCCGGTCACGCCAATGATGTAATCGCTCATGCCGCGCAGGATGCCATGTTGTGCCGCCTGCGCGGTGGCGGACGTCAGCGCAAGCCAGAAATACGCATGTAACCACCGATCAACTCGTCGCCCCAGAAGAAGATGATCCAGCCGGCAACCGCCAGGTAAGGACCGAAGGGGATCGGCGTGGCCTTGTCGCGGCCCTTGGCGGCAAGCCAGATTGAACCGAGGATTGCGCCGACCAGCGACGACAGCAGCACGGTCGGCAGGATGCCTGACAACCCGGTCCAAGCGCCGATGGCCGCCAGCAGCTTGAAGTCGCCGTGACCCATGCCTTCCTTGCCGGTGATCTGCTTGAACAGCCACCAGACCACCCACAGGCTCAGGTAGCCGACCACCGCGCCGATTACGGCCGGTTTTGCGGCTATGTATAGGTTGTCGACTGCGGCTATCAATCCGAGCCACATCAGCGGCAACGTCAATTGGTCAGGCAGCAACTGCGTTCGCAGGTCGATGCCCGACAGGGAAATCAGGAAGCCGGTGAACACCATCGCCCCGAAGCCCTGCCAGCCGAAGCCGAAGCGTGCCACGCAGGCGACCATCAACACCGCCGTCAGCAGCTCAACCAATGGATACTGCGCGGAGATGCCAGCTTTGCAGCTTCGGCACCGCCCACGCAGAGCCAGCCAGCTAACTACCGGGATGTTCTCGTACCAGGACAGCTGGTGCTTGCAGTTCGGGCAGTGCGAGCGCTCCACCACGATGCCCGGCGGCGGCGGATCGTAGGTCTCCGGCTCGCCGAGGATCTCGCGGCTGTCACGCTGCCACTGCCACTCCATCCTGCGTGGAATGCGCAGGATCACGACGTTGAGGAAGCTGCCCAATAACAGGCCGAAGCCGGCAATTAGCGGGTAGCCGATTGCGGGGTTCTGATCGAGAAATGCCATTCGTTCGCGTGCCTCAGCCGACCACTGCGCCGAGCTTGAAGATTGGCAGGTACATCGCGATCACCATGCCACCAACAACCGTGCCCAAGAACACCATAATCATGGGCTCAAGGAGACTGGATAGCGCGTCCACCGCGTTGTCGACTTCCTGTTCGTAGAACTCGGCTACCTTGAACAGCATCTCGTCCAGCGCACCGGCTTCTTCACCGATACCGACCATCTGCACCACCATGTGCGGGAACACGTTGACCTGCTTCATCGCCATGTTGACCGAGTAACCAACGGCGACATCGTCGCGGATGCGGTAGACGGCCTTCTCATAGACGATGTTGCCGGTTGCGCCCGCAACGGTGTCAAGGCCTTCGACCAATGGCACGCCGGCCTTGAAAGTGACCGCCAAAGTACGCGCGAAGCGCGCAACGGCTGAGTTGTGGATGATCCCACCGACAACCGGCACTTTGAGGATCAGGCGGTCAAGGAAGAACTGAAACGCCACAGAGCGATTCTTGGTCATGATGAATGCAACCACGGTGGCTATCAAAACCAGCAGGATCAGCCACCACCAGGACACCATGAATCGGCTCAGTTTAATGACCAGCATGGTGAATGCGGGCAGCTCAGCACCGAAGCTTTTGAAAACGTCCTCAAACATCGGCACGACGAATACCAGCAGAATCGCGCTGACGATAAGTGCCACCCCGACAACGGCAGCCGGGTAGAACATGGCCTTCTTGATCTTGCCTTTCAGCGCCTCGGTGTTCTCTTTGTAGGTTGCGACCGTGTCGAGGACGGTCTCAAGCACACCGGCGGACTCGCCTGCAGCGACCAGATTACGGAACAGCATGTCGAACTCGACCGGGTGCTTGCCCAAGGCCTCGCTGAACGATGATCCGCTCTCCACGTCCGCCCGGATCGAGTTGACAAGAATCTGCATCTTTGGATTCTTGTTGCCGCTCGCAATGATCTCCAGTGCGCCGACGATGGGCACACCGGCTTTCATCATGGTGGCGATCTGGCGACTGAAAATCGCGATATCGAGTGGCGTTACCCGTTTGCCGGCACTGAACAGCGGCTTGGGCTTGACCTTCACGACTCTCGGCGTGATGCCTTGCCGGCGCAATTCCGCACGCACGAAGTTCGCGTTCTTCGCGGTCTGTTCGCCCTTCATGACGATGCCGCGCTTATCGGTACCTTCCCAAACAAAGAGCGGCGTCGCTTCTGCGCGGCGGACGGCCGCAGCGGGTTTCTTGACGGCGGTGCGGTTCACTGACATAGCGTGTTTCCCCAGTATCACTTGTTTATTCCAACACTGCGGCGGGCGCGCAATGGCGCGCCGACCTCTGTGGTTCGCTGCTATCCCCAAGCATCGAACCGCCTGCACCGCCCCACAGCGTCAACCGGGACATGCCGCAGGCCAGCATATCCTGACCCGCGGCGTCGCGGTAGCAACCGGGGTCACATCTACTACATCAGTCTTTTGTCACCCGGTTGATCTCAGCGAGGCTGGTAACGCCGTTGCGGACCTTGAGCAGCGCCGAGTCGCGCAGATCACGCACCCCGGAACGCTTTGCCGCCTCCGCGATCTGCATCGCGTTACCACCAGCTAGAATAATCGCCTGGATCTCGTCAGACATGGGCATGACCTGATAGATGCCGGTACGCCCCTTATAGCCTTCGGTACAGTCGGGGCAGCCGGCTGCCTCGAAGATCTGGAAGTCGGGTGCGGCAATCTCTTCCGCAGTGAATCCCTCGGCAAGCAGCGCATGCTCCGGCAGTACCACTGGGCGTTTGCAAGTATGTAGCCGGCGCGCAAGGCGCTGGGCAATCACCAGCGTAACGGACGAGGTGATGTTGAACGGCGCCACGCCCATGTTCATCAGGCGGGCAATCGTCTGCGGGGCATCGTTGGTATGCAGCGTGGACAGCACCATGTGACCGGTCTGGGCAGCTTTGATGCCGATCTCGGCAGTTTCCAAGTCACGGATCTCACCGACCATGATCACGTCCGGATCCTGACGCAGGAAGCTGCGCAGCGCGGCGGCGAAGGTCATGCCGCGCTTCTGGTTCATCTGCACCTGGTTGATGCCGGGCACGCGGATTTCGACCGGGTCCTCGACCGTGGAAATATTGCGCGTCTCGTCGTTGAGGATGTTCAGCGCGGTGTACAGCGACACCGTTTTACCCGAGCCGGTCGGGCCGGTCACCAGCACCATGCCGTAGGGGCGTTTGACCGCGGCCAGGAACAGGTCGCGCTGGTCGTCCTCGTAACCGAGTTTTTCGATACCGAGTTTGGCCGCGCTGCCGTCAAGAATACGCAGCACGATCTTCTCGCCGAACAGGGTTGGCAGGGTGCTTACCCGGAAGTCGATCTGCTTGGTCTTGCTGAGGTTGAGCTTGATGCGGCCATCCTGCGGAATCCGGCGCTCGGCGATATCCAGCTGGGCCATGACCTTCAGGCGCGCGGATATGCGTGGCTGCAGCTTCACCGGCACTTTGGCCGACAGCTTCAACAGCCCGTCAATGCGCAGACGGACGCGATACTCGGTCTCGTACGGCTCAAAGTGGATGTCCGATGCGCCGCGGCGGATTGCATCCACCAGCACCTTGTTGATGAATTTGACGACCGGGGTGTCGTCGGTCTTGGGATCGACACCGCTTTCGGTGGACAGGTCGTCCTCTGCGCCGCCGACATCCAGGTTTTCCAGGCCGTCGTCGTCGTCCCCCATCGCGTCGCCAAGCGTGTCGGCGCGTTCCAGCCAGCGGTCGAGGTGTCGCTTGATGCTCTCCTCATCGACCAGGATTGCCTCGACCGTGAAATTGGTCTGGAACTTGATCTCCGACAGGGCATGGGTGTTGGTTGGCTCGGCGATGCCAACAAACAGCCGGTTGCCTCGCTTGAACAGCGGCAGCACGGTGTGCTTACGCAGCAGTTCTTCTTTGACCAGGGTGATTGCCGATTGCTCGGGGTCCATCGCCGCAGCATCGAAAAGCGGCACGCCGAACTCGACTGAGTTAGCCGCGGCCAGATGCGCCGGGGCGACCAGACGCTTGTCAATGATGTAGGAGGCCAGCGGTGTGCGCTGTTCACTGGCCGCGGCCATGGCGTCACGGGCGGCGGACTCCGACAGCGCGCCGTCCTGCACAAGCCGCCGTGCGATGCCGGTGATCCCTACCAAGTTGGCGGTGGGTACGGAATTCATGGATGCCCCCTGCTGGTTCAGGCTACAACTCTACTGCAATCACGTGCGTTGTCAGCGCGCCGGATTCCATTGTTGCGACGTATGGCCGCAAAGTACTTGGCGTGACATAAAAAAAGCCCCTCCGAAGAGGGGCTTCTTTAAACAAGCTGCATCAAGTCATCAAGTCAAATAGTGCCTGACTTGCCTGCTCGAATTAGCGGCACTCGGCCGGTGCGTACTTGGCCGGCAGGCTACCCAGGGTGAAGGCGCCCAGTCCACGGCTGACTGCAGTCTCGCTGGTGGCAGAGGTGCAGGCCCAGTCGATGGCACCGGAGTTCGCCGGGTCAAGTGCAACATTCTGCACGTTGGGGGTATAGACAAGCGTCTTGCCCTGCGCGGCAACCGGAAGACCCGAGCCCGTGACGTTGGTCATGGTGACGGTGATGGCGCCGGTGCCGCTGTCAATCGTAATATCTTCGATGTACTTGGTTGCTTTCTCGGTGGCGAGGATAGCGTTATACGTATTGGCGGCTGCAAGCACACCCGGCAGACCGTCGGTCTGGAACGCTTCGCTGATCAGCGCCTTCGGCGAAGTCGCGCCGATCACTGCTTCACTGACCTTCGCGCGGACGGTGTAGTCCTGGTAAGCCGGCAGAGCAATCGCGGCGAGGATCGCGATGATCGCAACAACGATCATCAGCTCGATGAGGGTAAAGCCCTTTTGAACATTCTTCATTTTGTTTCCCCTAGGAGTGGTTGGTGTTTCACGTACCTGCAGAACCGGCGTTCCGGTCCTTGGGCAGCACTGCTCTTTTGGCACGTGCCCTATAGGCAACGCATGGACCGTGCCAAGTATCGTTTTTTGGGCTTTCGGGATGAAACTGATTGCCCCGTCACGTTTCGGCGCCGGCTTCAATCGCGAATGTGACCAAAGATGTCACATTGTGAGCGGAATGTGACGTTAATAGTCACTATTGCGTTGCGTCATCGCTGAGAGCCACGTTGATGACCACCAGCGGCGCCGGCTTCAGCTTTCTCATCATCCGGCTCCACCAGCTCTGGCTGTGGTTATGGCTGTACAACGGGCGATGCCGCTGCAGGTCCGCGCTCAAGGTTCCTTCGGGCCCCATCTTGGCGAGTTTGTCTTCCGTGTAGAAGACCTGGCCGGGACGCATCAGTCGGCGCGATTCTGCGCTGATCCGCTCCATGTGACTGTGCTCGGACCGGGCTTTCAGCGCCACTACGACATCAGGCACGCCGCCATTGCCGACCAATGCCAGTGCCAGCCGTGCTTCGCTGATGTCGGCGTTTGCGCGGCAGTAGTCGTAAAGCCAGTGGGCGAACTCGGTGGGATAGGCCGCGCGGATGGCCGCCTCACTCGGTGGCTGGTGTGGTGCCTCGTTGCTGAGCAGCGACGCCAGCTTGGCGAGCAGATCAAGGGTGCGGGCTGGTATGAGGATGTCGTCGTCATTGGAGTCGCTGGTGACAATGAGCGCGGTGATGTGGCCTTGATCGGCAAAACCGAGCAAGTCCTTTCCGGTGATGCTGATGAACTCGTTGTCCTCGGTTCCATCACCGGGAAGCGATTCGGCGAGCTCGCGGCTTGTAGCGAGCGTGACGTACGACTCGTCGCCGTCCGCTGAATCGATGAAGCTGATGTGCAGTGCGCCGGGGGTTGTCGGGTCCCGCATGCCTCGGACGAACAGCGGCTGCGCGCTGAGACGGGTGGTGAACGCCGTTACTTCGTCTGTTTTCGGGTTGCTTCCGAACGCTCTCTCACTGAGTTGGAACAGGCTTAGCTCGGCGGTGGTCTCTGACTGCATTGAAACGCTCCTTGTTGATCGGTGTACTTCCGTGTCTTGTCGCTACAGCACTGCGCCGGGGTGATTCACTGGCTGGGAGAGTCCACCCCTTCCATCCGGAACGGCAGTGACACCAGCCGCATCCCCCGATTGACCTGGATGGCGAAGTGCAGGTGCGGGCCGGTGGTGAATCCGGTGTTGCCCGACCAGCCAATATGTTGCCCGGTGCGCACGCGCTGTCCCGGCTCCGCCACCGCGCCACGGTGTTGTAAGTGGGCATACAGCGCCATCGTGCCGTCGTCATGCAGGATGCGGATGAAGTTGGCGCGCTTGGCGTAGGCGCTGCGGTCCTGCCCGGTTGTGCGGAAGCGGTCTTCAGCCTGCATCACCGTGCCGTCGCGCGCGGCCAGCACAGGGGTCCCCTCCGGGGTGGCGAAGTCGATCGCGTAGCGGTTCTCTTCGTCGTCGTGGCTGAAGTTGCCGTCGTAGCCCTGATCAATGACTGGCGAGCCGGTCAGCTTGAGCGGGAGCAGATAGGTCACGTCGCGGGGCCGGGCGCTGGGGTTGCCGGGAACGCTTTCCAGGCTGAGGTCGAGCTTCACCTCCCGAGATGAGTCGGTGGCCTGAAACACCGCCACCACAGTGCTTTGTCCGGCTGGCACGGTTGCGCGGGCCGGCAGTGCCGGTGCGGCGTCGGTGTTGTGGCGCCGGCGATAGCGCAACATCACCTCGATCGGGCCCTCAACAAGATTGTCGGCCCAGGCGTAGTAGCCATCGTCTGTGGCCTCGATGCGTAACCGCGCGGTGGATTCGCTGGCGTTCACGGGCAGCGCCGCCACGGTGATCAGCACCGCCGCCGCGCCGATCATCCATTGACAGCAGCGATTCACGGTGAGCCGGTGCATTCAGGGGCCAGCTTCAAGGTGCGCGCGATGTCGCCCAAGTCGAATGCGGTCACTGATTCGTCGCGATGCACGGCAAACAACACGCCGTCGGGGAAGGACGCAGTCTCGGCGGCGTGCAGGGCGATGCCGTCCGACATTGAGGTCACGGTTCCGCGGAAGCTGCCGACCGGGGCGAGGTCGGTCCGGTTGAACAGGTGGAATGCGGTCAGCGTGCTGCGCTGGTCAACGGCAACCCAGTAGCCGGTGTCATGGCTGCACGCCCATAGTGCGACCCCTTCGGCTTCATTTGCGAAGGTTTCCTCCGGCAGGCTCCGGCCGGTGAATTCCCCTGCCAGCGTGTACTCACGCAGGGTCGAGATGAGCTGGCCGTCGCCGCCGGGAAACCGTTCGTCGGCAATCATCAGGCGGTCGTGGGCCGGATCTCCGGCAATGGATTCGACCACTCTCAGTGCCCCCGGCTCGGTGGTGTCGCCGAAAGAGCCGATGTAGCTGGCGGTAAAGGTGTCGTCGTCGATTTCCAGATGAAAGCGCCGGACCCGCTGGTCAAGCTCCTTCAGCGGCGGAACGACGTCAAAACGCGCGCCGTACATGAAGCTGTCGGTGACATAGACATCCAGTCCGTCCGGCGAAACTTCGTTGATCCACAGACCGTACGGACTGCGCAGCTCGTTCTCGCCGAACGTGCCCAGCGACTGCAGCGAGGGCAGGGCGAGGACCTGTACCCGGTGGTTGTCGCGCTCGGCAACAAACAGGTAGTCGCCGTGAACCGCGAGTCCGTTGGGGCGATTGAACTCGACTGACAGGTCAGCCGTGCCGGCAACGGTGCGCAGCCACGCGCCGCTGTCGGCGTCGAAGACCATCACAGCGTGCGCGGATTTGGCGCTGGCGATCAGCCACGTGCCGCCATCGGGGGAAGGCCAGGTAGCCAACGAGTCCAGCTCCATCCCAGCGTGGGCAGGCGACACATAGCGCTCGGTCACAACGTGCTCGGTGCTGGGGAACGCTTCGTGGTCCGCCTCGGTCCCGCGCGCAAGCTCACTGTTGCGCTGCAGTCCACTGGCACAGCCGCCAAGAATCAAGGTGAGGCCTATGCCGGCCAAGGAACGTCGGAAATTCATCCGGGGAAGTCTAGTGGCTCCGCGAGCGTTGTAGCAGTTACGTCGGAATACGTTATCTGCCGATATTCCATCGCTCTATCCGAATAGAGAGATTGACATGCTCGAAATGTCGCGGCATAGTTCCTGCCATCCATCGAGACCGGCAGAGGGACAGGCCCTTTGAAGCCGGGGCAACCCAGCGCAGCGCAAGCCGCGTGAGGGTGCCAAATCCTGCGGTCCCGCGTTCTCCAGCGGTGGCCGGAAGATGGTTGCCGGCATGACTCCATGTGCGTTGGCAGCCGTACCTCGGTGGCTCCCGCCACTTTGGACGTCCGTCATGAGCCTGCAGCTTTCCTCCCGTAGCACCGAGTCCCTTTTCCAGCCCAGCCACGTCGCCCTATCGCGGTTTCCGGCCGCGGTGAAGGGTATGGCGGTGCGCGGCGAGATCGAGGTCCAGCTGGACCTGCGCCATGCCCGCCCTCGGCTGGTGACCCTGCGCTATGAGCGCGTTGGTGATCCCTCGTTGCCGACGCTGTTTGTCGCGGGCGGGATTTCCGCCAATCGCCATGTCGGTGCCAGCGAGCGCTACACGGATGCTGGTTGGTGGGAGGAGCAGTCCGGTGCGGGGCGCGCATTGGATCCAGCGCATCACTGCATTCTGGCCTTTGACTGGATCGGCAGCGACGGCAGCCTGGACGTGGTGATTGACCCTGCGGACCAAGCAGCAGCGGTGGTAAAGCTGCTGGATGCGTTGCGGATCGGTCGTCTGGCCGCGTTCATCGGCAACTCTTATGGCGCCATGGTCGGCCTGCACTTGGCGGCCAGCCATCCATCTCGACTCGGGCGTTTGGTTGCCATCAGCGGTGTCCATCGTGCGCACCCGTATGCCAGTGCGTGGCGCGCTCTGCAGCGACGTGCGGTTGCACTGGGTGCCTTGCAGTGCGACGACAGTCAGGGCGTGGCACTTGCCCGCCAGCTGGCCATGCTCAGCTACCGCACCGCAGCCGAATTCGACAGCCGTTTCGGCCCTGCCGAGGTAGTCAATGGCCGGGTTCGGGTCGCCGCAGAGGACTATCTGGACTATTGCGGGCAGCGTTTTTCCGACCGAGTGGCGGCGCAGGCGTTTGTACGCTTGTCCGAATCCATCGACCTTCAGGCCGTTGATCCCGAAGCGATCCGGGTGCCGGTCACCGTGGTCGCAGTGACCGAGGATCTGCTGATTCCCTTGGGTGATGCCTACGAGTTGGTCGAGCGACTGCGCGGCGAAACCCGTTTGCACGTTATCCGCTCGCAGTTCGGACATGACGCGTTCCTCAAGGAGCGTGCACAGATCAACAGCATCCTGCGTGAGGCGCTGCTCGACATCGCGGCTGATGTGGCGGTGTGTGCATGAGCGCACAGGTGGCTGGCGTCGCACGGGTCAAGAGCAAGCGTGTGGAGGGATGGAGCGATCCAGAGCAGTCAGCCGCGCCGCCGCTCGCACGGCTGGTCCTGCTGGGCACCGGAAATGTGGGCAAGGCGGTGTTGGACCGTCTTGCCAGCTGGCAGGGCACGCCTCGGGGTGATTCCCTCGTGCTGGTGCATGCGGGTAACTCGCGCGGCGCGCAGCGGGGCGAACGACTTTGCCCCGCAACCACGCATCAACGCTTGCTGGACGGTAACCATTTGCCGCAAAACCCGGGGCTGGCCAACTTGGCAGGCGTCGCAGATGCGCTCGCAGGGCATGAGCGAGCGCATCGGGTGATTGTCGATGCGACGGCGAGTGAAGCCGTGGCCGACTATCACGCCCATTGGCTGGAGCAGGGCATTCACGTGGTTACCGCCTGCAAGCTCGGGTTGGGCACGTCGCTGGAGCGCTGGCATTCGATCAGCCGGGCGGCTTCGCGCGGCGGCGTGCGCTACGGCGACAGCGCCACCGTCGGCGCCGGGCTGCCGCTGCTGCGCAATATCCGCGACTTGCAGGCGGGAGGCGACACCATCCACGCGATTGCTGGAGTCCTGTCCGGGTCGCTGGCGTGGCTGTTCAACCAGTACGACGGTCAGCAGGCCTTCTCGCAGCTTGTGCAGCAGGCGAAGGAGGCCGGATATACCGAGCCGGATCCTCGCGAGGATCTGTCCGGTGAGGACGTGCGCCGCAAAATCCTGATTCTTGCTCGCGCAGCAGGGGTTCCGCTGGCTGGTGACGACGTCGAGGTCCAGTCACTGCTGGCGGGCGTGCCTGCTAATGGCGTGCCTGTTGAGGCTGTGAACGCGGACGCAGATCTGCAGGCGCTGGATGCCCCGTTGCGTGAGCGTCATCGCTCGGCACTCGCCAGCGGCGGTCAACTGCGTTTCATCGCGCGTTTGCAAAATGGTCGGGCGAGTGTGGGGCTGGAATGTCTGGAGGCGACCCACCCGTTGGCGGGTGGCGCCGGGACGGACAACCGCGTGGCGATCTGGTCGGACCGTTACCGCGACCAGCCGCTGGTGGTCCAGGGGCCGGGTGCGGGTGCCGGCGTTACCGCCGCCGGCCTGTTGGACGATGTGCTGCGGATCATCCGTGAGCGTCCGCTGGCAAATCAGGGGCTCAGCACTCGATAACGTTGACCGCAAGACCACCGCGGCTGGTTTCCTTGTACTTGTCCTGCATGTCACGTCCCGTATCGCGCATGGTCTTGATGACCTTGTCGAGGCTGACCTTCTGCGTGCCGTCACCGCGCATCGCCAGTCGCGACGCGTTGATTGCCTTCACCGAGCCCATGGCATTGCGCTCGATGCAGGGGATCTGGACCAGTCCGCCAATCGGGTCGCAGGTCAGACCCAGGTTGTGCTCCATACCGATCTCCGCAGCATTCTCGACCTTGACCGGGCTGCCTCCCAGCGCAGCGGTCAGCCCGGCGGCGGCCATTGAGCACGCGACGCCGACCTCACCCTGACAGCCGACCTCGGCGCCGGAGATGCTGGCGTTCTCTTTATAGAGAATGCCCACCGCCGCGGCGGTCAACAGGAACGTTCGGATACCTTCAATGTTGGAGCCGGGAATGAAACGGTCGTAATAGTGCAGCACGGCCGGAATGATTCCTGCCGCTCCATTGGTCGGCGCGGTGACCACGCGGCCACCTGCAGCATTTTCTTCGTTCACCGCCAGCGCGAACAGGTTGACCCAGTCGAGCATGGTCAGCGGATCTTCCTGTCCTG
Source organism: Lysobacterales bacterium (assembly GCA_038242455.1). Lineage (GTDB taxonomy): Bacteria > Pseudomonadota > Gammaproteobacteria > Xanthomonadales > Xanthomonadaceae > Novilysobacter. The sequence goes on from JBBSSB010000001.1 coordinate 76,329, forward strand.
CATCGGGCCGCGACTCCAGATCGGCGTACAGGGCTGGCGCACGACGCGTGACCCGCAGGCCACCTGGCAGCGTGCCTGGCGAGCGGATACCGCGCTCAACGCACGACTTCATCGCCGCCCAAAGGTCGTCCAGTCCGGCGTCGATCTCGGCGGCGCTGCGCCAGACCTGTTCGTTCGCATAGATCATCTGAGCGATCGACAAGTCGTTGTCATGCGCGCGCTGCAGCAGCTCGTCGCCAGAGGAGAACGGGTAGGGCACCTCGCTGGTGTCGGCGACGATCCGGTCTTCGGCTGCTTCGTCCTGATTGACCACAAAGCCGCCACCGACCGAGTAGTAGTCGCGTGTCGCGATGACTTCACCCGCTTCGTCGTACGCAGTGAAGCGCATTCCATTGGTATGGAACGGCAGCTTCTGGCGCTTGTTCATGATGAGGTCGTGCTTTTCGTTGAAATCGATCTCATGCTGGCCGTGCAGGCGGATGCGCTTGCTGCCGCGGATGCGCTCCAGCGCCGCCGGAATGATGTCGGGATCGATCCGGTCGGGCCAGTTGCCCTCCAATCCCATCATTACCGCCGTGTCGGTGCCGTGGCCGCGACCGGTCATCGCCAGTGAGCCGAAAACCTCCGCGCGCACGCGGGTGGTGCGCTCAAGATCGCCGTTGTCGACGATCCAACGCTCGATGAAACGGGCGGCGGCGCGCATCGGCCCAACGGTGTGGGAGGAGCTCGGCCCGATGCCGATCTTGAACAGGTCGAAACAGCTGACAGACATGGCAATCCATTGAGTTGAGTGTGTGGGCCTTCCCTTGGTTGGCCCCGGAGTAGAGCCTATGATAGATCGCCGTCAAACGGCCAATGAAATGCGACTGATGCTCTACCAGCGTGACGACTGTCATCTCTGCGACCTGGCGTTGGCGGAGTTGGCGCAGGCGTCAATCCCCGACTTCGAAAGCGTCTTCATTGACGAGGAACCCGAGCTTGAGCAGCGCTACGGTGCGCGCGTCCCGGTGCTGGTTGATCCGGTGAATGAGCGGGAGCTGGAGTGGCCGTTCACTGCCGTTGTCGCGCGCGAGTGGCTGGGACTAAATGGGCAGCCTGTCAGGGAGCCGGCGACAGATTGACGCGCGTGCTGATCGCGACGTTCGCGGGGATGATGCCCAAGTCGTTCCAGTCGCCACCACCGATGCCGAAGTCCAGCCGCGGCACGCTTGCGCGGCCGATCAGTACGGGCGCGGTGCCTTCGGTCCAGGTGAAGTTCAACGTTACCGGCTGGCTCACATCCCGAAGCGTGAGGGTGCCGTCGGCGGCGTAGCGGTCCTCGCCAAGATGGCGGAACGACTCAGCGCGATAGCGGGCCTGGGGAAACAGCTTGCTGCTGAAAAAGTCGCCGCCCTGCAGGGTGGTATCGCGCTCGGGGTTCGCGGTCGTTGCACTGGCCAGAGGAATGGTGACCTCGAGCTTGGCCTTATCCAGCTGTTGCGGATCAAACCGCAGGGTTGTGGTGAACTGGCTGAAATGGCCGGCGAAGATCTCGCCTTCGAAGCTGGAACCGAAAGTAAGCGTCGAGCCGGGTGCCTGCACATAGTCGGCAGCCGACGCGTTGCCGCTGACTGCGAACAGGACGCCTGCCAGCGTCAAGGCGATGCACACGGCGGAACGTCTGCGCGAAGGAAAGGCATTCGACATAGGGATCATCGGGACTTCCCGTTGGATGAACGTTTGGTGCGGCTCGGCAGCATTCGTCGCAGGGTGTCGTCGCCTACAAAATAGTGGTGATAGAGCGCAGCGCCTGCATGCATCAGGACCAGCGCCGCGAGTGCCCAGAAAAACCATCCATGGGCGTCACGGGCGATCTCGCGCAAGCCAGTGTTCGGGGCGACCAGTTTGGGTACCTCGAACAGGCCGAACCAGCGCAGTGGCCGCAACCCGCCGGCGGAATCGAACAGCCAGCCCGACAGGGGCATCGCGATGATCAGTGCATACAGCAGCCAATGGGTTACGCGGGCGACCAGCAACTGCAAGGTCGGAATACCGGTCAACGGCTTGGGCGCTCCGGCGTAAGCGCGCCACGCGAGGCGGATGATTGCCAGCACCAGCACCGTCAGGCCGAGCGACTTGTGCAGGTTGAACACCCAGAAGTAACGAGGCGATTTGGGCACGCTGTCCAGTGACAGGCCAATTACCGCCATGGCCAGCACCAGCACGACTATCGTCCAATGCAGCAACTGGCTTACAGGTCCCCAGCGGTCTACGGGATTTTTCAGGTTCATGGTCGGGTTCCGGGGTCAGATGTGGGTTTGGTAGGCACTGCTTCCGCCTCGATGCGCAACGTCACCTCGTCGCCGATCATCGATGGCCACGCATCAATACCGTAGTCGCTACGGCTCAGCCGTGCTGTAGCGGAGAAGCCGGCAGTGCGGCGGAACGGCGGCATCGGATGGCGCTTGATCGCGTTGACGGTGACATCCATGCACAGCGGCCGGGTCACGCCGCGCAGGCTGAGCTCACCGCAGACACGGCCTTGTCCGGGCTGAGTTTCCTCGGCGCTGCTGGAGATGAAATGCACCTCCGGGTGCGATTGCGCGTCCAAGAGTCGCGAGGCAAGCGTGGCGCGGTTCCAAGCCTCGTCGCCCAGCTCAAGGCCGGCGAGTGGCACCGTGGCGTCGAGTTGCGTCGAGCTCCAGTCGGCGGGATCGAACTGAAAAGTCCCCTGACTGCCCGAGATCGTTCCCAGCGCTTGGGAAAAGCCCGCGTGGGACACCGCAAACATGACCCGGGTGTGGACTGGATCCAACGTCCAGTTGTGCGTCTCCTTCCCCGTGGCCAGACCCGGAGCTGCCAGCAGGGTAAGCAGAGCGCACGCGATAGACATCCGGCGTCTGGAGTGACCGCCGGCGCGAATCGCGGAGGCGCGCAGATTCTGGTGCAGCTTGAATAGAGGCAATACAGACATGGGTCTGATTCTAGACACGCTGGCAGCGCTGCGCGCGACGACAGCGCTTGTATGTGGATGCACCGGCGTCGGTTCGACTTGCCCCGGCGGATGCAATCATCGAACCTCTGCCGGAGACAAGGACGCTCAAGCCGGATCAGGCTTGGGCGATGGGTCAGGACGCGTTGCCGCGAGCGGCACGCCGCGCAGCAACGCGGTCGAGGAGGGATTCGATGCGACATACAATTGCGTGGCTGCTGGTCGCGTGTGGGCTGCTGCTGGGGGCTGGCGTGGAATCCCGCGTCCCCGAGGTGCCAAAGCTGCGCCACATCGACGTGGCCGCGGGCTTGCCGTCGAGCGCGGTCAACAGTCTGAAGTTCGATCCCGAAGGGTTTCTTTGGTTGGCGACAACCGACGGTTTGGCACGCTACGACGGCATTGGTATGCAGGTCTGGCGGCATGACCCTGCGAACCCGGACTCCTTGTCCGCAAACTATCTGACCTTGGTGCATGTCGATCCGGAAGGGCGTATCTGGGTGGCGCCGGACGGGCACGGCCTGAGTCTGCTCGATGACAACCATGAAAAGTTCCGTCATTTTCGCCTGGCGACCCATCCGGAAATGGGCAGTGATGATGTCTGGGCGCTGGCCAGTCACCGTGGCGCCCTGTGGATGGGTACGTACGGTGGCGGCGTGGTGCGGATGGACGCCGATGAGACCATCACGCCGTTTGTGTCGAGCGAGGACAACTCGCGCAGCCTGCCGTCGGACATTGTGCTATCGCTGGTGGTTGATGATGGCGATGTGCTTTGGGCAGGCACTACGAAGGGACTGGCACGCTGGACCGGCAGCGAGTTCGAACGGATCGCGTTGCCGAGCGCTGAGACGGGGCCGGTGGTCTATTCCCTGGTCGTGATCGATGGCGAGCTGTGGGTCGGCGCCGCGAATGGCGTGTTCCAACGCACCGCCGCCGGTGAGTGGAAACAGCCGGCATGGTCCGCAATGTTTGAACAGCCCAACGCCATTATGAGCATGGTGTCAGGTGCCCCCGGCGAGCTGTGGATCAGCAGCCAGCGTCAGGTATGGCGGGTGGCCGATGGGCAGATACCGGTTCCCGTACCGATCGGTGCGAAGGGACCAGCCATCGCGATTTACGAGATTGCCAAACAGGACAGCGGTGCGCTGTGGATACCGGTGCCTGGCGTCGGGGTGGGGTACCTGCCGCCAGATTGGCGGGGGACTGCACAATTCAGTCGGGAGCATGATGAGCTTTCCGCCGATATGTACGGTGCGATTACACCGGCCCGTAGCGGAGGCGTATGGCTGGCGGGTCGGCGAGCTGAATTGGAGCATTTGGACGCCGACGGCACCGTGATGCCGGTCGGGCAGGCAGCTGAGAAGACCCTGAACGGCCAATTGATATCGGTCCTGGGGGAAGGCCTCAGCGGCCAGCTCTGGATTGGTCAGCGGCGTCAGCTTGTGCAGATCTCCGGAGCCGGCAAAGTGCGCAGCTGGGGCCAGGACGGGAGCCCCGACGCCAGCCTGGCGGGGCCTTTGACGCTGATGGAGTTCGCTCCGGATGGGACGCTCTGGCTCTCGTTCTCAGGCGCTGGCGTCCAGCAACGCGATCCGGTTACCGGTGCGGTATTGCTCACGGTGCCGGCAGGGCCAGATCAAGGCTTGGGTGTTGGTGATAACGAGACTCTTGGATTTGATGCGGACGGCGCGCCGTGGGTGGCAGGTGGCAGCGGTGTGTTGCGCTGGAATCAGGCGTCCGGTCGCTTCGATTCCGTAGAAGGCTTCAGCCGCGAAGGTCGGATCTTCGCGCTTCGGTTCAACGGGCCAGATGAGGTCTGGCTGCAACGACTGTCTGGACTGGAACACTATCGCCGTGTGGAGGGCCGCTGGTCGAAAACAGCAACCGTCGGGCCAGAGCAAGGGATTCCGTCGGTCGAGGCGTCCGGTCTGGAAATTGATCGCAAGGGACGGGTATGGGTATCCACCTTGCGAGGCCTGTATCGCTGGGATCCGAAAAACGGCGGCGTTCGCCACTTCGGTCTTTTCGATGGTCTCGGAAGTCAGGAATTCGTCAAGCGCACCCTTGTACAGACGCCGGATGGCGTGATGGTTTCAGCGCTGGCCGATGGTGGTGTGGTGATGATCGATTCCCTGGCAGCGGACCCCGCGCCGATCCGCTCGCCGCTGCACTGGGACCGGTTCGAGGTGCGCCGTAACGGCCGCTGGGAGCCCATGGATCTGAAAGGGTCGCTGGTACTTTTGCCAGACGATCGCGAATTCCGGGTCCAGTTGCGGTTGCTGGCCTACGACAAGCCCAAAGCCAACTCGTACGTCACCATGTTGGAGGGCTATGACCACGATTGGGTCGATCATGCGGCTCAAGGCGAGCGCATTTTTGCGGGACTGGCACCCGGCCACTACAAATTGCGCGCTCGCGCTCGCGACGCGGCGGGCAACGAAGCTCTCGAGCAGGTGTTGCATTTTCGTGTCCAGCCGCCGTGGTGGCGGACCGGTGCGGCCATGCTCGCTTTCGTCTGCCTCGGCCTGTTGATTATCTGGTGGGTGATACTCGAATCACGCCGCCGGATCGAGCGCCGGCACGCTTGGCGACGTGCAGAACACGAACGTGAAGTCGCCCGTGAGGCCTCGCTGGCCAAGAGCCGCTTCCTCGCCACGCTCGGCCATGAGGTGCGTACGCCGATGACTGGTGTGCTGGGTATGAGCGAGCTTCTGCTTGGCACGCCACTGGATCCGATCCAGCGTAGCTACACAACGTCGATTCATCGCGCCGGCGAGCACCTGTTGCGGCTCGTCAATGATGCCCTGGACATGGCCCGGATCGAATCGGGCAAGCTGGTCCTTGCCGATGAAGTGTTTGATCTGCATGCGTTGATGGACGAACTGGCGGAGATGAGCGCGCCGCTGGTGGAGGCGCGTGGCCTTGCCTTCCTTGTGGACCGCCAGCCCGGCACCCCGCGAAAGGTGCGTGGCGATCCAGTGCGGGTGCGGCAGATCCTGTTGAACCTGCTCGGCAATGCGGTCAAGTTCACCGAGCACGGCTCGATCCGTCTGGCGATCGGGGCAGCCGACGGTGGTGGCGTGGTGATGTGTGTCAGCGATACCGGACCGGGACTCAACGACGAGCAGATGTCACGTTTGTTCCAACGCTTTGAGCAAGCGGACGGCGTGCGGACGGCCGCGCGCTATGGCGGAAGCGGCCTCGGTCTGGCGATTTGCCAGGAGCTTGCTGCGGCGATGGGCGGTACGGTCAAGGTCACGAGCGCGCCGGGTGAGGGGGCGAGTTTCGAGGTTCGCTTGCCCTTGTCGGTGGCGGACGATGACGGCTCTCCCGCTGCCGGTGCATCCGCGCCGTCCGAGGTCACCAACGGCTTGTCGTTGTTGTTGGTTGAGGATGATCCGATCGTCACCGAGGTGATAACCGGTTTGCTGCGCCGCCAAGGGCACACGGTCGTGCACGCAGGCCATGGTCTGGCCGCGTTGGCGGAGTCGACTGTGACCGCCTTCGATGCCGCATTGCTGGATTTGGACCTGCCCGGTCTTGATGGCCTGTCGCTGGCGCGTCAGTTGCGAATGCAGGGATTCACCCGTCCGCTGATCGCGGTGACGGCGCGGGCAGACGCCGACGCCGAGCCACACGCTCTGGCGGCCGGCTTCAACCGTTTCCTGCGCAAGCCGGTGACCGGCGCCATGTTGCGAGAGGTGCTTGCCGCCACGCGCGATTAGGGCAGGCGTGGCGACAAGCAAGGAGCTCAGCGCGCGCTGAGCTCGTGCACCGCGTCGACCATGACCGCGACATGGTCGGGATTCATATCCGGAGACATGCCGTGCCCGAGGTTGAAGACGTGGCCTTCGCGTGAGCCGCCGTTGCCGTCGCGGGAGCTGTCCAGCGCACGACCCACGTGCTGGCGGATGGCGTCCGGATCGGCGTACAACGTGACCGGATCCAGGTTGCCCTGCAGCGCGACCCTGCCGCCAGTGCGACGCGCAGCATCGCCCAGGTCGATGGTCCAGTCGACGCCCACGCCCTCGGCGCCGGTGTCGGCCAGTTCGCTGACGTAGGCACCGTTGCCCTTGCCGAACAGGATCAGCGGAGTGCGGTCTGCACCCTCACCGCGCTCGAGTTCGGCGGCGATCCGCTGCATGTAGCGCAGCGAGAACTCGCGGTACATGGACGGCGACAGCACGCCGCCCCAGGTGTCGAACAATTGCAGTGCCTGGGCGCCGGCCGCGCGCTGCGCCGACAGGTACGCGATGACCGCAGTGGTGGTGACGTCCAGCAGCTGGTGCATAGCGGCAGGATCGTTCATCGCCAGCGATTTGACCCGGGCGAAATCCTTGCTGCCGCTGCCTTCGACCATATAGCAGGCCAGCGTCCATGGGCTGCCGGAGAAGCCGATCAGCGGCACCTTATTGTCGAGTTCGCGGCGGATGGTGCGGATCGCTTCCATCACATAGCCCAAGTCGCTCTCCATATCCGGCACGCCCAACTTGGCGATGTCGGCGGCGGTGCGCACGGGACGTTCGAATTTCGGGCCTTCGCCATCGACAAAATGCAGCCCCAGCCCCATCGCATCGGGGATGGTCAGGATGTCGGAGAACAGGATCGCGGCGTCCAGCGGAAAGCGGCGCAACGGCTGCAGAGTCACTTCGCAGGCCAAGTCGGGATTGGTCGCCAGACCCATGAAGCTGCCGGCCTGCGCGCGGGTGGCGCGGTACTCGGGCAGGTAACGGCCTGCCTGGCGCATCAGCCAGACCGGCGTGTGGTCAACGGGCTCGCGACGCAGTGCGCGCAGGAAACGGTCGTTGTGGGGCTGGGTCGACAAGGCTGTGGTTCCTCGGGATGGCGACGCCGGGTCACGGCGGCACGGTAGGGGGTGGGTGTCGGCTCCCGTCGCGGGTGCCGTGGTGTTTCGTTCAGCGAGGCGCGCTCGCTCCCTGGGTGAACATAAGCTGGAAGCCGCGTTTGAGCTGCTGGTCGCGGGCTGCTTCCAAGGCGGCCATCGCGCTGTCCTGGTCCAGAAACTGCTCGCGGCGCACTTGGCTGCGGCCGCCGATCAGGCCGGCTTCACGGATCAGCATCCAGCCGCCCAACAGGTCGGGCTGCAGCATCAGCTGCACGAAGCGGGGCGCCTCGGCGTCATCGGGTCGTTGTTGCAGTAGCAGGCGCATGGCTTGATTGTACGGGCTTGGCGCGCGAGAGGCCGGACGAAGCGCCTAGCGGCCGCGGCTGTTCAGACTGCCATGACGGCCAATGCTGCGGCTTCGTCGACGCCGCGCACGACGCGAGCGTTGCCGGCGCCATCGGCCAGAATGAAACGGATGCCGTTAGCGTCGGCCTTCTTGTCCAGCTGCATCCGCGTGAGCAGCGCCCGCGGGTCGAGGCCCTCGGGGATCGACGTGGGCAGTTCAAAGCGTTGCAGCAGTCGTTGCAAGCGTTCGCAACTTTCCATCGGTGCCAGGCCCAGCGCTACCGACAGCCGCATGGCCAACACCATTCCGACCGAGACCGCTTCGCCATGATTGAGGCCACCGCCGAGCGTGCCGGAGTAACCCTGCTCCACTTCGATGGCGTGACCGAAGGTGTGGCCGAAATTCAACAGCGCCCGGTCCCCGCGCTCAAGCGGGTCGCGCGCGGTGACCGCTGCCTTGAACGCGCAGCAGCGTGCGATGGCCTCGGCGAGGACGGTGTGGTCGCGTGCAAGCAGTGATTCCGCGTTGGCTTCCAGCCAGTCAAGGAACGCAGGGTCGCCGGCGTCCAGCGAGCATGCGGTGACGCCGTACTTGACCACTTCGGCCAGTCCTGCGCGTAGCTCGCGGTCGGGCAGGGTGTCCAAAGCGGTCGTGTCGGCGATCACCGCCCGCGGCGGATGGAACGCACCGACCAGATTCTTGCCCGACGGCAGGTCCACCGCGGTTTTGCCGCCTACTGAGGAATCGACCATCGCCAGCAGCGTGGTCGGCACCTGGATCACGTCGATACCGCGCATCCAGCAGGCGGCCGCAAAACCGGCAAGGTCACCGACCACGCCGCCGCCCAAAGCGACTACTGCGGCGTCGCGCGTTGCACCCAGCGCGGCGAGCGCTTCAAGCACCTCGGTAAAGCGACCGAGGGTTTTTTCGTGTTCACCGGCGGGAATCACCAACCGCGCAACGGCAAGATCGGGCCGAGCCAACTGCAGTGCCGCCTCCACGCGGTCGGCATACAGCGGCGCGACGTTGGCATCGCTGACCAGTAATGCATGTCGGCCACGGAGCATTGCTGCCAGACGCGCGCCATCGTCGAGCAGGCCTGCGCCGATGGAAATGTTGTACGGCTGTGCACCGCCGACGGCGACGTTGAGAAGTTCGCTCATGCGTAGGCTCCCCGATGTTGGTGTGAGGGCAGGTGCATCAGGATCTGCGCGATTACTGCGGCCGGGTCCAGCCCATCGGTATCGACGCGGAGATTGGCGACCTCGGCATAGAGCGGCGCGCGCTCGATCGCGAGCGCATGCAATACGCCTGCCGGGTCGTCCCGCTGCAACAGCGGCCGACCGGTGTCGCCGGCGATGCGCGCCAGCTGTATCGCGGGACTCGCATGCAGATGGACTACGAAACCGCGCGTCGCCATCAGAGCGCGGGTTCCGGCATCCAGCACGGCACCGCCGCCGGTCGCCAGCACAAGGCCGTCGTCCTTCAGCAGCGTTGCCAGCGTTTCCCGCTCCCGCTTGCGGAATCCGGCTTCACCTTCGAGCTCGAAAATGCGGGAAATAGTGGTGCCAGCGGCGCGTTCGATTTCCGCGTCGGCATCCACCAATTGCAGGCCAGTCTGCTTAGCCAGCTCAAGGCCGATATGGGATTTTCCGGCGCCCATCGGGCCGACAAGGATGATGTTGATGGGTGTTGGGGGCGCTGGCGTCATGGGGCGATTGTAGGCGGGCACATGCCTGCCGGCGCGTTGACTGACTGCGTAGCCTTCACAAGTTAGTGACTAGGGTAAATTTTTCCGGCCGCACAACGCTATGCCGAGTCCAAGGAGAACCAAGCATGTCAATTGCAAAAGTTATCGAGCTCAACGCCGCTTCGGAAAAAAGCATGGAAGATGCGGTCCAGCGTGGATTGAAGAAGGCCGCCGAGTCGGTCAAGAACATCAAGGGCGCGTGGGTGAATGAGGTCAAAGTCATCACCGATGACGCCGGCAACATCACCGAGTGGCGGGTGAACATGAAAGTGAATTTCATCGTCCAGTAATGGGGCGCGCGGGACGGGTGCGGTGAGGACCGCATCCGGCCCACAATAGGGGCATGACTACCATCGACCTGTTGTCCGAAGCCCATGCCACCTTCGCAGCGCTGTTCGAGCAGGCGCGCGAAGCTGGCGAACCCGATCCCACCGCGATGAGTGTGGCGACATCCAGCCTCAGCGGCCGACCGTCTACCCGCATGGTGTTGTTGAAGGAGCATGACGAGCGTGGATTCGTCTTCTACACACACCTGGATGGGCGCAAGGGCCGCGAATTGCAGGACAATCCGCATGCAGCGCTGCTGTTCCACTGGCCGCGCGTCAGGAATGGGGTGCAGGTACGCGTTGAGGGTGGTGTGTCGATCGTGACCGATGACGAGGCGGATGCGTACTTTGCTTCGCGTCCGCGCGGCAGCCAAGTCGGTGCCTGGGCGTCGCTGCAGTCGGAGACCCTCGACGATCCGTCGGTGTTCCATGAGCGGGTCAGCCAGGTCGAGCAGGAGTTCGCCGACCGTGAAGTGCCGCGCCCGCCTCGCTGGACAGGTTTGCGGGTGAGGCCCAACGCCATCGAGTTCTGGTACGGCGCCACCTTCCGCCTGCATGAGCGCTGCGTCTACGAGTGCGACGCTGCTGGCGACTGGTCCAAGCGGATGCTCTATCCCTGATTCTTGCCGGCGGTTAGCACCAGCCGCGGCGGATCCGCGTTTCAGGTGTGGCGCTCGGCCCAGCGCTGGATGATCATTTCCAACGCGTCGACTCCGTCGGTCAAAGCGGCAGGGCCGGGTTGCAGAATCAAGGGTGACTTGACCTCGTACAGCTCGTTGTCACGAACCGCCGGCACCTCGCCCCAGCCAGTACGCGCCGCCACAGTTGCCGGCCGGAACTTCTTGCCGCACCAGCTACCGATGATGATGTCGGGCTGCCGCCTGACGACCTCAAGCGGGTCGGCGAGAATGCGGTCACGGCCAAGCGACATCAACGCGCGCTCAGGAAAGATGTCGTCGCCGCCGGCAATCCCGACCAGCTCAGAGACCCAGCGGATCGCGGAGATCTGCGGGCTGTCCCACTCTTCGAAATAGACACGTGGCCGGCGAGGCAGTGCGGCTGCGCGGTTACGGATTGCATCAAGGCGCGCTTCCATCTGCATCGCCAGTTCCGTTGCCCGATCACCCGCGCCTACCAGGGCGCCCAGTCGGCGGATGTAGTCGATGATGCCGGCGACCGTGCGGTGGTTGCTGATCCAGACTTCCACGCCGCTGCGGATGAGGTCGGCGGCGATGTCGGCCTGTATGTCGGAGAACCCAATCACCATGTCCGGCTGCAGCGCAAGGATCTGATCGATCTTGGCACTGGTGAATGCGCTGACCTTGGGCTTCTCGCGGCGTGCGTGTGGCGGCCGTACCGTGAAGCCGCTGATGCCGACGATGCGGTCCTGCTCGCCGAGCAGGTACAGCGTCTCCGTCGGCTCCTCGGTCATGCATACGATGCGTTGCGGGCCCATGACGGTTAGCGCTCAGTCCGACCGGAATTCGCGGGTGAACTGCATGCTTTTGCGCGCGCCGTCCTCCAGGGTGATGTCCAGCTCAAAGTTCAGGGTGTCGGGCAGGCTCACTTGTACGGTTCCAGCGTAGTCCTTCAGCTCGCCGCTGCTCAGCTCGCGCAGTTCAATGGTGCTGCGATTGCCGCGCAAGTCCGAGGCGGTTGCGACGATCCGGGCTGGTACTGATGTTTCCAGATTGCCTTCACCGCGGCGCAGGCCGACCAGCAACATCAGCTGGTTGTCGGCGCGCTTGATCCCGTATTGCTCAGCCACCACGGCGCCAAGCATTGCGGTCGGCATGACGGTGGCTCGTACGGTTACCTTGCCAATGCGAATGACAGTGTCCTGGGAGTCGGCCATCGCCGCGGCCGGCACCGGTGTGGGCGGCTGGCCACCACAACCCGTCAAAAGGCCGACCGTCAGCGCAGCCGTCAGAAAGGAAGTTCGCAAGGTCGTGCTCCGGTGGCGGGTCCGTGCTGCGATTAAAGGTGGGCGGCGTGCGGGCGACATCAGCGCGGGGTCAGTCATCATTGGCAGCGGACAGCTCACGGCCGCGGACAGTCGCAGCCTCGATCGCGCGGTCGACCAGTTCGCGCAGTCCACCGTTCTCGAAGGTCTCCACGGCGGCGTGAGTAGTGCCTCCCGGTGAGGTGACGTTGCGGCGCAGCTGGTCGGCCGGCTCATCGCGCTCGGTCAGCATTCGCGCTGCCCCGAGCAGCGTCTGGTTGGCGAGTTTGCGCGCGGTTTCCGCTGGCAGGCCCTGACGGACCCCAGCGGCCTGCATCGCCTCCGACAGCAGAAACACGTAGGCCGGGCCGCTACCGGAAACGGCAGTCACCGCGTCCATCTGCGCCTCGTCACTGATCCACACCGTTGGACCGACTGCGTCCAGCAGACGCTCGGCCTGCGTGCGCTGCGTGTCACTTACCTGCGCATTGGCGAACAGGCCGGTCATGCCGGCACCGATCAGCGAGGGGGTGTTTGGCATCGCGCGAACCACCGCTGCGTCGCCGCCGAGCCAACCTGACAGCTGTGCGCTGGAAAGACCCGCCGCGATAGATATCGCCAAGGGACGCGCGACGCGTGCGGTGTCGATGACCTCAGCGCAGACCGTGCGCATGACTTGTGGTTTCACTGCCAAAACCCAAACGGCTGCCTGGTCAACGGCTTCGGCAGCAGTGGCGAAGGTGCTGACGCCAAAGTCCGACGTCAGCGCGTCGCGCACCGCGGCGACCGGCTCGGCGACCCGCACACGTGTCGGGTCGACACCGCGGGCGATCATGCCGCCGATCAAGCTGCGGGCCATGTTGCCGCCACCGATGAATGCGACGACGGGGGAGGAAGTGGAGGTATTGCTCATAAAATCTGCCTTTGGTTGCGGTGATTGCCTGCCAGGGCGGTGATACCGACCAGTGTAGAAGCCTGCGGCGATGTGTGCCTCCCCCTGCAAGGCTGTGATGGATGACTGGATTGACGGCGCCGGTCCGGGGCTATACTCCCGAGCTGGGGCCATCCGTACCAACCTGTACCTACATGCCGGCGGTCGCCGGAGTGGGCGCGAGTGGCGGACATGCCGACATACACGGTTCAGGGGAATACGCATGGATATCGCCGAGCTGCTGGCGTTCTCAGTCAAGAACAAGGCATCCGACCTTCACTTGTCGGCTGGCATGCCGCCGATGATTCGCGTTGACGGCGACGTCCGCCGGATCAATATTCCGGCCTTGGACCACAAAACGGTCCACGCGCTCGTGTACGACATCATGTCGGACAAGCAGCGTCGTGACTTCGAGGAATTCCTCGAGACCGACTTTTCGTTCGAGATCCCCGGTTTGGCGCGCTTCCGCGTCAACGCGTTCAACCAGAACCGCGGCGCCGGTGCGGTATTCCGTACCATTCCGTCCGAAGTGTTGACGCTGGAGGATCTGGGCACTCCGCGGATCTTCAAAGAGCTGATCGACCAGCCGCAGGGTCTGATCCTGGTGACTGGCCCGACTGGTTCGGGCAAGTCGACCACGCTGGCGGCGATGGTCGACCACGTCAACAAGAATGAGTACGGTCATATCCTCTCGGTTGAGGATCCGATCGAGTTCGTGCACACCTCGCACAAGTGCCTGATCAATCAGCGAGAGGTCCACCGCGATACCCACGGATTCAACGAGGCGCTGCGCTCGGCGTTGCGTGAGGATCCCGACTACATCATGGTCGGCGAGCTGCGTGACCTGGAAACCATCCGTCTGGCGCTGACCGCGGCGGAAACCGGACATCTTGTGTTCGGAACCCTGCATACCAGCTCAGCGGCCAAGACGATCGACCGAATCATCGACGTGTTCCCCGCCGGCGAGAAGCCGATGGTGCGCTCGATGCTGTCCGAATCCCTGCGCGCGGTAATCAGTCAGGCACTGCTGAAGAAGGTGGGCGGTGGACGAACGGCGGCTTGGGAGATCATGGTAGGGACACCCGCCATCCGTAACCTGATTCGCGAAGACAAGGTCGCGCAGATGTACTCCGCGATCCAGACCGGCCAGAACAGCGGCATGATGACCCTGGATCAGCATCTTCAGGACTTGGTCAAGCGTGGCTTGATCCTGCGACCGCAGGCCCGTGAGTACGCCAAGGACAAGCGGCTGTTCGATTGATCGACCGACCTACTTAAACGCGCCGCCCGGCCTTGCGCCTGCGGACGGGGGATACCGCAATGAATACAACTCAGAGCCCGACCGAGACCCTCGACTTCACGTCGTTCCTCAAGCTGATGGCACAACAGAGGGCGTCCGATCTGTTCATCACCGCCGGCATGGCGCCGTCGATGAAGGTCAATGGTGTCCTGCAGCCCATCACCAAGACACCACTCACGCCGCAGCAAAGCCGTGATCTGGTGCTCAACGTGATGAACCCGATGCAGCGCGAGGAGTTCGAGAAGACCCACGAGGCAAACTTCGCGATTGGTCTGGCCAACGTTGGCCGGTTCCGCGTGAGCTGCTTCTATCAGCGCAACCAGGTTGGCATGGTGCTGCGCCGGATCGAGACCAAGATTCCGACGATCGATGAGCTGGGCCTGCCGCCAGTCATCAAGACGCTGGCAATGACCAAGCGCGGCATCATCCTGTTCGTCGGCGCGACCGGAACCGGTAAGTCGACCTCGCTGGCGGCGATGATCGGCTATCGCAACCAGAACTCGACCGGTCACATCATCACCATCGAGGACCCGATCGAGTTCGTGCACCAGCACGGCGGGTGCATCATCACCCAGCGCGAAGTCGGCATCGATACCGACAGTTGGGAGAACGCGCTCAAAAATACCCTGCGCCAAGCGCCGGACGTGATCATGATCGGCGAGATCCGTACCCGTGAAGGTATGGACCACGCGATCGCGTTCGCGGAAACAGGCCATTTGGTGCTGTGCACGCTGCACGCCAATAACGCCAACCAGGCGATGGACCGGATGATCAACTTCTTCCCGTCGGACCGTCGTAACCAGCTGCTGATGGATCTGTCGCTGAACCTCAAGGGCGTCGTCGCCCAGCAATTGATCCCGACCCCGGATGGCAAGTCACGCCGGGTGGCGATGGAGATTCTGCTGGGAACCCCGCTGGTGCAGGACTACATCCGCGACGGCGAGATCCACAAGCTCAAGGAAGTGATGAAGGAATCCATCCAGCTCGGGATGAAGACCTTCGATCAGGCCTTGTTCGAGCTGTTCCAGGCGGGCGAGATCAGCTACGAAGATGCGCTGCGCTATGCAGACTCGCAAAACGAGGTGCGCTTGCGCATCAAGCTCGCCCAGGGTGGAAATGCGCAGACCCTGGCAGCGGGAATGGACGGGATCGAAGTCGCGGAAGTTCGCTGACGGATCCTTGGTTACGCCCGCAGTACCGATCGGTACTGCGGGCGCTTGAATCAGCGAGCAACCTGCTCCGATTCAACCACCATGTCGAGCACGTAGGCGGTGGATGACCCATCCGCAGGTGGGTTGGCGACCTTGTAGCGCTTCAGCCGCAGCACGTTGCGTACGCCCGGCTCGTGGCTGTAACCCTCAATATCCTGATACAGCGGCTCCCAATCCGCGGATGCGCTGCTGATCACTCCGTTGTCGCCGTAGGTCCGCTCACGTACCTGCAGACATTGTTTGTCGGCAATCATTGGACGGTCGCAGGGCGTCGTTTCCGCGGCGACTTCCATAAAGACCTGCTCGCCTTCAGCGCCGTAACGGCTATCGGCCGTCGCCTTGCCTGCAAAGGCCAGTTTGTCGCCTGACGCGGTAGTCAGGTGCAGGCGCGGCGAGTCCTCGCCTCCAGTCATCTCGATACGTGTTTTGCCTTGCAGGCGACGGCTGACCTCTGAATCCAGTGCTGCGAGCTTGGGTTCAACACAGGCCATTTCTGTCTGAGCCATTGGCTCAACGCTCAGATCGCCGCCGCCAAGCTGGTAGCCGCCACTCATCAGGTTGCAGCTGTTGCTGATTGCCAGACGGTCATCCACGAAGTCCAGCTGCACCGGTTGGTCATCCCGGGCAAAGAGGGCATCGATACGCATGCCGTCAGCATTGGTAGCGTCCGTCAGCACCCAGTGATACCGCCCAAGTGTCGGTGAACCGGCGGCGATCGAGCTGGCCGCAGGCGCCTGCTGCGTCGCCACGGGCGTTGCTGCATCAGCTGTGGTTTTGCCCGGATTCTCGCCGGACGTGCAGGCGGCAAGGGCGAGAGGCAACAAAAGTAGATGCAGTTTCATCGGATCACTCTTTGACAAATAGGTTACTTACAAGTCTAAGAGCTCGATCCGGAACGGGGTGTGGACGTCCATTCGCGTGCCCATGGCGCACCAGCGGCAATCGCACGGGCAAATACCGGGCAATCATCGCGGTGCGCGCCCGGAAGATAGCCCAGACTCATCAGAAACTCGCCGGTGATCTCGCCCCCGGTGAAGCGGAAGGTCTGCTTGAAAAGCTTTACCCATGAGCTCTTGTCGCGAACGTCGCCCTTATCCGAGCGGTGATCGTCCAGCCACTTTGCGAAACTTCCATGGTCCTTGCGCAGCCGCTGGATGACCTGCGCATTGTGGATCGCCGCATCGACCTTGAGCCGGTTGCGAATGATCGTGGCGTCGCTCAGCAATCGGTCCCGATCATCTGCGCCGTAAGCGGCTACTAGGTCAACGTCGAACCCGTCGTAGGCACGCTGGAAGCCCTCACGCTTGCGAAGGATCGTCAGCCAGCTCAGCCCGGCCTGATTGATCTCGAGCACCAGACGCTCGAAAAGCGCCGCCTCTTCTCGCTGGACGAAGCCGTATTCATGATCGTGATACGGGCCGTGCTGAGGATGGCCAGGTGCGCTGTCGCAGTAATTCGACATGACCCGGTCAGCGCCCGGGTGTCGATGCTGCAACCGGCTTTGGCGGCGTAGCACGCCGTTGGCGGGATGGAGTGCTGATATCCGAGATCGAATGCATAGCGGTAAGAGCGGCTGGGCCAGCATTGATCGTACCGCGCGCTGCGAGACGGAACTTGTAGGTAAGTGAAGGCGAATGCCGTCGAGGTCGATGTTTGCCGCCGGTGCTACAGAGCGCGGGCTAGAATGTGGGTATGGATTCTGCACCCACGCCCCTCGCCAACCAGTTGCTGATAGCCATGCCGTCGCTGGAGGAAAGCGCGTTTGGGCGCTCGGTCGCCCTGATCTGCCAACACGATGAAGACGGTGCCATGGGCATCGTGGTGAACCGCGCATCCGAGTACACGCTGGGTGAAGTGCTCGGTCAGATGAGCATCACCGGAGGCAGCGACGCGCTTCGTACCCGTGTGGTTCTGGCTGGCGGCCCGGTACATCCTGAGCGCGGCTTCGTACTGCACGATGGTGGCAAGCGTTGGGATTCGACCATGGGCATCACCGACGAGCTCTTCCTTACTACCTCGCGTGACATCCTCGAATCGATGGCCAAGGGCGAAGGACCGGCGAATGCGGTGGTCGCGCTGGGCTGTGCAGGGTGGGGCGCCGGGCAGCTTGAGCAGGAACTGACAGACAACGACTGGCTCACGGCACCGGCGGATGCGGAGCTGCTGTTCGAGCTGTCGCTGGATGACCGTTGGCAGGCTGCTGCAGGACGTATCGGCGTGAACTTTGCGCATTTGGCCGCTTATTCCGGCCGTGCGTGAGCGGTAGTGCTCCGATGACAAACCCCACCGCTGTGCCCGCTGCAATCCGCCGTGATGGCACTGTCCTGGGCTTCGATGTCGGCTCCCGACGCATTGGTATTGCGTTTGGAAGTCCGTTGGCTTTTCAGGCCCGCGCGCTCACTGTCGTTGACGTGCACAGTGCCGGACCAGACTGGGCTGCCATCGACCGGCTGTACCGCGAGTGGCGCCCCGATGGCTTCGTGGTCGGCGATCCATTGACGCTTGACGGCGGGACCCAGCCGGCGCGCGAGCGTGCCCACGCCTTTGCCCGCGAGCTGCAGGCACGGTATCCGGCGCCGGTGGTGTTGGTCGATGAGCGATCCAGTTCGATGGAGGCGGCGCAGCGCTTTGCGCGCGAACGCGCCGACGGCCGGAAGCGCCGCAAGGACGCTGCCGCGTTGGACGCGATGGCAGCGGCAGTGATCGTCGAGCGTTGGATGGGAGCGCCCAACGATGCCATCCATATCAGCCAGGTGGTCGCTTCTGATAACACGGCGGGGACGCCCGCACCCACCACGCCCGACTCCGGAAAATCTTGATGAACGTCGACACCAGTGTGCTGCAACCGTTGCGTCACCTGCTCAGTCTGGAACATCTGCCGCGCGCGCAGCTGATTGCGCTGCTTGATCGTGCTCAGACCCATGCTGATGGCAACGGTGATCGCTCGCTATTGGCCGGCGCCGCAATCTGCACCCTGTTTTTCGAAGCATCCACCCGTACACGCCTCAGTTTCCAGCTGGCGGCGCAGCGTCTAGGTGCAGATGTACTGAATTTCGACGTCTCGACGTCGTCGACCCGCAAAGGGGAGACGGCGCGTGACACCCTGCGCACCATCGAGGCGATGGGCGTGCGCGGTTTTGTCGTGCGTCACAACGACGATGGTGCAGTTGCCGCGCTGGCCGAATCCGCAGGCCCTGATACGGCGCTGATCAACGCGGGCGACGGCCGCAGCGCACACCCCACCCAGGGTCTGCTGGACATGCTGACCCTGCGGCAGGCCAAGGGCGCGGACTTCAGTCGACTCAAGGTGCTGATTGTCGGCGACGTGAAGCACTCACGGGTGGCGCGCTCCGACCTGCACGCGTTGCGCACGCTGGGCACCGGACAGGTGCGCGTCTGCGCGCCAGCGGCGCTGTTGCCCGACGCCGACACTCTGGCCGGTTGCGAGGTCAGTCACGATCTGGATGCGGCACTGGAAGGTGTCGATGCAGTAATGATGCTGCGCCTGCAGCGTGAGCGGATGGAAGAAGGCCTCGTGTCCTCGATCGAGGACTATCACCGCGACTATGGGCTGACCGCTACGCGTTTGCGCCGGGCCTCCAGTGACGCTGTTGTGATGCATCCGGGGCCGATCAATCGCGGCGTCGAGATTACCGATGAGGTGGCCGATGGGCCCCAGTCACTGGTATTGCGCCAAGTGCGCAACGGTGTGGCCGCACGAATGGCGGTGCTGGAAGCACTCCTGGGGCCGACGACTGCTGGGGAGCGCTGATCCCTCCAGTCGGACTCAGTGAAATGAGAAAGGCCCCGCACATTGCGGGGCCTTTCTGTTTGGTTACGAACCTGTCGCGCGGTAGTTGATGGCCAACTTGCTCAGGACACCATCGGCTCGCTGAAGGCCTCGATCTCGCCTTCGTACTCGTTGATCGGCACGCATGCGCAGAACACGTTCTTGTCGCCGTAGATGTTGTCCACGCGTGCAACGGGCGGCCAGTATTTCTGCTGCCTCAGCGAGGGCAGGGGAAATGCAGCCATCTCGCGCGAATAGGCGTGGGTCCACTCGGTGGCGCTGACCTGTGCGGCCGTGTGCGGCGCGTGCTTGAGCGGGTTGTCCTCGCGGTCGAGCGAGCCGTTCTCGATCGCGCGGATCTCTTCGCGGATCTGGATCATCGCGTTGATGAAGCGGTCCAGCTCGTGCAGCGACTCGCTTTCGGTCGGTTCCACCATCAGCGTGCCGGCTACCGGGAAGCTCAGGGTTGGCGCGTGGAAGCCGAAGTCGACCAGACGCTTGGCAACGTCTTCGGCGCTGATGCCGGTGTCTTTTTCCAGCGGACGCAGGTCCAGGATGCACTCGTGTGCGACCAGTCCGTTGCGGCCGGTGTACAGGGTCGGGTAGTGCGGCTCCAATCGTTTGCTCACGTAGTTGGCGTTGAGCATCGCGATCTCACTCGCCTTGCGCAGGCCATCACGGCCCATCAGGGTGATATACATCCAGCTGATCGGCAGGATCGATGCCGAGCCGAAGGTTGCGGCGCTGACCATCCCGACATCGCCCTGACCGCCGAACGCGCGCGGCAGATACGGCGCCAGATGCGACTTCACCGCACACGGACCAACGCCCGGGCCGCCGCCGCCGTGCGGGATGCAGAAGGTCTTGTGCAGGTTGAGATGGGACACGTCCGAGCCCCATTTGCCCGGCTTGGCCAGTCCAACAATGGCGTTCATGTTCGCGCCGTCGGTGTACACCTGACCGCCGTGGGCGTGGACGATCTCGCAGATCTCGACCACGTCCTCCTCGAATACGCCGTGGGTGGATGGATAGGTGATCATCAGCGCGGCCAGTCGATCCGAATACTTCTCGGCGTTGGCGCGGATGTCCTCGACGTCGACGTTGCCATTGGCGTCGCACTTGGTCACCACGACCTTCATGCCGCACAGCTGCGAGGACGCCGGGTTGGTGCCATGGGCGGACTCGGGGATCAGGCAGATGTCGCGCTGGCCCTGACCGTTGGCGCGGTGCCAGGCGCGGATCGCGAGCAGGCCGGCGTATTCGCCCTGGGCGCCGGAGTTCGGCTGCAGGCTGACGGCGTCATAGCCGGTGACTTCGGCCAGCATGGTCTCCAGCCCGTCGATGAGCTCCTTGTAGCCAAGCGCCTGATTGGCCGGTGCCAACGGGTGGATGTTGGCGAACTCCGGCCAAGTCACCGGGATCATCTCGGCGGTGGCGTTGAGCTTCATGGTGCAGCTGCCCAGCGGGATCATGGTGCGATCCATCGCCAGATCCTTGTCCGACAGCGCGCGCATGTAGCGCAGCATCTCGTGCTCGCTGTGGTGGGTATTGAAGACCGGATGGGTCATGAATGGCGACTCACGCAGCAGGCCCGTCGGCAGGGCGTCGGCGGTGGCGCTATCCATAGCGTCGATGCCATCGCGGTCGATCTGGATGCCGAACAGGCCGGCCAGAGCGATCACGTCCTCGCGCGTGGACGTTTCATCCAGACTGATGCCGACGCTGGCGGCGTCCATTACGCGCAGGTTGATGTGCGCGTGAGCGGCACGCTGGTGCATATCGGCGGCGTCAACCCCGGTCAGATGCAGGGTGTCGAAGAAGCGGTCGCTGACCTTGATTCCGGCCTTGCGCAGCGCGCCGGCGAGGATCGCGGTCAAGCGGTGGGTACGGCGTGCAATGCGCACCAAGCCATCCGGGCCATGGTAAACGGCGTACATGGAGGCCATCACCGCCAGCAGGACCTGCGCGGTGCAGATGTTGCTGGTCGCCTTCTCGCGGCGGATGTGCTGCTCGCGGGTCTGCAGGGTAAGTCGGTACGCCGTGTTCCCCTCCGCATCGAGCGATACGCCGATCAGGCGGCCGGGCATCGAGCGCTTGTAGGAGTCGCGGCAGGCCATGAATGCAGCGTGCGGGCCGCCGAAGCCGAACGGCACGCCGAAGCGCTGGGTGTTGCCGACCACGATGTCCGCGCCCCATTCGCCGGGCGCCTTGAGCAGGGTCAGAGCGAGCAGGTCGACCGCAACCGCCACCAGGCCGCCGCGCGCGTGGACGGCCTCGGCCAGTGCGGCGTAGTCGTTGGCGCAGCCGAACGTATCCGGATACTGCACCAGCACACCGAAGGAATCGGTCTGTGCTGCATCGGCGTCGTCGCCAACCACCAGTTCGATATCCAACGGCTCGGCGCGTGTGCGCATGACCTCGATGGTCTGCGGGTGCACGCCGCTGGAGACGAAGAACACGTTGCTCTTGGCGCGGCTGGAGCGGCGCGCCAGGGTCATTGCCTCGGCGGCGGCGGTGCCCTCATCCAGCAGAGATGCGTTGGCGATCTCCATGCCGGTCAGATCCGCACACATAGTCTGGAAGTTGATCAGCGCCTCCATGCGGCCCTGCGAGATCTCCGCCTGATAAGGCGTGTACGCGGTGTACCAGCCCGGGTTCTCAAGGATGTTGCGCAAGATGACGTTCGGCGTATGGGTGCCGTAGTAGCCCTGGCCGATGAAGCTGCGGTAGACCAGGTTGCGGTCGGCGATGTCGCGGATCTGGGCCAGCGCATCGACCTCGGTCACTGCGGTTGGCAGGTCCAGTTGCTTGGGCGAACGGATCGACGCGGGGACGATCGCATCGGTGAAGGCGTCCAGCGATTCGTGGCCAACCACGCTCAGCATCTGCGCAACTTCCGCGTCGTTGGGGCCGATGTGGCGCGAGACGAAGGCATCGTGATGCTCAAGCGCGCGCAGGGAATGTGGGGTGTTGTGGCTCATGGCAGGGGCGTCCGTTAGCTGCGTGCGGTGCGTGACCGCGGGAAGGGCTTTCCCGCCCGTAGGCCTCACGGCCGACGGGCGCTCGCGGGCTCGTGGCTTGCGCCACTCGAAACCCCCGCTCGCCCCTCTGTCCTTTTGCCTGAGAGTTTTGGAAGTCCGGCCGCGGACGGTCCGTACTTCGTGCACCTTCGGCGCCGGATTGAACCGGTCTCTCCAGAGTTGTTCACAACCTGTGGTACTGGGGCCTGAGCGATTACGGGCGTTGCGTCTTCGGCAGCGTGCCGCCCTGATCGGGGCGATCCGCTTCTCCCACAGGTTGGGTGTAGCGAGGCGGATTATAGGCGATGCGCTGGGTGAGGTTGCGCTCCTCGGATGGCTTCCCGCTCACGCATTACCATGCCAAGCCCGGAGTGGGATGCGTCAGTCATCAAGCGTTTCTTGCGCGAGCGGCCGGTGGCTGCACGCATTCTCGGGCTCGACGCGATCTTGTGGCCGCACCCTTTACCATAAGGAATCGTTCCACCGCTGGAATTTCGTGAGCAAACTACAAACCCAGGTCAGCCTGCCCCGGCTCACCCTGATCCTCGCCGGCCTGTCGATGTTCGGCCCGTTCGCTATCGACACTATTTTCCCTGCATTCCCGGTGATGGGAGCCGAGTTCGGCGCCGACAAGCTGGCGATGCAGCAAACGATCAGTGTCTACCTGGTTGCTTATGCGGTGACCAGCGTTCTGCACGGGCCGTTGTCGGATGCGTGGGGACGCCGGCGGGTCATCCTTGGTGGGCTATCGATTTTCACCTTGGCTTCTGTGGGGTGTGCGCTGTCGACTGAGTTGGACACGCTGTTGATGTTCCGCGCGCTGCAGGGACTGTCGGCTGGCACCGGGCTGATCGTCGGTCGGGCGGTGATTCGGGACGTATTGCAGGGCGACGATGCGCAGCGGTTGATGAGCCACGTGTCGATGATCTTTGGGATCGCACCAGCAATCGCGCCGATCATTGGCGGCTGGATTCTCGGCTGGAGTCACTGGTCGACGATTTTCTGGTTCCTGGTCGTCTTCTCTGCGGTGCTGCTGGCCCTGACCTGGCGCCTGCTACCGGAAACCCATCCGGTTGAAGCGCGGTTGCCGCTGGTCCCGACGCGACTCTACCGCGACTACAAGGCGATCTTGATCAATCCGCGCTTCCAACGCCTCGCAGCGTGTGCCGCGTTCAATTTCTCCGCGCTATTCCTGTTTATCGCCTCCGCGCCGGCGTTCGTGCTGGACCTGCTGGAACGCAATGGTGAGCGGATGGGACCGGAGGATTTCGGTTGGTTCTTCATTCCGATGATTGGCGGCATGGTGGCGGGTGCGTTCACGTCCGGTCGTGCCGCTGGGCGGATCAGCGGCTCGGCGCTGGTGGCGATCGGATTTGCAGTGTCAGGTGTAGCGGTAGTGCTCGGACTGGCCTACAACCTGTGGACCGATACGCCGCAGATCCCGTGGGCGATGATCCCGATCAGCATGAACGCGTTCGGGATCGCGCTGGTTTTTCCGATCGTCACCCTTGCGATCCTGGAAATGTACCCGCGGATGCGTGGCGCGGCGTCCTCGTTGCAGGCGTTCACTTCATTGGTGCTCAACGCGGTGGTCGCCGGCATCATTTCGCCGTGGCTCAGTGGCAGCGCCATGGCATTGGCGATTGCCGCCGCAGCGCTGGTTCTGATCGGCTGGCTATTCTGGCTGTGGGAGTCACTTTCTTCCCGGCCGTTGGAGGGGCGCTCGCGCAGCGGTGCCCGTGTGCCGGGCGATTCGATCTAGTGGGCTGACAAGAAAAGGCCGGCACTTGGCCGGCCCAAAATCCCAGCATCGCGACCCGGTGTGTCCGGATCGCGATGCGCGCTGTACTCGGCAGCGTGCTTCAGCCCCTGGTGGGCGTTTCTGCGGCGTTGGCAGGAGTACTTGCAGCGGGCTTGGTCTGCTGCGGTGAGCCGGCGCTGCTGCTCGCCTGCCAGCCACACGCCTGGCCTTCATTCTGCTGTTCAAGCCACGTCTGCAACGGAGAGAAGTACTCCAGCACCGCGCTGGCATCCATGCTCTCGCCGCCGGTCAGCTCCTTCATCGTCTTCTGCCAAGGCTGGCTCGCGCCCTTGTCCAGCATCGCCTGGAGTTTCTGACCGGCTGCCTTGTCGCCGTAGAAGCTGCACTCGTTAAGCGGGCCGGTGTATCCGGACGCATCGCACAGCGACTTGTAGAACTGGAACTGCAGCACGTGCGACAGGAAGTAGCGGGTATACGGCGTGTTGCCCGGCACGTGGTACTTCGCGCCCGGATCGAAGAACTCTTCACCGCGCGTGTCGACCGGCGCTACGCCCTGGTACTTCGCCTTCAGATCCCACCACGCCTTGTTGTACTGGTCGGGCTTGATCGAGCCGTCAAACACTCCCCAGCGCCAGCGATCAATCATCAAACCGAACGGCAGGAAGGCGACCTTCGCCAATGCCATGCGCATCTGGGCATTGATCTCCGCTTCCTTGCTTTGCTGCTGTGCATCGACCAGCCCGATCGACTCCAGGTACTTCGGCGTCATCGACAGCACGATGATGTCGCCAATGGCTTCGTGAAAGCCATCGTGTGCACCGGTCTGGAACAGCGGCGGCTGCTTGTTGTAGGCCATGAAGTAATACACGTGGCCCAGCTCGTGGTAGATGGTGGTGAACTCTTCCTCGTTGGGTTTGATGCACATCTTCGTGCGCACGTCGCCCTTCATATCCATATCCCAGGCACTTGCGTGGCAGACCACGTTGCGGTCACGCGGCTTGATGAATTGGGTCTGCTGCCAGTAGCTGTCAGGCAGCTTGGCCATGCCAAGGGAGAGATAGAAATCCTCCGCGCGCTTGGTCATCTGGCGTGCGGACGCATCCTTGGCGTCTTCTTCCAGCTGCGCGAGTCGGGCAGGGCTCTGGTCGGCGGTGTTCTGGGCGAGCTTCTGCGCGTGGATCTGGCGATAGCGTGATTCCAGAGCGCCGCTGATGTCCATTTTGCCGGCGTTCTCATACGGCGCCAGCACGTCCCACAGATTGCCCCAGTCCTGCTGCCACATGTTGCCCAGCAGGTGCGCAGGCAGCATGCCGCCGGCGACCTCGCCCTTGTCCTTGCCATACTTGGCGTCCAGGCGGGTGCGGGTGTAGCAATGCAGCTGCTCGTACAGCGGCTTGACCTGACCCCACAGGCGATCGGTTTCGGCCGCCAGTTCAACCGGGCTCATGTCATAGCCGGAGCGCCACATTTCACCGGCGTCCGCGAAGCCCATCGTGCCCGCGCCTTCGTTGACCAGTTCGACGAAGCGTACATAGTCTTTGCGCATCGGCTGAGCGATGGTGTGCCAGCCGCGCCAGGCGTCCAGCTGTGCGTCGTAGTCGCGGTTGTCGCGCAGCACGTCCTCAAGCGCACCCAGCTGACGGCAGTTGCGTGCGTCGCCCTCGCCCTTGCAGTACTCACCCGCGCCGTAGGCACCTTCCATCTTGCTGACGATGCCGGTCAGTTCGGCGAGTTTGGTCGGGTCGTTGGGGGCCGGCATGGACGTGGACAGCTTGAGCAGCTGGATCGCGCGTGCAGTTTCGGGCGTCATCTGCTGGCCTTCAAAACTCTTGGCCTGCTCGATCCACTCGTTCAGTCGCGACAGGTAGTTCTCGTTCGATTTGGCCGCGAGGAACTCGGTGTCATCGTTTATGTAGGTGTTGGACAGCCACTGCGGCTTGTTCAGCTCGGGCTGCATCGCCATCAGCTCCGCATTGACGCGGGCGATGAACTGATCGGCGGTCTCGCCGGTCGCTGGCACGGCGTCGGACGAGGGGGATGAAGCCGTCGTGGCGGGGGTCGGCGACTTGTCGCAGGCAGCCAGGCCGAGCACGGCAGTGGCAATGCTCAGCGCGAGCACGGCGCGAATGGGCTTCATGGTGGACACCTCTGGGTTCAGGGACGCCGTGATGGCGTCAACCCTCGAAGGCTAGATCCCGGCCGGGCGCGGCGCAAGCGTGCGGGTGAGCGGGTCGGCCAGACCGCGCGCGCCCAGCCACTGCCATGCCGCTTCGGCATCCTGTTGGAAGTAGGCGGCGGCCGAGCCGAGGCGGAAGGTGTACCCCCAGGCATCCATGTCGGCCAGAATGCGCGCGGCTCCGACGCCGGGCAGGGCGTCGCCCAACAGCACCTGCAGCACGCAGACGGCGTCTTCTTCGTCGATGGAATCGGTAGCGTCCGTGTGCACGTTGGCGCGAGCTTCGGGTGATAGCACCATCAGATGTCCGGCTTCGTGCAACAGCGAGTGCACCGGCGTATCGCCGCGCGCATACACGGTCTCGCCAATCAGCCCTGCCTCGGTATCGCCCCAATAGCTGCCGGGTATCGGCTCACCATCCGCCACCTGGACCAGACGCAGGCCATAGGCTGCCAGCAGGCGGCCGGGCGACTCAAATCCGAGGTCAGACAAGGTCAGCATTTGGCAGCCAAGCAGTCAGGGTGAGCGGTGATATCGCGACAACGCAGAACGGCTCCCGGGATGGGGAGCCGCTCCGTGAGTCACGGTCTGTCGTCAGTTGTTGGCGACAGTGCTGTTCTCGGGCAGAGAAACCGAAATATCCAGCACCTTGTCGTCGCCCTCGCTGAGCAAGTCGACCTTGACCGCATCGGCATCAACGTTGACGTACTTGCGGATGACCTCGAGCAGTTCCCTTTGCAGCATGGGCAGGTAGTCCGGCCCGCCGCGGGTCGCGCGCTCGTGGGCGACGATGATCCGCAGCCGGTCCTTGGCGACCGAGGCGGTCTGCTTCTTGACCAGCAGGAAATCAAACAGACCCATGGCTAACCTCCGAACATCTTGCTGAAGAAACCCTTTTTCTCAGGGGTCGTGAAACGCATCGGGCGGGTATCGCCCAACAGTCGGGCCACTGCGTCGTCGTAGGCCTGTGCGGCGTCGGACTCGGTGTCCAGAATGACCGGCTCACCTTTGTTGGACGCGTTGAGCACGTCGTTGGACTCAGGAATAACGCCGATCGTCTTCAGACCAAGGATCTCCTCAACGTCACCGATGCTGAGCATCTCGCCGGTTTCGACGCGCTTGGGGCTGTAGCGGGTCAGCAGCAGGTGCTCCTTGATGCGGTCGCCGGTCTCGGCGCGGCGCGTCTTGGAGGCCAGAAGGCCGAGGATGCGGTCGGAATCGCGCACCGAGGAGACCTCGGGATTGACGACCACCAGTGCCTGGTCGGCGAAGTACATCGCCAGGTAGGCGCCCTTCTCAATGCCGGCCGGGGAGTCGCAAATGATGTAATCGAAGCCGTCGGCCGCCAGCTCGTTGAGGACCCGCTCAACGCCTTCCAGAGTCAGCGCATCCTTGTCGCGGGTCTGCGAGGCAGCCAGCACGAACAGGTTCTCGAAGCGCTTGTCCTTGATCAGCGACTGCTTGAGGCTGGATTCGCCGTTGACCACATTGACGAAGTCATACACGACCCTACGCTCGCAACCCATGATCAGGTCGAGATTGCGCAGGCCGACATCGAAATCGATGATTGCGACCTTGTGGCCGCGGCGCGCAAGGCCACAGGCGAGGCTGGCGCTGGTGGTGGTTTTGCCAACGCCCCCCTTGCCCGAAGTGACAACGATGATTTCGGCCAAGTTCAAATCCTCCAGTTGATTGGATAGTGCGCGGGGGAGAGCGCCGCCGGCGCGGGGCCGGCCGATGCTGCACACGCGGGGGCGCTGCAGCCGACGTTCTGACCGGGAGTTCCGGTGCAGGACATGGCGTCGGGAGAAAGCATGTTCGGTTCGCCGCTCATGCGGCGTCGAGCGCGGCAATATGCAATTGGCCTTCCTGCAGCCATACCTGCACCGCCTTTCCGCGGAGCTCAGCGGGAATGTCTTCCAGAACCTTGTAGTGACCTGCGATGGCAACCAGTTCGGCGTGGAACTCGCGGCAGAAGATCCGTGCCTGCTCGTTGCCCTTGGCGCCGGCCAGCGCGCGACCGCGCAGCGGGCCATAGATATGTACCGATCCGTCCGAGATGACCTCCGCGCCATTGCCCACGCCGGTCAGCACAGTCAGGTCGCGGTTGTCGGCATACAGCTGCTGGCCGGAACGCACCAGCGGCACATGCACCAGACCCGGTGCGGTGTCGCGTGACGGCGATGCGGGCTCGGCCGCGCGCGTCGGGGTCGCCGCCGGCTCCGGGGCAGCGGGCGCTGCCACCGGGGTATCGCTGCGCTCGTATTGCGCGCGGAACCTCGCCAGTATCGGCAGTTGCAGCGCTTCGGCCAGATGCTCGGTCTCGCTGGTGCCATAGGCAAGTGCCACCGGCAGCACGCCTGCCTCGCGCAGACCGTCAATCAAGGCGCGCGCGGTGGCTGCGTCAGGAACCTGCGCCAGTCCGCCGAAGTCGAGAACCACGGCGGCCTTCGCAAACAGGTTCGGCGCACGTTGCACGCGATCCTGCATTTCCGCAGACAGACGGGCGACGTCCAAAGTGCGGATACGCAGGTTGGCGATGCCGACCTGCCCGATCTTCAGCTCACCTGCGGGCTCGAAATCCACGGCTGCGTTCAATGGCCGGTACCGGTCGGGCGTGCCGACAGCTGGTCACGAGGTAGCTCACGGGCAGCGGCCCAAGCGACATTTGGCAGGTTGCGACCGTAGGTCTCGTTGACCCACGGGTAGCTACACAGCTCCTTCATCAGCATCGCTGCGCGCATGCCGGTGCCGGGCATTACGTGTTGACCGACTTCGCGGAAGCCGAAGCTGCCGTGGAACAGCAACACCGGGTCGTTGCTGCCTTCCAGGAAAACCTCACACGCCATCTGCGGGTAGCGCAATTCGGCGTAGCTTTGGGCATCGGCGTAGAACGCCCGGCCAACGCCACCACCGCGGCGGCGGCTCGCGACCACGATGCGGTCGATATAGAAGAAATCGGGGTGTCGCTCGCGAAACCAGCGGAAGTTGCTGCTCTCGTGCTCGGCGTGGCTGCCCATGCCGACCAGAAAGCCAGCGAGGGTGCCGTCACGTTCCGCGACGCGGAAATACTCGGCGGTCTCAAAAAAATGACGCAACCGAGCCGCGTCCAGCGGCAGGATTGCCGGGCCGGCAGCATTATTCAGGGCGAGGACGGAATCCAGTTCGTGCTCTTGCACGTCGCGGACGACGATCGACATTCCGGTACTCCAGGAGTTTGGTGCGTCAGTGGCGTGGTTCAGCCGACCGATTATCGCACGCGACCGCAGGGCAGGCGACTGTTGGGCTGCCGGTAGACCAGCCCGAAGCGCCCATTCAGCATGACTTTTGACGGCTACCGTATCGGTGTGATGCCGGTAGCATGCGGGAATGTTGAGACGCCTTAACCATACCCGACTGCTGCGCTACGCCGGACTATTCACATGGGGAATGGTCGGCTTTTGGCTGGTAACGATCTTCCTCGACCCGGCGGCGATCCAGCAGGACGCCGCAGACAGTCCCGCCTTCAATCTGGTGATCGGCCGGTGGTTGGCGGTCTATCTGAGCTTCGGCGGGGTGTATTGGTGGATCACGCGGTCGCTCGCAGTGGCGCGACGGTCCTGGGTCGACCATGTGCTGCTGCTCCTGCTGACGGGCTGCGCGCTCGGCGTCAGTTACTTCTCCGGCACCGGGCTGGGCAGCGTGTTGCTGATGGTGGTGGCCGGCCTGTTGCCATGGATGCTGCCGATGCGGGTGGGCGTGGCGTGGCTGGTGGTCAGCAACATCGCGGTTATTCCGGTCTTCGTTGCCGCGCCGTGGAACTTTCCGCCGCTGATCGCGTTGTTGCAATCGTTGCTCTATGCGGGCTTCTCCACCTTCGTCTTTGTCACCGCTTTGGTGGCGATGCAGCAGGCTCAGGCGCGCGAGGAGCAGCGCCGGCTGAATGCTGAGCTGCAGGCCACGCGGTTGCTGCTGGCCGAGAGTGCACGCGTCAACGAGCGCACCCGGATCTCCCGTGAGCTGCACGACCTGCTGGGACATCACCTCACTGCGCTCAGCCTGAACCTGGAAGTGGCCGGTCACCTGACCGAGGGCCGTGCGCTGGAGCATGTGACCCAAGCCCATACGCTCGCTCGGCTGCTGCTGACCGACGTGCGTGAGGCGGTCAGCCAGTTGCGCACCGGCGGTGCAATTGATGTAGGCGTCGCGTTGCGTCCGCTGGCCGAGAACGTGCCGGGCCTGGACATCCACATGGATATCGAGCAGCCGCTGAACCTCGACGATCCCGAGCGCGCGCAGGTACTGCTGCGCTGCACGCAGGAAATAATCACCAATGTGGCTCGCCACGCCAATGCCGAAAATCTGTGGATACGGCTGTGGGGCGAGCGCGGGCGTATCCTGATGGACGCACACGACGATGGTCGGGGCGCGGATCAGGTTGTCATTGGGAACGGCCTGCGGGGCATGCGTGAGCGGCTGGCGGAATACGCTGGCGAGTTGAGCATCGACACCCGGCCTCAGGCCGGTTTCAGGCTGCGCGTCGCACTGCCGGTTTCGACCGCTGCCGCTATCGAGGGAATCGAGACATGAAAACCAGCCGTGCTGATGGACCGATCCGGGTTCTGCTCGTCGACGATCAGACCCTGGTCCGCCAGGGGGTGCGCGCACTGTTGTCTTTGGCCGAGGGCATCGAGGTCGTGGCCGAGGCCAATGATGGGCGCCAAGCCATTGAAGTGATTCCGCAGATTTTGCCGGATGTGGTGTTGATGGACATGCGGATGCCGGTGATGTCGGGTCTTGAGGCGCTGCAGGCGCTCGCCGCCAGTGGTCAGTTGCCGCCGACGATCATCCTGACCACCTTTGACGACGACCAGATGGTGCTGGCCGGGATCAAGGCCGGAGCCAAGGGATACATGCTCAAGGACGTCTCGCTGGAGCAGCTGGTCAACGCCATCCAGACCGTTGCTGCTGGTGGCTCACTGGTGCAGCCGGCAATGAGCCAGCGCCTGCTGTCGGGTCTGGAGCACATGCGCAACGAGTTCGTCAGCCTGGATCGCCCGGATCCATTGACCGATCGCGAAACCGAGATCCTGCGCCTGATGGCGGGTGGCTTCTCCAACAAGGAGATTGCCAACTCGCTGGGTGTGGCTGAAGGCACGATCAAAAACCACGTGTCCAACATCCTCTCAAAGCTGGGTGTGCGGGACAGGACACGTGCGGTTTTGAAGGCATTTGAACTGCAATTGGTCTAGCCGCTGAAGCAAACGGGTGCAATTGCCCTGATTAAGTCATCCCGATGGGCTGCGGCCGGAGCGGTTTCCTTGTTAGGATTGCCGGTCTGCGCCCTCGTCCCGTTCCGGGTCCGGCCCTGGAGAGAACCTGTATGACCCGTCTGATTGAATTGTTGATTTCGCTGGCGATCGTTGCCGCACTGTTCATCATCGTAGGCTTCATGTTGCCCTCGCACCGTCACATCGAGCAGTCGGTGGAGACCAACCGGAAAATGACGATCGTCTACGACACGATCAACAGCTTTGCGCGCTTTACCCAGTGGAACGTGCTGCCGCTGCATGATCCGGAGATGGACATCAACCTCTCTGGACCGACTTCCGGTGTCGGTGCACGGCTGGATTACAGCTCCAAAGAGCGCTCGGTGGGCAGTGGCCACTGGGAGTTGGTCGAGAGTGACCCCGGCAAGAGCGTGACCTTCAAGGTGGCCAACAAGGAGCCGGGCAGCAACAAGGTCACCACGTTCAAGCTGGAGCCGACCGGCCGTGGCGCAGTGAAGCGCAACGTGCGCATTACCCAGACCTACGACGTCGATTACGGGATGAACCTGTTCGGCCGTTACGCCGGCATGTACGTCTCCAGCGGCATGGGTGACAGCATGAAGATGAGCCTCGGCCGGTTGAGCAACATGCTGGCCGCGGTGCCCAACTTCGACTACAGCTTGTTGAGCAAGGACGATGCGTCCAAGTCGCCGAGCTTCGTCGAGCGTCCGGCAGCGAACCTGCTGCTGGTCAGCGCGGCGGTGGAGCGTAACAACGACGTTGTTGAGCGCACCATGAAGAACAATATGCAGTGGATCGAGAAGGTCATGAAGGCCAACAATCTCGTCGCTGCCGGTCCGGTGCGGGTTATCACCAACGAGTTTGGTACTGACACGTACTCGTTCGACATCGCCATGCCGGTGCGCAAGGCTGGTGCTGCCGATGCGTCCGCAGCGAAGGATGGCGAGGCTGCCAGCACGGTAGTCGCGGCTGCAGATACGACACCGGCCGCCGGAAAACTCACGGTGAAGCTGGAAGGTCCGGTCGAGCACGTCTTCGAAGAGTCGGCCAAGGTCGCGATGGTTCCATTCAGCGGACACATGGCCAACCTGTCCACGATGCGTGACACGCTGCGTGCATGGGTCCTGACCCAGGGCAAGGAAACCGCAGGCCGTCCGTACGAGTCGTGGGATGCCGGTATCGACAAGGGCTTCAACGGCGAAGGCGAGTTCAAGGTGTACTGGATGCTGCGCTGATCGACTCAGCCGGTTTCTGATCTACAGGGCGCGCCGCGGGAAACTGCGGCGCGCTTTTTTTTGCCTGCTAACCTCGGCTTCCCACACGCACCTGATACACCCATGACCCCACAGAGCTCTGCTTCACGCCCGCCCAGCCACGGGGCCACGATGCGCGTTGTTGCTTGCATCGGTGCCCTGATGGCCGGCGTTTCTGTCGCCCTGGCTGCCTATGCCGCGCACGCGGTCGATGCCGCCGTGCAAGAGCGTCTGCAGTCGGCTGCCTGGTTTGCATTTGGACATGGCATCGCGCTGGGCGCGTTGGCGCCACGTGCGGTTCGGCGAGTGGGTCTGGCGGGGCTGGTCAGCCTGGCAGCCGGGACAGCGATGTTCTCCGGCAGCCTCATCGCCGCCCACTTCTTTTCCACACCGACCACCCTGGCGCCCTTCGGCGGTGGCTTGATGATGTTGGGATGGCTGCTATGGGCGGCCGATTCAGTCAGACGCTGATCATCATCCAGCCGGTGCTGGCACGGGATGCAATCCTGCAGTCCAGCACCAGTGCCAAGGCTCGTAGACGATGCCGTAGGGGTTGTCGCGCGGATAGCTCATAGTGAAGCCATGGCTCGCGGCGTTGCCCCGCAGCCAGTCGAACGCTGGCGTGTGTTCGAAGGATTCTTCCGCGGGAAGCTCGCCCGGCGTACTGATGTCCAGCGCGCAGCCGGAGTGGTGTTCGCTGTAGCCGGGGGCAGCATTGACGGTGAGGATCTCGTCCACCGTCTGCCCGCGGGCCAGTTTTCGCTCGAAGATGCCCAGTTGATAGTCGTGACTGCGATATCCGGAAATTGCGTCCAACACGATGTCGTCTTTCAGTGCCGCTCGCTGCAGCTGGTTCCAGGCGCGTGCGGCGCCATGGCGAAGCCAGAGCGCGCGGTGATAGCGGTCGAAACCGGCGAGTGCAAGCACCCCGGGCTCGGCGACAAGCGGCAGTCGGGTGCGCCGAGCGTAGTCGCCGTCGATACCCAGTTGGTAGAGGTATTGTTGCAGTCGATCCAGTGGGAGCTCCGCGGCTTGGGCCCCATCGGCGGCAGATACTGCACGCCGAGCGGAAAGCGCTGTCAGCGCATCGCTGATGCCGGCTTCGTGCTGCCAACCATGCGACAGCGACGCCATCCCCGCGGGCGTGTCGGCGACCAGATAGCGCCCGTCGCGCTTGCGGCGCAATACGTGGCGTGCCTGTGACAGCAGGCGTGCATCGTGGTTGCTGCGTGCCTGCAACGTGCCGTGTGGCCACAGCTCGATGTGGGGGGTGTTGATAAGGATCGGGGTTTTTCCGTGCATCCGCTCAGGTTATCGCCGTCGCGGCTGGACGGCCAATGCCGAGGTCACTTCGGTGCGGGTGGCTGGTTGATCCACGCCGCGATGTCCGACACCAGTGTGGCGTCGACGTGTCCGGGCTCGTGGTACTCGGCGATGCTGCCGGGTCCAGTGCCAGCGATGCCCAGATGGTTGAGCGACGGGTAGTGCTTCAGCGTCGCGTTGGACTTGCGGTCCAACGCGCGGTGCCACAGTTGCCAGTCCGTATCGATCACCTGGAAGTCTCGACCGCCCTGCAACAGCAGCATCGGCACGGTAGTTGCCAGCGCGTCGGCGACCGGATCGATGGCGTCGAAGTGCCGCAGGTAGGCGGCTGGAACCTTCAGCGGGGTCTCGCTGGTGGGCATTTCCGCGCCTGAGCGGACCCGCGCAATTTTGGCGTCCAGCTCGTCGAGGAAGTCCTGCTCTGCCGGGTCGATGTCGCCATCGGCGCCGAGGAGGTAACGGTTCTGTTCCGGCAGGAGGTCCAGCAGCGAGCGCGCCGGCGTGCCCAGCATCACCAGTCCGGCTACCGGTGTGCCGGCATCGGCCGCGTTGCGGGCGATACGCGGGGCCAACATGGCACCTTGGCTGTGACCCAGCACGTAGATTCGTGCGGGATCGATGCGCTTGGTGTAACTCAATGCCGCAACCGCGTCGACGGCGTCGTTGGTGGTTTCGTCATCCACGGTGTATTTGCCAGATGCGAAGTCCTGCGGACGGGCCATGGTGCGTTTGTCATATCGCAGCACGGCAATGCCTCGTGCTGCCAAGCCGCGCGCGATATCCATGAAGGGCCGGTTCGGGCCGATGGTTTCGTCGCGATCCTGCGGTCCGGAGCCGTGGACCATCACCACTGCGGGCAAGCCATTTGCGCCGGCGGCCCCTTTTGGCATCGCCAGCGTGCCGGGCAATGCGCGCTCACTGCTACCGAACTGGAATGGCTGCTCGGTGATATTTGTATCCGGGGCGGGTGCTGCGGCTTTCGGCGGCGAAGCGGGCTTGACAAGAAATCCGGCAATTTTGCCGTCACTGTCGATAGCGACCTGCGCTAACAGCTCGCCTTTCTTATAGTGCAGAGGGATCGCCACGACCTGCATGCCCTCGTGCTGACCGACTGTCGGCGCACCGCGACTGCTAAGTGCACCCACGTGGTCGGGTAGCGAGCTCCAGAGCTCTTTGAGTTTGGCCGCTGGCACCGCCGCCGCCATGTCGGCGCTGAATCGGGCTTCGGCCCCGGTGAAATCACCGGCATCAAGCTGGTCGAGCAGTCCGAGCGTGATCGTAACCGCGGACTCCTCTGGAGCGTCAGTAGAGCTGACCTCCCCGCCGGCGGAGTGAGGCGCGCCTGTGACAAGTCCGGGCGTGACGGCACACAGCAACGCCGCGAGGGCCAGATGGATGCCAGAGCTTTTCATCCTAGTTCTCCTGCTTCAAGACAAGACGAATCGGCTCTATACCGCTGTTCTGGGTCATCGAGACCAACTCCCAGCCCAGTCTCCCAAGGCGGTTCAGCTCTTCCTCCAGTCTGATGATGATCGAGCCTTCGAAGACCTTCGGCTTCACCTCTACCACTTTGTAATTCCAACGACTGCTCATGACGTTTTATTCCTCTTTGGGGGCTTTGGACGGCTGTGGAAGCCGTCCTGCCTTGCGCAGTGCCTCGCGCAGGACGTACTCGATCTGGGCGTTGATGCTGCGCAGCTCATCGTCCGCCCAGCGCTGCGTAGCCGCGAGGATCTCGGCGTTGATACGTAGTGCATAGCCTTTTTTCTGTGACATTGCGGCCTAGTACAGCGAGCCGGTGTTGACCACCGGTTGCGTGCGCTCGCTGCACAGCACCACCAGCAGATTGCTGACCATGGCTGCCTTGCGCTCCTCATCCAGTTGGACCACGCCGTTTTTCTGCAGGTCGGTCAGGGCCATCTCGACCATGCCGACGGCGCCGGCAACGATGCGGGTGCGGGCGGCGATTACCGCGCCAGCCTGCTGGCGTTGCAGCATCGCCCGGGCAATCTCGGGAGCGTAGGCAAGGTGGCTGATGCGCGCTTCGATGACATTGACGCCGGCGGCACTGAGGCGCTCGGTCAGTTGCTCCTGCAGATGGTGGGAAATCTCCACCGGATGGCTGCGCAGCGAAATCAGCTCTGAGTCGTCGCTGTCGTAGGGGTAGCTGGTCGCCATCGCGCGCAAGGCTGCTTCGGACTGGATCTGGACGAAGCTCTCGTAGTCGTCGACGTTGAATACGGCTTCGGCCGAGTCGACCACTTCCCACACGATCACCGCGGCGATCTCGATCGGGCTGCCTTCCAACTCGTTGACCTTGAGCTTGCCGCTTTCGAAGTTGCGCACCCGCAACGACACCTTGCGCTTGGTGAGGAACGGGTTGTTGAAGTGCAGGCCACTCTCCTTGACCGTGCCAACGTAGCGCCCGAACAGGCTGAGTACCGCGGCCTGATTCGGTTCGACCATATACAGGCCGCACAAAGCGGTGAATGCCGCGAGGAACACGACGATTCCGGTAAGCAGCGGCGCCAGCTGGAACGGCTTAATGCTGGCGATTGTGAGCCAGCCCATTGCCAGCATCAGCGCCAGCAGAACCAGCATTACCGGAATGCCTGGGAAGGAGCGGGTCGGGTTCTCTTTCATGGGATGTCTCGCTGGTTAAGTGCGTTTAGTGATATCAAAGTGATATCAAAAAAGCAAATTTAGTTCGTGCGCGTGTCGCCCGCTGACGTAGCGCGCGCGGATCAGGGCGTGATGCGGTACAGCGGTGCGGGGATGAACTCGCCCGTTGCGTAAAGGCTGCGTCCGTCCGCAGACCATCCCAGCGCCTCGGCCTGTGGCAGCCAAGGCAGCACGCTGGTACGGGGCTCGCTGGCAACCGCCGCGGCCCAGTCCTGCGGTTGCGTGCGCGAATAAAGCAGCAGGTAGCGGTAGGTCATGACCGCCAGAGTGCTCCGGTCGGGTGATACCGATGCGGCCGTGACTTGGCCGTCGAGGCGTGCCCGTTTTGGATTCCTGCGCTCGGATTCCGGGTCCGGTTCGGGAATGCCAGCCAAGTGGCCGACGCGGGTAGCGGTAAGCAACTCCCGGTCGGGTGGCTGCAGCGGCAAGACGAACAACTCCGGCGGTTCGCGCTTCTTGGAGATCAGCAGGATCTCGCCACGCTCGGCGTCTACGGCGACCGCCTCGCAGTCTCGCGCGCCGTCCGGCCAGCGGAAACCGATCGACCATGCAGGCTTCAGGCGCGCATTGGTCAGCGTCGTCGGCTCCTCGATCACATGCAGTTGCAGCGTGCGCCGCAAGCCGCCGTTGTCGCCTGTATCGGCGATCAGCAGGTAGCGCTTGCCCTTGAACTCGAAGGCGGCCATGTCCTCCCAGTCGGTTTTGGTGACTCCTTCAATACCGAAGGTTGCCAGCCGCCGACCCGAGGTACTTACCGCGAACAATCGTGCCGGGTTGCCGCCGTCGTCGTGCATCCACAACACATCGGGATGGATGCTCGAGGCGGCAAGACCGCTGATCTCGTTCATCTGCATATCCAGCAGCACGCCGGACAGACGCGCTTCCGGTACCCCCGCGGCCTGCTCCGAGCGCTCCGTACAGCCCATCGCCAGCACGGAAACCAGTCCAGCGGTGAGCAGGGTGCGCAGCATTGGGGAGCGTCTGGGCGGCATCGGGGAAGGATCGCACGTGGTCCGCATTGAGGTAAGGATCGCGACCCCATCTTGATGCCGAAGTTAGACTACGGGGTCTTCCATCCGCCCGGTAAACCCTTCCATGACCGAGAACACCGCGCCGACTGACGGCACCGTCACTTTAGGCACGCCGTTGTCGCCGTATGCCTTCCGCGTGTTGCTGTTGGGATCGGGCGAGCTCGGCAAGGAAGTGGCCATCGAGCTGCAGCGCTTTGGCGTGGAGGTGATTGCCGCTGACCGCTACCCCGATGCACCGGCGATGCAGGTGGCGCATCGCAGCCACGTTCTGGACATGCTTGACGGCGATGCGGTGCGAGCGTTGGTTGCGAACGAGAAACCCGACCTCATCGTGCCGGAGATCGAGGCGATCGCGACCGCTACGCTGGTTGAGCTTGAGCGCGAGTTTGCCGAGCAGGGCAGCAGCGCGCGAATAATTCCGACCGCGCGCGCCGCGCAGCTGACGATGGACCGCGAAGGCATCCGGCGGCTGGCGGCTGAGACGCTGGGCGTACCCACGTCGCCATACCGTTTTGTGGACACTCTGGATGACTACCGCGCAGCAGTCGCCGTGATCGGCATGCCCTGCGTGGTCAAGCCGGTGATGTCGTCGTCCGGCAAGGGCCAGTCGCTGGTCCGTGCGGATGCCGATATCGATCAGGCTTGGGAGTATGCGCAGACCGGTGGTCGCACCGGTGCGGGGCGGGTAATCGTCGAAGGGTTCGTCGATTTCGACTACGAGATCACTCTGCTGACGGTGCGCCACGCCGGTGGCACCACCTTCTGTGCGCCGATCGGGCACACCCAAGAGGATGGCGACTACCGCGAGAGCTGGCAGCCACAACCGATGTCGGCCTTGGCGCTGGAGCGCGCGCAAGCGATGGCGGGCGCGGTCAGCGACGATCTGGGCGGCTGGGGCGTGTTCGGAATGGAGTTTTTTATCAAAGGCGACGAGGTGTGGTTCAGCGAGGTGTCACCGCGTCCGCACGACACTGGTCTCGTTACCCTGGCGGGGCAGGACCTCAGCGAATTCGCGCTGCATGCGCGCGCGATCCTCGGGCTCCCGGTGCCCGTGATACGTACCCGGTCTGCCTCAGCGTCTTGCGCGGTGGTGGCAGAAGGACACGGCGTACCGGTCTTCAGTGGCGTGGACGCGGCGCTTGCCGAGCCTGACACCCAATTGCGTCTGTTCGGCAAGCCGCGGGTAGAAGGTCAGCGTCGCGTTGCGGTCACTCTGGCGCTTGGTGATGACCTTGAGCAGGCGCGCGCGAAGGCACGAAACGCCGCAGCAAAATTGCAGGTCACGCTGCGCTGACACGCCAGCAAACCCACCAATGACTGGAGGATGGATGGACGACAAGAATGGTTATGCCGTGTTCTTTTTTCCGCAGGCGCTTGAGGCGCTGGGCGAAGTGATCAAGCCGTTTCTGCGCGAGGGCGTAGCCGGTGATCATGTCGTCTGCCGCACCATCGATACCGGCGGGGCGATGTTCAAGATGGATCTTGACGGGCAAACCACGAACGGCGATCCGATCGCGCTTGAGGTGATGATTCCCGGCAGCATGGTGCGGATGATTGTCTCGGCGAGGATCGAGGAGGCGTTCGGATTCGGCCCGCGCATGGCGGTGTCGTCACTGGTGCCGGCAATGCTGGCTGCCAAAGGCACGGAATCGAAGACCGAGTCTGCGGAGCCGGTTCCGACGGCGCCCGCAACCTCGGACTGACGCTATTTCCAGTCAGTCAGCAGGTACCAGATCCAGCCAGACCAGATGGTGGTCGCTGGCGTCGGTGACATCACTGCCGGTTTGACCTCGGGCAGGCCAGAAAACGCCGCCATCGATGACCTGCAGGCTAGCCGACGGGATCACATAGTCGAGTCGCAGAGTTCCACCCTTGGGGCCGAAGTCCCCGGTGTGGCTGGTCACGTCGCCACGCCGGTCGACGCGTCGTTCGGCAGCGCGCTCAGCGGCTCCCGCGCTGCGCGAGACGAAACTGCCATTGGTGCGCGGATGATCGAGCAATTGCGCGATCGCTCCGGGCACGCCGTCACCATCAACGGGGTCGGCGTTGTAGTCACCGACGATTACGAAACGCGCGCCCGGAGCAAGTCCGCCGCAACGTCCACGGTCGTCGCACAGCCATTCCCGCTCACCATCGGCACTGATGTACTCGGCCCACAGACGGATCTCGTCGGCGTTGCGTTTCCCGTTGCGGTCCTCCGGTCCGTCGAAGACCGGAGGGGTGGGGTGAGCGGCCAGCAGGTGCACCACGCCCTGCGGCGTTGTGAGTGGCACATCCCAGTGGGATTTGGATGGCAGGCGAAGCTGGGACCAGACTTTGGGCGAATACCAGGCGTCGCCTGTGGCCGGATCGCGCGGTGCCCGGGCGCCCGGCATCGCGCTCCACTTCAGGTGCTGGAATGTTCGCACCTGTTTACGATCGATCGGGTACCGCGACAGCACCAGCATGCCGTACTGGCCGGGATGCAACCCATAGCCCCACGCATCGTTCCCGCGGTTCCGCCCTTTACCGCCGGTCTCGCCGTTACGGTCCAAGTCCAGACCGCTGGGGACGCCGGTGTTGACCGGAGCAAGGTAGCGGTAGGGATAGCGCAGTGATTCGCCGCCGCCCGGCTGTGCGACTGACAGGTAGCGATCTTGGAACAGCGTGGCGGCGCGCCCGTCTGCGTCGTAGTCAAACTCGTTCAGCAACACGATGTCCGGACGCACCCGCTGCAGCACCGCGGCAATTTTCGCTGCGTGGACGTCGTCGCCTTCGAGTTGCCGGATCAGTCCCCCGGCGTCGTCGGTGTACAGCGAGGTGTTGTAGGTAGCCGCCCGCAGCGGCGCGGAATCATCCATTGTCTGCACGGCATCGTCGTAGGCGCGCGCATCGCCGTGTACCGTCACGCGCACACACCCGGCAATCACGATGGCCAGTGTCAGTACGGCGAGGGCGCGGGTCACGACCAGCACGTGGCGCGATGGAATCACGGGGTTCATTCCCAGTCTCCTGCTTCCAAGTCGCGCCAGCTGCGACCGTCGAAACCTTCCAACGGTTGGAAGCGTCGTTTGTAGTCCATCTTCGGGTGGTCCTTGATCCAGTAGCCCAGATACAGATGTGGATAGCCCTGGTCGGCGGCCCATTGCAGCTGCCGCATAACGGCAAGGGTGCCCAGTCCGCGACGGGCCTCGTCAGGATCAAAGAACGTATAGACCGCCGACAGCGCGTCGGCGACCACATCGGTGACCGCGACCGCCAGCAACCGGCCCGGGCCGTGCGGTGCTGGATCGCGCAACTCGATGAATCGGCCGTTGCTCCACCGGCCCGCGAGGAACTGGTCGAACTCGCTCGGGCCGTGATCGTCCATACCGCCATGGCGGTGACGTGCGCTCAAGCAGCGCTGGTAGAGCGCGAGCTGCTCCTCGGTACGCTCCGGAGGAAGCACACGCATCGTCACTGCGGAGTTGCGCGTCAGACAGCGGCGTTGGCTACGGTCCGGCTGGAACCGGCCCACCGGAATACGCACCGCGACGCAGGCGCGGCAGTTCTTGCAGTGGGGGCGGTAGACGATGTCGCCGGATCTGCGGAAACCCCATTGCAACGCCTGCGGATACCAGCCAGCAAGCTTGGGATCCCGCGGATCCATGACCAGGTCGCGGGCAGTGCGATCGGGCCAATAGCCGCACGGATGCTCCGCGGTATGAAAGAGCCGCAGATCGTCGATGTCCTGGCTGGTCTCGCTCTTCATGGCCATAAGCATAGCGCCCGTTTCGGACTGGTGGCGTTCATCTGCGGTTTGGTCAGCGGGTCAACGGCGCGACTGCTGGCACGTTGATTGTCTCGACCGTGCCGCTCTGGCACTGATGCAGGAGAACGCACATGAAGTATCCCACTGCCCGTTTGTCCGCCATTGCCGTGGCGATACTGGTGGCTGGCACTGCGCTGGCCGCACCGCCGACCACATCCAAGGTTGCGACCGTTAGGTCAGCCGCTGAGAGTCCGCGCCACGATCGTTGGCTAACGATGGATATCAACAACGATGGCGTTATCGATCGCGCCGAAGCCGCTGGCCATCCATGGCTGGCCGCGAAGTTCGACCAGTTGGACAGCAATAGCGACGGCAAACTTGAGCGAAGCGAGTTGCGTCGCGGTCACGGCAAGCGCAGCCGTCGGGGCGGAAACGAGGAGAGTCATCGCGGATCTATGGGGCAATGGGGCGGCCACATGGGGATGAGCCGTTACTTGGCTCTGGATACAGACGGCGATGGGCGGATCAGCAAGCTGGAGGCCGACTCGTCGCCGCTGGCCAAGCGATTTGCCGACATCGACCTCAACAAGGACGGCTATCTGGTCCGTAGCGAACTGCAAGCCGACAGCAAGCGTCGTCGGGCCGAGTTCATGCGGAAGGCGGACGAGCGCTTTGATCAGCAGTTCAAGCAGGCTGATACCAATAGCGATGGTCGTATCAGTCGTGCCGAATTCGAGACTGCGTGGCCCGAAAAGGCGAAGTTGTTTGCATTCCTGGACGAGGACCGCGACGGCTATCTCAGCCGCGCGGACCTGACACCGGATCGGGGCCGCTGAAAGCCATTAAAAGCCCATCAGTCCGCGGCTCTCGACCAGCTTGATGACATCGGTCACCTGCCAGTGGCCATCGACCCGCGCCACTTCCAGCGTCTGGTAGGTGGCCCAGCCGCGGTGGTGGTAGGTCGTGACGTCCACGGTGCCGTGCTCCGGTCCTGAGGGCCGGAACACGTGCACTTCCACCATCGTGGCGGCGCGTCTCGAGGCGCGCTCATAGCTGCCGCGGTCTTCATCGGCCACTTCCTGGCAGGCGGTGGCCGGCACCAGTGACAATTCCGGCTGGATGTCCGCCATGGCCGCGATGATCGCCGCAGGCGCGTCGCCGCCGTCAATGCCAAGGCACGCAACCGGCGTGTCGACATCGCCAAGCACCCGGCTGAAGCCCAGACGGGCAACCGGGGCAAGGGTCAAGGCCAACGTGCCGTCGAACGGCGGTGATGCGGTCTGCACTTCCTCAACGGCGACAGGTGCAGGCGCTTGTTCGGGTGGATTTTTGAGCGTGTGCATGCCGCCGGCAACCACGACGGCGGCGATCAGACCGAGCACGCCCAGCTTGATCCGGAACAGCTTCTTGCGCATGGGTGAGCGGGCTTCGGCCAGCTCCACTTCGCTGCGGAAGGTGGGTGTCGTGTAGCCGCCGGTCGGGCGGGTGGTATCGATCAGGCCGGCTTCACGTAGCAGCTCGCGTGCCTGATGCTGATCGTCGGAACGCACGACCCATACTTCTGACTTGGGCGTAGAGGTGTCCGCGTAGCTGAAGGTCCGGCGCCGGTTGCCCTTGTAGGAGCGACCGTTGAGGATGCGACTCTCGATCCCGGCGCCGCGCAGCAACTCGGCCACGCCTTCCGTGTTTTCCAGCCGGTGGCTGCTGAATACCTTGCGCATCGTGGATGGTTCAGCTTCGCGCCGGAACGTGGCTCACGGATGCGGCATCCGGGACCACCCGGATCAGGCCTTCCTGCGCCGTACTGGCAACCAGGCGACCGTCACGCGAATATATCTGGCCGCGCGCCAGTCCACGGGACCCTTGCGCGCTGGGGCTGTCGATCGAATACAGCAGCCATTCGTCGGCACGGAACGGGCGGTGGAACCACAGCGCATGATCGAGCGATGCCATCTGCACGTTCGGCTGGTAGTAGCTGATGCCGTGCGGATAGGTGGCCGTTCCCAACAGCTGGAAGTCGGATGCATAGGCGAGCAATGCCTGATGAAGCTCAGGTGCATCGCCCACGCGTTCGGTCAGACGGAACCAGACCTGCTGCTGCGGCGGGCGCTTGGGCGGGTTGAGTTCGTCACGCGGATACACGTGGCGGAACTCGAACGGGCCCTCGCGCGACAGCCAGCGCTGAATCTTGTTGGGCAGCGTCAGCAGGACCTTTTCCGGCACGCTCGGTGAAGGGTCGATGTCCTCCGGCATGGGCACCGAGGGCATCGATGTCTGATGCTCCGCACCCGGCTCGTCGCCTTGGAACGAGGCGGCCATAAAAAAGATCACCTGGCCATGCTGGATCGCGGTCACCCGGCGTACCGAGAAACTGCCGCCATCACGCGTGCGGTCGATCTGATAGACGATCGGCGCGTTGATATCGCCAGCACGCAGGAAGTACGCGTGCAGCGAATGTGCATTGCGTGCATTGGACAGCGTGGCGCGCGCCGCAGACAAGCCCTGGCCCACCACCTGTCCACCAAACACGTACTTGGTGCCGATGTCGCGGCTCTGGCCCCGGAACAGGTTGTCCTCAAGGCGCTCCAGCGAGAGCAGGTCAATCAGCTCGGAAACGGGGGGCGTCATGCGGCAGACCAGTACGGGTGACCGCAAAGTATAGCG
Source organism: Lysobacterales bacterium (assembly GCA_038242455.1). Classification (GTDB taxonomy): domain Bacteria; phylum Pseudomonadota; class Gammaproteobacteria; order Xanthomonadales; family Xanthomonadaceae; genus Novilysobacter. The sequence continues at coordinate 120,650 of JBBSSB010000001.1, forward strand.
GGCGCTGATGTTGGAGCTCGTTTCAGCAGGGTAACGGACACGCGCGCGGGAGCGGAGCCGTTCAGCCGTCCAGACGGCGCAGCGGCACTGTGGACAGCACCTCCAGCCACGGAAACCGGGGCCCAGGGTCGAGCTTGCGTTGCACCTGAAGCGCGGCGTCGTCGCTCGCGGCGACCAGCGCGGTGTCCAGATCCTCATGGCCCGCGATCCAGCGCAGGGATGGCAACGCGTCAGCCAATCCGTTCAGTAACGCGAATAATGCGTCCAGCTGTGGCCGTGGGTAGGGCTCGGACATTGCCTGGCAGCGCGAATCCAGCCAGTTCGGGTACCGGCCGGTATTGACCAGCTCGATGCCGATCGAGCGCGGATTGAAGCCGCGCACATGATGGGCGATGTGCTTGAGGTCCACGTACTGGTGGATGGCGCCATCGCGATCAATATAGAAGTGACCGCTGTTACCGGTGCCCGACTCGGGATACAGGACCCGCTCACCGTATTCGCGCGCGGTCGCCAGATCGGGCAGCTCGGTGCAGTGGATTACCACCAGGTCGATCTGATCCGGCGTACGGCTCGCTAACCGGTCCTGGTAGGGCAGGGGGGCGGCGTGGATCAGCGGCGTTTCAGGGGTGGTGGCGGGCTCGTTCGACATGGCGCGGATGCTAGCATCGCGGGCCCCAGACACTGCTGCGCGCGCCGTGACCACGACGTTGCCGTCGCTGTGCATTTTTCTTCCGGATTTCCCATGCGCGGACACTGCATCCTTTCCCACGGCTTTGAGAGCGGGCCTGACGCGACGAAAGTCACTGCTTTGGCGGAGGCGGCCGCGTCGCTGGGCTGGACCAGCGAGCGCCCGGATTACACTGATCTGGACGCACTTCATGAGATCAGTCCGCTGGGTGATGTGCCGCAGCGACTGAAGCGGCTGCTGGGTTTGGTGCGGTCGGCCGCCGAGCGCGGCCCGGTGGTGTTGGCAGGGTCCAGTCTGGGCGCCTACATCTCGGCGCTCGCCTCCCTGCAGGTGCCAGTGGTCGGTTTGTTCCTGATGGCTCCGCCGGTGCGTCCGCACACCGATCACCCGATCGATGCCGCCGATGTCCCGGTGAGCATCATCCACGGCTGGGACGATGAACTGATCCCTCACGCGTCGGTGGTGGCTTGGGCGCAGTCACGCCGAGCGAGATTGCTGCTGGTTGACGATGGGCACCGGCTGTCCAAGCACGTGCAGGCGAGCGCCAACGCCTTCGCGGCGCTGCTGTCGAGTCTGCCCACAACCTCCGCTTCGGCCACTGAAGGAGACGCCCGATGAAATTCTTCGCCAGCTGCGGCAAGGGTCTGGAATACCTGCTCGCCGATGAGCTCCTCGCATTGGGTTGCACGAGGGCGACCGCCACCATGGCCGGGGTCAACGTGGAAGGCAGCTTGTTGGATGCCCAGCGCGCCGTGCTGTGGTCGCGCCTTGCGAGCCGCGTGCTGTGGCCGATCGACGAGTTCGAGTGCGCCGACGAGCAGGCGTTGTATGCCGGCGTGGCGGCGATTGATTGGCCTGCACAGCTCAGCGAAGGCGACACCATCGTGGTGGATGCGCACGTCTCGGGTACCGGTTTGACCCACGCCCGCTTCGCCGCGCAGCGCGTCAAGGACGCCGTCGTCGATGTCATGCGCGACGCCACTGGCGTGCGTCCCAGCGTCGATGTGGAAACGCCGGACGTCCGTATCAACTTGGTAGTGCGCAAGGATCGCGCGATCGTGTCGATCGATCTGGGTGGTGGTCCGCTGCATCGACGTGGTTGGCGGCAGCAGCAAGGCGAGGCCCCGTTGAAGGAGAACCTCGCTGCGGGAGTTCTGATGCGCGGACGCTGGCCGCAGGTCTATGCCGGCGGTGGTGGGCTGCTGGATCCGATGTGCGGCAGTGGCACCCTGGTGATTGAAGGCGCCCTGATGGCCGCTGATGTTGCTCCGGGACTACTACGTCACGGCGGCTTCGTGCCCAGCCGATGGAAGGGCTTTGATCAAGATGCCTGGCAGACCCTGCACGAGGATGCACTGCAGCGCGAAATCGCCGGTCGTGCTGCGTTGCGGCCGGTATTCTTCGGCCGCGATCGGGATCCGCAAGCCATTGCGGCGGCGCAGGACAACGAAGTGCTGGCCGGTTTAGCGGGCGTGATCCACTGGGAAGCCGCTGCAATCGAAGGGCTGCGCCTGGGCTCAATTCCAATGTTGCCGCGTGGCGAGGTGGATACGGAGTCGGATGCCGCGACCACCCCGCCTGGGTTGGTGGTCTGCAATCCGCCGTACGACCTGCGTCTTGCGGCTGATCCTGCGCTGTACCGCGCACTGGGTGACGGACTCAGGCGCGCGGTGCCGGACTGGCGCGCCAGCCTGCTGTGCGGTGATGCCGACCTGGCCCATTCCACCGGCCTGCGGGCGCTGAAGAAGTACCAGCTGTTCAATGGCGCGATCGAATGCACGCTGATCACGGTCGAGCCGGTGGCGCCACCGCAGCACGAGCGCAAGGCTGGTGAGGCCGCACCGGAGCTCGCCGAGGGCGCGCAAATGGTGGCCAACCGCCTGCGCAAGAACCTCCGCAAGCTGAAGGCGTGGCGCCAGCGCGAGGCGGTGACCTGTTTCCGCGCGTACGATGCCGATCTGCCGGAGTACTCGGCTGCGATCGATGTCTATCAGACTGACGAGACGATACCGCGCACCTTCCTGCATGTGCAGGAGTACGCGGCGCCAGACGATATTCCGGAACCTGTCCAACGCCGTCGTTTGAACGAATTGATGGCGGCTGCACGCGAGGTTTTCGACGTACCTCGAGACCATGTCGCGCTCAAGACGCGCTCCCGTGGCAAGGGCGGTTCCAAGTACGGCCGATTCGACCAGCGCGGTGAGTTCATTGCGGTGCGCGAGGGCGAAGCGCGCCTGCGGGTGAACCTGTTCGACTACCTGGATACCGGCCTGTTTCTTGACCATCGGCCGCTGCGCCTGCGAATCGCGGCAGAGGCGGAAGACACTCGCTTCCTGAATCTGTTCGGCTATACCGGCGCAGCCACCATGCACGCCGCGGTCGGCCGTGCGCGGCAAACCACCACCGTCGATCTGTCGCCGACGTATCTGCAATGGTGCGCGGACAACCTGGCGGAGAACGGCATGGGCGGTGCCAAGCACCGGCTGGTGCAGGCTGACGCAATGGCGTGGTTGGAAGCTGATCAAGCCGAATACGACCTCATCTTCTGCGACCCGCCGACCTTTTCCAACTCCAAACGCGCGGATGATTTCGACATCCAGGCCAGCCACGTCAGGCTCCTGCGTGCGGCGGTCGCGCGGTTGTCGCGCGACGGCGTGCTGTACTTCTCCAACAACTTTCGCCGGTTCCGTCTGGACGAATCGACGGTCGCCGAATTCGCGGTGTGCGAAGAGATCAGCGCGCAGACAATTCCGTTGGATTTCGCCCGCAATACGCGCATCCATCGCTGCTGGCGATTGAAGCGATCCTGACGCTAAACGCCACGAAGTGAATGGCAACGGCCGGAAGCAACATTTTCCTTGCACCCGGTCTGGCAGAATCGAGGAATACACCACGCTGGAGGTCGCCGCTGTCGCGTCCGACCCCAGCGCGGCGACGGCCCATGGCCTGCTGGCGCTCATTGCCAGCGCCCACCTCCAACCAGGAAGACTCCATGCGCATCCTCGTCATTGAAGACAATCAGGACATTGCCGCCAACCTCGGCGACTTCCTCGAAGACCGCGGTCACACCGTGGACTTCGCGGCCGACGGCATCACTGGCCTGCATCTGGCGGTAGTACACGATTTTGATGCGATCGTGCTCGACCTCAATCTGCCGGGCATTGACGGACTGGAGGTCTGCCGCAAGCTGCGCAACGAAGCCCGCAAACAGACGCCAGTGTTGATGCTGACCGCGCGCGATACGCTGGACAACAAGCTGGCCGGCTTCGACTCCGGCGCGGACGATTACCTGATCAAGCCGTTCGCGTTGCAGGAAGTCGAGGTCCGTTTGAACGCACTCTCGCGTCGCGGGCGCGGAGTGAAGACACGGGTCCTGAAGGCCGCCGATCTGGAGTACAACCTGGACACCCTGGAAGTGCGGCGCCAGGGCAAGTTGCTTCAGCTCAATCCGACTGGGTTGAAGATCCTGCAGTCGTTGATGGAGTCCTCACCTGCGGTGGTTACCCGCCAGGAACTGGAGACGCGCGTCTGGGGCGAGGAGCTGCCGGACTCCGACAGCTTGCGTGTGCACATCCATGGTCTTCGCGCGGTGGTGGACAAGCCGTTCCCGACGTCGCTGATCCACACCCGCCACGGCATTGGCTACCGGATCGCCGAGCTTGAAGCGGAAAGCTGACGCGCAGAAGGCCTCGTCCAAGGACGGCTCGATTCCCCGCCGCCGTATGCGCTACCGGCGGCGATTGCGCAGCCGCATCATTCTGTCGTTCGTGCTGCTGGGCTTCAGTCTGACTCTCTTGTTCGCGTGGGCGACCAACTGGACCCGGGCCCGGGTCGAAAACCAGTTGATCGAAGATGTGATGAATCGCAACATCGCCAACGCGGCGCATCAATTCGATGTGGACCCGAGCAATCGCGAATTTCCTTTCGATCAGGTGAGGGCATACGTCTACACGCCTGACAAGTTCGAATCGGTACGCAACAGCCGACCTGAGTGGTACGCATTACCGGACGGCGGCATCACTCCGATGATCGGCACCGATCCTGACGGCGGCGAGTTTGCCTACAAGCTGGCGGTACGCAAGACGCCGCAGGCGTGGTTTTTCCTCGCCTACGACATGACCCAGGCCAAGCGTAGCGAGGAACGCTTCAACCATGCGCTGTATGCAAGCGTGCTGTTCTTTACGCTGCTGTCGCTCGGGCTTGGGTGGTGGTCTGCATCGCGGGTGATGAGCCCGGTATCGGAGCTGGCGAAACGGCTTAAAGAGTCTGGTCGCAGTGCCGCGTCCGAATCACTGGCCGCGCACTTTCCCGACGATGAGGTCGGGCAGCTGGCCGAGGCGCTGGACGACTATGCCGGCCGGTTGACTGAGGTTGTCCAACGCGACCGCGAGTTCAACGCCGACGTGAGCCATGAGCTGCGCACGCCGCTGGCCGTGATCAGGGGCGCGGTCGAGCTCTTATTGTCGCAGCCGGAAGTAGACGCGAAGACCCGCACCCGCCTGTTGCGCATCCACCGCGCCGAACAGCAATGCACCGATTTGATCAGTGCGCTGCTGCTGCTGTCGCGCAACGAGCGCGGGCATGGCGCCACCGACGTTGCCAAACTTGCCGCGCAGTCGCTGGATGTTCATCGGACCCAGATCGCCGGCAAACCTCTGGTGTTGCGTCTGGAGGATGAGACCGAACCGTTGGTAGTTGATGCACCGGAGGCGGCGGTCGCAGTCGCGTTGGGCAACCTGATTGGCAACGCGGTCAAGTACACCATCGAAGGCGAGGTGATCGTGCGCATGCTGGATGGCGCGGTGCAGGTGATCGATTCCGGACCTGGCCTGAGTTCCGAGGATGCTGCGGGTGTTTTTCAGCGCGGCTATCGCGGCACCCACGCCGGCCATACCCAAGGTGGCGGAATCGGCCTGTCGATCGTGCGCAGGCTGTGTGCGCTGTACGGCTGGAGCGTGTCGGTGGAGCCGGGACGCGAGTTCGGCGTGGTCGCCACCCTGTTCTTCGATGCGGATAGCGAGGCTGGCATCGACGCGTCGCGGTAACATCAACGGTCTACCAAGACCCGAGCTGACCGCATGGCCTGCCGCACCCGTTTTGCCCCGAGCCCCACCGGATATCTGCACATCGGCGGTGCGCGCACCGCGTTGTACTGCTGGCTGGAGGCGCGCCACCGTGGCGGCGAGTTCGTCCTGCGCATTGAGGACACCGATCGCGAGCGCAGCACCCAAGCGGCTATAGACGCGATTCTGCAGGCGATGGAGTGGTTGGGGCGGGATTACGACGAAGGCCCGATCTACCAGACCCAGCGTCTGGATCGCTATCGCGAGGTCGCCGAACAACTGGTCGCCGCCGGCCACGCCTACTACGCCTACGAAACTCGTGACGAGCTGGACGCGATGCGCGAGGCGGCGATGAAGGCTGGCGCCAAGCCGCGCTACAACGGCGCCTATCGCGACCAGCCCGCCGACTTGCGCGAGGATCCCAATCGCGTGATCCGCTTCCGCAATCCGCTCGACGGCGTGGTGGCCTGGGATGACAAGGTCAAAGGGCGGATCGAGATCGCCAACAGCGAGCTGGACGATCTGGTGATCTTCCGTTCCGACGGCTACGCCACCTACAACTTCGCGGTGGTAGTGGACGATATGGATATGGGCATCACCGATGTGGTGCGCGGCGATGACCACGTCAACAACACCCCGCGCCAGATCAACATCTACAAGGCGCTTCGCGTCACGGTGCCGCACTTTGCCCATCTGCCGATGATTCTGGATCCGGAGGGCGCGAAGCTGTCCAAGCGCACCGGTGCGGCGGATGTCATGGAGTATCGCGATGCTGGCTATCTGCCGCACGCTTTGCTGAACTATCTGGTGCGGCTGGGTTGGTCACACGGCGATCAGGAAATCTTTTCGATCGACGAAATGAAGTCGCTGTTCGATCTGAAGAATGTCCACGCCAGCGCATCGCGGCTGGATATGGCCAAGCTGGGCTGGCTGAACCAGCAGTACCTCAAGAGTGACGAGCCAGCGGCGGTTGCCAAGCACCTTGAGTGGCACCTGCAGCAGGCCGGCTACGATATTGCCAACGGTCCGGCTGCGGTCGATATCGTGCTGGCACTGCGCGACCGCGTGCAGACCTTGAAGGACATGGCCGAGCGCGCAGGCGTCTGGTTCGGCGCACTGACGGAGTACGACGAGGCGGCCGTGGCCAAGCACCTCAAGCCCGTCGCCCGCGCGCCGCTGGAAGATGCTCGCAGGCGCTTGGCCGCGCTGACGGAATGGACTGCCGAGGCGATCAACGCCGTACTGCACGACACGGCCGCCGCTTTGGAGCTGGGAATGGGCAAGGTTGCCCAGCCGATGCGGGTGGCCATGACTGGCACCCAGGTCAGCCCTGATATCTCGCATACCGTCTATCTGGCCGGTCAAGACGAAGCGGTCCGCCGCATCGACGCCGCGCTTGAAAAAATCCCGATGGAGGACTAGACCGGTTCCATGGACGCGACTCGTTCGCGTCCAGTGGGAGCCGAGTAGCTGACATGAGTCGCGTTCACGATTGCACTGACCCGAAACACCATGTCCACGATGGCGATGCCTTTGTGCTTGAGGTAGAGCGGTTGTGCGCGCAACGCGGACTGCGACTGACCCCGATCCGCGCGCACGCGCTGCGCCTCATTGCCGACGCCGAGCGTCCGCTGAAGGCCTACGAGCTGTTGGACCGGATGAAGGAGACCCACGATGCGGCCGCACCCCCGACGGTGTACCGCGCGCTGGACTTCCTGCTGGAACACGGCTTTATCCACAAATTGGCGTCGGTCAACGCCTTTGTCGGCTGCCACCATCCGGGCGGTGAGCAGCACGCGGTTCCGTTCCTGATCTGCGACGGTTGCCAGTCGGCGACCGAGCTGGAGGACGACACGATCGTCGAGGCGCTTGAGTCTCGTGCGCGCGGACTGGGCTTCATACCGCGCGCACAGATTCTGGAAGTGCACGGCTTGTGCGCGGCGTGCTCCGAAGCAGGCCGCGCACCAACGCGACCCGCTTAAAAGAACGCGCGAATCCCAAAGGCGATTCCCCGACCCGGTAGCGGTGCCAGATCCTTGAGGAACGAGGTGTGTGGCCGCGCTTCCTGATCGAGCAGATTGCTGCCATCGACAAAGAGCTCCCACGCATTGCCCGATGCCGTATCGCGGTGCCAGGCCAGATGCGCATCGACCAAGGTGTAGCCGGGGGTGGTGGTTTCGTTGATCGCCACGCGGTCCTGCTTCATGTAGCGCACCGCGCCCAGTGACGCGCGCCACGGGCCCTGACTCCAGGACAGTTCACTACCGATCCGTGCCGGCGCGAGCCGGGGCAGGTTGCCTTGCATGCTGATCCGGGCGGCATGATTGTGCACGTGCTCGCCATGGAAGACCTGCACGTTCACATCCCGGTCGCCGCCGTGCTTGAGCTTGCCATGCACGAGATCACCGAACAGGCGAAGGTCCCAGAGGCCGCTGTCGTTTTCGGCCAGTGCGATCGTCGCGTCGGCTTCCATGCCATGAAAACGCGCATCGGCCTGATTCCACAGCCGGACTGGCACGCCGCCGTCGCTAAGTGCGGTTCCCGGATCAGAGAGGGACTCAGGCGTCGCCTGGTAGATGAAGTCGACATAGTCGATTGTGTAGGCGGCCAATCCCACCTCGAGGCGCTCGCCATGCCAGCGCATGCCCAGTTCAAGGCGGTTGGCGGTCTCCACGCCAAGGGTGTCGTCGCCGACCTCCATCGTTCCCGTGGCGACATGCAGGCCGTTGGAGAACAGCTCCTCGGCAGTCGGCACGCGCTGGGCACGGTCGAGCCCGATGGATGCGTGGAAATGCTCGTTCAGCTCCCACTGGACCGCCGCGGAAGCGCTCTTGGCCTCGAACTTGCGTGAGTTGTGGCGTTGCGGCGCCAGGGTTTGGGGGGCGGCATCAATGGCGTTGCGGTCGTGGCGTGCGCCAAGCTCGAACTTGAAGTCACCGCTGCGACGCTCGCCGATCCAGAACAGGCCCGTGTCGCTGCCTTCGGTAGCGGGGACGAACGCCTCGTCGCCGATCGCGTTGAACTCTCGATCGGCGAGTTGAACGCCGAATGCGCCGCGCCAACCGGCCCAGGGCTGGTGGACCAACTCAAGCCGAGCTTCCTGACTTGCGTTGTTGAACACCGTACCGACCGCTTCACCTTCAAACTCGGTGTGGGTGTAGCGGGTGTCGGCGAACTTCAGCCGCACACTCTCGAACACGCCCAGATCATCGAGGCCGGCGCGCAGCTCGGAGCGGCGTTGATCCATCAGGATGCGGACGGTGTCGTCGCCCTCTGCATCGTGATCGTCGTCTGCGTCGTGGCCGTGTCCATCGTCACCACCGTGGGAATGCCCGGGCACGCCATAGCGGGTGTTGAACACCGAGTGGCCGACGCCGAGAAAACCGCGGCTCCCGATCCAGGACAAACCAAATGCGCCGCTATCAGTGCGCAGAGCACTGTTGGCCAGCGTACCGGCGGTCGCCGGGTCCGGCACTTCACCCTCAGCGGCCAACTGGCGCGCGCTCTCGGCAAAACCGGGAATATCGTAGTTGCCGGTTTCCCGGTGCAGCGCATCAAAGTGGAACACGAGGTTGCCTGAGGCGGACGTGCCATCCAACCGGACCATGCCGGTTTTCTCGTTGTTGACGCTGTCGCCGCGTAGCTCCGCACGGCCCTGCAATGGGTCGGCGGTAACCGTTTCGGGTATGCGGCCATCGATCACATTCACCGCGCCACCGATCGCGCCGCTGCCATACAGAAGGGTGGACGGCCCCTTCAGTACTTCGATCTGGTTTGCCAGGAATGGCTCGATGCTGACCGCGTGGTCGGCGCTGACCGTGGACACGTCGCCCGAACCGAGTCCGTCGCTCAGCACTTGCACTCGCGCGCCATCAAAGCCACGCACGATTGGACGGCCGACACCTGGCCCGAAATAGGACGACTGCACCCCCGGCAGCTTGTTCACCGTCTCGCCGAGCGAGCTTGCCTTGGCTGCATCCAGACGCTCCCCGGTAAGCACCTCCACCGGTCGCGCCAGATCCTCGGCTGTGCCCGGCAACACCGCTGCACGTACGCGCACGGCGCTCAGGTCAACCGGCTCATGGTCCGAGTCGTGGAGCTGCTGCGCCGGCGGCACCGTTTCAGCGGCGAACACCGCCGGGGCGAAGAGAAGGGCAGCGATCAGGGCAGTCGCGAGGGGCTTGCGAGGGGGAAGCGAAGCTGGGATCACGGGGAAGCCTACGGTAGAGGTATGCGGGATCGAAATGTTATATTATTCCAATCAAGTAGCAAGCCCCCACCAATCACGCCTCCGATGAAGGTTACCTATGTCACCACTTACCCATCGACTACTCGACCGCCTTGGCGCCTCCGGGTCCATCATCTGCGCGATCCACTGTGCGTTGCTGCCAGTGGCTATCGCATTGCTGCCGGCCGTGGGCTTGATGAGCATGGGCAGTGAACGCTTCGAGCAGGCGTTTGTGGTGTTCGCCACGTTGCTGGGGGTCTTCAGTCTCATCCAGGGATACCGACGCCATGGCAGGGCCCGTGCGCTCTGGCTGCTGTTGCCGGGCTTGGGCGTGCTGTGGATGGCCGTGCTTTACCCGCCGTTGCATGCCAGCGTGATTCCGCATGCGGTCGCGATGACGTTTGGCGGCACATTGGTCGGCATTGCGCACGTAATCAACCTCCGGCTGAACCACGGTCACGTGCACGACGCGTGTTGCTCACACTGAGCGCGCTGGCTGGCGGACGGCCATGTTAAGATTTAAAGCTTCCCGCGCTACGCGTGGCACAGGTGCAATTGCGCCGGTAGCCTCGTCTGATGTGCGGGTTTTTTCCAATCGTTCCAATACCCAACCGGGAGCAAAATCATGGGCAAAGGCGACCGCAAGACCGCCAAGGGCAAACGCTTCAACTCCAGCTACGGCGTCTCCCGCTCGGCCGTGACCAAGGCCGCCGGCACCGCCGCCGCGCCGGTAGCCAAGAAGACCGCAGCGACCAAGACCGCGACCAAAAAGGTCGTGGCCAAGAAGACTGTCGCCAAGGAATAAGCAGCGGCACCATGCCGTTGTGATCAGAGGCCCCGCTACTGCGGGGCTTTCCTTTATGTGGATTCCGGGTCGCTTGGTCGCTTACTTCGCGCCTGCCTCGATCGCAGCCCAGGTTCGCAGCAGGTTGCCGCCCAGGATCTTGCGGATGTCCGCGTCCGAATAGCCTCGCGATTGCAGCCCGGCCACCAGGTTCGGGAAGTCGGCCACGGTACGCAGGCCGTCAGCCAACTCGCCGTCCACACCGTCGAAATCCGAGCCGATACCGACGTGGTCGATGCCAATCAGCTTCACCGCGTAGTCGATCTGTTCGAACACCGCATCGATCGGCGTCTGCGGCGCTTGATGGGCGTCATCCCAGTCCTTGCCGAACTTCTCGCGATCAAGCTCGGGTTTGCCCGCCGCGCGTAGCTCGGCATTGTGCTGATTGAACTCCGCCACTGCTCGGAAATATCCCTGAGTGTTCGCCGCACCGCGGGGATCGACGAAGGCAGTGCCGAACGGGATCTGGACCACGCCACCTTTGGCGGCGATCGCTTTGGCCAGCTCGTCGCTGATGTTGCGCTCGAAATCCGGGGTGAAATGGCGGAACGCGGAGTGGCTGGCGATCACCGGCACGCTGCTCAACGCGATAGCTTGTTGCGCCGCCTCATCAGAGACGTGCGAGACATCCACCATGATCCCGAGACGATTCATCTCGGCGACGACCTCGCGTCCGAAGGGGCTCAGCCCGTTCCATTTGCGCTCCACCGCATACGACGAGTCGGCGATCCGGTTCGCAGCGCTGTGAGCCAAGGTGATGTAGCGCACGCCACGGTCGAAGAAGAGCTGCAGGTTCGCCAGATCGTTGCCAATCGGAGCGCCGTTCTCCATGCCCAGCGGTAGCAGCACGCGGCCGCCAGCCCGCAGACGCTCGACGTCGCCGGGTGAGCGCAGCAGTGCGAACCGGTCGGGATGACGTTCGACCAGCGCCTCGACAGAATCGATCATCGTATTGGCGACCTGCCAAGCAACACCGTCGTCATCCTGCTTGGCCGAGGTGTAGATCGACATGAACCCTACGTCCAGTCCACCGGCACGAGCCTTCGGATAGTCGAATTCACGGCCCTTGGCGTCGATGCCCAGATCCATCCAGCGCTCCATCAGCATGCCGGGTGCGTCAATGTGGGTATCGACGATCACTGCATCCTGCGCGAGCGCGCGCGCGGCGTCGTTGGTCAATGAAGCCGGTGGTGATTGCGCAAGGCCGAGAGCTGGAGCGAGTGCGAGCAGCAAAAAGGGCAGGGTGCGGTGCATGGTCTCTCCAGTGGATCGGTGGGCTACACGGGTGACAGCCGATTCGTTAATAGTGCAGCACTCGAGCCTGCTGGCGTCAGTTCGGATCGACGCGCTTGCCACTGCTCCAGACGCCACCAGTGAGATCGCCTCCCAACCAGTAGCCCAACTCCGACGGATGCTGGACCTTCCAGCGGACGAAATCGGCGCGCATGCCGGCGCGCAACCTGCCGCGGTCAGCCAGTCCCAGCGCGCGTGCGGCGTGCACGGTGGCACCACGCAGGGATTCTTCCGGAGTGAGGCGGAAGTGGGTGCAGGCCAGTTGCATGGCTTGGCGCAGCGATAGCAGCGGCGAGGTTCCGGGGTTGCAGTCCGTCGCCACCGCCATTGCGACGCCGTGCTCGCGGAATGCCGCCAACGGTGGCAGTCGGGTCTCGCGCAAGACGTGGAACGCACCGGGCAGCAACACAGCGACCACACCGGCAGCAGCCATCGCGCGGACGCTCTCGTCGCTGGTGTGTTCGACATGGTCCGCTGAAAGGCCGCCAAATTCGGCTACCAGGCCTGCGCCGCCAAGGTCGCTGAGCTGATCTGCGTGCAGCTTGACCGGTAGGCCGAGCGTGCGTGCGGCGTCGAAAACGCGACGGGTCTGTGCCGGGGTGAAACCGATGCCTTCGCAGAACGCGTCTACGGCATCTACGAGCCCCTCTGCGTGCAGTCGCGGCAGCCACGCAACCACCTCGTCGATATACGAGTCGGGCCGATCTGCGAACTCCGGCGGCAGAGCGTGTGCAGCCAGATAGGTTGTGCGTATCGCGATGCCTAGTTCCTGCCCGATCTGACGGGCGACGCGCAACATCCGGCGCTCGCTGTCGAAGTCCAATCCGTAGCCGGACTTGATCTCCAGCGTAGTCGCACCATCGGCCAGAAGAGCGCGGGCCCGCGGCAGCGACTGGCGCAGCAATTCGGCTTCATCGGCCGCTCTCACCGCGGACACGGTCGACAGGATCCCACCCCCGCCGCGGGCGATTTCCTCGTAGCTGGCACCCTGCAGGCGCAACTCGAACTCCCGGGCGCGATCGCCGGCAAATACCAGGTGAGTGTGGCAGTCGATCAGTCCCGGCGTGATCCAGCCGCCGTCAGTGTGGATGACGTCGTGCGCCAGTGATTCGGGTGCGCTTGGCAAACCTTCGCGCGGGCCGGCGTAGGTGATCACGCCGTCGCGCCACCCCAAGGCGCCATCACGGATGTCGCCATAGCCCTCGTCGCCGTCCAGTGTCGCCAGCGATGCGCCCAGAATCAGGCCATCCCAGCGCGCGTCGGCAACTGGCTGCGGGTTTAGGGAGACGGTTTTCGAAGCGTCGGTTTTGGTGGATTCGCGTGTACTGGTCATTGGTCCATTGTAGGCAACGCACCCGAGGTCGCCAGACTGGTGGCAGCAGGCGACAATTGCCGGATGAACAGCACTGCTTCGGCCAGGATCTGGCACCCCGATGGCTGGCGCGACGAACCCCGGCCACAGAGTGATGCGCGCGCGCCGGCGGTCGATGGGCCCAGCGTCGCATCAAGCTCCACACTGCGCGTGGTCCCCGGCATCGCCAACCTTCATTCGCACGCTTTCCAGCGAGCGATGGCCGGCATGGCCGAATGTCAGACCAATCCCGAAGATTCGTTCTGGACCTGGCGCGAGACGATGTACCGGTTTGCCGACCGTTTCACGCCCGAATCGCTGCATGCCGTGGCGACGCAGCTGTATGCCGAGATGTTGGAAGCCGGGTACACCACGGTGTGCGAGTTCCATTATCTGCATCACCGCCCCGGCGGTACGCCCTATGCGGATCCCGCGGCGATGTCTTGGGCGCTGGCGGAAGCGGCGGCCGAGGTGGGTATCCGGCTGACGCTGCTGCCGGTGCTTTACATGACCGGCGGATTTGATGGCCGTGGGCTGGAACCGCGACAACAGCGCTTCGGCCACGACGTGGAGGCTTATCTGCGTCTGCTGGAGAGCCTGCGCGAGAAGGAGAACCATCGCTTCCGGGTCGGATGCGCGCTGCACAGTCTGCGTGCGGTGCCCGCGGACGCGTTGCAGCAGGTGGTCGACGCACTACCGACCGACAGCCGTATCCACATCCATATTGCCGAGCAACGTGCAGAGGTGGACGAGTGCCTGCAGATGCGTGGCACCCGGCCGGTGCAGTGGCTGCTGGACAATGCCTGCGTCGACGCCCGGTGGACGCTGGTGCACGCCACCCATCTGGACGATGCGGAGCTGAATGGAATCGCCGCATCGGGCGCAACGGTCGCGATCTGCCCCACCACTGAAGCAAACCTGGGCGACGGCCTGTTCCGGCTGCGCGACTACCTGGATGCCGGTGGACGATGGGGCGTAGGTTCGGACTCGAACGCGTCGGTATCCCCGATCGAGGAGCTGCGTTGGCTGGAATACGGCCAGCGCCTGGTTACCCAGCGTCGCAATATTGCGGTGGCGGATACCTCACCCAGCGTCGGCGAAACCCTGTTGCGAGGCGTAGTTGCAAGCGCGGCGGACTCTACCGGTCATAGCTGTCTAGCCGATAATGCGTCTGGAGCACCCGCCGACCGGGTGGTGCTGGATACCGAGGCACCGCAATTCGCCGGGGCTACCGATGGGGATGCGGTGGACCGGTGGGTTTTCGCAGGCAACAGGCCGCTGGTACGCCAAGTCTGGGTTGATGGTCGGTGCGTTGTCGATCGCGGGCGGCACATAAATGCCGACGCAATCGCTGCGCGCTACCGAACCACGGTCACCGGATTGCTGGCGCAGGATCGTTGAGCCGACTGGCGACTGCGGGCAATGCATCCTTGTAGCGCATGCCCGCAGCGTCAGTCCGTCATCAGCTTACTGCCCGGCAATCGCCGCGGCAGTGTGACGGGACGAGAAATCGATCCGACGAGTGACCTGGAAAGCCTCCTGGAGCTGGTCTTCCGAGGCGGCCTGCAGCCATACGTGCGCGCTGCGGCCATCGGCGAGCTTGACCAGCGTCTCGCGAGCTTCAACGTCCGGTTGCCCAGCTAGCTCGGCCCGGTACCACTGCACTTCGCGTCCGCCCATCGTGTCGTTTTCCTCGCGATTGTTGCGCTTTGGCGAGAAGGTCGGCGCTTTGCTGATGTACATACCAAATGCTTCGGAACCATCGGCGCGCAAGGCGCGGCAGAAGTCTGCCCCGTTGCCACCACGATATTCCCAGTTCAAGCCGCTGCTGGCGTCCAGCTGCGGGCAGGCTGCGGCTTCCTGTCCATGGACGCCTCCGGCAACCAGCAGCAGCGGCAGGATAAATGCCGTTTTGTTCATTGGTGTTCCCCCTGGTTTGCGGAAAGTACTCCGCATCGGACATTGCAGTGCATGACGATGCCTTGCACTTATGACCTTACGGCACGCTGGAGGGATTGACAATTGCTGTGCAGAGTTGCAGGGGGGGGGGCGGTACATCTGTTAAGCCAATGGCAACATGAACGGGGGGCTGTGGCGGGTCAGCGTCTGTTGAGATCGGGGTCCGCACGCAGCGTGGCCTCTGGAGAGGCTTCATATCCCAGCTTGAGCAGCTGGTAGCGCCGTCCAGCGTAGGAAGCACTTGGTTGCTTGTCGGCGGAAAGGAGCAGTTCGGAAGCGGCGGACACCGCACCGTCGGCACGTGGCGGTGGAGTGACTTGAAGCTCCACGTCTGCACGGCCGGCCCAGATACACCTCACATCCGGGCGGCATCGCGAGTCGTCAATCACGCGCCAGAACGCCAGCACGGTGCCATCGGCAAACGTTGCCTGCTCCCCTGCAGTGAGGATAAACGGCCGGCCATCGGCGACTACCCGCTCACCAGACGTCACGCATCCGGCCAGAATCGAGAAGGCGGCCGCTATTACCAATAGTCCTTTGGTCCTTATGCGCATTGCGATCTCCGGGTCTGTCAGGCTCACGAGGGCGCAAGGGCGATTAACAATGCGCGCGCCGCAGCGAGGCGGGAAGCTGGGTCAGGCAGATCCAGACTCAGGCGCAGCTTGTCCGGTCCGTCCATTCGGTACAGCTGCGGCTGCCCCTGGATCATCCGGATTACCGCCATCGGATCGACATTCGGTTTTTCGACAAACTGCAGTCGGCCACCCGTCGCGCCGATATCCAACTTGCGTACGCCCAGCGTCGTGGCCTGCAGTTTCAACTCGGCTATGGCAAACAGGTACTTGGCCGGGTCCGGCAGCAATCCGAAGCGGTCGATCATCTCAACCTGCAGTTCGCGCAGCTCATGGGAATCGCGAGCGCCCGAGACCCGCTTGTACAGCGTCAGACGCGTATGCACGTCGGGCAGATAGTCGTCCGGGATCAACGCAGGCACGTGCAGTTCGACGTCGGCGCCGCGGACGCTCTGACCATCGATGTCAGGAAGCTCGCCGCGCTTGATGCTGAGCACCGCGCGTTCCAGCAACTCGGTGTAGAGACTGAAGCCGACCTCTGCCATCTGCCCGCTCTGGTCCTCGCCAAGCAGCTCGCCCGCGCCTCGGATCTCCAGATCGTGCGTAGCAAGGGTGAAGCCGGCGCCCAGCTCGTCCATCGCTGCGATCACATCCAAGCGCTTCTTCGCGTCCGCACTGATCGAGCGAATGTCCGGCACCACCAGGTAGGCATAAGCACGGTGATGTGACCGACCGACGCGGCCGCGCAACTGGTGCAGCTGGGCCAGACCGAACTTGTCGGCGCGGTTGATGATGATGGTGTTGGCGTTGGGAATGTCGATGCCCGACTCGATGATCGTCGAGCACAGCAGCACGTTGAAACGCTGCTTCTGGAAGTCGAGCATGACCCGCTCCAGCTCGCGCTCCGGCATCTGGCCGTGGGCGATGCCGATGCGCGCCTCTGGTACCAGCGCTTCCAGCTCGCGCTGCATGCGGCCGATGCTCTCGACGTCGTTGTGGAGGAAGTAAGCTTGGCCGCCGCGTGCGATTTCGCGCTGGAACGCCTCGCGCAGCTGACTGTCATCCCACGGCACCACAAAGGTCTGCACCGCCATCCGGTGCGCCGGAGCGGTGGCGATGATCGACAGGTCGCGCAGCCCGGCCATGGCCATATTGAGCGTGCGCGGGATCGGCGTTGCGGTAAGGGTCAGCAGGTGGACGTTGGCGCGCAGTGCCTTCAGGGCTTCCTTCTGGCGTACGCCGAAACGCTGTTCTTCATCGACGATGACCAAGCCCAGGTCCTTGAAGCGCACGTCCTTTTGCAGCAGCCGGTGGGTGCCAACGATCACGTCGATGGTGCCTTCGGCGGTCTTTTCCAGCTCGGCCTTGATTTGTTTGGGCGTCTTGAAGCGCGACAGCACCTCGACCTTCAGAGGCCAGTCGGCGAAGCGGTCACTGAAGTTGCGGTAGTGCTGCTCGGCCAGCAGCGTCGTTGGCACCAGCACGGCGACCTGTTTGCCGGCCGCCGCAGTCGCGAATGCGGCGCGCACGGCGACTTCGGTCTTGCCGAAACCCACGTCACCGCAGACCACACGGTCCATCGGCTGGCTGGATTGCAGATCGCGCAATACCGCCTCGATCGCGGCGTGCTGATCGGGTGTTTCCTCAAACGGGAAGCCGGCGGCGAAGGGCTCGTACATCGCCCGGTCCAGATCGATGGCGAGTCCAGCACGGGCCCGACGCTTGGCCTGGATCTCGAGCAGCTCGGCGGCAACGTCGCGGACCTTTTCCTGCGCCTTGCGCTTGGCCTTGCTCCACTGCTCACCGCCCAGAGAATGCAGCGGGGCGGTTTCCACCGACGCGCCGGAATAGCGGTTGATCAGGTGCAGCTGGCCGACCGGTACGTATAGGCGATCGCCCTTGGCGTACTCGATTTCCAGGTATTCGTTCTTCTCGCCGCCGGCCTCGAGCGTCACCAGTCCGCGGTAGCGGCCTACGCCGTGGTCCTCGTGGACGATCGGCGCGCCTTCCGACAGTTCACCCAGATCGCGGACGATCGCTTCGGGTTCGCGGCCCGCGCGGCGGCGTCGGCGCGGCTGGCTTGCGCGTTCAGGGAACAGCTGGCGCTCGGTCAGCACCGCCAATGCCGGTACGGTCAACGCAAAGCCGTCATCCAGCGGGGCCACCGCGATCGCGAAGCGGGCATTGCTGGCAGCAGCCGCAGGCGTCTCAGACGTAATCCGGTTGGCACCAAGGAAGGATTGGAAATCCGCCAGCAATACCGGTTCCAAGCCGGCCGCATGCAGAATCTCCAGCAATGCTTCGCGCCGCCCGGCCGTGTCGGCAGCGACCAATACCCGACCCGGATAATTGGCCAAGAACGCCTTCAGCTCGCCCGCAGGCACCTGGTCGCGCGCGGTAATTGGCAGCGCCGGAGCAGGTTGGCTGGCGAGGGCCTGCGCGCGCGCCGCCTGCGGATGGCCTTCGCCGCATACTTCGATGCGTCCGCCCAGATTGAGGTGCTCGCGTAATGCGTCCGGCGACAGGTAGAGCGCGTCCGGCGGCAGCAAGGGCCGCTCCAGGTCATGCCGGCGCTGCTCGTAGCGCTCGCCCGTCTGGCGCCAGAACGTATCGGCTGCCTCGTTCACGCCCTCGCCGAGCAGCGGCAGGGTGGACTCGTCCAGATAGTCGAACAGGGTCGCCGTCTGGTCAAAGAACAGCGGCAGGTAGTACTCGATGCCTGACGGCGCGGTGCCCGCCTTGAGGTCCTGATACAAGCCGCTGCGGCGGGTATCGAGGTCAAAGCGTTCGCGGAGCGCATCCAGTGCGCGCTTCAGTGACGCCTCGTCCAGAGGTAGTTCGCGTCCGGGCAGAAGTTTGACCGCGTCGATCTTGTCGTCTGAGCGCTGGGTCTCCGGGTCAAAGCTGCGGATGGTGTCGATCTCGTCGTCCAGCAACTCGACCCGGAACGGCTGCGTCGCACCCATCGGATAGACGTCCAACAGCCCGCCACGGACCGCGAAATCACCCGGGTCGAGCACCTGCGGCACATGGCGATAGCCAGCTGACTGCAGGCGGCGCTGCTCGGCATCCAGATCCAGATGCTGGCCAACGTGGACATCGAAACTGCCGCCGACCACGTGTTGCAGGGGAGCCAGTCGCTGCAGCAGCGTCTGTACGGGGACGACGACGATGCCGCGCTGCAGCCGTGGCAGCCGGTTAAGCGTGGCCAAACGCTGGCTGATGATTTCCGGGTGCGGACTGAAATGGTCGTACGGAAGGGTTTCCCAGTCGGGAAAGTGCAGTACGGGCAGGCGCGCTGCGTCCGACGTGGCGTCGCCTGGGACGTCTGCCGGGCCGAGCAGGGTGCGAAGATCCGCCTCCAGTTGCTGTGCGGACTGGTTATCGCGAACCACCGCGAGCAACGGCCCTTCGTGTGCAGATGCGGCACGTGCGATGTGGAAGGCGAGGGCCGAAGGCGAGGCCGGAGCGCGCCACCAGGCTCGCAGTTGGCCCGCTTTGGGCAGCGGTGGAATGGGGGACGAGGATTCAGGCATCAGCCGGCCATTTTAGCTGATGAGGCAATGCCTCGCCGCGCCGGAGTAATCAGGCTGCTTCGTCGGATGGACCCAGATGCAGGCTGACCCTGACCAGGCCATCCTGCTGTGATTCGCGCACGAAACCTAGCGACTGTGCCAGCGACAGCATCGGCAGATTGTGCTCGAACACATCGCCATACACCCGCTCCAGCTGCTTGCCGCGCGCCCACTTCACCAGCCGGGTCATCAAGTAGCGGCCCAAGCCCATGCCAGCGATGAAATGGCTGACCAGAATCGCAAATTCCGCGTCACGGCCGTTCGGGTCAATCGATATGCGCGCAACGGCGCCCACCAGCGCTTCGCCGGGCGGCAGAGGTTCGGCGGCGACGAGGGCGAACTCGGTCTTCGGATTGATCCGGGTGAAACGCTCGACCGCTTCCTGCGACAGCTCGCGCATGGAGTGAAGGAAGCGTTGACGGACCTCGTCGGGCTGAAGCAATGGAAATCCAGCGCGCAGAGGCTCGGCATCCTCGGGACGGATGGGGCGGATCAGCAGTTCCCGCCCATTGGGCAAGCGTTGACGTTCATGCCACGGGGGGAGTCGTTCACGGGTGCTCATGGGCGGATGTTCGCACACCACATGTAAACGTCGCATTCATTCGACGATCATGCTCAGTCACGGTGCAGGAATGCCGCCAGAGGCACGCTGCGCCTGCATTTGCTGGTGCTAAACTCGCCGTCTTTCAAGTAGGACGACGCCATGGCCGGCAGTGGAGACTCAACCCGCGCGATCATGTTTGCACTGGCAGCTAACTTTGCGATCGCCGTCGCCAAGGGAGCTGCGGCATTTTTCACTGGCTCGAGCGCGATGCTCGCCGAAACGGTGCACTCACTTGCGGACTGCGGTAACCAGGGCCTGCTGCTGCTGGGTCTGAAGCAGGCGCGCGCGCCTGCTTCGCCAGAGTATCCGCTCGGCCATGGGCGCGCGGTGTACTTCTGGTCATTCCTTGTCGCAGTGATGCTGTTCACCGTCGGCGGAATGTTCTCGCTCTACGAGGGAGTGCACAAGCTACAGGCGGAGTCACACGAGCCGGGCGGCAGCTTGTGGTGGGCGGTGGCGGTTCTGGTGTTCGCGATCATCGCCGAAGGGATCTCGATGCGCGCCTGCCTGCAGGAGGTCGAGAAGTCGCGCGGCCATCGCAGCATCTGGCGCTGGTTCCGCGAGAGCCGCCAAGCTGAGTTGGTGGTGATCTTCGGTGAGGAGTTGGCCGCACTGGTGGGCTTGGTGTTCGCATTGGTCGCGGTCCTGGCCACGATCATCACCGGCAACCCGCTGTGGGATGCGCTGGGCACGATCGGTATCGGCGTGTTGCTGATCGTGGTGGCGATACTGGTCGCGATCGAAATCAAGGCGATGCTGATCGGTCAGAGCGTCGATCCCGAACGCCAGCGCCAGATCCGCCAGTTTCTCGACGGTCGGCCGGAGATCGTCCGCGTCATCAGTCTGATCACCATGCAGCTGGGCAACGAGGCGATGGTGTCGGTACAGGCGCAGATGCGCGAGGAAGCCGACGTCCACTTACTAGTGAAACAGATCAACACCATCGAGGTGGCGATGAAACAGGCTTTCCCCGAGGTGCGATGGAGTTTCTTCGAGCCCGACGCGCGCGCCGACGAGTGAGCCGGCGCTCTTGAGTGAGCTATGCGAGGTCAGTCCGCCTGCTTCAGCCATTCAACACGCGATGTCGCACCACTTTCGCCCAGTACCTTTTGCAGCAGTGGCAGCGCGTCGCGCACGGTCTGGTCGAACTGCCAAGGCGGGTTGAGCAGCAGCATCCCGCTGCCGTTCATTCGCAGCGGTGAGTCATCCGGATGCACCATCAGCTCGACCAGCAGCGATGACTTCACCGGCAACGTCGCTGCACGGCGGAAGAACTGGTTCAGCGAGCGGCGCAGCTTGATCGGATACCAGACCGCATAGCAGGCGTGTGGCCAGCGGGCGAGCGCGTCACGCAGCGCCGCAATGATGGTGTCGAACTCCTGCAGCTGAGACTCGTAGGGCGGGTCGATCAGCACCAGGCCACGGTTGTAGCGCACCTCGCCCAGCCGCGGTGGCAGCAGGGCCTTCATTGCTTCGTAGCCGTCGCGGGCATGGGTGGCGACACGTGGATCGGCCGCAAAGTTGGTCTTCAGCTGCGCGGCTTCTTCTGGCAGTAGTTCGCATACTGCGATGCGGTCTTCCTCGCGCAGCGCATGTGCCAACAACCACGGAGAGCCCGGATAGCTGGTGGTGCCGTGTTGCGCGCGACAGGCTTTGACCGCCGCCAGATAGCGATTGATCGCCGGATGCCGGGGCGCTTCGGCAATCAGTCGGCCGATGCCGGCTTCTGCCTCGCCGGTCCGCTGGGCAGAGTTGCTGTCCAGCGCGTACAGCCCGCGGCCACCATGGGTGTCAAGGGCAAACAGCGGCGACGGCTTGGCGAGCAATGCATCGCACAAGGCAAGGATCGTTACGTGCTTTAGGACGTCGGCGTGGTTGCCGGCATGGAAGGCGTGGCGATAGTTCATCCGCACAGGGTATCCCGGTCGCTCGCTCCGCGGCGCAATGTGATGAGCTGAAGTAGCGGCAGGGGCTTTTATCGCTGGGACTACGGCCCGAGCTGCGCTGACATACACTCGCGTATGGGTGATGCCGCCCTGACGATCAGGATGTTGACGTAATGCCCGGCATGACCCCGCTTACGAGCTCCCAATCCCGCCACCACGAACATCCCAGTAAACGCTCGCTGGAAGTGCGCTGTGTGGTTGGCGCGGCCGTAGTGCCGGAGCTGGACGGCATCGCGCAGTTGCGGGCGACGGTGTTGAAAGCCTGGCCGGAACTGCACGACGGCGATGCGGCCGAAGAGCGCTCGCGCTTGCAGTGTTTCGACGAATCATGGCGTAGCGTTGCGGTGCTTGTGCTGGACGCGGGGCAGCTGGTTGGTGCCTCGCTTGGGCTGCCGCTTGAAGATACGCACGGCGCAATGCGCAAGGCGTTCGCGTCGGTACATCGCGACGCAAGCACTACATTTCTGATGGCCGGTTGCGTACTGCTGCCTGGCTACCGAGGGCGAGGGCTCGGCCACCGTTTTTTCGACGAACGCGAAACCCATACGCGATCGATCGGAACGTTCGAAGCCACGGCCTTCGCCACGGTAGAGCGCGATCCGGGTGATCCTCGTCGCCCTCCGTTCGGACGCAGCAACGAGCCTTTGTGGCGTCGACGCGGGTACCTGCGCGATGAGGCCTTGACCGCCGCTCTATCGTCCAGCACTGCTGAAAATGGCGATCATCCCGTTGGGTATGCCGCATGGATGCGTCCGCTTGAGCGCGCTTTCTGAATACGGGCGCCTGGAATCTGGCTGCGATGTAAACGCGGCGTGATTTTTTAGGACGTTTTGCCGGATCGTTGCCGGAGATTAATGGGGGTGAGCCTAGGCTGGGCGCTTTTCCGTCAGCGGGTAGTTGTTGTGGATCGTCGTGAATTGCTGATCGCAGGCCTTTCGTTGCCGCTGGCCGCTCTGGCTGGCCAGGTTTTGCCAGCACCACTGTCTTTGTTGCTAAGCAGTGGTGCACAGGCGGGGAAGGGCGCGCCTGGCTCACGCTTCGGCGCACACACCGTGCCGTCTATCGCTCGAGACCTAGCAGCCCGGCCGTTCAAGCCCGGCAAGCTGGAGATGCCGGAGTCGCTGCGACGCATTGCCTATGACGAGTACCGGGATATCCGCTTCGACCCTGGCCGCGCGGTGTGGCGGGAGACTGGTAGTGCGTTCCAGGCGCAATTTTTCCATCGCGGCTTTCTCCACCAGCAGCGGGTGGATATGTATGAGGTGGTCGCCGGCGTTTCCAACCCGCTGGCCTACGTCCCGGACATGTTCAGTTTCGGGGTTGCGCCGAAACCCGTTGATAGCGATCTGGGCTTTGCGGGTTTCCGCCTGCATTCGCCCATCAACCGGGCGGACTACTACGACGAAGTGTGCGCGTTTCTCGGCGCAAGTTACTTCCGTGCTGTCGCTGCGGGGCAGCTCTACGGACTTTCGGCACGCGGACTGGCATTGCACACGGCCGATCGGGCAGGTGAGGAGTTTCCCGCGTTCAAGGCATTTTGGATCGAGCGCCCGGCACCGGGTGCAACGGCGATCACCGTCCACGCGCTGCTCGACAGCCCCAGTACGACCGCTGCATTCGTCTTCGTCATTCGTCCGGGCGCGGAAACCGTGTTCGACATCAGCATGCGGCTGTATCCGCGGGTTGATCTGACGCAGGCCGGTATCGCGCCGTTGACCAGCATGTTCCAGTTCGATGCGAGCGATCGCGTCGGCATCGATGACTACCGCCAAGCGGTCCATGATTCCGACGGTCTTGCCATGCTCAACGGTGCGGGCGAGCAATTGTGGAGACCGCTGCGAAACCCGGCGTCGCTGCAGGAGAGCATGTTTCTGGATCGCAAGCCGGGTGGGTTCGGGCTGATGCAGCGCAAGCGCGACTTCGCGGACTACGGCGACAGCGAGGCGCGCTACGATCGGCGCCCAAGTGCATGGGTAGAGCCGCTGGGCGACTGGGGCGAGGGCGGGGTGCATCTGTTCGAAATCCCGACTGCAGACGAGTACCACGACAATATCGTCGCGTTCTGGAGGCCCCGAAACGCGCTGGTCGCCGGACGCGAGCACCGGTTCGACTACCGCCTGCATTGGTGTGATGGGCACTCGTGGAACCCCGGGTTGGCGCGCATGCAGGAAACACGTTCCGGCGCGGTCCATTCGTCTCCGGCAGAAGCAGGCACGTCAGCTCGCCGGCTCGTCATCGACCTGAGTGGCGGTCGACTGTCAACGCTCCCGGCTCCGGCAAGTCCGCGCGCCGTGGTCGAGGCGAGCCACGGTCGGTTGGCCAACGTCGTTGCCCAACGAGGCGCAGAAGATGGCACGTGGCGCATTGCCTTCGAGCTCGATCCGGGCGACGCGCCGGTTGTCGAGTTGCGCGCACAACTGCTGGCCGAGGACGGCCGCCCCCTTTCTGAAACCTGGTTATATCGATGGACCGCATGACCCGCTCCGGCAACACGTCCACGTCAAACGAGCCAGCGCCGCCTCAGCCAGCGCCACGCCAGACCGCCGAAATCCCGCCCGGGCTTGTCCAGTCGCGTTCCGCAGTCGCGGCGATGCTGCCAGTCCAGGCGCCGCTGGATATGCCGGTCCAGTCATTTCGTGAGGCCAGCCCAGCCCCCCAGCGCTTGGCGGGTACGCCGCTCGACATCGTCTGGCGTCGTGTGATCGTGCTGGGCGGCACGGGCGGACTGACCCTGCTCGCGACTTACCAGTTGTGGTGGGCGCTCCGAGGCGGTGGTCACAGCGCATTGGAATGGCTGGGACTGGTGCTGTTCGCGGCACTGTTCGTGTGGGTTGCGCAGGGCTTCATGAGTGCGCTCGCGGGATTCGCGCTGATCGTCAACGGCTATCGCCGGCGAGACGGCCTGGGGGTCATCGATGCAGGCCCGCTGCCGCCATTGACCTCGCGTACCGCCTTGCTGATGCCTACCTACAACGAGGATCCCGAACGCTTGATGGCGGGGCTGCAGTCGATCTGCGAATCGGTGTTCGAAACCGGTCGGGCACAGGCGTACGACTTCTTTGTGCTCAGCGACACCACCCAGCCTGAGCTGCAGGCGCGCGAGCTGGCAGCATTCCATCATCTGCGTGATGCGCTTGGCGATCAGGTCCGGCTGTTCTACCGCCACCGCCCCGAGAACATCGACCGCAAGGCCGGCAATATCGCGGAGTGGGTAAGGCGCTTCGGCGCGGGCTACCCGCAGATGCTGATCCTGGATGCCGACAGCCTGATGACCGGTAAAGCGATCAACCGTCTGGTGGTGGCCATGGAACGGCACCCCGAGGTGGGGCTGATCCAGACACTGCCGGTGGTGGTCAATGGCGGCACGGTATTTGCCCGTATGCAGCAGTTTGCCGGACGCGTCTACGGGCCGGTGCTGGCCCGCGGCAATGCGTGGTGGCATGGCACCGAGGGCAACTACTGGGGGCACAACGCGATCATTCGCACCGCTGCGTTTGCCGCCCGCGCCGGGCTGCCCGCGTTGCCCGGATCCCGTCCATTCGGTGGCAGCATTCTCAGCCATGATTTCGTCGAGGCAGCGTTGCTTCGCCGTGGTGGCTGGGAGGTTCATCTGGTGCCCGGTCTGGGCGGCAGTTACGAGGAAGGTCCGCCTTCGTTGACCGACATGCTGGTGCGCGACCGGCGCTGGTGCCAGGGCAACCTGCAGCACGGTGGTGTGCTGCCCGCCAAGGGACTGCACTGGGTCAGTCGCTGGCATCTGATGACCGGCATCGGCCACTACATCACAGCCCCGTTGTGGGGGATGCTGATGCTGATCGGGTTGATCATGACGATGGCCAACTCTGGCCTGCAGTGGGAGTCGGTGGTGCTGCCCGGCATCAGCTCGCCGGAAGATTGGACCGGACCAAAAGGTATCGAGCGCTTCCTGTGGGTGTTCATGCTGACCATGTCACTACTGCTGGGACCGAAGCTGATGGGATTCACCCTGACGCTCGCAGATCCGTGGGCACGCCGCAGTTGCGGTGGTTTCTGGAGGCTGACTCTGGGCGTGGTCGTGGAAACCCTGCTCACGACCCTAATGGCGCCGGTGACGATGTATGTGCAGTCGCGGGGTGTCGCCGAGGTACTGGCCGGTCGCGACTCGGGTTGGGAGAGTCAGCGCCGCGATGACGGCACGCTCACCTTTGCCGAGCTGTGGCAACGCTATGGCGGCGTCAGCCTGTGTGGTGTCGTCGGCGTGGTGTGGAGTTATGCAGTCTCACCATCGCTGATGCTGTGGATGTCGCCGGTATTGCTTGGACTGGTGTTCTCAATGCCGGTAGTGGCGTTGACGGCGGCTCCCGAGCCAGGCCGCAGACTGCGTCGCTGGGGTGTTTTCCTGACCCCTGAGGAAGTCGCGCCGCCGCCGATCCTGAGCCGTGTGCAGGGGCTACGCAGTGCCATCACCAACACCCGTTTGTCACCGCTGGTAAGCGCGGAAGATCCCGCGATCCAACCGGCCGGTCTGGGTGGCGTATCCGGCACCATGGAGCATCAAGCCGGCTGACCGCGCTCGCTTCGGTGCCGGCCCGCTACTGGGTCTGCAGCCGCAGAGTTATCCCGAGTGGCGCGATCTTGGCCATCTCGTCCTCCAGATCTGATCTGAGCAGCGGCCGCGGATCGAACCAGCGCGCGTCCAGGGTCAGTGTCAGCCGGTCGCCTTGCGCTTGAGCGTCCAGCTGTGGGATCGGATCGGCCTCGTGTGCGCGATGGATCAGCACTGCCAGCCGTAACAGCGCAGCGGTGTGCCGCGCCGCGGGCAATAGACGGTCGGGCAGAGCATCGAACGCATGTTTGGGCACCTTTCGGCGCTGGGTCCGGACCAGTGCGGATAGAAATTGCTGCTGCTGGCGAGAGAATCCGGCGATGTCGGTGTGCTCCACCACATACGCTCCGTGCACGTGGTACTGACTGTGGGCGATGGTCAGCCCCAGTTCGTGAAGGCGCGCAGCGCGACTCAACATCAGGCGGTCGTCGCCGTCCAGCTTCCATGGCCCGACGAGCTGGTCGAACAGGCGCAGTGCCGTGGCCTCGACGCGGGCGGATTGGGGGGTGTCGATTCCGTAACGTTTGATCAGGGCGGCGATGGAGGCCTCGCGTGGATCGTCATCACCACCGCGCTCCAGCATGTCGTGCAGGACACCCTCGCGCAGCGCGGCCTTACTCACTGCCATGCGTTGCAGGCCGAATGCCAAGAACGCGGCCTCCAGGACCAACAGCCCGCCAGCTATTACCGCCTTGCGGTCTGCCGGCAAACTGGGCAGGTCGATCGCATCGATCGTGCGCGCCTTTAGCAGCCGGTCACGCACGTGCGGCAGGGCATCAGCGAGCACCGAGCCTTTGGTCAATTTCATCGCCGCGCAGACATCGCCAATGGCCTTGGATGTTCCAGAGGTGCCTATGGCGTCGTCCCAGCCCAGCTCACGGTAGCGCGCCGCAAACGGCTGGAAGGTCGTGGCGACGTCGGTCAGAGCAGCGTTCCAGCGCCGACGACTGAGTTTGCCGTCACTGAAATACTTGCGCGTTGTCGCGACACACCCCAGCTGGACACTCTCGCGCTCGATGGTGTCGAAGCCGCTGCCGATGATGCACTCCGTGGAGCCCCCGCCGATGTCGAGCACCAGGCGCAGCGTGTCGGGTTTGGATGGCTGCGCGTGCGCGACCCCGAGATAGATCAGGCGCGCCTCCTCGCGTCCGGCCACCACCTCGATCGCATGTCCCAACGCGCTTTCCGCCGGCATCAGGAACGCCTGCGGCGACGCCAGTTTGCGGACCGTATTGGTCGCGATCGCGCGCACCCGCTGAGGAGGGATGTCACGGATGCGCTGGCCGAAGCGCGCCAGACACTCATAGGCGCGATGGCGGGCATGAGCGGACAGGCCGCCGCGTGCATCCAGTCCATCGGCCAGCCGCACCGTCTCGCGCAGGCGGTCAACCACGCGCAGTTGCCCGAGCAGGTATTGCGCAACCACCATATGGAAGCTGTTGGAGCCCAGGTCGATCGCGGCCAGCATGTCGCCGTCCTGCAGGGGCAGAACGGCCGGGCGGATGTCGGTCATCGCCGCATGATCGATCATCCGCACAGTTTGGCCAACAGGCAGGCTTGGGCGGAGTGCGGAGTGCTGTCGCCGTCGCACGCGATCTTCTGATACTCACCGCTGGGCTGTAGCTCCCATGCGTTGAGGTTGTCGTCCAGATAGTTGGCCAGCGCCTCGTCGTAGACCCGCTGAGCGACCGCCGGATCAAGGATCGGAAAACAGGTCTCGACGCGTCGCAGAAGGTTTCTTTCCAGCCAGTCCGCGCTGGCGCAAAAAAGGTCGGGCGCACCGTCATTGGCAAACCAGTAGGCGCGACTGTGCTCAAGGAAGCGACCGACGATCGAGCGCACCCGGATGTTGTCGCTGACTCCGGGCACGCCCGGACGCAGCGTGCATGCGCCGCGCACGATCAGATCAATCTTGACGCCTGCCTGTGAGGCGCGATACAGCGCCCGGATTACCTGCGCCTCGTTGAGGGCATTCATCCGCGCGACGATCCGTGCTGGCCGGCCTGCTGCGGCATGCGCTGTCTCGCGCTCGATCCGCTGCAGTACCCCGGAGTGCAGGGTAAAAGGCGCCTGCAGAAGGTGCTTCAGCGTCATTGATGGCGCCAGCCCGGACAGCTGCTGGAAGATCAGATGAACATCGTTGCCGATCTCCGGTCGGCAGGTGATCAGGCCAAGGTCGGTGTACAGCCGCGCCGTACCGGAATGGTAGTTGCCGGTTCCCAGGTGCACATAGCGGCGCAGCTTGCGGCCTTCACGGCGGACCACCAGCATCATCTTCGCGTGGGTCTTGTAGCCAACCACGCCGTACACCACCTGCACGCCGGCCTCCTGCATGCGGTCCGCAAAGCCGAGGTTGGCCTCCTCGTCAAAACGCGCCCGCAGCTCAACGACTGCAGTCACGTCCTTGCCGTTGCGCGCCGCCTGGATCAAGGCCTCCACAATCGATGAATTCTTACCTGACCGGTACAGGGTCTGCTTGATGGCGAGCACCGCAGGGTCGTCGGCTGCCTGGCGAAGCAGCTCCAACACTGGCGTGAACGCATCGTACGGGTGGTGCATCAGCACATCACCCGCGGCAACGGTCTCGAATATCCGGTCGATGCCGGGCAGGGCGCGGGGCTGGAACGGCGGGAACTTCAGCTCCGGACGGTCCACCAAGTCGTACACCTGACTCACACGGTTCAGGTTCACCGGTCCCTTGATCCGGTAGACGGCCTCTGCAGCCAACCCGAACTTCTCCAGCAGATCGTTAACGATCGGCTGCGGACAGCTGTCTGCGATCTCCAGTCGAACCGGGCGCAGGTAGCCTCGTCCCACCAGCTCATCGCGCAGTGCCAAGGCAATGTTGTCGACCTCTTCCTCGTCGACCAGCAGCTCGGAGTTGCGTGTGACCCGGAACTGGTAGGCGCCCTGGACCTCCATCCCGGGAAAGAGCTCGTCGACGAAGCTCGACAGAACCGCCGACAGGAACACAAAGTCGTTGGGGCCGCCGCTGACCCTCGGTGGTAGCTGGATGATCCGCGATAGCGACCGTGGGGCTCGCACGATTGCCAGATCACCGTTGCGACCGAAGGCGTCACGCCCCTTCAGCACCACCACGATGTTCAGCGACTTGTTGAGTATTTTCGGAAACGGGTGGGCCGGATCCAGTCCCAGCGGTGACAACACCGGCATGACTTCATCACGGAAGTAGGCGCGCAGCCATCGGGTCTGTCGGGAGCTCCAGCTGCCCCGTGCCAGTACCCGCACTCCGGCCTCGGCCATCGCAGGGCGCAACACCGTGTTCCAGCATTCGTACTGCGCCTCCACCAGCGCGCCGGCCTGTTCGTGGATGCGCGCCAGCACGGTAGCCGGTGACAAACCATCCGGGCCCGGCGGCACGCCCAGATCATGCGCGTGCAGCAGGCTGCCGGCTCGGATCTCGAAGAACTCGTCAAGGTTGGTGCAGCTGATACAGAGGTATTTCAGCCGCTCCAGCAGCGGCACCTGCGGGTCCTGGGCCTGCGCCAGTACGCGGAAGTTAAAGGCCAGTTGCGACAACTCACGACTGAAATACAGCGACGGATCTGCCAGTGGGTCGTTGTCACTGCTGCCGCTGTACAGCCCCACATCCAGTGGTGCGTGTTCGGGCGCCATCTGCTCCATATCAACCTGGACCGGTGGCAGCGTGGTGGTTGTCGGCCGATTGGGAGCGTTCATGGGCGTGCCTCACTGGTGTGATGGTGGGACGTGATAGCGCCACGTGGACGCAGCATCGCGGCGCTGAAGTGGCACGAGAACATGCTGCCAGCACCGATCCGACTGTGCACTTCCAGACGGCCATGGTGCCGTTGCAACACGTGCTTGACGATAGCCAACCCAAGGCCGGTACCGCCGCTGGTGCGTGAGCGGCTGTTGGACACCCGATAAAAGCGCTCGGTCAGACGTGACAGGTGCTCGGCGGCGATTCCCTGGCCGCTGTCGACCACCTCAAGCACCGCGCCGCGCCGATCGTCCTCGTTGCCGGACCCGTCGGACCCTTCTCGGCGGAATCGGATCAGCACTGTGCCGTCGGCAGGGGTATGCCGGATCGCGTTGCTGACGAGGTTTGAGAAGGCGCTGTGCAGCTCCGTTCCCGATCCCCACAAATCAACGTCGGCAATGTCTTCAACCGTTATCCGATGCGCCCCTTGACTCAGTGCCTGCGCTTCGCGACTCAGCGCGTCCAGCATTTCCCGCATCGGGACCCGCTCACCGGCGTCCACGCCATTGCCTGATTCCAGTCGGGACAAAGCCAGCAAGTCCTCAACCAGCTGCGCCATGCGTTGTGACTGGCGTTGCATCTCGCCCAATACGGGAGCCAGGCCGCTGTGCTCGTCGGGGTCGATCATCTCCAGATAGCCGTGGATAACCGTCAGGGGTGTTCGCAGTTCGTGGGATACGTTGGCAACAAAGTCGCGCCGCATCTGCTCCAGATGGACCAGCCTGGTGACGTCGCGTGCGATCAGCATCCACAGGTTTTCGGAGTACGGGATCAGCCGTAAGCTCAGCCGGATCGACGGATCCGCCGGCGCTGCGACTTCAAGTGGTTCGGCGTGGCGACCCGCTGCCAGCCACTGAGCGAGAGGAAGAGGGCGCAGGCGTTGCACCAGCGGCACGCCGGTGTCGGCGGGATATCGCAGGCCCAACAGCGCGCAGCCGGCCTCGTTGAACCACAGCACGCGTTGGGTATTCCGCTCCACAACGACAACCGCGTCGGGCAGGGCGGCGGCGGCGGCGCGGTAGGCACGCACCATCGCCATCAGACGCCGTTTGCGTCGGCGGCGCTCATGCAAGGCGCGGTGCTGCAAGCGTGCAAACTCGCTCCATATGCCGGGCGTGTCGGGTAAGACCGGCCAGCGATGCGCGTTCATCTGCCGCATCACGCGGTTCATGCGCCACAGTTGCCAGCCGAGCATGGTCATGGCGGTCACTGCCAATGCCTTCCACAGATACCCGCTGATCGCGCCGAACACCCCGGCGATGGCGAGGCCGGCGATGATCAGTCCAAGAGTGCGCAGCCAGGCGGTGCGGACGGCAGGAGTCATCGACCGAGTATCCAACAGATCTGTGGCTGCATTTCAGCCCGGGGATGCAGTCGAAAACCGGTAGCCAGCGCCGCGAACGGTCTGGATCATCCCATCCAGGTCAAACGGTTCGAGTGCGCGGCGGACGCGCCGCACGTGCACGTCGACGGTCCGTTCCTCGACGTAGACGTTGCCACCCCACACGTGGTCCAGCAATTGTGGGCGCGTATAGACCCGCTCGGCATGGGTCATGAAGAAATGCAGCAGCCTGTACTCGGCAGGTCCGATCGGTACGGGCTGTTCATTACCTGGCGCACCGGCAAACACCCGGTGGGCTGCACCGTCTATGCGCAAGGCGCCCATGCGGATACTGCCGTCCTCGTCATCGTCGCGCGAACGCCTCAGGACTGCGCGTATGCGGGCGATGAGTTCGCGAGCGGAGAACGGTTTGACGACATAGTCGTCCACCCCCGCCTCCAGTCCACTGACCCGGTCATCCTCCTCGCCGCGCGCGGTGAGCATGATGATCGGAATATCGCGGGTCAGGTCTTCCCTGCGCCAGCGGCGCGCCAACTCGATTCCGCTGGTGCCGGGTAGCATCCAGTCCAGCAGGATCAGGTCCGGCACGCACTCGGTGATCGCGTCCTGCGCTTCGCGTGCGTCACCCGCGCTGATGGCTTCGTAGTCGCTACGCGCCAGGGCAAAGGCGACCATGTCGCGGATGGCCGGCTCGTCTTCGACAATCAGGATGCGTTTTTGCAATGGATACTCAGTCGCGGCGAAATGGAAGCCGGGGCGGGCCGCAATGGCGGTGATCTCCCCGGCGCGCGCCAGTACAGCACTGTTTTATGACACGGCGATGACACGCCTATGGCGCCGCGCGCCCGCTCGTTGGGCTAGCGACGATCCAGTACTTCGTCGTGGATGCCCAGACGGTGCAGTTCCAGCACCATGGGTGTGATCCGCGCGATGCGTGCCTCGATACGGGCGCGTGCGTAGTAGTCGACTTCAGGGCGCTTCTTAAGCACGTTCAGTTGCACCAGTGCCTGCTCGGCGCGACCGCTGAGGAAGGCGGCTTCGGCATACGCCTCGCCGGCACGGATCGGGTCGCCGGCAATCTCACTGGCACGTGCAAAGCTGCGTTGGAACTCGGGATCGTCCGCGGATTGCCCGGCAATCGGGCGCAGTACCGCCTGGGCACGCTTGCCAGAAGCCAAGTCGTTGCGCTCCAGCAATGTGGCAGCGTAGCTAAGGACCACGGCGCGGTTGCGTGGCAGTTGCTGCATGAGCGCCTCGAAGCGCGCATCGCCTGCGGACTTCTGGCCACTGCGCGATTCCGCCTCGGCCAAGCCCAGGTTGGTCCACAGATCACCCGGGCGCTCATCCTGCAGTGTTTGCAGCAACTTTGCCGCGGCCGCCGCTTGTCCCGCGCGCAAGCGGGCGATGGACAGTCCGTAGCGCTGGGACTGATTGAGATCGCCGCGATTGCCGATTTGCTCGTACTCGCGCATCGCTGCGGCCGGAGACTCGGCGCTGAGGACGCGCAAACGCTCACGGGCCAAGTCGAAATCGCCTGTGCCGGTGCTCGTATTGGCCCCGATCGTCAGCCCCTTGGGAAGCAGCGGGTTGTCGGTCGCGATCGAGCCCGCCTGGAAACGGCTCCCGCTGGCCGCCAGCCGCGTTGCACGCTCCTTGGCCTCGCTGATCCGGGTGGTCGTGACCGGGTGGGTCATCAAGTAGTCGGGAATGTCGTAGGCGCCCGCCGCGTTGGCACGCGAGCGCGCCTGCATGATGGTGAAGAACTCGGCCATTGCACCCGGGTCGTAGCCTGCGCGCGCCAGGGTCTGCAATCCGATCCGGTCGGCCTCGTGCTCGTTGGATCGTGTGTAGTTGATCTGCCGTTGCTGGGCCAAACCCATCGCCGACATGATCGCCGCCTGGGTCGCTTCGCCCGACGAGCTGCCACCGGCCGACTGGGCCGCGACGATAGCTCCCAGCATGCCCAGCAGGATGGGCAGCTGGTCGCGCTGCGCGCGCTCGGCGCCGCGCAGAACGTGCTGCTGGGTGACGTGGGAAATCTCATGCGCCATCACACCAGCCACTTCGTCCTCTCGGTCGGCCGCGAGCACCAGTCCGGCATTGACTCCGATGTACCCGCCCAAGGTCGCAAACGCGTTGATCTGCCGCTCGCGAAGCATGAAAAAGGTAAACGCCTGACTCGGCCGGTCGCTGCTCGCACCCAGGCGCGCGCCCAGCGAATCCAGCCAGCTGTCGATCAGTGGATCTTCGAGGATGTAGTCGTAATGCCGCAGCTGCGCGAGCAACATCGCCCCGTACTCCTCCTGCTGGGAGGGCGTCAAAAGCTCGCCAGCTGACGAGCCGATGTCCGGTAGCGAGTCCTGGGCCGGGGCACAGACGCTGGCCAGAGCGAAGGTTAGGGCAGCGGTAAGCAAGATAAGACGGCGCAAGCGGAAACTCCTGGGGCCGAGGACTGCGGATGAAGCGCGATGAGTAGAGGATGCGGTCTACAGGGGAGGTGCGGGTTAATTGCGGGTTAACCCGAAACGCGCATCCGCCGCGGTCGCGGCAGTGGGCGCATTAGACTGGGAATCGAATCAAGGCGGACCCATCTGGTCGTCTGACCCCGATCCATCCCCCGAGTTCACCGTAGGAGAGTTCATTTGAACGCCACAGCAACGCCCGAGATCCTTATCTACACGAGTGCGACATGCCCGTATTGCGTCGCGGCGACCAATTTCCTCAAAAGCAAGGGCAGGCAGTGGCGCGAAGTGCGCGTTGACCTGGACTTGGCCGAGCGCGAGAAGATGGTTTCACTGGCCAAGCGCACCAGCGTTCCGCAGATCTTTGTTGGCGAGACCCATGTGGGCGGGTTCGACGACATGATGGCGATGCACCGCGCAGGCAATCTCGAGCCACTGATGGACGGCGCCCAGTGAGCGACACGCGTGATCAGAGCAAGGCCGGCGCGGCGACGGAGGGGTTTTCCGAATTCCGCCAGCGCATGAATGACCGCATCCTTGCCGAGCCCAATCAGGTCGTGCGCCGCTTCTTCGCGCTCGACACGCAGACCTACAAGGCCGGCGCGCTGGATGTGAAGACCAAGGAGCTGCTCGGTCTCGTTGCGTCCATGGTGCTGCGTTGCGATGACTGCATCAGCTATCACGTTGGCCAGTGCCATGAGGCTGGGGCCAGCCGGGACGAGATTTTCGAGACGTTTTCCGTGGGGCTGGTGGTCGGTGGGTCGATCGTGATCCCGCACCTGCGCCGCGCGGTCGATTTTCTCGATCACCTCGAGCAGGGCAGTGCTGCAGTGCCTTCCGAGCACGGTCATGACTGATAGCCCTGCCACGCCGGTCTGCAAGCAGGCCGGCGATCCGGCATAATCATGGGGCTAACCATTCGGCGCCGCGCAGCGCGCAGCGCGCCTCACAGCTGGAAGAGAATCCCAAAATGACTCAGACGATTACGGTCATCCGTGGCGACGGCATCGGCCCGGAAATCATGGAAGCCACCCTCCACGTGCTCGACGCGATGAAGCTCGGCCTGGAGTACGAATTCGCCGACGCGGGCATGGTTGCGATGGAGAAGACCGGCGAGCTGCTGCCGGAAGCCACGATGGACTCCATCCGCAAGAACCGCGTGGCCCTGAAGAGTCCACTGACCACGCCGGTCGGCGGTGGCTTCTCCTCGATCAACGTCGAGCTGCGCAAGCGTTTCGACCTGTACGCCAACGTGCGCCCCGCCAAGTCGTTCCCGAACACGATGTCGCGATTCCCGTCCGGGGTCGATCTGATCACCGTGCGTGAAAACACCGAAGGCGCTTACAGCGCCGAAGGCCAGGAAACGGCTCCGGATGGCCAGAGCGCAATCTCCATCACGCGCACCACTCACAAGGGTTCCGAGCGCATCGTCCGCTATGCGTTTGACCTGGCCCGCACCACCGGCCGCAAGAAGGTCACCGTGGTCCACAAGGCCAACATCCTCAAGTCCACTTCAGGCCTGTTCCTGAAGACCGCACGTGAGGTGGCTGCGAAGTACCCGGACATCGAGTGCGAAGAGATGATCGTCGACAACGCGTGCATGCAGCTGGTGATGCGCCCGGAGCAGTTCGACATCCTGGTGACCACCAACCTGTTCGGCGACATCATCTCCGACCTGTGCGCCGGGCTGATTGGCGGACTGGGCCTGACCCCGGGCGCGAACATCGGTGCCGACACCGCAATTTTCGAGGCCGTCCACGGGACTGCTCCGGACATCGCCGGTCAGGGCAAGGCCAACCCCTGCGCACTGCTGCTGGGTGCCTCGCAGATGCTTGACCATCTGGGCATGCCCGACAAGGCAGTCCTTTTGCGCGAAGCGATCGTTGCGACGCTTCAAGCCAAGGACAGCCTGACAGGTGATCTCGGCGGTACCGGCACCACCATGGGCTTCGCCAAGGCCATCGCCAGCCGGATCTAGTCCGGAGCACACACGATTTTACGTCCGCTGTTTACATTTAGGACCAGACGGGGTGCCATCAATGGCGCCCCGTTTTTTTATGACAAAGGGCGCCGAAGCGCCCTTTTTTGGGAGTGACAGGAACGCCGTCAGATCAGCGCGATTGCAGCTTGGACAGCAGCCGCAGGAAAGCCACATACAGCCACACCAGTGTGACCATCAAGCCGAAGGCGCCGTACCACTCCATGTACTTGGGTGCGCCTCGCTCGGCGCCGATTGCGATGAAGTCGAAATCCATCACCAGGTTGAGTGATGCGATCACCACGACGAACAGACTGAAGCCAATGCCGACGATGCCTGACTCGTGGATCAATGGGATGTTGATGTTGAAAAAACTCAACGCGAAGCTCGCCAGATAGACCAGAACAATGCCTCCGGTTGCGGCGGTGACCCGGAGCTTGAACTTTTCGGTTGGCCGGATCATGCCGCTGCGGTACGCAAACAGCATGGCGAACATGGTGCCGAAGGTCAGCAGCACCGCCTGCATGACGATGCCCTGATACAAGTGGTTGTACATCGCCGAGATGGAGCCCAGGAAGAGGCCCTCCAGCAATGCGTACATCGGCGCCGTAATCGGGGCCCATTCCTTCTTGAAAATGGTCACCATCGCCAACACAAATCCACCGATTGCTCCCCCCAGCATGTAGGGCATGACACCGACGACACCAGCCGGCGTGGTGACTTGGTTCCAAGCGAATGCGGCGGTCAGCACGCACAGCAACAACAGCATGCCGGTCTTGTTAACCGTGCCATTGAGGGTCATGACGTCACTTCCGCCACGAACGACGGTGCCGCTGTTGATGTCGAGGAAGCTCGACTCCTTCAACGCCGGATTGCTGCTACGCATCATGTAAGCCCCCTGGGCTGGAAATGTGGATGTATGGGCGCGAGCATACACCGGGCCACACTTTCGTCTGTCATACCCGTTGACACTGCGCGCCAGCGCCGCCAGAATGGTCGGCCTTTCGCGGCATTAGTGTGCAGCGGAAGCCCTGATCGGGGCATAGCGCAGTCTGGTAGCGCATCTGGTTTGGGACCAGAGGGTCGGGGGTTCGAATCCCTCTGCCCCGACCAAAATGTTTGACGGCGTCGGTATTATTTCCACAGGCGCCCGTAGCTCAACCGGATAGAGCACTAGCCTTCTAAGCCAGTGGTTGCAGGTTCAAGTCCTGCCGGGCGCGCCAGTCGTGCAATACTTGTAGCGGTAGATTTTGCGGTCGTTTTATCTGTGGTGGATGTAGCTCAGTCGGTTAGAGCATCGGATTGTGATTCCGAGGGTCGCGGGTTCGAATCCCGTCTTCCACCCCACTTTTTTCTGGAATTGTGCTGTACAATTCCGCTGGTTCCGGGGCCGTTAGCTCAGTTGGTAGAGCAGTTGACTCTTAATCAATAGGTCGATGGTTCGAATCCATCACGGCCCACCAGATAAATCGGGTGTCAGGGATCACTCCCCGGCGCCCTTTTTATTGCCTGTCGTTGACGCCCATGGACTGTGGGTGGATCGGTATTCAGGCTTCAGCAAGCGAAAGTGGCGGAATTGGTAGACGCCCTGGTTTTAGGTACCAGTGCCGCAAGGCGTGGGGGTTCGAGTCCCCCCTTTCGCACCATTTAGGTGGCCGTCCGGTCGTCACGCTGGCCGGCAATGGCCGGAAAAGACTGGCAGCGGCCGGCGGAATCCGCCAGACTATCCCGTTGACCCGTGGCGGGCCGGGGCTCGCCGCGGCCAACCTGACCCAACAACAAATCAACGTGCCGTCGGTGTTCGCCGCGGTTGCAGGAGTGGATATGCAAGTTTCGGTCGAATCGCTCGGTGCCCTTGAACGCCGCATGACCTTCAATCTCCCGGCTGACCGGTTTGAGAGCGAAGTGGGTGGCCGCCTGCGCGAGATCTCGCGCAGTGCACGGATCAAGGGTTTCCGCCCTGGCAAAATTCCGCCGAAGGTTATCGAACAGCGCTATGGACAGCAGGTCCGCGCCGAAGTGCTCGACGGCTTGGTTCGTGAAAGCTTTGGGAGCGCAGTGCGCGACCAGTCGCTGCAGTTGGCTGGCAACCCGAGCATCGAGCCGGCCAGCGACAAGTCCGATGAGATGGCGTACGTCGCGACCTTCGAGGTCGTGCCTGACTTTGGCGAGGTTGACGTATCCAAGTTGAAGGTTGTCCGCAGCACCTCCGAGGTCAAGGAGTCTGATGTGGACACGATGGTTGAGAACCTGCGCCTGCAGCGCCGCACCTGGAACGTCGCTGATCGTGGCGCTCAGGATGGCGATGCGGTCGAGCTGGAGACCTTCTCCACCGTTGACGGCGAGCGTATGCCGGCCGAAGGCGCCGAGCGCGGCACCACCGTGATCGGTTCGGGCGGCATGTTGGCCGATATCGAGACTGAGCTGAAGGGCATGAAGGCCGGCGACCAGAAGGACGTCGACATCGACTTTCCGGCGGATTGGCGCGTTCCCGCGTTTGCCGGCAAAAAGGTCGTCGTGAATCTGAAGGTCATCAAGGTTTCCGAGCCGCATATGCCCGAGGTGGACGACGAGTTCATCAAGAGCTTTGGCATCCGCAGTGGCGACGTCGAGCAGTTCCGCGCCGACATCCGCAGCAATCTGGAGCGTGAGCTCAAGGGTGCGCTGATGAGCCGTCTGCGTCGTGAAGTCAGCGAGCAGCTGGTCGCCGCGTATGCCGAGGTTGAAATGCCGCCGAAGCTGGTCGAGAACGAAGCGCGTGATCTCGCGGCACAGGCCTTCGAGCAGGCACGCCGTCAGGGCCGCACCGCAGAGCTTCCGGACGACGCGCATCTCCAGTTCATGGAATCAGCGCAGAAGCGCGTGCTGGTTGGCCTGCTGGTTGGTGAAGTGGCCCGTCGCAACGAACTCAAGCTCGATCCGAAGCGTGTCAACGAGACCTTGAACCTTATTGCCTCCACCTACGAGGAGCCGCAGCAGGTGGTCGAGCTGTACCGCAACGACCGTCAGCTGATGAGCGGCCTGCAGGGGCGCGTGATGGAAGAGCAGGTGATCGACTGGATTGCCGAGCGTGCAGAGCAGTCCGAGCAGCCGCTCGAATTCGCCGACGCCATCCGCCAGTAAGCGATGCGCTTGCCCGGTATCCGCACGACGCGGATGCCGGCGACACTTGCGCCATGGCCTGGTCGACCCCACGTTGATCGGGTCAGCCCATGCAATGCCAGCCAAGGTGCCGTTTTGATGGATAACCAACCTAAAGCCCTGAACCTCGTACCGATGGTGGTCGAACAGACCAGCCGTGGCGAGCGTGCGTACGACATCTATTCGCGCCTGTTGAAGGAGCGGGTAATTTTTCTGGTCGGTCCGATCGACGACCATGTGGCCAACGTGATCGTGGCCCAGATGCTGTTTCTCGAGGCCGAAAACCCCGAGAAGGACATCAGCCTTTACATCAACTCGCCAGGTGGCGTGGTCACCGCCGGCATGGCGATCTACGACACGATGCAGTACATCCGTCCGGACGTAAGCACCATCTGTGTCGGTCAGGCCGCCTCGATGGGCGCTCTGCTACTGGCGTCGGGTGCCAAGGGCAAGCGTTACGCACTGCCCAACTCGCGGGTGATGATCCATCAGCCGCTGGGCGGCTTCCAAGGTCAGGCGACCGACATCGAGATTCACGCCCGCGAAATCCTCGCATTGAAACAGCGCCTCAACGAAGTGCTGTCTCGGCACACCGGTCAGCCGTTGGAGACGATCGCGCGCGATACTGAGCGTGACAACTTCAAGGGTGCCGAAGCGGCTCTTGAGTACGGTCTGATCGATGAAGTG
The DNA here is from genome assembly GCA_038242455.1 of Lysobacterales bacterium. Taxonomy (GTDB): domain Bacteria; phylum Pseudomonadota; class Gammaproteobacteria; order Xanthomonadales; family Xanthomonadaceae; genus Novilysobacter. Next base: position 160,710 of record JBBSSB010000001.1, read on the forward strand.
CTTGAACGTCGACCCGACGAGTCGATTCAGGCCAGCTGACCACAGCGTTTCGATACCGCGGCGTCACTGGCCGCAATGCGCTGATTTATAACGATTTTTACAGAAGTGCTCGCTGCCTTGCGGGCACGTGCGCTGTGGTACCCTCGAAGCACACAAGGCATCAGCCTGCTACCCCGGCGACACGCGCCGGGTCAGGTGTCCCATCCAATGAAGATCCAGGCAAGCGCATGACCGATGACCGACAGACCCGTAGCAGCGGTGACAGCAACAAGATCCTCTACTGCTCCTTCTGCGGAAAGAGCCAGCACGAGGTGCGCAAGCTGATCGCCGGGCCCAGCGTATTCATCTGTGATGAATGCGTTGAGCTGTGCAACGACATCATTCGCGAAGAGCTCGAAGAGAAGGCGCAGTCCGCCCGCAGCCATCTGCCGAAGCCGCGCGAGATCCTTGAGGTCCTCGACCAGTACGTCATCGGCCAAGCGCGCGCCAAAAAGACGTTGGCGGTTGCGGTGTACAACCACTACAAGCGCATCGAGAGCCGTCAGAAAAACGACGACATCGAGCTGGCCAAGTCCAACATTCTGCTGGTGGGTCCTACCGGTTCGGGTAAGACCCTGCTGGCGGAAACATTGGCGCGGATGCTCAACGTCCCCTTCACGATGGCCGATGCGACCACGCTGACCGAAGCCGGCTATGTCGGCGAGGACGTGGAGAACATCATTCAGAAGCTGTTGCAGAAGTGCGACTACGACGTCGACAAGGCGCAGCAGGGCATCGTCTACATCGACGAGATCGACAAGATCTCGCGCAAGTCCGACAACCCGTCCATCACCCGCGACGTGTCCGGCGAAGGCGTGCAGCAGGCGCTGCTCAAGCTGATTGAGGGCACTGTCGCCAGCGTACCGCCGCAGGGTGGTCGCAAGCATCCCCAGCAGGAGTTCCTGCAGGTCGATACCCGCAATATCCTGTTCATCGTTGGTGGCGCTTTCGCTGGCCTGGACAAGATCATTCAGCAGCGCAGCACCGAAGCCGGTGGTATCGGTTTTGGCGCCAAGGTGAAGAGTTCCGACCGCAAGATCGATATCGGTACCGTACTGGCCGAGGTCGAGCCTGAGGATCTGGTCAAATTCGGCCTTATTCCGGAGTTCGTTGGCCGTCTGCCTGTGGTCGCAACACTTGAAGAGCTGGACGAGGAGGCTCTGGTAACCATCCTTACCGAGCCGAAGAACGCGATCACCAAGCAGTTCCGCAAGCTGTTCGAGATGGAAGACGTTGAGCTCGAGTTTCGGCCGGACGCGCTGGTCGCCATTGCCCGCAAAGCGCTCAAGCGCAAGACTGGTGCACGTGGCCTGCGCACTATCGTCGAGTCGGTACTGCTGGACACGATGTACGACCTGCCGTCGCTGGAGAATGTCAGCAAGGTGGTCGTGGACGAATCGGTAATCGAACACAAAACCGAGCCGTACCTGATTTATGAAGCCCCCGTAGCCGCGCCCCAGAAGGCGGCATCCGGCGACTGAAGCGGGTCTTCAGAGCGTTGGAATCACGATCAGCCACTTGCCCGCGCAAGTGGCTGATTTCGTTGTGGCAAGTGGTTTACGCGGCCGAAGGATGTATGACGCGCTTGCAAGGGCGTGCGCCGACCCCCATAAATCCAACCATGGCCGGCGATTTCGGCACATTTCCTTTTCGCAGTGTCGCGCCTCCAGCGCGATCGCATGAATGACCGGAGCTCCCCATGACCGAATCCACTGAACGCGTGACGACTGGCGACGGACCGCTGGACCTGCCTGTGCTGCCACTGCGGGACGTCGTTGTCTTTCCCCACATGGTGATCCCGCTGTTTGTTGGCCGCGAAAAGTCTATTCGTGCGCTGGAGGCAGCGATGGAGGGCGACAAGCAGATCCTGCTGGTGGCCCAGAAGGCAGCGGAAACCGACGACCCGGTGGCTGAAGACCTTTTTGAGGTCGGTACCTTGGCGCACGTGTTGCAGCTGTTGAAGCTGCCAGACGGCACCATCAAGGTGTTGGTCGAGGGCGTGTCGCGGGCCAAGGTCGAGAAGGTCGTTGAGACCGATGGCGCGCTTCGCGGGCAGGCGAAGGATATTCCGGCTGAATCGGATCGTCCCGAGCGCGAGGTCGAAGCGATCATGCGCTCGCTGATGAGCCTGTTCGAGCAGTACATCAAGACCAATCGCAAGCTCCCGCCTGAGTTGATGCAAACGCTGTCTGGCATCGAAGAGCCTGGTCGCCTGGCCGATACGGTTGCCGCGCATTTGGGCGTCCGGATCAGCGACAAGCAGAAGCTGCTGGAGACGCACGACATCGCTGCGCGCCTGGAGCAGCTGATTGGGCTGGTCGACGGCGAGATCGACGTCCAGCAGCTGGAGAAGCGCATTCGTGGCCGGGTCAAGGGCCAGATGGAGAAGAGCCAGCGCGAGTACTACCTCAACGAACAGATGAAGGCGATCCAGAAGGAGTTGGGCGAGCTGGACGACATGCCCAATGACATCGAGGAATTGACCCGCAAGATCGCCGAGGCGGGCATGCCCAAGCCGGTGGAAACCAAGGCCAAGAGCGAGCTGAACAAGCTCAAGCAGATGTCGCCGATGTCGGCTGAAGCGGCTGTGGTGCGCAACTACCTGGATTGGCTGCTGGGCGTGCCTTGGAAGAAGCGCAGCAAGGTCCGCAAGGATCTGAAGGCGGCCCAGGACGTTCTCGATGCGGATCATTACGGTTTGGAGAAGGTCAAGGAGCGCATCCTGGAGTATCTCGCCGTGCAGACGCGGGTGAAGCAGATGAAGGGCGCGATTCTGTGTCTGGTCGGGCCGCCTGGTGTGGGCAAGACCTCGCTGGGGCAGTCGATAGCGAAGGCAACCAACCGCAAGTTTGTGCGCATGTCGCTGGGCGGCGTCCGCGACGAGGCCGAGATTCGCGGCCACCGCCGCACCTATGTCGGCTCCATGCCGGGGCGGGTGGTGCAGAACCTGACCAAGGCCGGCACCCGCAATCCGCTGTTCATGCTCGATGAAATCGACAAGATGTCGATGGACTTCCGCGGCGACCCATCTTCCGCGTTGCTGGAGGTGCTTGACCCTGAGCAGAACAACGCATTCAACGACCATTACCTTGAGGTCGACCTCGACCTGAGCGAGGTGATGTTCGTCGCGACCTCCAACTCCCTGAACATCCCCGGGCCGTTGCTGGACCGCATGGAAGTGATCCGAATTCCGGGCTATACCGAGGATGAGAAGGTCAACATCGCGATGCGCTACCTGCTGCCCAAGCAGCTCAAAGCCAACGGGCTGAAGGTGGAGGAGCTGAAGATTTCCGAAACAGCGGTGCATGACATCGTGCGCTACTACACGCGCGAAGCCGGCGTCCGCAATCTGGAGCGGGAAATCGCCAAGATCTGCCGCAAGGTAGTCAAGGAGATCGCTCTGGCCGGGCCTACAGCGAAGGTGCGCAAGACTCCGCTCGCGGTCAACGGCAAGAATCTGGACAAGTATCTGGGTGTGCGCCGCTTCGATTTCGGCCGTGCCGAGGAGCAGAACGAGATCGGTCTGGTGACCGGCTTGGCGTGGACCGAGGTGGGTGGTGAGCTGTTGCAGGTCGAATCAACACTTGTCCCGGGCAAGGGTCAGCTGATCCTTACCGGTCAACTGGGCGACGTCATGAAAGAGTCTGCATCGGCCGCACTTTCGGTGGTCCGTGCGCGCACTGAGCAGCTCGGCATCAATCTAGGTTTCCTTGAAAAACACGACGTCCACGTCCACGTGCCTGAAGGTGCGACGCCGAAGGACGGGCCTAGTGCTGGCATTGCGATGGTCACCGCTCTGGTATCGACGCTGACCAAGAATCCCGTCAAGGCAGAAGTGGCCATGACTGGCGAGATCACTCTGCGCGGACGCGTCCTGCCGATCGGTGGGCTGAAGGAAAAGCTGCTCGCTGCGCTGCGCGGAGGCATCACCACGGTGGTGATCCCGGAGGAAAACAAGAAGGATCTGGTTGACCTCCCCAAGAGCGTGACCGATGGCCTGAAAATCGTCTCCGCCCGATGGATTGATGAAGTGCTCAGCATCGCGCTGGAGCGGCCGCTAACGCCGCTGCCGCCGGCCGGGGAGGCTGAGCTGCCCACGTCACGAAAGACCGAGCGCACTAGCCGTGCCGGTGTCAAGCACTGAGTCGCCTGTAAGCGTCGAATTTCGCAGAATGAGCTGAAACCCGCGCCATTGCTGGGTTTCAGTCTTGCGTCAGCAAAATCCCACTGGTATAACGGCGGGGAACCGTTTCGCGAATCCGGATACCGGACCGGGCGAGGCGGCAAGGTCGATCGAAGGGCTGTCATGTACGCTGGTGCTTCGATTTCAAGAACACGCGGTCCAATCCGCTCAGGGAGTCAAAAAGAATGAACAAGGGTGAATTCGTTAACGCTGTCGCCGACGCTGCAGATCTGTCCAAGGCTGATGCCGCCAGTGCGGTTGACGCAATGGTCAGCGTCATCACCGACACGTTGAAGAGCGGCGACTCCATTACGCTTGTTGGCTTCGGTACCTTCCAGGTCCGCACCCGTGCCGCCCGTCAGGGCCGCAACCCGAAGACTGGTGAAGCGATCCAGATCAAAGAGTCCAATAATCCTGCGTTCAAGGCTGGCAAAGCACTGAAGGACGCTGTAAACTAAGCGGCTACCCACCGCGGCAAATGCGTTTTTTGCCTCAGGTCAGACATTCGGGTGCTTAGCTCAGTGGTAGAGCGTCTCCTTTACACGGAGAGGGTCGGGGGTTCGAAACCCTCAGCACCCACCAGCACCGGGTTACAAGGTTTTAAAGTGCGGAGTGGTAGTTCAGTTGGTTAGAATGCTGGCCTGTCACGCCGGAGGTCGCGGGTTCGAGTCCCGTCCACTCCGCCAGTTCCATTCAGCCTTGTGAGAAATCGCGGGCCATGCAGCAAACAGTAAAGTGTTCCGGGTTGCCGGCCTCTCTGCTGAGTTGAAAAGTTCAAAGCGCGGAGCGGTAGTTCAGTTGGTTAGAATGCTGGCCTGTCACGCCGGAGGTCGCGGGTTCGAGTCCCGTCCGCTCCGCCAGTTAATCCAAAATGCCCGCAAATCATTGATTTGTGGGCATTTTGCATTCCGAACGGCGAATGCGGTTGGTCGTGATGATGCCCGTCATTGCGGTCTTCGGCAGTGGTTGGATTGTCCTTGCCGTGTACAGAGTACTCCGGACGCCCATCCACGCTAAACTGTCCGGCTTCCACCCTGACACGATTGGATCATGCTGCGAATAATCCGAGAGAAGACCACCGGCTGGATCGCAATGACGATCCTCGGGATATTGATCGTACCGTTTGCGCTGTTCGGCTTGGAGCAGTACATGGTCCAGGGCGGTGGCAACGCCGTTGCATCCATCAAGGCGCCACCTGCCTGGTGGACCTCGGCGCCGTCGTTCTGGCCGGTGTCCGTGGTCTGGCAGCACGAAGAGGTCGGAACCGAAGAGTTCCGCAGCCGCTTTGAGCAGGTTCGCCAGCAGCAGCGTGCCGAGCAGGGTGATTCCTTCGATGCGCGTGCGTTTGAGGACATGAGCAACAAGCGCGCGGTGCTTGAGAGCTTGATCAACCAGAAAGTTCAGGCGATGTCTGCTCAAGCGGCCGGCGTCGCTGTCAGCGACTCCATGGTGATCGACGAGATCCAGCGGATCCCGGCGTTCCAGGTGGAGGGTCAATTTGATCCGCAGCGCTACCAGTTGGTTCTTGCCTCACAGGTGCCTTCGCAGACTCCCGCGCAGTTCGACCGTCAAGTGCGCGAGAGCCTGGAGCAGGGACTGGTGATGAATGCGCTGGCAGAAAGTAACTTCGTCACCAATGCAGAGATGGATCGCCTCATCCGCCTGATGGGCGAGCAGCGCGATGTCTCGCTGTTGGTCGTACCTGCGGCAGAGGTCACCGAAGGCGCGATCCCGGATGGCGAAGTGAAGGCGTGGTACGACGCGCACGTAGCCGACTACCGCGCACCCGAGAGCGTTAGCATCGAGTACGTCTCGCTTAACGCGGCGGACATGCCCGCGCCACCGCCTGCAGACGAGGAGACCTTGCGTCACCGCTATGAGCAGGAAGGCGAGAAGTTCGCACAGCAGGAAGAGCGTCTTGCCTCGCACATTCTCGTTGAGGTTGCGCCGGATGCTGATCCAGGCCTGGTCAAGGCAGCGCAAGAGAAAGCCGCGACGCTTGCGACCCGCGCACGTGGCGAAGATGCAGATTTTGCCGCTCTGGCCACAGAAAGCAGCGACGACACGATATCGCCGGGTGGCGATCTTGGTTGGCTCAGCCGCGGGATGATGCCTGAGCTGGAAACCGCGCTGTTTGCCATGACGCCCGGACAGATAAGTGACCCGGTCAAGACCGAATTTGGCTGGCACGTGATCAAGCTGCGCGAAGTGAAGTCTGGCGAGCGTGAGTCCTTTGAGCAGGTGCGTGATTCCTTGGCGCTCGGACAGGCCGAATCTGACCGGGAACGCATGTTCAATGACCTGTCCAGCCGCGTGGTGGATGCGGTACTGGAGAATCCCACCGGTTTGGCAGCGGCTGCTGAAGCGGCCAACCTGAAGGTGCAGAAGCTCGGTCCGTTCGACGCTGGTTCGAATGAGGGCATTGCGGCCAGCCCCGCCGTCAAACGCGCAGCGTTCTCAGAGGTGTTGATCCAGGACGGTACGGTCAGTGACCCGATTGAGGTCGCGCCCGAGCACAACGTCTGGATCCGCGTGCTCACGCACACCCCAGAAGATGCACAGCCGCTTGAGCAGGTGCGCGACCGGGTGGTGACAGCGATCCGCTCTGATCGCGCGAAGAAGACGGCACAGGAGCGCGCCAGCGCCTTGCAGGCACGCTTGGACAAGGGTGAAACTTTGGCTGACGTGGCTACAGCGGAGTCGCTGCCGGAACCGGAGAGTCTGCCGGGCGTTCCGCGTGGCGCCCCGCTGGTCGCAGCCGGAGTGTCGGACATGCTGTTTGCCGTGCAGCCCGAAAAGGATGGTGGGGCGGCTAGTGGCAGCAAGGTGCTGGATGACGGTCGGATCGTACTTTTCACCGTCAACAAAGTCGCGCCCGGCGATGTTGCGGAGTTTCCGGCCGAGCAACGGCAGGTGTTGCAGCAGCAGTTGGGCCAAGCCGCAGGTATCGATGATGTGCAGGCGCTCATTGCAAAGCTGCGGAAACGCATGAAGATCCGGGTTATGGATCAGAATCTGTAGGCCCTGAGTCGCCCGGCGGGCCTGAAAGCCCGCGCAGCAACAAAAAAGCCCGGCATCTGCCGGGCTTTTTTGTTCGCGATGATTGGCTGGGATCAGTCGTTGTCGCCGATGCCGGTCATACCAAGGATGTTGTATCCGGAGTCGACGTACGTGACCTCGCCGGTGATTCCCAAGGCGAGATCGGAGCACAGGAATGCGGCGGTGTTGCCGACGTCCTCAATGGTGACCGTGCGGCGCATGGGTGCGTTCTGCTCGAAGTGCCCCAGCATCTTCCGGAAGTTGGAGATGCCTGCAGCTGACAGAGTCTTGATCGGACCGGCGGAGATCGCGTTGACGCGCGTACCTTCTGGCCCAAGATTCAGTGCCAGATAGCGCACCGTGGCTTCCAGGCTCGCTTTGGCCACGCCCATGACGTTGTAGTTCTGCAGCGCCCGAACCGCACCCAGATAGCTCAGGGTGAGGATCGAACCGTTGCGGCCGGCCATAAGCGGGCGAGCAGCCTTGGAGATCGCGGCCAGCGAATACGCAGAAATATCGTGCGCAACCGCCCAGTTTTCGCGTGTCAGACCATCGAGAAATTCGCCTTCGATCGCTTCGCGCGGTGCGTAGGCGATCGCGTGGACAAGAATGTCGAAGCCGTCCCACTGCTTGCCGAGCTGTTCAAAGCAATCGGCAATCTGCTCATCACTGGAAACATCCAGCGGCAGCACGATGCTGCTGCCCATTGCCGCGGCTGCCTTCTCGACGCGCGGCTTCATTTTGTCGTTCAAATAGGTGAACGCCAGTTCCGCACCTTCACGGTGCATGGCCTCGGCGATGCCGGTGGCGATCGAGCGCTCGCTGGCGATGCCGGTGATCAGTGCACGCTTGCCCTGCAGGAAACCCATGGTTGCTCCTCATTGACCAAAGCCACGACCGGCTTGGTCGGGCGACCGGGTATTGTACCTGCGCGGTCGCTGCCTAATTGATACTCAAATCGGGCGCCAGTAGCGGCGTCGGAGCATCCCCGCCGGCGGCGATCCGACCCTCGCCAAATACCGGATTAAGCCGTCCCAGACGCGCGGGATCCTGACCGTTACGATCCGCCCAATCGGTGATAAGCCGGGTCTGGCTGTCCAGTGTGACGGCCTGCAGACGCGGTGCTGGACGATCCATCGCCTTCACCCATGAATCCTGTTGCTCGGCGTCCCCTAGCACGCAAGCGAGCGCCTGCAGCTTGCGTACGTATGCCTGAGAGGTCGCCGGAACATCAGCGAGGCTGGCCGGGTCTGCATTCTGGGCTTGCTGGCCACCGCTCTTGAGCGCTCCGAGGATCCGATACTCGCCTGCGTTGTAGGCCATCGCGGCCAGCCGCCAGTCGCCAGCGAACATGCCATGCAGTGTTTTGAGGTAGCGCACGGCAGCCCGAGTGGAGTCCACGGGCGACAAGCGACCGTCATAACCTTTGCGGATCGGCACCTTGTGGTTGCGTGCGGTGCGCTCGATCATCTGCCACATGCCGACCGGTCCGGAGGCGCTGCGTGCGTCGGGACGGTAGCCGCTCTCCACGAACGGGATCAGGGCGTATTCGCTGGGCAGGTGTGCCGCGCGAACTGCATCGAGCACATAGCCGAATAGCAGCAGGGTATCGTCGCTGGACGTTGCCAAACGCTTGGGTGCCGCTGCGTAATGCTTGCTCCACCGTGCGCTGACATCGCTGGAGCATTCCGGGTCTGCGAGGCCGCGCTGGAACTCTTGATAGATTTCCAGTCCGCGACGTGACGGAAGTGGTGCCGAGGGTGACGCAACTGACGAAGCGACGGCATCCCTAGCTTTGTCAGACGCTTCGGCAGGCGAACACACGCCAGACAATGGGAAGGCGGTCAGCGCGGCCAGAATGACCCCAGTCGCCCCCGCGCGTGCAAGGCGTCCGGAACGCACCGGACGTGCCGCGCTCACGCCTGAAATCCGTCTTTCCACTTCCGCAACTCGGCGAATACCTCGACCTCGTCCACGGGGCTACGACCGAGCCGGGTGCTCACCGCGGCAATCACCTCCGGTTGCCCGCAGCGCAGAAATGGATTGCACGCCAGCTCGCTGGTCAGTGTGCTGGGGAGGGTAGGGCGGGATGCATCGCGCATGTCTTTGGCTTCCTGGGTGCGACGCTTCAGCGCGGCATTTTCGGGCTCGACCACGCGCGCGAACGCAGCGTTGGAGAGGGTGTACTCGTGGCCGCAACACAGTCTGGTAGACCCGGGCAGGGTGGCCAGACGAGCCAACGACTGATACATCTGCAACGGAGTACCTTCGAAAAGTCGTCCGCAACCCAGGCTGAACAAGGTATCGCCGCTGAAAAGGATGCCGCCATCTGGAGCGTCATAGAAGTACGCGACGTGGCTGCTGGTATGGCCTGGGACCGCTATGACGCTAATTTCGAAGCCGGCCACGTTGAAGCGATTGCCGTCGCTGACCACCTGGGTAGTGGTGGTTATGCGCGGATCATCAGGCGCGTATACCGGCAGATGCGGCCAGCGCCGGAGGATGTCGGAGACTCCACCCACGTGATCATTGTGGTGGTGAGTAAGGAGTATGGCGCCGGGCCGGAGACCGGCGTCGGCCGCTGCAAATACGGGGGCTGCCTCGCCGGGATCGACGAGAAGTGCCTCGCCGCCGTCATGCGCGAGGTACCAGATGTAATTGTCGTTGAATGCGGACAGGGCCTGCAGGCGCATGCGCGCGCTCCTTGGGATTGCCGTCGGCTTCCAGCAGAATCGGGGACTCCGGACGCCTCCGCCGAGTAAGAAGCCGCGACCATGCCTGCGTTTGCGTACCACCGTCAACCGCGACCACCCGGTGGGCCACCGCTCGAGTGGTTCGCGTCATGCGCGGGCCGCGGTCTGTTGGAGAGTGAGAGTCCAGCCGTGGAACGGGTGCTCGCGTTGTGCCCGGCTCTGCCGTGGTTGTGGGTGGGTGTGCCTGCAGCTACGCCGCCAAGCGCGGCGCGCGGGGTATGCCTGCAGCGCCTTGATTCAACTTTTTCTGGCGACCTTTATTGCCGGTTGCCACTGCCGCTGGCAAGCGAGTGCTTCGGCGCTATTTTCCTTCAACACACGCTCGACGACGCGTGCGACGTGGGGCCGATGCTTGATGAGTGCGAGCGCCTTCTGGCACCCGGAGGCACGCTGTGGTTGGCCACGCTCAACCCTTGGAGCCCTTATCGGGCGCGTTGGGCACGCCGAGGCCTGCACGCGCGGACACCCGGCAGTTGGCAGGCTGCCTTGCGCCGGGCGGGGTTTTCCTGCGGCTCGACCCGCATGCAGTGGCTGGGCCCGCGGTGGGATCCACGCGACATTGGTGCGGGCGTCGGACTAGGCGACCGGTTTCGCGCTGGGCTGGCATTGAGCGTGGGCAAGCAGGTACTGGCGCTGAACCCGCCCACCGCGCTGCGCCAGCTTCGTTGGCAGACTGGCCGCTGGGCGCTGCCGATGGACGGCAGTTACGACGCGGCAAGACCAATAGGACGTGGTCGGGGATAATGCCCCGATGACTGAAGAAATTTTTGCGGTAAAGACATCCAAAGCGGTTGAGATCCACACTGATGGCGCCTGCCTGGGCAACCCCGGCCCGGGCGGCTGGGCAGCGCTGCTGTGCAGCAATGGGCGCGAGCGAGAGTTGGTCGGCGGTGAGCCTGACACCACCAACAACCGGATGGAGTTGATGGCCGCGATCTGCGCGCTCGAAGCTCTCAAGGACAGCTGCGTGGTGACCTTGCATACCGATTCCCAGTACGTCCGCCAGGGCATCACTACCTGGATGACCAACTGGGTGCGTCGCGGCTGGAAAACGGCGGGAGGCGACCCGGTGAAGAATCGCGACCTGTGGGAGAGGTTGAACCTCGCGGCTCACAATCACAAAATCGACTGGCGTTGGGTCAAGGGCCATTCCGGAGACCCGGGTAACGAGCGTGTCGATGTGCTCGCGCGTGACGAGGCAATACGGTTCAAGCAGCGCGCTTCGGCGCAGCGGGCCTGATGTCGGTGCGCCAGGTCATCCTCGATACCGAGACCACCGGCCTGAGCTGGGAGCGGGGTAACCGGGTAGTCGAAATCGGCTGCGTTGAGTTTATCGAGCGTCGCCCGACCGGGCGCACTTATCACCAGTACCTGAAACCCGATTGCGCGTTCGAACCTGGCGCCCAGGAGGTCACCGGCCTGACCCTCGAGTTCCTCGCGGACAAGCCGGTTTTCACCGAGATCGTGAAGGAATTCCTGGATTTCGTTAAGGGTGCTGAGCTGGTCATCCACAACGCCGCCTTCGACGTCGGCTTTCTCGACAATGAGCTGCGCCTGGCCGATGCAGGCTATGGCCGCCTGTCCGATCATTGTGGCATCGAGGACTCACTGCGGTTGGCCCGCAATCGCTTCCCCGGCCAACGCAACTCGTTGGACGCCTTGTGTCGCCGGCTGGGTGTCGACAACGCTCATCGCCAGTTGCACGGCGCGCTTCTGGATGCCCAGTTGCTCGCAGAGGTCTATATCGCACTGACTTCGGGGCAGGAGGAGATCGGCTTTGCTGCGGCGGCCCCGTCCGCGGGGGAGGACAAGATGAAGTCCTATGCCGTTGATACGTCGCTGCCGAGACCGAGTGTGGTCATCCTCGCCGAGGAGCTGGCGGCCCACGAAGCACGGTTGGAAGACCTGCGTCGCAAGGCGGGACGTGCGGTTTGGGACGACATCGCCGCCAGCTGAGACTCAGTGGCGGCGGATAAGGACTGCGGTGATGTTGTCCGATCCGCCACCGTCCAGCGCGGCGGCCACCAAAGTGTCAATGCACTCCTGCGCGCTGCGATCGCGCAGGCTCAGAACCTGTGCAATCTCGTCGTCATCCACCTCTTCGGTCAGGCCGTCACTGCATAGCAGCAATTGCATGCCGGGAAGCATCTCGCCGGAAACCGTGGCGACATTCAGATTGCGCGGATCGGTCACTCCCAGCGCTTGAGTCACCACGTTGCGGTGTGGGTGACTTCGCGCCTGTTCCTGAGTGATGGCGCCGCTGGCGATCAACTCCTGCACGTAACTGTGATCCCGGGACAGCTGAACAAGTTTTTCATCGCGCCACAGGTAAACCCTGCTGTCGCCGACCCATGCCACTTCGAAACCATTGCCGTTGACGCGCGCAGCCACCACGGTGGTGCCCATTGGCAGGGCGTCCCGGCGCTGGCGTGAGATGCGGATAATTTCTTCGTCGGCAACCCGAATGGCTTGTGCGAGGGGCGTGCCATCTCGCGTTTCCCTGACGATGGTTTCCCGGGCGAGCGCGCTGGCGACCTCTCCGTACTCATGCCCCCCCATGCCATCGGCAACCAGCCATAGGCCGAGCGCACTGTCGCCGTAGTAGCTGTCTTCATTGAGCTCCCGACGCAGGCCGACGTGGGTTAGATGTCCAAATTCGATCATGGGGTGATCATGCCGGTCACGTTAGCGGGGGAGGCTTCACATACGTTAACGCAGCGGTCGTGTCGTTACGGCCATCAGTGTGCAACGAACGGGCATGCAAAAGGGCTGCGAGAGCAGCCCTTTTGCAATACGCAAATGGCGGAGAGGGGGGGATTCGAACCCCCGATGCGCTATAAACGCATGCCTGATTTCGAGTCAGGTACATTCAACCACTCTGCCACCTCTCCGGTGAACCGCCGGAATAAAGCCGGGGTCGTGGGGGCGCAATCATACGGCGCGCACGGCCGCCACACAAGCAAAACGCGGCGTCGAGCCGATTATGGGGCTGGCGTTAGACTGTCTTCTTTCTTTTCACGGGTTCCCCCATGTCCGAAATCCTCGTTCCGGTCTCCTTTGGAGAATTGCTAGACAAGATCGCGATCCTGTCCATCAAGTCCGAGCGCATGACTGATGCGGCCAAGCTGAAGAACATCCACAACGAACTGAGTGCGCTTCAGAACACCTGGATGGAGCACCCGGCGGCAGGCAAGGACGTGGTGAAGCTGCGCGCGGAGCTGAAGGCGGTCAACGAGCGGCTGTGGGTGATCGAGGACGATATCCGGCTCAAGGAAAGGGCTGCCGAGTTCGACGCCGACTTCATCCGTCTGGCGCGCAGCGTCTACTTCGAAAACGACGAGCGGGCGCGGCTGAAACGCGATATCAACCTCGCGCTGGGCTCCAGCTACGTCGAGGAAAAGTCCTATCAGGACTATCGCAGCGACGTGTAGCACCTTGTGGCATGGCGCCTTTGGTCGTTGCCGCTAGCGGCGCCCGGCGTGCGCTTCAGGTGGCTGCGTCAGCGATGAAGCGCTCAAAAGCGGCGACCGCGTCGTCGACCGTCACCAGGTCCATCACGCCCGGATGCTCGATCTTGCTGCCCCAGCGCAGCTCGGCAGCGGGCTTGCCACGGAAACGGCGCGCGGCGTCGTCGTAGCGGTCGACACAATAGCGCCGCTCGCTGTAGGGACCGCTGCGGGCTGGGTTGCTGGCGGCGTGCAGTCCGAGCACCCGGGTTCCCATCGCATTGGCGATGTGCATCGGGCCGGAGTCCGGCGTGAGCAGCAGATCCGCGCGCTCCAGCAACGCAGGAAGTTGCTTGAGCGTGTCCTTTCCAACCAGGTCGAGCGCCTCGCCGCGCATGGATTGGAGGATGGCGTCGGCGGTTTCGCGCTCCAGTTCACTGCGGCCGCCACACAGCACCACACGCCATCCGCGGTCGATCGCATGGTCTGCCACCGCCGCGTATCGATCGGAGCGCCAGTTGCGCAGCACGTGACTGGAGCACGGAGAAATCATCAATGTGCGAGTGGTGTCTGCATCCCACTGGGCGCGAGCCCATTCGCGCGCATCGGTAGGGACCGGCAGGTCCCAACACACCGTGGTCTGGCGCAGGCCAAGCGGTTCGCAGAAGCTGCCGATCGCATCCAGCACATGGATGCCCGGCCGGTCCGGAATGCGCCGATTGACGAACAAACCGTGTCCATCGCGCGAGCGGGCGCGGTCGTATCCGACGCGAGTCATTGCCGGAACCGTCGCCGACAACAGGTTGGCGCGGGCAGCGACCTGCATTTGCAGCAGCACGTCGAACTTGCCGGCGGGGCGGACTTTGAGTCGGCGGTGCAGGGCGACCATGCCGCCGTAGCCCGACTTCTTGTCGTATTCGATGAACTCGACGCCCGGCAGGCCCTCCAGCAGGCGCTGTTCGGCTTTGCCGATGATCCAGCTCAGCGATGTCTCCGGCCATGCAGCCTGAAGCGTTCGCACCAGAGGCACCACGTGGGTGACGTCGCCAAGCGCGGACAGTCGCAGCAGACAGATGGAAGCAGGTGCAAGGGGAATGCTAATTGCTAGACTCCGGGGGATGAAGGGGTTCGACTCTGCCGAAGGACTGACGCCATTCCGCGAAGAACGCGGTTACGGGGCGATTCTGTTCGACAGTAACCGGGTGCGGCAAGCCGAACCGGAATGGTTCACGCCGTCTTGGTGGCAACAGCAGGCGCGTCCGGTGGATAGCGGGGGCCGAGGTGGCGCGTGGTTTGTGGATGCACCTTTCGGTCAGGCGGTACTGCGGCGCTACCTTCGCGGCGGTTTGGCAGCCAAGATCAGTCTCGACCGGTATGTCTGGCGCGGGGCGATGAACACTCGCAGCTTCGCTGAATTCCGTCTATCGCGCACCATGATCGATCGCGAAGTGCCGGTTCCACCGCCCATTGCGGCTATTTACCGCCGTGAAGGTCTTTTCTATCGCTGCGCAATTCTGGTTGAGCGATTGCCGGACGTCCGCACGCTGGCGGACCGGGCCATCGTCGCAGGCGATGGTGCGCCGTGGGAGGAGGCTGGCCGGCTGGTGGCCCGTGCGCATCGCGCAGGTCTCGATCACGCTGATCTCAATGCCCACAACCTGATGTTTGATTCGCTTGGGCATGGTTGGGTGATCGATCTGGATCGCGGACGCATGGTGATCCCGGCCACTGGCTGGCGCGAGCGGAACCTGGGGCGTTTGAAGCGCTCACTGCTGAAGTTGCGTGGCAAACGCGATATCGCCGAGGTAGAGCGTGACTTCAAGCGTTTACGCGACGCCTACGACCGTGTCTGGGCAAGGGGCTACTGAAAGATGACATGGGATCTACGGCTGCACGGTGTCGGCAATGCGTCCGCGGTCGAACTTGGCTCCGCCATGGCGACCATCGAGCATCACAGCCAACCTTGGCTGACCATCGATTGCGGCGCGGAAGGGCTCACTGCCTTCATGGGGCATTACGGACGGGCCCCAGAGGCGTTGTTCATCACCCATACCCATCTGGACCATGTGGGTGGCTTCGAGCGGCTGTTTGTCGAGGGCTACTTCAATCCATCACCGCGCGGCCGGATCCGATTATATGTCCCGGCCAAGCTGGTGCCACTGCTGCACCAGCGGGTCGGCGACTATCCCAACCCCTTGGCCGAGGGCGGCGCGAACTTCTGGGATGCGTTCCAGGTGATTCCGGTCGGAGACGCATTCTGGCACCGGGGCGTCCGAATGGAGGTATTTCCGGTTCGGCACCACTGGCCCGACACTGCTTATGGATTGCGCCTGCACGGGAGCGTGGTGTGGACCGGCGATACCCGGCCCATTCCTGAAATGCTGGCGAAGATGGCTGACGCTGGCGAGTTGATCGCTCACGACTGTGCGTTGCACGGCAATCCGTCGCACAGCGGCGTCGAAGACTTGGAGCGGGAATATCCGCCGGATCTGCTCGCACGCTGCCTGCTGTATCACTACGGCAGCACTGCCGAAGGTGAGGCTTTGTCCGCGCGCGGCTACCGGGTGGGAAAGCCGGGTGAGTTGGTGCCTCTGCGGATGACGACCGCGCAGCAGGTCGAGGTGCCTTAAAGGCAACGCTGGCCAAAGGGTGAAAAAGGCGGTGGCCCCGCCAACTTGCCTCGGCGCCCGCGTCAGTTGATACCGTTGCTGCCTTCCGGCCCTGGCGGAGTTTTCAACCTAGCGTCGCGAGGGGCCGACGGGGCCACCACGGACATTTTCTACATCTGGCGGAGAGAGGGGGATTCGAACCCCCGAAGCGCGGTTTAGACGCTTACACACTTTCCAGGCGTGCTCCTTCAACCACTCGGACACCTCTCCGCATCTGAAACTCTTCAACTCCCCGCCGCAGTCTGGGTTGATACCCGGGAGCGCAACGGAGCCGCGAAGTCTAGCGCCGCAGGCGCGCGCGGACAAGTCGTATCTGCAAACAGCGCAGTGCGTGTCGATTGCGACGGTCGGTGGGAGCCGGAGAGTGGCATGGCACAATGGTACCGCTGCGCCCTTGTCAGCCTGATCTGCGGCCGACGGGTGTTCCCTCCCGGACTTGTCCAAGGTAATCGATGTCCTATCTCGTCCTCGCCCGCAAGTGGCGCCCCAAGCGCTTCGCCGAACTCGTCGGACAGGAGCACGTGGTGCGGGCACTGACCAACGCCCTCGACACCGGCCGAGTCCATCACGCGTTCCTGTTTTCAGGCACGCGCGGGGTGGGCAAGACCACGATTGCGCGGATTTTCGCCAAGTCGTTGAACTGCGAACAGGGCACGTCGGCTGAACCATGCGGTGAGTGCAACTCCTGTCGTGACATCGATGCGGGGCGCTTCATTGACCTGCTGGAGATCGATGCCGCATCCAACACCGGTGTGGATGATGTTCGCGAGTTGATCGACAACGCCCAGTACATGCCATCGCGCGGCCGGGTGAAGGTCTACCTGATCGACGAAGTACATATGCTGTCCAAATCGGCATTCAATGCGCTGCTGAAGACGCTGGAGGAACCGCCGGGTCACGTGAAGTTCCTGCTGGCGACTACCGATCCCCAGAAGCTGCCGGTGACGGTTTTGTCGCGCTGCTTGCAGTTCAACCTCAAGCGCTTGGATGAGGATCAGATCGGCGGTCAGGTTGAGAAGATCCTGCAGGCCGAGGGCATTGCGGTGGAGCCGGGCGCCGTGCGTCAGATCAGCCGTGCGGCGGATGGCAGCCTGCGTGACGGGCTGTCATTGCTCGATCAGGCGATCGCCTACACCGGGGGGCAGCTGACCGATGCTGCGGTTGCAACCATGCTCGGCACGGTCGACCAGGCCCGGGTCGGGGCACTGCTGGATGCGCTGGCGAGCGGTGATGGCGGTGCCTTGATGGCCGAGGTTGCGACGCTGGCCGAGTTCTCTCCAGATTGGGCAGGTGTTCTAGAAGCGCTGAGCGATGCGCTTCACCGGATTCAGGTACGCCAGCTGGTGCCAGGCGCGAGTGTCCAGGCCGATGGTGTCGACATCGATACGCTGGCCGGCAAGGTGCCACCCGAGTTGGTCCAGCTGTGGTACCAGATGGCGATCAACGGCCGGCGCGACCTGTCCCTCGCGCCCAGCCAGCGGGCCGGCTTCGAGATGAGCGTCCTGCGTATGTTGGCCTTCCGCCCGGCTGGCCCCGGAGCGGGTCGAACGGCGCCGGCCAGCAGCGATGGCGAGTCGACGACTGCTGCGCCCACGGCGCCCACGTCAACGGCTGCAGCTACGTCTACGTCAGCGTCGCCACAGACGAGTGTCTCTGGCACATCGGCGATGTCGGAAGCCGCCGCAGATCAAACGAGCCTGCCAGCGCAAGTTGATGATTCCTATGTTGCCAATCCGCGCGGTGACGCGACCGCAGAACAGCAGCCGGTCACGTCAGCTGAGCATGTCACTTACGCCGAGTCGGAGCGCGATCAGGCGCCCTATTTGAGCCTGGAGGACGAGGCCGATGCGATGACCCAAACGGTCAGCGCAGAGACGCTGGCAGCGTTACAGGAAACGCTCCCGGCTGCCGCGGAGACGAACAAGTACGACGTGGCGTTGAAGGGCTCGGTAATTGATGATGCCGACGCGTGGCATGCGTGGGTCGTCGCGAGCTCGCTGAAGGGCCCGGCGCGGGTGCTGGCCGAGCATCTGGGCTTCATTGCCTGCGACGGCGTCGTAGTGCGTCTGGGGCTCACACCGGAAGACGAACTGCTGAACAAGCCTGCGCTAGTTGCACAGATCGCCAAGGCGCTCGCGGAGACGCTTGGTGGGACGCCGGAGCTTCGATTCGAAGCCAGCACCGTTGCGGGTGTATCACTGCGTGAGCGCAACGAGCGGACCCGCGATGCTCGCCAGTCGACCGCGGTCGAGGCTTTCATGGGTGATAAGCAGGTGCGCGCGCTGATTGCCGGTGGCGCCAGTGTTGTCCCCGATTCGATCCGCCCGTGGGACGACGGGTGATTCGTTCGTGCCCAATCCTCGATACAGGACTTGAGAGCGGCATTCGATGCCTTCATCTCAGTTACTGAAAAAGTTTTTCAACCCATCCGGACGAGTAGACGACATGCGTGGAAACATTGCCCAATTGATGCAGCAAGCGCAGAAAATGCAGGAAAACATGCAGCGTGCGCAGGAAGAGTTGGCCAACGTCGAGGTAACCGGCAATGCCGGTGGCGGAATGGTCAATGTGACCCTCACCGGGCGGATGGAGTGCCGCAAGGTGCGCATCGATCCGCAGGCTCTGGCTGATCCGGAAATGGCTGAAGACCTGATCGCCGCGGCGATCAATGACGCGGTCAACAAGGTCAATGCGGCTTCGCAGGAAAAGATGGGCTCGGCAACTGCGGGCATGCAGCTGCCCCCAGGCATGAAGATGCCGTTCTGAGCGTGCGTGCCCCGCGTGCATTGCTGATGAACTGGTAACGATGAGCTCACCGTTGCTCGAGCAGCTGATCGAGGCCTTCCGGATTTTGCCCGGCGTTGGCCAGAAATCGGCCCAGCGCATGGCCTACCACGTGCTCGAGCGCGAGCGCGCAGGCGGCCAGCGGCTGGCTGATGCGCTGGCGGTTGCGGTAGATAAGATCGGTCACTGCGAGCGCTGCCGCGACTTCAGTGAGGCGCCTATCTGCCCGACCTGCGCCAGCGCATCGCGCGACGCACATCAGTTGTGCGTGGTGGAAACCCCCGCCGACCGATTGGCCATTGAGCAGGCGACCGGCTATCGCGGTCTGTATTACGTGCTCCAGGGACGTCTCAGTCCGCTGGATGGCATCGGGCCGGCCGAACTAGGGCTGGACCGCTTGGCCAAACGCTTGGCCGAGGGCGAAGTGTCGGAGTTGATCGTGGCGACCAACCCGACCGTTGAGGGCGAGGCCACCGCCCACTATCTCGGGCAGTTGGCTCGGCAGTACCAAGTGCGCCCCAGCCGCCCCACCCACGGCGTCCCGCTGGGCGGTGAGCTGGAGTACGTCGACCGCAGCACCCTGTCGCACGCGTTTGGCAGTCGTAGCGAGATGTCCTGAGGCACAACCGGGTGACAATGGGTCCACTTCCATCGGAGCTGTGGCATGAGTGACGACACCATCTTCGGCAAGATGATCCGCCGCGAAATACCAGCCGACATCGTCTACGAAGACGAGACGCTCATTGCGTTCCGCGACATCGCGCCGCAGGCGCCGGTGCACGTGTTGTTTGTGCCTAAGACGCCGATTCCGCGGCTGGATGACCTGAAGCCGGAGCAGGCTGCGGTGGTCGGTGGGTTGGTGGTCGCCGCCGCCGACTACGCGCGTCGCGAAGGTCTTGCCGACGATGGCTATCGGGTAGTCATGAACTGCAATGACTATGGCGGCCAGACGGTTTACCAGATCCATCTGCATCTGCTGGCCGGCGCGCCGCTGGGGCGTTTCGGAACCTGATAGTACTGCCAGTACGCAAAACGCCCCGATCAGGGGCGCTTTGCGTTGTGCACCGAGCGCTGTACGCGCTGGGCTTACCAGTAACCCCACCAAGGCCACGGAGCCGGGCGTGCATTTATATCGACGCGCTCCTGATGTGGCCACAGGTAGATCACGTCAGCGGCCACGCGGGGGAAGCGGTAGTCATAGCCGCCGATACGACGGCTTTCGTAGCCGTCGATACGTCCGGTGAACGTCACTTCGCGGTTGACCTGGAACAGCGCCGGATCGTAGAAACCCTCGCGGCAGGCGATGAACCGGCCGCCGACGTCATCGGTTGCCCAGTAGGGGCGACCATAGACATTCAGACGGGTGGACAGCATTTCGAAGCAGGTGCGGTTGGTATGCGGTTCAACCTGCACGATACGCCCGCCCCACCGCACGAGCGCGCCGGTGCGGTCGACGCTGATGGTGTCGCGCGGGCTGATCTGGGCAAACTCGCCCTGCAGTGGCTGGGGCTGGCTGGCGCAGGCGGCCAATAGCATGGTCGCGAACGCGAACACGGCGCGGCGGATGATCATCAAGGTTCTCCGTTTCCAATTGTGGTGACGTTGCCCGGTGCAGGGCGGTGCCGGCGTAGGGAGCGGATCAGCTCGCGCAACTCGCGCGAACTGTCCGTACCACGCCCAGCGTAGCGCCAATTGCTGAAATGTTGGCTGAGTTGCAGTAAATCGTTGCCAGAACCTGCGCACATGGGCGCGACGCGATTGGCCCAGATGGTCGCTGGTTCATCGGGCTCCCGGCCAAGGCCGTGGCGCCGGTAGCGGCGTTCGAGCGCATGCCAGGCACGTAGCACGGGGTCGCGCTGTCGCTCGCCACGGTGGGACATCCACGCCATCCACAGCACGGCGCTCAGCGATACCAGCGCAAACAGTATGCCCAGTCGCACTCCGTCTGTGCGGTCGATGCCGAGTGGGCGCAGCAGTCGCGACTGGCGGTCGGCGTCATAGCCGAGAACCATTTGGTTCCAGCCGCGACGCAGCCAGTCGGCGGCGTTGAAAAATCGGCTGGCATCGCCGCCGAGCATTCGACCGAACAGACCGTCCGCGCCCGGGCGGCGATCATCAAGGGTGTCGTAAATACGCTCTGGAGCAACGGCGGCGGTCGGATCGACACGCACCCAGCCGCGACCGGACAACCACACCTCGGCCCAAGCGTGTGCGTCGGAGCGTCTTACCAGCCAGTAGTCCCCTATCGGATTGCGGTAGCCGCCGACGTATCCCGTGACGACGCGCGAGGGGATCCCGGCGCTCCGCATCAGGATGACGAATGCGGAGCTGAAGTGTTCGCAGAAGCCTTCTTTCTGGTCGAACAGGAACTCATCGGCGGAGTGACGGCCGGCCAACGGAGTATCCAGGGTGTACGCAAATTCGCGTTGGATCCAGTCGATCGCGCGACCGACGATCATGTCGTCATCGTCTCCTGCCTCACTGCGCCAGCGCTGCGCAAGCGTCTCTGTACGCGGGTTGTAGCCCTGCGGCAGGGCCAGTGCCGCTTGGCGCAGCGTCAACGGTAGGTCGGGCTCGAAGGTTCTTGGTGGTGATGACTGCATCCGCCACCTTGTCAATGCGCTTAGCGGTCGGGGTGCGAACAGCTCGTAGTCGTGCCCCAAGCGGGTGTCCCCCGGGGTGTTCAACGGCAACTCCAAGGCAACCAGCTGACGTCTCTCCGTGGGTTCTATCTCGACCTCGTAATCCCACTTGACGTCACCGCTTTCAACCGGCGCTGGCTGCAAGCCCCAAGTCGGTTCCGCGCGAGTCCAGGTGCGACCGTCGAAGTCTGATAGAACCGGGCCGCGCCAGTACATCTCTGAGGTTGCGGGCGGGGCCCCGAAGAAACGCGCCCGCATCACAGGAGTGTCATCTGTCATCAGGTCGATCCACTGCCCCGGGGCCATTTCGTCGGACAGACCGGTGGTCGCTATGGCACGTTCGGGTATACCCCACAGGGGCGCTCCGAGCCGGGGGAACAACCAGAACGCGGCCAGAGCCAATGGCAGCCCGAGCAGTATCAGGCGACCGACTCCGCTGAAGCGCTGGCGCACTCGGACCGTACCGGAGGCGCCCGCATCCGCATCGGCGAGGCGCTGCAATGCCACCAAGGCGAGTACCGCACCGGTCATGCCGAGCAGCAGGCTCAACGGTCCCTGGTCGAGAAGGAAGGTGGCAAACGGTGCGAACAGGGCGAACCCCAGCAAGCTGCGCGCGTCGCGCACGCCACGCACCTCGGACGGTTTCATCGCCAGCATGGAGGCGAGAATCGCGCAGCCGGTATCGCGGCCGAACTGATAGCCGGTAAGACCCAGTACGGCGGCCAACAGGCCGATGGTCAACACCAGTCGCAGAACCCCATGCAGCGGGCGGCGCCACGATAGTGCGGCTACGACGACTGCGCTGGCACCGATCAACAGGGCGAGGGTTGCGGGAAGTTGCAGCAACAAAGGCAACAGACATGCCACGGCAGCCGCCATCGTCCAGCGACGGCTGTCGTTGTCCAGTTTTCGGGAGGGCGCGCGATCAACCATGGGGCATCAACGCCAGCGCCCTCAGGCAGTCGTGGCGGTGTCCCGGGCCTTGCGACGGTCCGACCGGCGGCTGTGCGGGCAGGGCGAGGCGATAGCGTCGGCCGTCGCGTTCGGCCTCCTCGACCCAGCGCGCCAAACGGCTGATTCGCTCCTCGTAGGGGAGCTGCGCGATGCTGCGCCAGTCGAGCACGATGTCGGCGCCAACCGGTTGCTGGTATTCGCGCACCAGCAGGGAGCCGTGCCGGGCAGAGGGCTTCCATGCAATGGTCCGGCGCGAGTCTCCGCGTCGATAACTTCGCAGGTGGTGCAGGTCGTCACCGCTGGGGTGCAGGCGAGCCTGCGCATCTTCTCCGGAGCCCTCCGGCAGCGGTGGACCGTTAACCTCGGGGTGCGGGTACACCAGAAGGGGATTCTGCGGCCATACGAGGGCCCACGCCCGTGCCAGCCCGAGAGGGTGTCGTGTATCCACTCGCAGTCGTGGAAGGTCGAGCCAGCCACGTCGGGTCGTCGGTACCAGTAACTGCGCTTCGCCTTGGCCGTCTTGAATCGCGAGCGGCACGGGATCAACGTGGTCGGGATCCATGGCGACCTGTAAGCCACGTCGCGGGCGGCCGTCATCAGTGCGTACATGCAGGTGCACCGCCATCATCTGGCCGGCCGGGACTGGCTCAGCGTCGATCGCGCTGATCGTCAATCCGCTCAGCTGCAACTGCGCGGCGACCAGGCTTGCCAGCCCGGAGCCGGCCAGCAGCAGCGCGAGCAACAATGCCGGATTGTTGTTGTAGTTCAGTCCACCGAGCAGCATCGTAACGATCAGCAACGCAAAGAACAGGCCGAAGCGGGTCGGCAACACATACACACGCCGGCGGTCGAAACGTGCCGGAAGGGATTCGGGGGCGCGGGGACGGGCCCATTGCCACGTCCACCGTCGCAATCGCGACATCAAGCCTCGGGGGCGCATGTCCTGCGACACCTTGTCTCAGTCCACTGCGACGGCATGCAGGATCGATTTGGCAAGTGCCGCATCGCTGCCAGCCTCGGTGTCGGACACCAGCCGGTGCGCTGCGACAGCGGTGAAGAGTGCCTGCACATCCTCGGGACGTACGTGATCACGACCCAGCAACAGCGCATACGCCCTTGCCGCGCGCAGCAGTGCCAGCCCTGCCCGTGGCGACAGTCCAACCCGAACCCCGGGGTGCGTGCGGCTACGTGCCAGTAGTGTCTGTACGTAGTTGATCAAGGCGTCGCTGGCGTGCACTTGGGACACCGCATGACGCAGGGCCACCACGTCGTCCCGAGACAAGACCGGGGTGGCCGCGGCGATCAACGAACGGCGATCGCGTCCTGCCAGCAGCTCGCGTTCGGCTTCCTGTCCCGGATATCCCAACGCCAAGCGCATAAGGAAGCGATCCAGCTGAGAGTCGGGCAGCGGATAGGTACCGGCAAGGTCGACCGGGTTTTGGGTCGCAATCACAAAGAACGGCGACGGCAGTGCGTGGGTGGTGCCATCAACGGTCACCTGCTGCTCCGCCATCGCTTCCAACAGCGCGCTTTGCGTGCGAGGAGGGGCACGGTTGATCTCGTCGGCCAGCAACACCTGGGTAAACACCGGGCCCGCATGAAACTCGAATTGCCGTGTCTGTGGATCGAAGACCGAAACGCCGACGATATCGGCCGGTAGCAGATCAGAGGTGAACTGCACCCGCTGGAAGTCGAGCCCGAGGGTAGCGGCAAGGGAGTGGGCGAGCGTGGTCTTGCCCAGTCCGGGCAGGTCCTCGATCAGCAGATGGCCTTCGGCGAGCAGCGCCACAAATGAGAGGCGTACCTCGTGGCTCTTGCCCAGGACGAGTGCGTTGACCTGTGCCTGAGCGGCATCCAGTGATTTTCGCAGGTGGTCCGGTAGCATGCCCGGCTTCGACGCGATAACCGTGTGGTCGGGCGTCGGCGTTGGTGCCGCCATCGTGTTCTCCAGAATTCGTCTGATGCTGCGTGCGAACCCGTTCGACTGGGCATCCCACCGACGACCGCAAGCAGCTTTTCGAGTGTAACTAGGACCTTCCATCAATGCGTGAGACGGACTCTGCAGATCGGGCGCTCAGCCAGTCTGGTATTGGTTACAGGCAACCGATGTCGGCCGTGCAGGGCGCCCGACGCTGGTTTGTTGCGCTGTTCTGCATCGTGCTGGCGCTGAAGCTGCTGGTTGCTGCGCGACTGCCACTGTTCGTCGACGAGGCGTTCTACTGGCTGGAGGGGCAGCGTTTGGCCCCGGCTTATTCCGACTTGCCCGGCCTGACCGCGTGGTTGGCCCGGCTGGGGGTAACGCTGGGAGGCAATACGTTGCTGGGGTTGCGGTGGCCGTTTCTGCTGATGGCGGCTGCGGTCCCTTGGCTGATGGTGAGGATCACTGCGCGTGAGTACGGGTCGGTCCACGGCTGGCAGGCCGGAACGCTTGCACTGCTCTTGCCGTTGTCCGGGACGATGGGCCTGCTTGGGCTGCCGGATGCGGCGATGGCGCTGGCGACGGTGCTTTGTATTGATGGCGGTGCGCAGCTGCTGCGACGCGTGACGACGATGGCATCGTTTGAGCTCGCGCTGGGTCTGGTGATTGGGGGACTGAGTCACTACCGCTTCATAGCGGTGATCGGCGTCGGTGTGCTGGCTCTGCTATTGCTGGTCGAAGGCCGCAGGGCGTTGCGCGATCCGCGTGTCTGCGTGGCGGTAGCGGTCGGTGCCGCAGCGTGGGCGCCGCTGCTGGTATGGAACGTGGCCAATGCCGACGCGGGTCTGCGTTTCCAGCTGGTGGACCGTCATCCCTGGTCGTTCCATGTCGATGGAATGTGGTTCATCGCCGTCCAGACCCTGGTGGTAACGCCGTTGCTGTTTGGGGCCGTGCTGGTCTCAGGGTGGCGTGGTTGGCGCAGCGGGTTGCCTGCATCCCGGTATTTCGCCCTGCTTGGTGGCTCGTTGATCCTGGGGTTTTTCGTTCTGGGGTTCTTTGCCGACAGTGAACGCGTCAGCTTTCACTGGCCGTTGCCCGGGTATCTGGCCTTGCTGCCGCTGGTGCCGGCTGTGCTAACGGCGTGGCCGGGTTGGCTGGGGCGGCTCACCTGGGTGAGTGCCGGCTTGGGTTTGAGTGTTGTGCTTGGCTACTACGTTGGGGTGTCGGTTCCGGAACTGCGCGCACAGACGGCGGCGGAGAAGTGGTATCCCTCCAACTTCGCTGGTTGGGATGAGCTGGCGGAAGCCGTGAGTGCCCAGCGCGCTGACATGCCAGCCGTCACGCGTCTGGTCGCCGGCAGCTTCAAGGTGGGCGCCGAACTGGGTTTTGCGCTAAGTGATGCAGGTATCCCGGTATTGGATCACCCGCTCAACCACAAGCATGGTCGCGCGCCCCAGCTGCGCTTGTGGGGCATGGAGGCAGGCCCCCGCGAGTCCTGGGCCAGCCAGTTCGGACCCGAATGGGCGGACGCCCCTGTTCTGCTGGTAATTGCGTCCAGCGATGTGCCGTACAAGGATCTTTTACAGAGGTACCACGAACTTTGCGCTCTGCTCGGTCCGCTGCCGGCCCCGCGGGTCGTCAACGTCGACCATGGGCGACAGCGATTCCTGTTGTTCCGGCTTGAACCGAGCGCGCCGACGACCGGAGAGTGCACCACCCCGGTGATGGCCTGGATCGACAGCCCGGTCAGTGGTGTGACGGTGCCGCGCGGCTTCGAGGTTTCCGGCTGGGCATTCAAGGACGGCGTTGGCCTAGCGCGGGTGGAGGTACTCGTCGATGGGCGCGCGGTCACTGATCTCGTCTATGGGAGAAACGAGGCGGAAGTAATGGGGTTTTGGCGCATCAGCAACGATCCGCACCAGCCGCAGGTGGGCTTTTCCGGACGCGTCGAGTTGGGCGATGTGGCGCCGGGCCGGCACTGGTTGGGCCTCCGGCTGCACGGCGTCGATGGCAGCGTGGAGGATTGGCCGGAGCAGCCCATTCATGTTCGCTGAGTATTGGGTCGCTCAGGGCACCTCGAAACCCGCGTCTCGCAGCAGGCCCGCCGTAGCAATCAGCGGCAAACCGACCAGAGCGGTCGGGTCGCGAGATTGGATTTCCTTGAACAGGCTGATTCCCAGGCCCTCGCACTTGAAGCTGCCGGCGCAGTCGAAGGGCTGCTCCGCGTCGACATAGCGAGCAATCTCATCGGCGCCCAATACGCGGAACCGGACGGTGGTGATGTCCAGTGCCTGCAACCGGCGGCCATCGCTGTGGCGAAGACATACGCTGGTGTGGAAATGGATGGTGCGTGCGGACATCGCCGTAAGCTGTTCGATGGCGTTGTTGCGACTACCGGGCTTGCCGAGGATTCTCCCTTCAAGGTCCGCGACCTGATCTGAGCCGATCACCCATGCGTCCGGAGAGCGTCCGGCGACTGCGTCGGCTTTGAGGTTTGCCAGTCGGCGGGTCAGGGCTGCGGGGAACTCGCCCGCAAGTGGGGCTTCATCGACATCCGGACTGGCTGTCTCAAAATTCACGCGCAGCCGCGCCAATAGCAGTGCGCGATAGGGCGAGCTGGATGCGAGGATCAAGCTTGGCATATCTCAATCCTCCTGCGCGCGAGCCTCGTGTACCTTGGATAATTGTCTTTCAATGCGCTGCAGGGCCTCGTCGATTGAAGCGCGCACGCGGCGAAGGTCGGAGACTGACGCGCTTGTGCCTTGTTCGCGCAACCATAGACGCTGGCGCAGCATTTCCCGCATCGCGTCGCGCACCGGATCCACCTCGGTTTCGCTGGTAACCGCTTCGATCTCCGCGCGCGCAGCGCGTAAGCGCGCTTCAAGCGCATCGGCGGCATCGAGCAACAGGTGCATTTCACGCTGACGGCGACGGCGTAGGCGATGCCAGCTAACGGCCGCCAGTGTCAGTGCCGCAATGGTCAGGACTACGGACAAAATTGGATTCACAGGCAGGATGGGGTCAGCGAGATGAAGGGGCAGTCTGACGCGAGCGCTGTCGGTCGGGCAAACCGGCGGCCACAACGAAGGATGTGGCGGAGGCTCTAAAGCGGGCAGGGTTGCCTCCGGGCGACCCATGTTTGACACGCATTGGCACTATCCCTAACATTGCTCGGCTTATGTCCGTCGAAGTATCCAACATGCCCGTGCCCGACCTGCTTGACGCTTGGCGCATGGTAGCTACAAGACGTGGCGTGGAGGGTCGCGTTCCGCTGGCCTCCCTGTCACGCTTGGCTGAGAGCCTTGTGGATGTCGATGGTGAAGTCGCCTACACGTTGGACTTCGGGACTGACGATTTGCAGATTCCGTATGCGGAGCTGCGCGCAACCACACAGTTGCCGCTGCTTTGTCAGCGGACACTGACGCGATTTCTGTTTCCGGTGGTCATCGCGCAGCGCTTGGGTCTGATTCGTCAGGAAGCTGATGAAGCCGCCTTGACGGAAGACTACGAGCCGTTGCTGATGCCGGAAGACGGGATGCTGTCGCCCGTCGAGCTGGTCGAGGATGAGTTGATACTCGCCATTCCCGTGGTGCCGGTGAAGCCAGGCACTGAGGCGATGGAGGCCGACTGGCCAATCCCCGAGGCGGATCTGGAGCGCATCAACCCCTTTGCGGCTTTGTCCGCATTGAAGAACAAACCGGACAACCCGAGTTAGAATTACGGGCTGTCCTTTGAACCGGCACGACTGTTGTCGCGCCATCAACACCGCATATTTTTACGGTTTTCCCTGGAGTTAAGACCATGGCTGTCCAGAAGTCCCGCGTTTCCCCATCCAAGCGTGGCATGCGCCGCAGTCACGACTCGCTGGACAGCAAGCAGCTGTCCACGGATCCGACCACCGGTGAGATCCATATCCGCCATCATGTGACTGCTGACGGTTACTACCGCGGCAAGAAGGTGATGGACACCAAGACCAGCGTCGCCAACGAAGAGTAAGTCGTTTGCGCGATGCCACCCCGCTCGCGGGTGTGGCGATCGTCCTTGGCGCCTTCGGGTGCCGGGGGCTTTCTCGTGTCCGCTGTTTGAATTTTTGAGTGAGGGAGCTGTGGCCGCGTTTGCCAGCCTCTCCTTGCGTCTGGGGTTTCAATCGGGTTTGCTAGCTGACTCGCGGCTGACCGCGTGAAGGCATTTAGCCGCGGAGTGGTGATGACTGAACGTATTTATTCCCGCATTGCGGGTACTGGCAGCTATCTGCCAGAAAAGGTGCTGACCAACGATGACCTTTCCAAGCTGGTAGACACCAGTGACGAATGGATCGCGTCACGCACCGGCATCCGCCAACGTCATGTCGCTGCTGAGGGCGAAACGACCGGTGACCTGTCCTACCACGCCGCGGTCAGGGCGCTGGAAGCCGCCGGCGTGGATGCGTCCGAGCTGGATCTGATCGTGCTCGGCACCACGACCCCTGACATCATTTTCCCGTCGACCGCTTGTCTGGTCCAGCATCGTCTGGGAGCCAATGGCTGCCCGGCCTTCGACGTCAATGCCGCGTGTTCGGGCTTCATCTATGCACTGTCGATTGCCGACAAGTTCATTCGATCAGGCGACGCAAAAACCGCACTGGTCATCGGCGCCGAGACCCTTACCCGAATGCTCGACTGGACCGACCGTGGCACCTGTGTGCTGTTTGGCGACGGTGCCGGCGCCGTGGTCCTCAAAGCCGACACCGAGGCGGGCATCTTGAGCACTCATCTGCACGCGGACGGCGGCAAGAAGGAACTGCTCTACAACCCCGTCGGTGTCTCGGTCGGCTTCAAGCCCGAAGAGCACAATGCGGGCGTCAAAGTCATGATGACCGGCAATGACGTGTTCAAGCACGCTGTGAAGGCTCTGGACGCGGTTGTCGAAGAGACGTTGGAGGCCAATGGTCTGGATCGCAGCGAGATCGACTGGCTGATTCCACATCAGGCCAACCTGCGCATCATTGAACTCACCGCGCGTCGGCTGAACATGCCGATGGATCGCGTGGTGGTTACTGTGGACAAGCATGGCAACACGTCCTCTGGATCCGTACCGTTGGCGCTTGACGAGGCGGTCCGCTCGGGTCGGGTCAAGCGTGGGCAGCTGCTGCTGCTGGAGGCGTTTGGCGGCGGCTTTACCTGGGGTTCGGCGCTGTTGCGCTACTGAGGTTTCGGTGGGTCGGCAAAACGGAAGCGTTACCCGCGCCGGATGTGGCGGTCAGTTTGAGCAATGGCTGAACTGACCCCTACGCTGGGGTACAGACGCGTTGGGCACCTGCTCGCGTATCATGCCGGGCTCTGATTGGACCGCCGCAGCCGAAGTTATGTCCCCAACACTTGCCTTTGTATTTCCCGGTCAGGGATCCCAGTCCTCGGGGATGCTCGCCGAGCTGGCATCACTGGATCCGGTGGTGCAACTGACGTTTTCCGAGGCCAGCGAGGGCGCCGGTGTTGATCTGTGGGCGCTCAGCCGCGAAGGCGCGGGCGACCAGCTCAGCCAGACCGAGTTCACCCAGCCTGCATTGCTGGCTGCAAGCGTAGCGGTGTGGCGGCTGTGGCAGCAGCGCGGTGGCACTCAGCCGCATGCGCTGGCCGGGCACAGTCTGGGCGAGTACAGCGCACTCGTCGCAGCCAGTGCACTGCAGTTATCGCAGGCAGCCAAGCTGGTGCGCCTGCGCGGCCAATTGATGCAAGCCGCCGCTCCAGCAGGCACAGGTGCCATGGCGGCCATTCTCGGAGCCGATGACGTGCTGGTGGAAGACGTTTGCCGCAGCGTATCGGGCAAGGCGGTCGTGGTGCCGGCCAATTACAACTCACCGGGCCAGATCGTGATCGGCGGGCACGCTGCCGCGGTCGACGACGCTCTGGTCAAGCTGGCCGAACGCGGCGTTCGCAAAGCGGTCAAGCTGGCGGTAAGCGTGCCCTCTCATACGCCCCTGATGCGCGACGCCGCGGATCGTCTCGCTGTTGCGATGCACGATCTGGACTGGGCTCAGCCCACGCTGCCGGTTGTGCAGAACGTCGATGGACGGATCAACGATTCGATTGACGCGATCCGCGACGCGTTGGTTCGCCAACTCTATCTGCCGGTGCAATGGACCGCCTGCGTGCACGCCCTGGCAGAGCTGGGTACCACCGCGGTGGCGGAATGTGGCCCTGGCAAGGTGCTCACGGGTCTAATCAAGCGTATCGACAAGTCGCTTGAGGCCCGCGCGCTCGGCTTGCCGGCCGACTTCGATGCCGCTCTGGCGGACTGGCAATAACCCTCTATTCGCCGGCCGTGCATGGCCGTGCCAACAGGATTCCCTTATGAGCAACCAGCCCCTTCACGGCGAGATCGCCCTTGTCACCGGTGCCAGCCGTGGAATTGGCGCAGCGATCGCTGACGAACTTGCCGCCCAGGGCGCGACCGTCATCGGTACTGCGACCTCCCAGGCGGGTGCCGACGCGATTGCGGAGCGACTTTCCGCCAATGGCGGACACGGTCGCGTGGTTGATGTTGCCGATGCGGCTGCGACCATTGCCCTGATCGATTCGATCGGCAAGGACATCGGGCCGACCTCGATTCTGGTCAATAATGCTGGCATCACCCGCGACAACCTGTTGCTGCGGATGAAGGACGAGGACTGGCAGGCGGTGATCGACACCAATCTGAGCAGCGTGTTCCGCACATCCAAGGCGGTCATGCGTTCGATGATGAAGGCGCGCCGTGGCCGGATCGTCAACATTGCTTCCGTGATCGGCGTGACCGGAAATGCCGGCCAGGCCAACTATGCAGCGGCGAAGGCCGGCATAATCGCTTTCAGCAAATCGCTGGCCAAGGAGATCGGCAGTCGCGGCGTGACCGTCAACGTGGTCGCTCCTGGCTTCATCGATACCGATATGACCCGCGGACTGCCGGACGACAGTCGCAACGCGATGCTGGGCCAGATCGCGCTGGGCCGGTTCGGCGAGCCTGCGGACATCGCCCGCGCGGTCGCCTTCCTTGCGGGACCGGGCGCGGCATACATCACCGGGGAAACCCTGCACGTGAATGGCGGCATGTACATGCCGTAGTAAGTCATGCCGTAGCGCAGGACGCGCAAACCAGAGTGAAAGGGTCTGCCGGATAGTCCGTAGGCCTTCGATTCCACTACACTATTCCATCGAATATCCCGTACGGGAGGAGTAAATACCAATGAGCAGCATCGAAGAACGCGTCAAGAAGATCGTGGTCGAACAGCTTGGCGTCAAGGAAGAAGAAGTCACCAACAACGCTTCGTTCGTAGACGACCTGGGCGCCGACTCCCTCGATACCGTCGAGCTGGTGATGGCCCTCGAAGAAGAGTTCGAGTGCGAGATCCCGGACGAGGAAGCCGAGAAGATCACCTCGGTGCAGCAGGCAATTGACTACGTCACGACTCACGTCAAAGCGTAATCCGCCGACGCGTTGCCACCGGTCATGGATCGGTGCACCGCCTCCGGCAAATCAGACCGGGGCCGCATCACGCGGCCTTGTGTCTTTCCAAGATCCAGACATTCCCGGCGCGCCCCCGGGCACGGTGCCAGCGCGTCGACAAGCGGAGTTGCTCCATGTCCAATCGACCGGCCTCCAGCAGGCGCGTAGTTGTCACCGGCCTTGGCCTCGTATCGCCGCTCGGCAACGACGTGGCCAGCAGCTGGGATGGCATCGTCAATGGCCGCTCGGGCATCGGCCCGATCACCCATTTCGACACCACCGGTTTCACCACCACCATCGCCGGCCAGATCCGCGACTTTGACGTCACCCGCTGGGTGCCGGTCAAGGACGCGAAGAAGATGGACAGCTTCATCCACTACGGTGTGGGTGCGGCGATGATGGCCCTGGAAGATTCCGGACTCGAGGTCAACGATGGCAATGCCGAGCGCATCGGCGCGCTGATCGGCTCCGGCATCGGCGGCATCCTGGGTATCGAGGAGCAAACCGCCAAGTTTTTGGCCGGCGGCGCACGCAAGATCTCGCCGTTCTACGTGCCCAGCACAATCATCAACATGCTGCCGGGGCAGGTTTCGTTGCTGACCGGCATCAAGGGTCCCAACTTCTCGGCGGTGTCGGCCTGCGCAACGTCCAATCATTCCATCGGCATGGCCATGCGCATGATCCAGTACGGCGACGCCGACGTGATGCTTGCCGGTGGTGGTGAGCGCGGTTCCTCGCCGACGTCGGTCGGTGGGTTTTGCTCGATGAAGGCAATGTCCACCCGCAACGACGATCCGACCCGCGCCTCGCGGCCCTGGGACAAGGACCGCGACGGTTTCGTGCTCGGTGACGGCGCCGGCATCTTGGTGCTGGAAGAGTACGAACACGCCAAGGCGCGCGGCGCACGCATTTACTGCGAGCTGGGCGGTTTCGGTGCCACCTCCGACGCGTTCCACATGACCGCACCCAGCCAAGATGGCGATGGCCCGGCGCGCTGCATGGTGGCGGCGATGACCGACGCCGGGGTCACGCCGGAGCAAGTCGGCTACCTCAACGCGCACGGTACCTCCACGCCGCTGGGCGATCTCGCCGAGACGCTGGCGATCAAGCGCGCGTTCGGCGACCACGCCTACAAGACGATGGTGAGCTCGACCAAGTCGATGACCGGCCACCTGCTGGGTGCAGCCGGCGGCGCAGAGGCGATCTTCTCGGTGATGGCGCTGCATGACGGCATCATTCCGCCGACGATCAACCTGGACGAACCGGGTGAGGGATGCGACCTGGATTACGTGCCAAACGTGGCGCGGGAAGCGAAATTTGACGTTGCGATGTCCAACGGCTTCGGCTTCGGCGGCACCAACGGAACGCTGGTATTCAAGCGGCTCTGAGCAGCGTTTCGCCAGTGACCGAACATCTTGGGCAAGGCGAAGCGCATGGGCGCGGGCAGGGTCAGAGGAATCGCATGGCGGTTCCTGTGATCCGTCAGTTGTCTGCGGATATCGACCTGCTTGATCTGCATCGGCTGGATAGCGTCCGCTATCCGATGCTGATGGAGTCGAGTGCCGCCGGAACCGCTCAGGGCCGGTGGGACATCCTGCTGCTGGCAAGCGCCGAGTCCGTCCAGCTGGATCGTGACGGCGTCGTCCGAGACCACAACGGCGTTGCGATCGGTACGGACTTCCTCGATGTTCTGGACGCCGCTTGGCGGGATTGTCGCGCCGATCAGGGCGATGGCTTCTTGCCCTTTCGTGGCGGATGGGCGTTGCTGTTGGGCTACGAGTTGGCCGGCCAGATAGAACCGGTACTCGACCTGCCTGTGGCGCCGGGAACCATTCCCGTTGCATTCGCCTTACGTTGCCGCGCCGCGATTATCCGTGACCACACCAGCGGCCAATGCGTGGCCATCGCTGAGCCAGACTCGGAACACCTTCTGGAGACCATCGACGGCGATATCGAGCGGACTGCAGCGCTGGCAGAGCTGCCGCTATGGCAGCCACCGGTGGCAGTGGACGAAGAGCCCGGACAGCAGTATCTCGACGCGGTCGATCGGGTTCTGGATTACCTGGCTGCAGGCGATCTGTTCCAGGCGAATATTTCGCGTCGTTGGCTTGCCCGCTTCTCTGCGGAAGTCGATCCGGCCGGGTTGTTCCAGCGTCTGCGTGAGCACAATCCGGCGCCGTTTGCCGGGCTGTTCTCCGGCCACAGTGTGGAGAGCGGCGTCGTATCGATCCCGGCGTGGTCGGTAGCCAGCGCCTCACCTGAGCGACTGGTGTCGGTACGCGACGATGTGCTGCAGAGCCGACCAATCGCCGGCACCCGGCCCAGGATCGGCGGCGACGATGAAGCGGTGAAGATCAGCGAGTTGGTCGACAACCCCAAGGAGTGCGCCGAGCACATCATGTTGATCGACCTTGAGCGCAACGACCTGGGACGTGTATGCGTCGCGGGCAGTGTCGAGGTGGACGAACTGATGTCGGTGGAGAGCTACGCTCACGTGCACCACATTGTCAGCAACGTGCGTGGGCGGCTGCGTCCTTCCACCACGCCGGGGGACGTGATCCGCGCGACCTTTCCCGGTGGCACCATTACCGGCTGCCCGAAAGTACGCTGCATGCAGATCATCGCTGAACTGGAAGGCGAAGGCCGCGGCAGCTATACCGGCGCGATGGGCTGGCTCAACCGCAATGGGGATCTTGATCTGAACATCCTGATCCGCGGTGCGGAAGTGGAGGGTGCAGAGCTGCGTTTCCGGACAGGAGCAGGCATCGTCGCCGACTCCGAACCCGGTCCTGAGCTGGATGAGACCCGCGCAAAGGCCCGCGGGATGATGCGGGCGCTAGGCGTTGCCGACGGCGATGCCAGCAGCGCCGATCCTGCGGCGCACGCTTGACCCGTGACTGTCAGGGGCGCCATGGATAACTGCGCAAGTGCTGGCCACGGGTCGCGGATCTTCCGTGGCGATCAGCGCGTGGAAAGCGTTGCATCCGATGATCGCGGTCTGGCCTATGGCGATGGGCTGTTCGAGACCCTCCGAGGCACCGATGGCACGCTGCCGTGGTGGCCGCGGCACTGGGGGCGGCTGCAACGCGGTGCGGATCGGCTGCAACTGACGATACCGCCCGCAGCGATTGCCCGGACCGAGGCTGAGGCGCTGCTGGATGGCGGCGACGGGGTGATCAAGCTTTTGCTGACCCGCGGCAGCGGTGGGCGTGGTTACGCACCGCCGGCGCATTCCGTTCCAACCTGGATCCTGTCGCGTCATCCCTTACCGCCACCGGCGCATTCGGTGCCACGTGTACGCTGGTGCCAGACGCGCTTGTCGGTGCAACCGGCGCTGGCGGGTATCAAGCATTGCAACCGGCTGGAACAGGTTCTCGCCCGTGCCGAAAGGGACACAGATTGCCCGACCAGGGAGGGACCGCCTTCTGAGGGACTGATGCGCAGTACCGAGGGCGACGTCGTCTGTGCCACCGCCGCCAACCTGTTCGTGCTGAACAACGGACGTTGGAGCACCCCGTTGATTGACCGTTGCGGGGTGGAGGGCACCATGCGTGAATGGGTACTCGAGCAGCTAGCGGTCGAGCAGGTCCGGATCTCCATGGACGAGGTCGAGTCCGCCGACGCCGTCGTCCTCACCAATGCGGTGCGCGGTATCCTGCAGGTTGAGCGCCTCGGTGCTCGAAGCTGGTCGCCACACCCTGCGGTGGCCGATCTGCAGCGCAGCTTGTCCACCGTCCACCCCGCATTTCCCCTGCCACCAGGCGGAGCCGCTCCGTTGGAGTTGTCGTGAGTCATTCCCCAAAGCGCCGGACCGGCGCACTGCTTATGGTGATGTTGCTGGTCGCACTGCTGGCTGTGCTGGCCGCGGGTGCCTATGGCTGGCAGCGCTACCAGACGTTTGCCGATGCCCCGTTGGTCGGTGTGCAGGCGGGTGACAGCATTACCGTCCAGCGTGGCGACTCCCTGCCCGCGGTCGTGGCGCGGCTGCACGACACTGGTGTGTCCGGAGGCGAGCGCTATGAGTGGCAACTGCTGGGTAGGCAATTGGATGCCGCATCGCGTTTGCACGTAGGCGAGTACGCACTGGATCCCGGGACCACGCCACGCAGCCTGCTGATGGCCATGCGTCAAGGCGACACGATCCGTTATCGATTCACCATCGTGGAAGGCTGGAACATCCGTGAGCTGCGCGCAGCACTGACGCGCGCGAAGCCGCTGGTACAGGAAACCGCCGATCTGTCAGCCAGCGAACTGATGGCCGCGCTCGGGCATTCCGGTGAACATCCGGAAGGGCGTTTCCTTCCGGAAACCTACGTCTACGGCCGTGGTGACAGCGACTTGGACCTGTTACGACGTGCCTATGACGCGATGGAGAAGGCGCTCGCCGCCGCCTGGGGATTGCGTCAGCCCGACACCAAACTGAAGACTCCCTACGAGATGCTGGTGATGGCATCGATCGTCGAGAAAGAGTCAGGAATTGCTGAGGAGCGTCCGCAGATTGCGGGCCTGTTCGACCGACGTTTGAGAATCGGCATGCGGTTGCAAACCGACCCCACCGTCATCTACGGCATCGGCGCGGACTACGACGGCAACATCCGTCGGAGCCACCTGACGACCGATACCCCCTACAACACCTACACCCGCGACGGCCTTCCGCCGACGCCGATCGCGATGCCGGGCGTGGAGGCATTGCAGGCAGTCGCCAACCCGGCACCGGGCGATTCGCTGTACTTCGTTGCGATCGGCGATGGCAGTGGCCGCCACTGGTTTGCCAGGACGCTCGCCGAGCACCAAGCCAACGTCGGCAAGTATCTGCAGAACTACCGCCAGCGTGTGCGCGAGAGGGATCGCGCTGGAGACGCCAAGTGAGCCTGACCGTGCAGCCGCGACTGGTCACGCTGGAGGGGGGCGAGGGCGCCGGCAAATCGACCGTGATGGCGTGTCTGCGCGCGTTTCTCGCAGAGGCTGGTGAGTCGCTGGTGTGTACCCGCGAGCCGGGCGGGACACCTCTGGCCGAGCAGATCCGCGAGTTGCTGCTGGCCCCGGGGCACGAGGCGCCCACACCTGACGCCGAGTTGTTGTTGATGTTCGCTGGCCGCGCGCAACACGTGGGTGAAACGATACTGCCCGCCCTGAGGCGCGGGAGCTGGGTGATCAGCGACCGTTTTACCGACGCCAGTTACGCCTATCAGGGCGCCGCGCGTGGCGGTGACAGCGGTTTTATCGCCGAGTTGGAGCAGCGCGTGGTCGGTATCATTCCCGGCCTCACGCTGCTTTTGGACGTGCCGGTGGAAACGGGCCTTAATCGGGTGCGCGGGCGCGGTACGGTTGACCGTATCGAAGCCGAGGCGAACGGATTCTTCGAAGTAGTGCGCCAAGCGTATCTGGCCCGTGCTGCGGCAGAGCCCAGGCGCTTCCGGGTGATTGACGCCACCCAAAGCGCCGATGCGGTGGCTGCTGAAGCAGCGGCCCATTTACAGGCGTATCGGAACACATTGCGGTGAGCGGTCTCGCGCCTTGGCAGCAGAGAGTCCACGACCAGACGGCGCAGGCGCTGGATGCTGGAATGCTTGGTCACGCGCTGTTGTTCTGCGGACCGTCCCGTCTCGGCAAGCTTGCGGTGGCCGAGCGACTGGCCAACCGGCTGCTGTGCACGGATCGGACACCTCTCGGTGATTCCTGCGGAGCCTGTCGCAGCTGCCGACTTTTCGCCTCACGAAGCCAGGCAGATCCGGTTGAATCCCGCCCAGACGGTTCGCTTGCATTCCCGGCTGGACGCAGCGGTCACCCGGACCTGCTGCAGATCAGCTTCGCGATCAATGACAAGGCGCGTCCGCCCAAACCCCGCACCGAGATTGTTATCGATCAGGTGCGCCGTTTGTCGGAGCAGATGACACTCAGCGCGCAGTTCAGCGAGACCAAAATCGCCATCATTGATCCGGCCGATGCGATCAACCACGCGGGTGCCAATGCGTTGCTGAAAACGCTGGAGGAGCCGGTTCCAGGACGGCACCTTTGGCTGGTGACCGCACATCCTGCACGGCTCTCGGCAACCATTCGCAGCCGCTGCCAGCGAATTGAGTTCCGCTTGCCGCCGCATGCCGAGGCGCTGAGATGGCTCGAGCAATCCGGGCACGCTCCCGCTGCGGCGAGCGAAGCCCTCGAGGCAGCGCGCGGACACCCCGGTTTGGCGGAGGAGTGGTTGAGGTCCGATGCGATGTCGCTGCGCCGTCAAGTCGCCGAGGACCTGGACCGTGTGGCGAGCGGCG
Source organism: Lysobacterales bacterium (assembly GCA_038242455.1). Lineage (GTDB taxonomy): Bacteria > Pseudomonadota > Gammaproteobacteria > Xanthomonadales > Xanthomonadaceae > Novilysobacter. Next base: position 198,864 of record JBBSSB010000001.1, read on the forward strand.
ACATGGCTTTGGTCGAGACCGCCCAACGCTGGGCGGCGGATGCCAGGGTTGAACTGCGCTTGGGGTTCGCCGCCGACCTCGCATTGGCAAAGGCCGGCGACGGCTTGACCGACCCGAGCCGCACGCGCAGTCTCGCGGAGTGGTTTGAGCGCGCCAATCGCGCGCGCGAGCTGTTGCGCACCACAGTGCGGGCAGACTTGGTTATTGTGGAATTGTTGCGGGCTTGGCGTGCAGGAGAGGCGCGCCGGGTCAGCGTAAAATCAGGGGGTTAGCAGTATGAATGCACCATCCGGCGGCCGTCAGGGCATCGTATCGTTGGCGGTGAAAGACAAGGCCGCGCTGTACAACGCCTATATGCCCTATATCCGGCAGGGCGGGATTTTCGTCGCCACGCCCAACCGTTACGTCCTCGGTGACGAGGTGTTTCTGCTGTTGACCCTGCCCGAGTCCAGCGAGCGAACCCCGGTCGCCGGCAAAGTGGTGTGGGTCACGCCTGCAGGAGCCCAAGGCAGTCGCCCAGCCGGTATCGGGATCCAGTTCAACGAGGGCCCCGAAGGCGAAGGGGTCAGGGGCAAGATCGAGGCGCTTTTGGCCGGCACGCTTGATTCAGAGCGTGCTACCAGCACGATGTAGCGCCTTTTTACGACAAGGGCCGGGGACTGATCCCGCCGGCCCTTGCCTAACTCTGTACGGCGCTTACCTCAGTGCCGCCGAATCCCAGCCGGGGCGAGGTGCAAAGCGCTCGCCATGGCGTGATTGCAGTTGCTTGAGGCGCTCCAGCAAGAGATCGGCGCCGGTTTCACGGATGTACTGGATCGGGCCACCGCGGAACGGCGCAAAGCCGGTACCGAAGATCACTCCGGCATCCAACAAGTCCGCATCGGCCACGACACCGTCGTGCAGGCAGGCAACCGCTTCGTTGAGCATCGGCAGTATCAGGCGGTCTTGCAGGTCGTCCGGCGCCTTGTAGCTATCCGGGGCGGCGGGCTTGATCGCCTTGCCGTCTTCCCACTTGTACAGGCCTTCGCCGTCCTTCTTTCCGCGCTTACCTGGGTCGGCCTGCTCCGACAGAGCCGGCGGCACCGTCAGACCAAGGAACGGTGACAGCTCTGCACCGACCCCGGCAGCCACATCCAGACCTACCGTATCGACCAGCTCGATCGGGCCCATCGGCATGCCGAAGCGCACGGCCGCCTTGTCGATGGCCACGCCGGGGATGCCCTCGGCGAACGCAGTCACCGCTTCCAGCATGTAGGGGAACAGCACCCGATTGACGAGGAAGCCCGGAGTTCCCGCGACCGGCACAGGCAGCTTTCCGATCGCCTTGCAGAAGGCGGCCAAGCGCTCGCGGGTTGTCTGGTCGACGGCATCGTGTTGGACAATCTCCACCAGTGGCATCAGTGCAACCGGGTTGAAGTAATGCAGTCCGGCGAAACGGCCCGGGTGTGGCAGACCCTCGCGCAGCTGGTTCAACGGGATCGAAGACGTGTTGCTGGTCAGCAGTGCGTCAGGCTTCATCTGCGGCTCGATAGCGGCGTACAGCGAGCGCTTGGCATCCGCGTTCTCGATGATCGCCTCGATCACCAAGTCCGCCTTTGCAGCGCCATCGCCAGCCAAATCGCCCTTCAGCCGCGCCGCAACCTCGGGACGCTTCGCATCGTCGCGCACGCGCTTGGCGAAAAGCTCGCCGGCCCGGGTCATCGCACCGTCGATATAGCGCTGCTCGCGGTCATTGAGGGTGACCTGAAAGCCCTTGTAAGCCGACCACGCGGCAATGTCGCCACCCATGACCCCCGCGCCGATGACGTGCACATGGGTGATGCCGTGGTCCTTGCCACCGGTGTTTTTCAAGCGCTCCTGCAGGAAGAACACCCGGATCAGATTGCGCGCAGTCGGAGTTGAGGCGAGCTTCGCTACCGACTTGCGCTCGGCCGCCAGCTTGCGGTCAATGCTGCCACCCGTCGCCTTCCACGTCCCTACCAGTGCATAGGGAGCCGGGTAGTGATCCTTGGGCGCCTTGCGGGCGACCTGTTTGAGGGTCATCGGCGCAATCACCTGGCGCGCCGGCCACGTGTTGGTAGCCCAGCCAAGGAATCGCTGGCTCAAGGCGCGCGCGTGTCCCTTCAGTGCCATGGCGGCGGCCGAGTCGACCAGCACAGCGTTGTCGACCACCTTGTCGACCAAGCCACTGGTGCGCGCCGCCGAGGCGCGTACCGCACGCCCGGTCAGCATCATGTCGAAAGCGGCGGGGGCGCCAATCAGGCGTGGCAGGCGGACGCTTCCACCCCAACCCGGATAGATGCCCAGTTGCACTTCCGGCAGGCCGATACGGGTCGAGGGGTCATTGCTGGCGACGCGATAGTCACAGGCCAGTGCCAACTCGGTGCCGCCGCCCATGCAGAAGCCGTGGATGGCCGCGACGGTGGGGCAGGGCAAGTCGGACAAATGCTGGAATACCTGTTGTCCGCGTTGGAGCGCACCAGCGACGGTGCCCTTCTCGTCGAAGCTCTGGAATTCCTTGATGTCGGCTCCAGCGATGAATCCGCTTTCTTTGGCTGAGCGGAACACCACGCCTTTCGGCGGATCAATCGCAATGCGCTCAATCAGCGCGTCCAGCTCGATAAGCACATCCTGGGACAGTGCGTTGACGCTCTCGCCCGCGCGGTTGAGCGAGAGCACGAGCACACCGTCATCGCGCATCTGCGTCAGCCAGTGAAGGCTGCGCAGCCCGTCGAAACCGGGGAGGGAAGTGTCTGTGGGAGCCATTCGGCACCATCCATTGAGGTATGGAACAAGTCACTATCATCCAGAGGTTGTTTCGCCGGCGTCAAATAGACGTGCGGTTGTGCGAGGGCAGCAGCGCCCCAATCGTGTTGATTGAACTTTCCTCCCGCAAGGGTTGTCTCAACGTTCGGCCAAGGCTGAGCTGACAAGGAGTGCCGGCGCGCGGTATGGCAGACAATGATTTGGACCAGGAGCTGGTCAAGCGTGTGCAGCAGGGCGACAGCACCGCGTTCGATGTTCTGGTACGTAAATACCAGCATCGGATCGTGGCACTGATTGGTCGTTACATCGCCGACTGGAGTGAGTGTCAGGACGTGTCACAGGATGCTTTCATGCGCGCCTATCGGGCGCTGCCGAACTTCCGTGGTGACGCGCAGTTTTATACGTGGTTGCACCGGATTGCCGTGAATACAGCCAAGAATCATCTCGTCGCCCAGAACCGTCGCCCACCGGGTGCTGACATCGACGTCGACGACGCCGAACAGTTCGATTCCGCCATCCGGTTGCGCGACAACGACACCCCGGAACGCGAACTGATGCGCCAGCAGGTGGAACAAACCGTGCTGCGTGTGGTCGAAGGGTTGCCGGAAGAGTTGCGAGAAGCGATTTCGTTGCGTGAGGTCGAAGGGCTCAGTTACGACGAGATTGCCAGCAGGATGGGGTGTCCGATTGGCACCGTACGATCACGGATTTTCCGTGCGCGCGATGCCATCGACCAGGAGTTGCGCCCCTTGCTTGATGCGGTACCCGATTCCCAGGAGCGGAAACACTGATGTCGAACCAGCAGATTCATGGACCCGATGCGGACAGCCTGAGCGCGCTCTTTGACGGAGAGCTCGAGACCGATGCGGCGCACTTCGCACTGAAGCGGCTCGGACACGAGCCGGAGTGGCGCGTTGCTTGTGGTCGCTGGCAGCTTGCTGGCGATGTGTTGCGCGGCAATGGACTGGCTCCGGCGCCGGTCGGGTTCGCCGACAGAGTCATGGCAGAGGTTGCGAGGGAGCAGGCGCAATCCGCGTTTACCGGAGCTGCTGCGAGCCGTAGGCGGACCCGCCACCATCCGCGCTGGATTGGTGGTGCGCTGGCGGCCTCGGTTGCCATTGCGGCGCTGTTTGTCGCAAGGCCAATGTTTGAACGTGAAGATCCGGCAATCGACGCTCCGGTGGGGCGTGAAATTGTTTCAACTTCGTCGGGCGCGACCACACCATCGGTGGCGGTCTCCAGCGATTACGACAATGCGCCTTCGGATTCTGCAGCGGGCACTCCGGTCGAAGCGAGTGATGTGGCTGCAGGACTGGCGGCCGCGTCGATTGCTGCCACTTCATTAAGAGGCTCCGGACGCAGCAGCAGCCGGGGTTTGCGGGTTGCGTCGCAGAGCATCAACGTCCAGCGAGCATCGGTGGCTGAGATTGCCGCCGCCCGCGGGCCTTCGGAGCAGTTGCCGGGAGGCGGCCCTGCGGAAGTGACGCGTCCGTTCATGCCGGATGGGAGCATCGTGTCCAAGCCATGGCCTCGGGCCGCGGTGCCGGGGTATTCAGCCGGCGCTGCGATGACGGTCGGTATCCACGCTGACGACCACGGCGCGCCTCCCATCTCGTTCTACCCGTTTGAGCCGGCCAGCTTGCGCGGTGAGTCCGGGCGTACGGTGATTGATTCGATCCCGGTATCGCCGTCACTGCGGTCGCGGTCAGCGGAGCCGGAAACCGGCGCGGCTACCCGTCACTGATTCCCTTCTTCGACATACGAGGTCGACCCATGTCCCATTCGCTTCGCTCGATCTTCCTGCTTGGCGCGCTCGCGGTGACGCTGCCGATCGCGTGTACGGCTCAGCAGGCGCCTGTACCGCCCGCGGCGACGGTTGCTGTAGCTGCGCAGGCAGTCACGCCAGTGGCTGCCCCACCGATCGTTACCGGCTTGCCCGACTTCAGCGGTCTCGTGAAGCAGGTTGGACCGGCGGTAGTGAACATCAGCGCCGAGACCATGCCGCGTCGCGGACGCTCAGGTGGCCAGCAGATGCCCGACGGGTTCGAGGAGCTGTTCCGTCACTTCGGCATGCCGATTCCCGGCGGTCCTGGCGGCCCTGGCGGTCAAGGTGCTCAAGGCGGCGGAACCTCGTTGGGCAGTGGATTTGTGATCTCTGGCGACGGATATGTGCTGACCAACTTTCACGTCGTCGACGGTGCAGACAAGGTCACTGTGACGCTTTCGGATCGCCGCGAGTTCGAGGCTGAAGTGGTCGGCAGCGATGAGCAGTACGACGTTGCGGTGCTCAGGATCAAGGCCGATGGGCTGCGCTGGCTGCGGCCGGGCAATTCCGCTTCGGTCGAGGCAGGCCAATGGGTGGTCGCGATCGGCTCGCCGTTCGGACTGGACCATTCGGTCACTGCGGGCATTGTCAGCGCGGTGGGCCGCTCCAATCCCTATTCCGGTCAGCAGTACGTCCCGTTCATCCAGACCGACGTGGCGATCAACCGCGGCAACTCCGGTGGTCCGCTGTTGAACACCTCCGGTGAGGTGGTCGGGATCAACTCGCAGATCTTCTCCAACTCGGGTGGGTTCATGGGCGTGAGCTTTGCGATCCCGATCGACCTGGCGATGAGTGCGGTCGAGCAGATCAAGTCGACCGGCAAGGTGAGCCGCGGCATGTTGGGCGTCAATATCCAGCCACTTACTACCGAGTCGGCCAAGGCCGTCGGCCTGTCGGACAACCGCGGTGCGATGGTGACCAATGTTCAGTCAGGCAGCGCGGCCGAGAAGGCAGGCGTGGAGCGCATGGACGTAATCCGCTCGTTCAACGGGGCGGTTGTCAAGGATGTCAGTGACCTGCCGCCGATGGTGGGCGCACTGGCGCCGGGAACCAAAGCGCAGCTGGAGGTGTTCCGTGCCGGTAAGCCGATTCGGCTCAACGTGGTGGTGGGCGGCGATGACGCAGCCGCGACAATTGCGGCGCCAGGTCGCAGCACCGGGCCGCAGGTTGATCAGGCTGTCGGCTCCAACGCTCTGGGTCTGGTTGGTCGCGACCTGACGTCGGAGCAGCGCAAGCAGCTGGGTCTTAGTACAGACGAAGGCGTCCTGCTTGCGGAGGTCAGCTCGGATGCGGCGCGCGAAGCGGGTCTGAAGGCGGGGGACGTGGTGGTCGCGGTTGGTCGCGACAGCATTGGCAGCGCAGCAGACCTGAATCGAAAACTGGCCTCCGCGAAGTCCGGTGAGACGCTGATGTTGCTTGTGCAGCGCGGCGGTGCGACCCAGTTCATCGCAGTAGGCGTGCCGAAACGGTAAGACCGTCGGGTGTTTCCGCCCACCCGTCGCAAATGCGCGGTGGGCGGGGTTGCGTATGCGATAATCGCGTGTTCACTCAACTGGCCCCGAGCCCATCGCCGACCGCATGCAGCACATACGTAACTTCTCCATCATTGCCCACGTCGATCACGGCAAGTCGACTCTGGCCGACCGCCTGATCCAGATGTGCGGAGGCCTGACGGCGCGCGAGATGGAGGCTCAGGTCCTCGACAACAATCCGATCGAGCGCGAGCGGGGCATCACCATCAAGTCCCAGTCGGTGTCGGTTCCCTACACTGCGCGCGACGGCAAGACCTACCAGCTCAACTTCATTGACACTCCCGGGCACGTCGACTTCAGCTATGAGGTCAGCCGTTCCCTGGCGGCCTGCGAAGGCGCGTTGCTGGTCGTGGATGCCGCCCAGGGTGTTGAGGCGCAGTCGGTTGCCAACTGCTACACCGCGGTTGAGCAGGGACTGGAAGTGATTCCGGTGATCAACAAGATCGACCTGCCGACTGCCGATGTTGAGCGCGCGAAGGAAGAGATCGAGGCGGTTATCGGCATCGACGCCAGCGACGCGGTGGCGATCAGCGCGAAGACCGGCCTGAACGTGGAGGAGGTGTTGGAGGCGATCGTCATGTGCATTCCGCCGCCCAAGCCGCGTGATAGCGACAAGCTGCAGGCGCTGATCATCGACTCGTGGTTCGACAACTACCTCGGCGTGGTGTCGCTGGTGCGGGTGATGCAGGGCGAGATCAAGGCCGGTGACAAGATTCTGGTCATGTCTACCGGTCGCTGGCACTTGGTTGACAAGGTCGGTGTCTTCACGCCGAAGCGCAAGGAAATGCCGCGTCTGGGCGCCGGTGAAGTTGGCTGGATCAACGCCTCCATCAAGGATGTCCATGGGGCGCCAGTGGGCGACACGCTGACCCTGCTCGCCGACCCCGCGCCAACCGCGCTGCCGGGCTTCCAGGAAATGCAGCCGCGCGTTTTCGCCGGCCTGTTTCCGGTCGATGCCGACGACTATCCAGACTTGCGCGAGGCGCTGGACAAGCTGCGTCTCAACGATGCTGCGCTGCGTTTCGAGCCGGAGTCGTCCGAGGCAATGGGCTTCGGGTTTCGCTGCGGCTTCTTGGGCATGCTGCACATGGAGATTGTGCAGGAGCGCCTTGAGCGTGAGTACGACCTCAATCTGATCAGCACCGCGCCGACCGTGGTCTATGAGGTCCTGAAGACGGATGGCACGATCCTCTCGCTGGATAACCCGTCCAAACTGCCGCCGCCCAACCTGACTGAGGAAATCCGCGAGCCGATTATCCGCGCCAATATCCTTACCCCGCCCGATTACGTCGGCAACGTAATCACTCTGTGTGAGGAGAAGCGCGGCAACCAGATCGGCATTACCTACATGGCAAGCCAGGTTCAGGTCAGCTACGAGTTGCCGATGAGCGAAGTGGTACTGGATTTCTTCGATCGGCTGAAGTCGGTGTCGCGAGGCTATGCCTCGTTGGACTATCACTTCGTGCGCTTCGAGCCGGGACCGTTCGTGCGTGTGGACACGTTGATCAATGGCGACAAGGTGGATGCGCTGAGCATCATCACCCACCGTGCTCATGCCGACCGCCGCGGTCGCGAGATCTGCGAAAAGATGCGCGAACTGATCCCGCGGCAGATGTTTGACGTCGCCATTCAAGCCGCCGTTGGCTCGCAGGTCATCTCCCGTAGCACGGTCAAGGCGATGCGCAAGAACGTGTTGGCGAAGTGCTACGGTGGCGACATTTCGCGCAAGAAAAAACTGCTCGAGAAACAGAAGGCCGGCAAGAAGCGGATGAAGCAGGTCGGTAACGTTGAAATTCCGCAGGAAGCATTCCTGGCGGTCCTGCAGCAGGACCACAAGTAAGTGCGAAGCAAGTAAGCACCAAGCGTCAGCAGTCGCCGACGATACATACAAGGAAAATCCATGCGTTGGTTTGAAATTGCCCTGGTGGTGCTCACCCTTGCTTCCGGGCTGATCTGGTTGCTCGACAAACTGGTGCTGGCCAAGCGTCGTTCCGCACATCGCGGGCTCCTCGATGACGGCAGCGAACCTTGGTACGTGGACTACGCCAAAGCATTTTTCCCGGTACTACTGGCAGTGCTGGTGCTGCGAAGCTTCATTGCTGAGCCGTTCAGGATCCCGTCCAACTCGATGATGCCGACTCTCCTGACCGGTGACTTCATCCTGGTTAACAAGTTCGCCTATGGGTTGCGTATGCCGATCACCAACAAAAAGCTGGTGTCGATAGGCGAGCCAAGGCGCGGTGACGTAGTGGTATTTCGCCCGCCGCACCATCCCGATCAGGACTGGATAAAGCGCGTGATCGGCCTGCCGGGCGATACCATTGGCTATCGGGACAATCAGGTGTTCATCAACGGCGAGCCGATGGCGTACGAAACGATTGGATCCTATGAAGGCCGGGGAAATGGTACCGAAATGACCGGTGCGACCGAGTTGCGCGAACTGCTGGGCGACCGCCCGCACCGCGTGCTGGAGCGCACTGGCCTGCCGTTCCGTGATCCAGCGGAAGGGGAGTGGACAGTGCCGGCGGGCGAGTACTTCGTGATGGGGGACAATCGCGACAACAGCGAAGACAGTCGCTATTGGAAGTTCTTGCCGGAAGAAAACCTGCGTGGTAAAGCGTTCCTGATTTGGATGAACTTTGACGGCGGGGTGGACTTCTCCCGCGTGGGCGAGCGGATTCGATAGCACGACAACGGTTGGGGAGTTGCGCGTGGCCGGGGTGGCGCGCGTTGGGTAATCACTGGGGAGCAATCAACATGAAACGTACGCAAAGCGGTATCAGCTTGGTCGGCTTCATCGTCATGCTCGGCGTGGCTGGCGTGTTCATCTATATGGGCATGAAGGTCATTCCGATGTATTCCGAGTATTACTCCGTCAAGCAATCGCTTGATGGTATGGCCAAAGAACCGGGAGTGGCGGACGCGACCCCGGCGAATATCAAGGGCATGTTCTTCCGCCGCATGAACATCAATTATTCTGAAAACGTCAAGCCGGCGGATGTCAAGGTCGTGCGCAAGGACTCGGGTTACCTGATAACCGTGGACTACGAAGTTCGCACGCCACTGATTGGAAACCTCGACATCGTCGGCAATTTCAGCGCCGAGAAGGAATTGCGTCGCGGTGGCACCGGTAACTAACCGCCACATGCCTGTGGCCGACCGTATTGGCCACACATTTGCGTCGCAGCAATTGCTGGCCCAGGCGCTGACCCATCGAAGTGCGGGCTCCCCGCACAACGAGCGGCTGGAGTTCCTCGGGGATGGGCTCGTAAACCTGTTCATCGCTGAAGCCCTATATACGTACTGGCCGGGTGCGGACGAAGGCGCATTGACTCGCGGACGGGCCGAACTGGTACGCGAATCGTCTCTTGCCGTTGTCGCGCGCACCCTTTGTCTGGGAGAGCGGCTGACGATGGGGCCGGGCGAGATGAAGACCGGTGGGCATCGCCGCGACTCGATCCTTGCAGATGCACTGGAAGCGGTGATTGCGGCGATCTATCTGGATGCCGGTTTCGAGGCCTGTCGAAGTGTCGTCGTGCCGTGGTTTGCCACAGCGATGGAGGCATTGCCACCGCCGCACAAAGTCGGCAAAGATGCGAAGACGCGCCTGCAGGAATGGTTGCAGGGGCGGCAGAAGCCGCTTCCGCTCTATGAGCTGGTCGCAGAGAACGGCGAAGAACACGCCAAGGTGTTTAGAGTGAGCTGCACACTGACCACCCCAGAGCTGGTCACCGAAGGCGATGGTCACTCGCGACGAGCCGCCGAGCAGGTGGCAGCGGACGCGGCATTGGCACTGATCGGCGTGCAGTAGTACCCCCATTTGGCCGCGGCAGGCGCGGCAACCACTACAATCTCCCTATGAATCCAACCCACCGCAGCGGCCACGTCGCCGTCATCGGCCGGCCCAACGTCGGCAAATCCACACTGACCAATGCCCTTGTAGGCGCCAAGGTGAGCATCGTCTCGCCGCGACCGCAGACCACCCGCCACCGGCTGCTGGGCATTGCTACTTTTCCCGAAGGCCAGTTGCTGCTGGTCGATACGCCCGGACTGCATCGCGACCAAGGCAAGTCCACCGCCACCGCAATGCATCGCTGGATGAACCGCGCGGCGCGCGGGGCGCTGGAAGGCGTGGACGCGGCATTGCTGGTCGTGCGCGCCGGCAAGTGGGATGAGGCGGATACTTTTGCTTACGAGGCCTTGAACCACGCCGGTGTCCCGGTGATCCTGGTGGTCAACCAGGTTGACCGGTTCAAGGACAAGTCCGATCTGCTGCCGTATCTGGCACAAGTCACGCAAGGTCGCGACTTTGCCGGCGTCCACCCGATCTCTGCGCTCAAGCGCAAGGGCCTGGAGGCTCTGGTCAAGCAGCTGCTGGGTCTGATGCCCGAGCAGGCAGCGATGTACGAAGAGGACGAGATCACCGACAAGAGTCAGCGCTTCCTGGCCGGCGAGCTGGTGCGGGAGCAGCTGATGCGTCAACTGGGTGAAGAGCTCCCCTATGCAACGACAGTGGAGATCGAGCGCTTCATCGTGGACGGCCAGCTGTTGCGGATCGGTGCGGTGATCTGGGTCGAGCGCGACGGGCAGAAGGCGATCGTCATCGGCAAGGGCGGTGAGCGTCTGCGCGAGATCGGTGCCCGCGCCCGCATCCAGATGGAGCAGCTGTTTGCTGCCAAGGTGTTTCTGGAAACCTGGGTCAAGGTCCGCGAGGGCTGGTCGGACGATGAGGCAGCGTTGCGCGCCTTCGGCTACCACGAATAGATCCACACGCATTGCTGCGGCGCTGCGAATGCGCCGGGAGCCGGGTTAATGCGCCTGACTGAAGAGCCGGCGTTTGTGCTGCACGCGCGTGCGTGGCGCGAAACCAGCTTGCTGGTGGAAGTGCTGAGCGCGAACCATGGCCGCATTGGCTTGGTTGCGCGGGGCGTGCGTGGTGCCAAACGGCACCCGCTGCGCGCCGCGCTTCAGCCACTGCAGTGGATCCAGCTGGATGCCGTGCAACAAGGGGAGCTTGCTCAGTTGCGTTCGGCTGAAGCGTTGGATGCAGCGCCGCGTCTGCTTGGCGACGCAATGCTGGCGGGTTTTTATATCAATGAACTGACCGTGCGGCTGACCCCACGCGGCGAGCCTCAACCGGACCTGTTCGTCGCGTATGCGGTGACCCGCGAGCGATTGCGTGCTGGTGAGCCGCTGGCTTGGACACTGCGACGGTTCGAGCGCGACCTGCTGGATGCACTCGGCGTTGGCTTTGACTGGAGTTGTGACGGTGAGGGTGAACCGGTTGATCCAGCCGCGCGCTACCGCATTGATCCGGAGCAGGGCCCACAGCGGGTTCTGAGCGATCGCGGGCATGGTGATCGCAGCCGTGCGGCATCGGGAAGAGGTCTGCTCTGTCTTGCGGCCGATGGTGAGCCGGATACGGAAGATCTGCCCGGCCTGCGACGCGTACTGCGCAGTGTGCTCAGTCATCACCTCGGCCCACGTGGGCTGAAGTCCTGGGAGATGCTCGCGAGCATGCCCAGCCGTGACGTGCCGCCCGATTAGCGTGAAGTGCAGCCTATGGATGGCAATTGGGCGAGGGTGATCGTCGCCGCTTCGTCGAAGCGCGCCAGTAGGCGCGGATTCGACTGGTCTTGCTGCAGCGCCTGCACGATCGCATCCAGTTTCGCTGCGCCGACGAAGCCGCAACTGGCGCGCAACCTGTGCAGCTCGCTGCCAACGCCGTCCACATCACCCGATAGCGAAGCATCCCGTATCCGTTGGCACGCCTGCGGAAGCTCGGCGACAAACAGTCCACGCAGCGTCGATACGTGAGCTTCATTTCCGTTCAACGCCCTCGCGGCGGACTGGTCGTCCCAAAGAGGCAAGGCTTCGAAACCTGAAGATTCGGCGCTCACGATCGCCGGCAAGCCCAGTCCGCGGCGAACCGCGGCGCGAACCTGGGCCGCGGGGAGCGGTTTTTTCAGTACTTCGCGGAAACCGAGACGCACGAGCTCCCCGAGCTGGGCCGAATCGTCACTCGCGGTATGGGCGATCGCAGGCACATGCGGAAAGCGCTCTCGCAGCCGCGATAGAAGTTCGCCGCCGCTGCCGTCAGGGAGGGTGGCGTCGAAGAGCCAAAGCTCGTATATCTGCGCGTCCGCCATGGACAGGGCCGTGCGCATATCACCCGCAACATCGACACGCGCCGGAACCGCTTGCGCTGCAGCAGCGAGAAACGCGGCGCTGGTCGGCTCATCCTCAACCAGCAGGATTCGCGGCAGAAGGCGTGGATCATTCATCGGATGCAGGGCTCGGCTGGGTATGCTGCGAGGATGCGCTTTCCGCCACTATCCCTGCCGCCGTTGATACTGTCGACTATCCGCGTCTTGCATCATTTCAGAGCGTTTCTGACGGGGTCAGCGAGTGCGTGGTTGTCGATACTTTTGCTGGCCCTGTTTCTGGTCCCACAAGCACAGGCGCGAACGCTGACCGCGCAGATCGATCGGATCGAATCGGGCGTTGCCAACCTGAGCGGTGTCGTGGTGCGCCTGAGTTGGTCTGCGGGCGCACCACAGGGTGAATTGCAGTTGCGTGCGACCAGCATCGACGCCCCGGCGCTGGGCTACCAATTTGACGATCTGCAATGGCGCTGTCCGCTTCAGCGACTGCCGTCGCACACCATCGGCTCACAGCGCTGGAAGTGCGTGGGTGAGGTGCGTAGTGGCAACGCCGCTCCGATGCAGCTGTCAATCGATATTGACGCGGCGGATATCGATGCGGAACTTTCGCGCGGGAGTAGCCGGATCGGTGTCCGACACGAGCAGGCCGACCCGGACCTGACCCGGATTGACCTGACCCGGATACCGCTGATATGGACCCAGGCGCTCCTTTCGCAGGCGTGGCCGGAGGCACGCATCGGCGCCGGCGAGGGCGATGCGCGCCTGACAATTCGCGCGGTTGACGATGAGTCGCTGCAGATTTCCGGACCCGTCCGTCTGCTTGGTGCCGCACTTGATACCGACGACGGCAGTATCGCCGCGGCGGATCTGGATGCCAGCCTGGCTATCGATGCTCGGCTTGGGACGTCGGACCACTTCACCGTTGGCGGCCAACTGGACGGCGGCGAGTTGCTCTGGGGCACCACCTACCTTGCGCTTGAGAAACGGCGGATCGACCTGCGGCTCGCTGCCAATCACAGTCAGGGCGGCGGTTGGCAATTTCCCGAGTTGCATTGGAATGATCCGGGGGTTCTGGTCGTCAATGGAAGTGCCGCGTTGGCTCCCGACAACGATCTGGAAGCGCTCGACCTGAAGCTGAACCTCCCGGACCTCGCTCCATTGCGCGATGGCTATCTCAGCGGTTGGCTGGGCATGGCAGGGCTGGGCGATCTCAAGCTCGGCGGGGCAATGGACGCGTCAGTACACATGCGAGGAGGGCAGCTGGCCGATGCGGATTTGCGCATGAGCGGTGTCAACTTGGAGGACGCTGACGGGCGGTTCTCTTTCACCGGAATGAACGGCGATGTCGCCCTTTCGGGCAGTGCGCCTGTCACCAGTGCGCTGCAGTGGAGCGGCGGCGCGCTGCATGGCATGGCGTTCGGGGCCGCCCGTCTGCCGTTCCACAGTGCGCAGGGCAACGTGCGGCTGCGAAACGCAGTGGAAGTGCCATTCCTGGGCGGTAACGTACGCCTCGACCATCTACTGTTGCGCCCGCCGGTGGGTGAGGACGGCCCTGCATTGCGCTTTGGTCTGGCGCTGGAGGAACTGGACGTCGCGCAGCTGTCAGAAGCACTGGACTGGCCGGCGTTCACCGGGACACTCAGTGGAAGCATCCTTGACGCGAACTATCACGATGATCAGCTGATTCTCGACGGTGGGCTTGAGATGCAGCTGTTTGGCGGTCGGGTCGGGGTATCAGCCCTGTCCATGGAGCGCCCCTTCGGTGTGCTGCCGACACTTTCGGCGGACATCGTGTTTGACGATCTGGACCTTCTGGCACTGACCGGCGCGTTCGATTTTGGCAGCATCAGCGGCAAGCTGGACGGCAGCATCGCCGATCTGCGTCTGGTCGGGTGGGAGGCGGTTGCTTTCGACGCCCATATGGTCACTGACCGTCATCGTGGTGTGCGTCAGCGCATCAGTCAGCGCGCGGTCCAGGACTTGACCAGTGTGGGCAACGCGTCATTCGTCAATTCGTTGCAGTCGCAATTGATCGGTTTCTTTGAGGATTTCGGTTACACACGTCTCGGTATCGGCTGCAAACTGCTGAACGAAGTCTGCACGATGGAGGGCGTGGCCACGTCCGGCGACGGCTTTGTGATTGTCCAAGGCGCTGGCGTGCCACGCTTGACAGTGCTGGGTTTCAACCGCCGGGTGGACTGGCCGACGCTGGTGGAGCGCCTTGCCGCGGTAGGCAAGGGAGAGGTGAAAGCGGTGGTCGACTAGCGTACCGTCGACCCATATTTTCGGGTATTTCCCAAGGAGATAGTTCATGCGCCGTTGGATGGGAGTTCCGGTTGCCGCCGTGATGGTTACGGCTTGCGTGACCATCAATGTGTACTTTCCCGCTGCTGAAGCACGCGAAGCAGCGCGGGAGTTCGTCGACAAGGTCATTGGCGAGGAAGGCGCTGCGGCGCCAGCAGCCAACGACGCCACCAATGGGGAGAAGCAGGGCGACCCGTCGGCAATGATCGAGACGACGCGATCTTCGCTGCTTCAGCTTGCCTCCCGGGTGGACCTGTATGCGGTGGTAGGTATCGGTAGTGCCCACGCCCAGTCGCCGGACATCAGCATCAAGACACCGGCAATCCAAGCCATTCAGGCGCGTATGGCCGCGCGTTTCAACACCAGTTTGCGGGGCGGCTTTGACGCGGGCGCCCTTGGCTTCGCCAGCGACGGCACGATCGTTGTTCGCGACGCATCCAAGTTGCCGCTGAAGGATCGGGCCAGCATTCAACAGGCGGTGGCTGAGGACAATCGTGACCGCAATGCGGTGTACCGCGAAGTAGCTGTGGCGAATGGCCATCCCGAGTGGGAAGCGCAGATCCGTGAAGTGTTTGCCAAGCAATGGGCGACCAGTGCTCGCAGCGGTTGGTGGTACGAGAGCGGTGGCAGCTGGAAGCAGAAGTAACCCGAGTCTCGGCGGCGTGTCGGTCGCAAGGCCTGCCGCCGCCTCAGCTGTGGCGCTTTCCCGCAGCGTGCATCTGCGACAATACGCGGCCCCCGGCTATCCCTATTGCTTGTGGCCCGTCTAGATAAAACCCCTTTTGAGATCGACATCCACGCCCTGTCTGCCGACGGACGAGGCGTGGCCCACTTGCCTGATGATCAGGTCCTGATGGTGGCAGGCGCGCTGCCTGGGGAGCGGGTTGTGGCTACCCGCACCGGCAGTCGTCGCGGCGTCCAAGAGGCGCGCACGGTCGAGGTACTTCGTGCGGCTCCCGAACGGGTCACCCCGCGCTGCGAACACTTCGGTGTCTGCGGCGGCTGCGCATTGCAGCATCTCGATGGCCGCAGCCAGATCCTCGCCAAACAGTCGGTGCTACTGGACAACCTGCGTGATGCGGGCGGAGTGGTGCCGGCGAAAGTTCTCGAGCCGCTTGTGGATGCGGCCTGGGGCTACCGTCGCAAGGGCCGCTTCTCGGTGCGCAGGGTGGAAAAAAAGGGCAAGACGCTGGTTGGATTCCGCGAGACTGATCCGCGCTTTGTCGCCGAGATCCACCACTGCCATACCGTCATCCCGGACATTGGCGAGAAGGTCGCCGCACTGGCGGAGCTGGTGGACAGCCTGCAAGGGCGCAGCGATATCCCACAGATTGAATTCATCGCCGGCGATGCCACCGACGCATTCAACGGCGTGGCCCTTATCATCCGCCACATGGTTCCTTTGTCCGCCGAGGATCAGGCTGCACTGACTGGGTTCGGTCAGCAGCACCGCTTCGCGATCTTCCTGCAGCCGGGCGGCGTGGACAGCGTCCATCCGTTGTGGCCGGCTGATCCCGCACTCGCATTCCGGATGCCGCACTGGGGCTTGGAATTCGCATTCCGGCCGCTGGATTTCATCCAGGTCAACGCCGGCCTCAACGAGCGCATGATCCAGCTGGCAATGGAGTTGCTGGACGTGCAGGCCGATGACCGCGTGCTCGACCTGTTCTGCGGGCTGGGCAACTTCACCCTGCCACTGGCGCGCACCGTGCGCGAGGTGGTGGGCGTGGAAGGCGATGCCGGGCTGGTCGATCGCGCGCGCGAGAACGCCGGACGCAACGGCATCGACAATGCCCGCTTCCACGCGGCCGACCTGTCGGTGGACCTCTCCGGGCAGTCATGGATGGAGCACGGCTTCGACAAGCTGTTGCTGGACCCACCCCGCTCAGGGGCCGCATTTGTGCTCGATCATCTTCCGCTGGATCAGTTCCAGCGCATCGTCTACGTCAGTTGCCATCCGGCGTCACTCGCGCGCGACACCGCCCTGTTGGCCGAGCGAGGTTGGAAACTGCAGGTGGCGGGAGTGATGGACATGTTTCCGCAGACCGCCCACGTTGAATCCATCGCACTGTTCGAGAAGGTTTGAGCCATGGCAATCGAAATCGAACGCAAATTTCTGGTCAGCAGTGACGGATGGCGGGCTGCAGCGCATGCCGTGCTCCCGATGGCGCAGGGCTATCTAAACGATCTGGCGGCGATGGATAGCGGGGCCATGAAGGCTTCGGTGCGGGTACGCATCGCCGGCGATGCCGCCCATCTGAACCTGAAATCTCGCGAGCTGGGGCATACCCGGCAGGAGTTCGAATACCCGATCCCGGTCGCCGACGCCCGTGCGTTGCTGACGCTGTCGGTGGGCAGACTGGTCGACAAACGACGTCATCTGGTCCGGGTCGGCTCGCACCTGTGGGAGGTCGACGAATTCCTCGGTGACAACGTCGGTCTGGTGGTCGCAGAGATTGAATTGGTCGATGCGGACGAGGTGTTCGACCCCCCTGGCTGGTTAGGCGCTGAGGTCACCGACGAGTCTCGCTACTACAACCTCGCCTTGGCCTCGCGTCCGTACTCGCAATGGCGCGCGGATGAGCAGGCCGGCACCGTGGCTGCATCATGAATTGCGCGACAATCGATAGCTGCTGTCCAACCCCCACTATCAGGAGTTCCCCATGCTCGTAATCGGCGTTGCTGGCACCGAACTCACCGCGCAAGAGCGCGACTGGCTGCAGCACGATGGCTGCGCCGGTGTGATTCTGTTCACACGTAATTTTGCCTCGCGCACCCAGATATCCGAGTTGTCGCAGGCAATTCGTGAGGCCGCTCCGCGACCGCAGTTGATTTGCGTCGACCAGGAAGGCGGGCGCGTGCAGCGCTTCCGCGAGGGCTACAGCGAGCTTCCCTCGTTGGATGCTTTTGGCCGGGATTACGCGGTCGACGCCGCAGCCGCGCTGCAAGGTGCGCGCGATCACGCCTTTCTTATGGCCAGCGAGATCAAGGCCAGCGGCGTCGACCTGAGTTTCGCACCGGTGGTGGATCTGGGCCGCGGCAACCGCGCGATCGGCAATCGCGCATTCGACGCGGATCCGGCGGTGGTCGCTGCGCTCACGGTTGCCTACGTCGAAGGCATGCACAAAGCAGGCATGGCGGCGACGTTGAAGCACTTTCCGGGCCACGGCTCGGTGCTGGAGGACACCCACTTCGACGATGCGGTTGATCCGCGTTCGCTGGACGAGATTCGCGTGCTGGATCTGGTGCCGTTCGTTGCCGGTATCGATGCGCGCGCCGACGCGGTGATGATGGCGCACGTGGTCTATCCGCAGGTGGCGCCGGAGCCCGCGGGCTATTCCAAGCGCTGGATCGAGGACATTCTGCGCGCCGAAATGGGCTTTCGCGGCGTGGTGTTCTCCGATGACATCGGTATGGCCGCAGCATTTTCTGCCGGCGGGATCAAAGAGCGTGTTGACCTGCACCTCGATGCCGGTTGCGATGTAGTGCTGGTCTGCCATCCGGAGTTGGTGGATGAGTCGCTCAAGGCCGTCGAAGGTCGCCGGCTCAACACCATGGCACTGACTGGCCTGATCGGTGGCGGCGCCATGGGCTGGGACAACCTGCTGGCGGACGGCGACCGCCGTGACCGCTCCGGAGATCTGGCATGAGCGCCAGTCTGCGCGACGTGTTGGACGGCGCCGATGTGCTGTTCGACCGGAGTGCGGTGGAGGGTGCAATAGCGAACATGGCCGGGACGATTCGTGGCGACTACACCGACGGCGTGGATACCCGCCCGGTGTACCTGACGGTGATGCATGGCGGGATGCCGTTCGCCTCGCAGTTGGCGATGGAGCTGGGTGCGCTCGGCTTGGATGTGGAGTTCGACTACCTGCACGCAACCCGCTATCGGGGCGCTACCTCAGGTGGCGAGCTGGTGTGGAAGCATCGCCCTGCCACTGCGCTGCTGGGTCGCCGCGTGTTGCTGGTCGACGACATCTTCGATGAAGGCCACACCATGGCCGCAATCACCGCTTGGTGTCTGGCCGAAGGCGCCGCGGATGTGCGCATCGCAGTGTTGGCGGTGAAGCGTCACGAGCGTGCGGTGCCGGACTTGCAGGCGGACTACATTGGGCTTCAGGTGCCCGACCGCTATGTGTTCGGCTATGGCATGGACTATCACGAACAGGGTCGTAATCTGCCGGCCATCTACGCAATGAAGGATTAAGCGATGAACGAGCCGATCGAGCTGGCGGTCATTGGCGGAACCGGCGTCTACGCGCTGGCGGACCTGCGGGACATGGAGGCCCATTCGCGGGTGACACCGTACGGCAAGCCGTCCGGACCGGTGAGAGTGGGCCGGCTGGGTGGGCACCGGGTCGCGTTTCTCGCGCGGCACGGTGAAGGCCATTCGGTGCCGCCGCACCGCATCAACTATCGCGCCAACCTGGCCGCGTTGAAGTCGCTCGGTGCCACCCGGATACTGGCGCTGAACACTGTCGGCGGCATCTCCGGCGGGTTCGGTCCAGGCGTGCTTGGCTGTCCGGACCAGCTGATCGACTACACATGGGGACGTGTCTCGACCGTCTGCGAGGAGCCCGGCACGGAAGTGCTGCACGTGGATTTTGGTGAGCCCTACACACGCGTTCTGCGCAACGAGGTGCTTTCCGCGGCAGCGCAGACCGGCGTAGCGGTGACTGACGGTGGATGCTACGGCGCTACCCAGGGACCGCGCTTGGAAACACGCGCCGAGATCCGCCGCATGCAGCGCGACGGCTGCGATCTGGTCGGCATGACCGGGATGCCCGAGGCGGGTCTGGCCCGGGAGATGGGTCTGGACTATGCGTGTCTGGCCATTGTCGCCAACTGGGCGGCCGGCGCCGGTCCCGACCCTGATGAGGTGATCACACTCCAGGACGTGCTGGATAACGTGGCCGCGGCGTCTTCGGGTCTGCCTGCGTTGCTTGAGGCGATGGTTCGGCGGTTGGCAGGAGAGTCTGCGAACTGACATACGGATTGTTGTAAAGCGCTCGTTCAGTTTGCATACTCTGGGTGTGTGCGGTTCCTCCGCGCCGCGCGCCATCACCCAGCCACGAGGTCAAAAGGATATGCAACAGGGCACTGTGAAATGGTTCAACGACGCCAAGGGATTTGGCTTCATTTCTCCTGAGGATGGAAGCGCGGACGTGTTCGCACACTTCTCCGCGATCAACTCGAAGGGCTTTCGAAGCCTTCAGGAAGGCCAGCGTGTCAGCTACGAGCTGACTCAGGGCCCTAAGGGCGCTCAGGCGTCGGACATTACCCCGACCGAATAGCCGCGCCGCTTGATTCCAGAAAACCCCGCTTCGGCGGGGTTTTCTGTTGTTGCCGCGGGACGTTTTTTCGTCGTTCCCGCGGCGCGTCAGCATCATCGGCCAAATCGGCCTGTCCGCTCCGACTCAGTACTTCAGGTTTACCTTCAGCCACGCGGTCCGGCCGGGCTCGTTGATCCGCACCGGGTCCGCCGGGTAGCCGAAGTCGGCGTTACCGGCCAGGTTGAGGTGCTCGCTGTAGGTGCGGTCGAACACGTTGTCGACCCCGACAGTTACCTGCGCCAAATTGTTGATGCGGTAGCCGCCGTTGACCGCGAACGTGGTGAACCCCGCGCTGGGGCCAATGTCCTGACCGACTACGCTGCCCTGTGCCAGAGCGATCCGGTCCTGCGATGCGGCCGAACGCATCAGCGCACCGAAGGACCAGCGGGTGTTGTCCCAACCCGCCGACAGACGTGCCTCCAGCGGTGGCATCTGGGGCAGAGCCGTGCCGGCGTCCCGATTCTCACCCCATGAGTATGCGAGCGTGCCGCCGACAGTCCAGTGCTCGGCAGGTCGGTATTCGAGACCCATCTCGCCGCCGCGGATACGCGCTTCAATGTTCGAGGCCGACGACATTGGACCCATCATCCCTGCGCCGCCGTAGCGGAATAGAATGAAGTCGTTGACCTGTCCCGCATATACGGAGACCCACGCATCGACCGTCTTGGTGCGGTACTGCACACCCACATCGAGCTGGGTGGTCTTCTCGGTATCAACCCCGGCGAACGCATTGGGCGTGCCAGCCGGCCCCATGTTGGGTGAGAACAGCTCCCAGTAGTCCGGCATCCGCTCGGTGTGGCCGATACCGGCATACCAGGTGACGGGCTGGTTGCCGAGGTCCTGCTCGAATCTCACGAAGCCCGCCGACAGGGTCTCGGTACGGCTCTGCCCGGCGGTGGGGTTGGGCATGTTCATCTTGCCCGTGGTGGTGCGCTCATCAGTGGCCTTGGCGCGGTCTGCCCGCAGGCCAGCGACCACACGGTTTCCAGCGGCAACGCGCCAGTTGGCTTCGGCAAAGACGCCCAGATTGCTGAACCGTGCATCCACCATCCATGGCTTGGACTGGTAGGTTCCACGGCCCGGAGCGTTGCGACGGCGATGACGGCTTTGCTGGGCGTCTACGCCCGCCGTCACATCCAACAAGTCGGTGCGCCACGTCGCGGCGGCGCGGCCACCGCTGGTTGCTCGTTCAACGTTGGACGCCATTGGCATCGGCATCGCGCCACCCGGATTGGTCTTGCGCAGGCTGTAGTTATCCATCACGTGGTCGGCGCGGTTGTAGAACACGTTGGCCTCGATCGAATCCAGTGCGCCTGGCAGGTTCTTCTTCTCCAGCCGCAACCCATAGCTGTCGCGTTTGAACTGCGAACCGTCCATGCCGCGTCCCGCATAACGCGCTTCACCGTCGCCGACACCGGCAGTGGCCTCCAGCACAGTGTCAGCGTCCGGTGTCCAGCCGAGTGCGAGATCGGCGTTCCACTTGCTCCAGGCGGTCGCGACGTGATTGCCGTCACCGTCGCGGTAATCGCCCGAATCGGAGCGGTTGGCGCTGATACGGGCGTATCCGGGCTGGGCGCCGAACGTCGCGTCCATGACCTGATCGTTGCGGCCGAACGAGCCGCCCAAAAGGCTGCCTGCCAGCTTCATCGTCGGCTCCTCGAACTGCTCGCGGTCACGCGAGAAGCGCACCGTGCCGGCGGACGCACCCGGTCCCCAGAGCACCGTCTGTGGGCCCTTGACGACCACGAGGCTGTCGTAGGTCTCCGGCGATACGTAGGACATCGGGTTGTCCATCCGCGAGGGACATGCACCCGGCATCGCCCCGTCATTGCTGAGAAGGTTCAACCGCGAGCCGAACATTCCACGAAGTACCGGGTCGCCGTTGGTGCCGCCATTGCGGATCGCTGTGAAGCCGGGAATGGTCTTCAAATAGTCCGCGCCATCGCTGGCCGGTACCGGCTGCCGTGGCAACCGCGGATCGGTCTCGAAGGTCAGAGGAGAGACCGGGCGCGCAGACGTGACCACGATCTGCTGGAAGTCGAACGTGTCTGGTGCGGCAGGACCGCCTGCACCGAGGGTGGCAGCCTGCGCGGGGATAAGGAGCAGCGCGCCAAGTACTGCCAGCGACAGGGAAGACAAGCGGATCGTCGAATCGTTCGACGAGGGAGCGGGAATGCGGAACATGAAAAACTCCTGGCACCGGGGCGCGCGCGGCCGTAGCCGCGGGTGCGGGGTAACGAATAGGGAAGCAACGGAGGTTTAAATCAGCCGGCGAGCGGCGGACCGCGCGATCCCAATCCAGTCGGGTGCCGATCCAGAAGAGCGGCCCGGATTTCCGGTATCTCTACCGCCACGCTGCGCAAGGGCAGCGGAATCTGCAGGCGCGGAACCGGCAGTGAGGTGGTACCCAGCAGAAGCGGGCAATACGCGCAGTCCTCGTCCGAACCGTGGTGACCGCCTCCGCTCGCGGCCGCTGCATGGTGTGTCTCATCTGCGTGCGACTCGGATGAGTGCGAACCGGCATGGGTGACGGTACGTCCCATGGTTGCCGACATGACTTCGTCGACAGTCCCCGGCCCCGCAGAGCTGAGCGCAGCATGATCCCCGGGCACCGGTCCCTGGCCAATCAGTCGGCCGACAGTCGGCACCAACACCAGTGCCAGCGTAGCGGCCAGTGCCGCGCGGATCATCCAGCGATGGAAGAGACTGTGCTTCATGTGCCCCTATTGTCGGGCAACCCGGCGCGGTGACTATGATCCAGATCAAGCCCTACCATGCTTGACCGTATGGAGATAGCGTATTGATGCGCCGACGCTCGCGCAAGGCCTTCAAGCAACGGCTTTCCGCGCTCGTGTTGGATGGGTCGACACCCCGCAGACGATCACTTGTCGCGGCGCTCCGGCGGCGGGTCGGCGATCGGGGAAGGCGCGCATGCTGGGACCTCGGACGGTATCGCCATCTCACGCGGATCAATTGCCATCATGTGTGCGCTGCGCCAGCGGCCCCAGCGGTAGTACGCCAGCGACATCACCATCGCCGCTGCGGCGCTGACCGGGAAGCTCCACCACACCGCATCCACGCCGAGCGACGGCTGCAGGAAATCAGCGAACGGCACCCGGATGCCCCACAGCGCAATCGCGAGGATCACCAGCGGCGGTACGACCGCGCCCGTGGCGCGAACGACGCCCGATACGACAAAGGTCACGCCAAAGAACAGGAACGACCACACGCCGATGTGGTTCAGATGGCGGGCGATCTCCATCGAACTGCTGCCGTCGGGCAGGAACAGTGCGAAGGAGTAACGGTCAAGCAGGATCAGCGGCACGATCAGTGCGCCAGTCAGCAGGAAGTTGAAGCCGACCCCAGTGCGGGCGGTGGCATTGACGCGGTTCCAGTCGCCGGCACCCACACTCTGCGACGCGATCGACGAGCACGCCGCGCCAATCGCCATGGCCGGCATCTGCACATACGTCCACAGTTGCAGAGCTGCACCATAGGCGGCTGCGGTGGCAATGCCGTAACCGTTGACCATGGTCATCATTGCGATCATTGCCAGCGATATCAGCACCATTTGCAGACCCATCGGCACGCCCTTGACCACCAGCGCACGCAGGATCCGCAGATCGACTTTGAACAGGTGTGCATCGGCGCGGCCCAGCCAGAGAACGTGACGCTTGCGGCGCAGGTACAGCAGCATCGCCAGCAGGCTGATGCCTTGGCCGAGAAAGGTCGACATGGCCGAGCCGGCGATACCCATCTTCGGGAATGGGCCCAGTCCAAAGATCAGCACCGGATTGAATACAACATCCAGCACCACCGATAGCAGCAGAAACCGGAACGGTGTTCGCGAGTCGCCGACACCGCGCAGCGCAGCAGAGAAGAAGGCGAACGCGTAGATGAAAGGCATCGCGAGGAAAATCACCCGCAGATAGCTCTCCGCCAGGGGCAGCGCGGCTTGGGGCGTGTCCATCAGGCGCAGAAGAGGATCGGCGAGAAACCAGCCTGCCAGCGCGAGCAGGATCGAAAGACTGATGAAAAACGTCGCGCTGGTACCCATCACCCGGCGCGCCTGCGCGGTATCGCGGGCGCCGGTGGCCTGGCCGATCAGGATCGTTGCCGCCATACCGATGCCGAACACCGCGCCAATCAGGAAGAACATGATGTTGTTGGCGTTGGCGGTCGCCGTCAGTGCCGCTTCGCCAAGATAACGGCCGACCCAGATCGAGTTGATCGAGCCGTTGAGCGACTGCGCGGCGTTGCCGGCCATGATCGGCAGCGCGAAAAGGATCATCGTGCGGCCGACCGGGCCTTCGGTCAGCAGCGTGCCGCTACTGGCGTGTTGCTGACTCATGCATCCTCCAGAAGAGGATAGTTTGCGTTGCACCACATGAATACGCTGCGAGAGACAGGCACGTCGCCTGCAGCAGAACTCAATCCAGGAACTGCAGCTTGGCCAGATCGGCGTAGAGGCCATCCTCGGCCAGCAACTGGTCGTGGGTGCCCTCGGCAACGATGTGTCCGTGGTCCATCACCACGATCCGGTCCGCCTTGAGAACAGTCGCCAGACGGTGGGCGATGACCAAGGTGGTACGACCTTCCATCAATGTGTCCAGTGCCTGTTGCACAGCCCGTTCGCTCTGCGCATCGAGGGCGCTGGT
Organism: Lysobacterales bacterium; assembly: GCA_038242455.1. Classification (GTDB taxonomy): domain Bacteria; phylum Pseudomonadota; class Gammaproteobacteria; order Xanthomonadales; family Xanthomonadaceae; genus Novilysobacter. The sequence goes on from JBBSSB010000001.1 coordinate 223,446, forward strand.
GGCCTCATCCAGCAGCAGAATCGGCGCATCCTTGAGCAGGGCACGCGCAATCGCGATGCGCTGCTGCTGACCGCCGGAGAGGCGGGCACCGCGCTCACCCAGCTCGGTATCGAGACCCTCAGGCAGCGCATTGATGAAGTCGCTGGCATGCGCGGCCTTTACCGCGGCGTCGACGTCCGCATCGGTTGCCTCCAGACGGCCATAACGGATGTTGTCGCGTGCCGTGGTGGCAAAGATGCTGGGCTGCTGCGGCACCAGCGCGATAGAGCTGCGCAACTCGGCCGGGTCGAACTGGCGGATATCAATGCCATCCACGCCGATCGAGCCCTGTTCCGGGTCATGGAACCGCAACAGCATCGACAGCACTGTGCTTTTACCGGCTCCCGACGGGCCGACCAGGGCAACGGTTTCGCCGGGCTTAACGTGCAGGCTGAAATTTGCCAGCGCTGGATGGTCGGGGCGCATCGGATAGTGAAAGGTGACGTCTTCCATCACGATGTCGCCGCGCAGGGGCTTGGGTACCGGCTGAGGATGAGCCGGCGCGGTGATGCTGGACTTCTCGCCAAGCAGCTCGCCGATCCGTCCCATACCGCCCGCAGCGCGCTGGACTTCGTTCCAGACCTCCGCCAACGAGCCGATTGAGCCGCCACCAATCAATGCGTATAGAACGAACTGGCCCAGAGTGCCGGCGCTCATCCGGCCTTCGGCAACATCGTGGGCGCCGGACCACAGCACCAGAGTGATCGCGCCAAAAATCAGCACGATGGCAATCGCCGTGACCCACGCCTGGGCCTGAATGCGGCGGCGCGCGGTGTCCACCGCGATCTTCAGGGCATCCCCGAACCGGCCAAGTTCGTAGGGTTCGCGCGCATGTGCTTGAACGGTTGAGACGGCACCGAGGGTTTCGTTGGCGAGCGTGTTGGCGTCGGCGACCCGATCCTGGCTGGCGCGAGAGATTTTCTTCAGCCGTCGGCCGCCGACGACGATTGGCAGCACCGCCAACGGAATCCCGATCAGCGCATAGGCGGCCAAATGCGGGCTGCTGACGAACAGCATTGCGATGCTGCCGATAAAGGTCACCAGACTGCGCAGCGCTACCGACATGCTGGTCGCGATCACGCCGCGCAGCAGTTCGGCGTCGGCGGTGAGGCGTGAAACCAGCTCGCCACTGCGGCTGCGGTCGTGGAAGCCCGCGTCCAGGCTGATCAGATGGGAGTAGAGACGCCCCCGCAGGTCGGCGACCACCCGCTCACCGAGCAGAGAGACGAAAAAGAATCGTGCCGCCGTCGCCAGTGCCAACGCGACCGCCACCGCGAACAGAAGCATGAACGCCCGGTCGATCGCACCGCCGCCGCCTTGGGCGAACCCCCGGTCGATCATTGTCTTGAACGCGATTGGCAGACTCAGCGTCGCGGCAGACGAGCAGGCCAACGCGACCAGCCAACCGCCAAACAGTCCGCGGTGGCGGCTGACAAAGGGCCACAGCGCCTTGAGGCTGCTTACGGCGGGTTTACCCGTGTCGATGGGCGGGGCGGCGGGTTTCGGGTCTGCTGTGGGAGTCTCACTCATGGGCGCTATTGTCCGCTATCACAGCCGATGCGTCGCGCCATCACTGTTCCCGTTCCGCATCGGAGGCATCGCTGGAAAGCACGGCGCGGTCCCGGGTCGCGTCGCGTAGTTGGTCGCTGAGGCCGTCAAGCCGTTCCGCCGGCAGTCGCAACTGGAGTCGTGCTCCCTCGGCGGTGAACTGCTCATCCAGCTTGTCCACGCCATGAGCCGCCAGAGCGGTGTGGACCGCGCCGGTATCGGCGAAGCAGAAGTCGAGCGTGCATTCGACATATTCGATCAACTCCCGACGTGAGGCGGTGCGCAGGCATTCCGCCGTGCAACCGCCATAGGCGCGGACCAGTCCACCGGCTCCCAGATTGATGCCCCCGTACCACCGGGTCACCACGGCAACGACCTGATCCAAGCCCTGTCCGTCAATCGCGGCAAGGATTGGTCGGCCTGCCGTACCTGCCGGCTCTCCGTCGTCGCTGGACCGGTACAGCCCGCCAATGCGATAGGCCCAGCAGTTGTGAGTGGCGGCGGGATCAGCGATTTCGGCGACGAACGCCAAAGCGGCCTCTGGGCCGTCAACCGGCGCCGCAAGCGCCAAAAAACGACTGTGCTTCACCTCGATCTCGTGACGCACGCGGGTTGCGAGGGTAAATTCCGCGGCCATCAGGGGCTGCAAGCGCTGAGCAACGCTGTATTTTTGCCTGCGGGAGCCGGGCGAAAGAGCGGGTTGGGTCGTTTTTCCATCGCGATCAGGGTAAATGGCAGCGCCATCGGAGGCAAAGTTGCTCCGACGCGGTTGCACCGTCCGGACCTAGGTAACAGTATCCGTCGACACTGCGCGCTATTCTCGGTATTCAAAGAGTACGGACGTGGCCGCTGGTCACCGCGAAGATGACGATTGCACACGCTACGAATAATGAAACAGCAGACCGCGACGACGGTGCTGGTTCATTGCTGGAGATGCTTGAGACGACCCTGCCACGCGGATCGCACTTGCGGCTGGCGTCGCCCGGCGAAGTCAGTGTAGAGCCCCATGCGGTCCATCGCATTGAGCTCGATTGGCATGGCGGGGATGGCTCCCGTGTGCTGGTGGTGGAGCTGGCGGAGGCGATGTCGGCCGCCCAGCATTCGGCGTGGGTGGCGTTGGCGCGACGCACCATCGATCTGCATCTTGCGACAATCCGCGCCGATGCGCGCGTGCGGATTCTGGAGAAGTCGGAGCAACTGCAGCAGGCACTGTACGAGATTGCCGATTTGGCCGGTTCCACCTTGGAGCTGAACGAAATGTTGCGACGCGTACATTCCGTCGTTGCGCGGCTGATGTACGCCGAGAACTTCTACATCGTGTTGTATGACGATGCGCGCCAGAGCTATCGCTTCCTGTATTTCGCCGACCAGATGGATCCATTTGCCCCAGACCCGGCGGCGGATATACCGGTAGGAAGTGAGCCCAATAGCCTGACGATGGCCCTGATCCGGCACGGTGATCCAGTGTTTGGTGCATCCGCCTTCGTGCGCGAACGCCTTGGCGTTTTGAGTGACCCCACGCACGGGCCCGACAGCATCGACTGGCTGGGTGTGACGATGCGCCGCAACGACCGCGTCGGCGGCGCCATTGTGGTCCAAAGCTATGACCGGGCCGACTGCTACGGACATGAGGAGCAGGCGCTGCTGGTGTTCGTTGCCCAGCATATTTTGACCGCGCTGGACCGCTATCGTGCCCGCGAGGAGCTGGAGCAGCACGTCGCGGAGCGCACCAAGGCGTTGCAGTTGAGCAACCGGGATTTGCAGGCCGAGATCGTCGAGCGGCAACGGGCTGAGCGACTGCAGCGTGCGCTGTTCCGGATAGCAGATCTCTCGATCACTGCCGACAGCCTCGAGAGTTTCTACGCGCAGGTCCATGCAGTGGTCGATGAGCTTCTGGACGCGCGCAACTTCTACATCGCGCTGGTCTCGGACGATGGTGAGCGGCTCGAGTTTCCTTACTCGATCGACGAATACGACGCGAACCGGGCCGGCCGTAGTCTTGGTTCGGGCATGACCGAGCACGTGATATCTACCGGTCGCGCGTTGCTCGCCGACCCGCACTTGATGCCGGAAGTTCTTGCCCACGGCACTGTTGCCAATTGTTGGCTCGGCGTTCCACTGCACCGCAATAACGTGGTGGTGGGTGTTATCGCGGTGCAGAGCTACTCACCAGCGATCACCTTCAATGCGCGCGATCAGGATCTGCTGACGTTTGTTGCCAACCACATCAGCATCGGGCTGGCGCGAAAGCAGGAGCAGGATCGTCTGGTCACGGCGCATTCGGAGCTGGAGCAACGAGTCGAATCGCGCACCCGCGAGTTGGCCATGGCGAACGCGGAGCTGCTGGAGCAGATTGGCGAACGACTGCGCGCCGAGCAGCAACTCACCCACCAGGCCCTGCACGATGGCCTGACCGGATTGCCCAACCGTACGCAGTTGTTGGACCATCTCGGCATTGCCGTCAACAAGGCTCGTAATAGTGGTTTGGGCGATAGTGCCAAGAGCTTTGCTGTGCTGTTTCTGGATCTTGACCGGTTCAAGCTGATCAATGACAGCGTTGGGCATTCTGCGGGTGACGAGTTGCTGATCGAATCTGCCAAGCGGATTTCCGCTGCAGTACGAGTGGAGGACCTGGTCGCCCGCCTTGGTGGCGATGAATTCGCGGTGCTGATCAATGACATCGACGGCGTCCACGTGGCCGAGACACTGGCGCAACGGGTGCTGCATTCACTTGGTCGACCGTGTTGGGTGGCCGGGCGAGAGCTGTTTCCGTCCGCGAGTATTGGCATCGCGATGTGGCAGCCGGGTTACAACAGCGGCACCGATCTGCTGCGCGATGCGGACGCGGCGATGTACCGCGCCAAGGCGGCCGGTCGCGACAGCTGGGCGTTGTTCGATGAGGATATGCGCGACGAAGCCTCGCGGATTCTGGATCTGGAAGCCGATCTGCGCCGGGCCATCAACGGCGGCAACTTCATGCCGTTCTATCAGCCGATCATGAGCATGGATGGCAACAGTGTTGTGGGGCACGAGGCGCTGTTGCGCTGGCGCCACCCGACCCGCGGCCTGCTGACGCCCGGAGAGTTCATCGGTCTGGGCGAAGACAACTGCCTGATCGAAGAGGTCGACTGGCTGATGTACGCCCAGGTGATCGCACGCATGTCCCGCGGAGTCGAGGGGTATGTCTCGATCAACGTATCACCACGTCATTTCCGCTCACTGGATTTTGCTGACCGTCTGATGCGGCTGATAAAAAATGCAGGCGCCGACCCGCAATTTCTGCGGATCGAGATCACCGAAATCGCTCTGTTTGACGATATTCCCAAGGCGCTCGAAACGCTGAGCACATTGCGCGATCACGGCGTACTGGCGCAGCTGGATGACTTCGGTACCGGTTACTCGGCGCTTTCCTATTTGCATCGGTTCCCGATTGAGTGCCTCAAGATCGATCGCAGCTTTGTCGCCGGTTTGACGGCCGAAAACCAGACCGAAAGTATTGCGGTGGTCCGGGCGATTCAGGCATTGGCAGGAACCTTGGGGATCTACACCATCGGCGAAGGGATCGAAACCGAAGCCCAGCGTGACATTCTGATAGAGCTTGGATGCCAGCGGGGCCAAGGTTTTCTGCTGGGACGCCCGGCGCCGCACATGCGGACGTCCTCGGTCCTTCCGCCGCGCTGATCCGGCTCGTACCGGCACAGCGGGCGGGCAGGGTGGTAGTCACGCCTCCCGGATCACCAGCAAACGGGTTTCGGTCATGTCCTCGATTGCGTAGCGCAGCCCCTCGCGCCCCAAGCCGGACTGTTTGACCCCGCCATACGGCATATTGTCGACGCGAAAGCTCGGGATGTCGCCGACAATGACCCCGCCGACTTCCAGCCGGTCCCAGGCGCGCATCGCATGGTCCAGACGCGCTGTGAACACGCCGGCTTGAAGGCCGAAGTCGCTGTCGTTGACCGCGTTCAATGCGTCATCGAAGTCCTCGAAAGGCTCCATGATCGCGACTGGCCCGAAGGCCTCTTTCCGGTACAGATCGGCATCGCGTGGCACACCCTCGAGCAGCCAGGCTGGCAGCATGTTGCCGCTACGCTCGCCGCCGACAATCTTCGTCGCGCCCTCCTTGCGCGCTGCGGTGATCCAGTCTTCGACCCGCTTGGCGGCATCCTCGTCGATCATCGGTCCAATGAAGGTGCTCTCGTCGCTTGGATCGCCGGTTTGCAGCTTCTCGATCGCCGCTTTCAACTTGCCACGTAGCTTCTCGTAGATCGATGCATGGGCATGGATCCGCTGCACGCTGATGCAGCTCTGTCCGGACTGGTAGTAAGCGCCGGAAACCAGTCGCTCGACCACCGAATCGAGGTCCCGCCCCGGATCGGCGTCGATGATGCACGCCGCGTTGCCGCCGAGTTCCAGAATCACTTTTTTGCGGCCCGCCCGCGCCTTCAGGTCCCAGCCCACCAAGCCACCGGTAAAGCTGAGCAGCGCAATTCGGTCATCCTCAGCCAGTTGCGCGGCGTCGTCGTTGGAGCAGGGCATGACCGAGAAGGCGCCCTTGGGGAGGTCAGTTTCGGCCAGTATCTCCGCGATGATCAGTGCGCCAATCGGCGTCTTCGCGGCGGGCTTGAGGACGAATGGGCAACCGGCAGCGATGGCGGGAGCAACCTTGTGTGCGACCAGATTGAGCGGAAAGTTAAACGGGGTGATAAAGCTGCATACGCCCACCGGCACCCGCTTTGTCATTCCGCGGTATCCGCGTGTGCGCTCGGATACCTGTAGCTCCAGGACCTCCCCACCGATCCGGGTCGCTTCCTCCGCGGCCATGCGGAAGGTTTCGATCAGTCGCGTTACCTCGCCGCGCGCGTCGCCGATGGGCTTGCCGGCTTCGATGCACAGTGCGCTGGCGAGTTCCTCCTCGCGCTCCTGAAATCGCCGGACACAATGCTCAAGCACTGCGCGGCGCGCGTCGGGTGGGAACGCCGCCATCACCGCGCGCGCGTTCCACGCAGCGTCAATGGCTTCGCGTACGGCCGCCGCATCCGCAAACGCTACCCGTGTTGCGGGCTTGCCGGTGTACTTGTCGAGCACGACAAGATCGGTATTGGCCGCGACCGGTTTGCCGGCCAGATAGTACGGATAGGACTTCTTCAGCGTGGGCATGGGCATCTCCAAAGCGGCAGCATCACCCGACTGCGGTTAAGGCGAGGTGGTGTGATGAAACCCGCGGCGGCATGTGCCCCTAGAACAGCAGCGAAGACATCCTTCGACGGTAGCGACCGACCAGAGCGGCGTCTTCGGTAACCCGGAAGGCATCGATCAGCGCCGTACGGGGCAGGCCACCCTCGTAATTACGGTCGCGGGCAAGCATTTCGATGAATTGCTCCAGCGCGGCCTCGTGGTTGCCGGCCACGATGTGGCGCGCACCCAGCAGATGCCTTGCACGCAGATCGTCCGGATTGGTGGCCACCGATTCCTGCAGCGTCTCCAGTGCGGGCGCATCCGTGATCAGGGTGATAAACCCGAGGTTGGCGCGGGCGTTCACGCTGCGGTCGTCGGTAGCGAGGTTGGCCGGCAGGCCATCCAGCAGACCGACGGCCTCATCCGGCTCACCGGTCTGAAGCAGCGCGACCGCCAGATCCAGTCGCAGTCCGGCATCGTCGGGTGACTCGGCGACCGCTGTGCGTAGCCGCGCCACCTCGGCATGCGGATCAATTGGGACGTCCGCCGCCGCTTCGTCCTCGGCTGCGGGCGCAGCGGCCGGCTCTACACCGTGCTGTTTGAGGAACTCGCGGATCTGCCCTTCAGCCAGCACACCGGGGAAGCCGTCGGTGATTTGCCCGTCCTTGACCAGGAATACGGTCGGGATCGAGCGGACCTGGAATGCCTCGGCCAGCTGCGGTTCCTGATCAACGTCGACCTTCGCCAGCTCAAAGCTTCCGTGGTACTCGGTGGCGAGCTTTTCCAGCACGGGGCCGAGCTGCTTGCACGGTCCGCACCACGGCGCCCAGAAGTCGACCAGAACCGGTGTCTGCATGGATTTTTGCAGGACCGTGGTTTCGAAGTCGGCAGTGGTTGCGTCGAAAATGTGGGCGGCAGGCAGTGCATCGGACAGTGCAGTCATCGGAATACTCGCGGATGAAGTTCACCGTCCTAGATGGTGGCGGCGATCGGTATTCCAACCCGGACCGGTGGTCCGGATGGGTCTACGCGTCGGGCTGCTTGTAAATCACCCCGTCCTTCATCACGAACGAGACATCCATCAGCACATTGATGTCCTCCACCGGATTGCCCTTTACGGCGACAATATCCGCGCGCTTGCCGCTGGCAATCACGCCTTGATCGTCGACCCCTAGCACTTCGGCGGCACGAATCGTCGCCATCTGCAGCGCGACCGCGGCGGGTACTCCGGCCTCGACCAGATAGACGAATTCCCGCGCGTTGTCGCCATGTGGACCAACACCCATATCGGTGCCGAATGCCATCTTTACGCCGGACTTGTACGCTTTGCCGGCCGTGGCCTGGATCAGCGCGCCGATTCGCGCCGCCTTCGGGCGCACCACGTCAGGAAAATAGCCGTCGATCTTGGCTTTGTCGGCAACAAAGCGGCCGGCGTAGATGGTCGGGATGTACCAGGTGCCCTTGCGCTTCATCAGCGCCATCACCTCATCGCTCATGTAGGTGCCGTGCTCGATGCTGGTGACCCCGGCCTCCACCGCGCGGCGCATGCCTTCCTCGCCGTGGGCGTGGGCGGCGACGCGATAGCCGTAATCCTTGGCAGTATCCACAATGGCTTGGATCTCATCCACCCGGAACTGCGGGGCGTCACCGGATTTTGCGTAAGACAGCACGCCACCGGTGGCGGTGATCTTGATCACGTCGCTGCCGTCCTTGTAGTGCTGGCGCACGGCTTGGCGGGCATCGTCGACCGAGTTGATCACGCCGTCGGTCGGGCCCGGTGGGCCGACCAAGTGGGACAGCGCCGAGTTGAGGCCGTTGGTCGGATCGGCGTGACCCCCAGTGGTGGCGATCGACTTGCCAGCGGCCCAGATCCGTGGGCCATCAACCAGACCCTGATTGATGGCATCGCGCAGGTGCGGTGCTACTTCACCGCCCAGGTCACGAACGCTGGTAAAACCGGCCAGCAGGGTACGCCGCGCGTAGCCGACGGAGCGGAACGCATAGTCAACATCGTCCAGACGGAAGCCTTCCGAATAGCTGGCCGGGCTTGACTCGCTGCCCAGGTGCACATGCAGGTCGGTCCATCCCGGCATGCACGTGTGGTCGGACAGATCGACGTTGGTCACTGCAGGCACGTGGGCCTGACCGCCGCTGAGGATCTGCTCAACCCGGCCATCACGCACCAGCACGGTGTGTGGACCGAGTACCGTGCCGGTTCGGCTGTCAAACAGCTTTCCGCAGTGCAGGGCGCTGGCGCCGTTGGCGGCATCAGCCTTCGGTCCGCTGGTCGATGCGTTAGCGGCCAGCGGGAGCGCGGCGAGAGCAATCAGGATACAGCTGGCACGAATGGACACGGCAGGATCCGGTGGCAGAGAGTGGACTGATTGAAGCACAAGCGGGTAGCGCACGATCGGGTCGAAAGTCTCGTCCTGGCGGCGTGCTTACTAACGCTGTGACGGACCAACAGCGTCCGCCTCGCATGGCGGTCGAGGTGTCGCTGGGGTAGGCTTTCCGGTCCCTCTGTCTCCGGTCCCGCGCCTGTGTCCATCGAAGCCTCTATCGACTCCAGCACCAATGAACCCGGCGTCGCCGGTGGGTCCGGATTCGATCCGCAAACGCTGGAGACGGCCGCCCAGCGGTACTGGGACGATAGCCGCGCATTCGAAGTCGACGAGTCCTCCGACAAGCCAAAATACTACTGCCTGTCGATGCTGCCGTACCCGTCCGGCGCGCTGCACATGGGTCATGTGCGTAATTACACGATCAGCGATGTCATCAGTCGCTATAAGCGCATGACCGGTCACAACGTGCTGCAGCCGATGGGCTGGGACGCCTTCGGATTGCCGGCGGAAAACGCCGCGATCAAACACCACACCGCTCCGGCGCAGTGGACCTACGCGAACATCGGACACATGAAGGCCCAGCTGCGGCAGATGGGTTACGCGATCGACTGGTCGCGCGAGTTTGCCACCTGCGAGCCGTCGTACTACGTCCATGAGCAGCGCATGTTTGTGCGGTTGATGAAGAAAGGTCGGGCCTACCGCAAGAACTCGGTGGTCAACTGGGATCCCGTCGACCAGACGGTGTTGGCCAACGAGCAGGTGATCGACGGCCGTGGTTGGCGCACCGGTGCGCTGGTGGAAAAGCGCGAGATCCCGCAGTGGTTCCTGAAGATCACCGACTACGCTCAGGAGCTGTTGGACGGTCTGGATCACCTGCCGGGCTGGCCGGATGCGGTCAAGACCATGCAGCGCAACTGGATTGGCCGCAGTGAGGGGTTGGATATCCGCTTTGACGTGCGAGATGCGACCGGTGCGACGCTCGAGCCGCTGACCGTGTTCACCACGCGTCCGGACACCTTGCTGGGAGTGACCTTCCTCTCGATTGCCGCCGAGCACCCGCTTGCGGCGCACGCCGCCGCCAGTGACGCCGATCTGGCCGCCTTTATTGCCGATCTGCGCAAGGGCGGGGCAACCGAGGCCGAACTGGAAACCCAGGAAAAGCGCGGCATGGACACCGGCCTGCGCGCGATCCATCCGATCAGCGGCGAAGAAGTACCGGTGTTCGTCGCCAACTTCGTGCTGATGAGTTACGGCACCGGCGCTGTGATGGCGGTGCCCGGTCATGATCAGCGCGACTGGGAGTTCGCCGGTCGCTACCAGTTGCCGATCAAGATGGTGGTCGTACCCGATGCGGTGCGCGATGCGCTGAAAGAGATTGGCCGCGACCTGCGCTCGCATGCCGACCCGATGGCCAGCGCCCTTGGACAGCAGGGATCGACCGACGCCTACGACACCGGCGCGGCGGTGCAGGTGGTTGAGGAGTTCCAGCAGTACGTTGCAGAGCAGGGTGCCTACACCGATCGCGGCTGGCTGGTGAATTCCGGCGAGTACAGTGGCATGGACTTCCAGCAGGCCTTTGATGCGCTGGCCGCGCGACTTGACGCCGATGAGCGCGGTGCGCGCCGGGTCAATTTCCGCCTGCGTGACTGGGGCGTCAGCCGCCAGCGCTACTGGGGCTGCCCGATTCCGGTGATCTACTGCGGCGGCTGCGGCGCGGTGCCGGTGCCGGAAGAACAATTGCCGGTAGTGCTGCCTGAGGACGTCGAGTTCATGGGCACTGCTTCACCGATCAAGGCCGATCCCGAGTGGCGCAAGACCACCTGCCCGACTTGTGGCGGCGCGGCCGAGCGCGAGACCGACACCTTCGATACCTTCATGGAATCGAGCTGGTATTACGCGCGCTACACCTCGCCGGGCGCAGCGACCCAGGTCGATGATCGGGCCAATCACTGGCTGCCGGTCGACCAGTACATCGGCGGCGTCGAGCACGCGATCCTGCATCTGCTGTATTTCCGCTTCTACCATCGACTGTTGCGCGACGAGGGTCTGGTCAACACCAACGAGCCGGCGACCAACCTGCTGACCCAAGGGATGGTGATTGCCGAGACCTTCTACCGCGAAGGTCCGAACGGCTCTCGCGACTGGATCAATCCGGCCGATGTCGAGATCGTGCGCGACGAACGTGGCCGCATCACCGGCGCGACCCTGACGGCCGATGGCCAGCCGGTGGTGATCGGCGGCATCGAGAAGATGTCGAAGTCCAAGAACAACGGCGTCGATCCGCGTCAGATGGTGGACAAATACGGCGCGGACACGGTGCGGCTGTTCTCGATGTTCGCCGCGCCGCCGGAGCTGTCGCTGGAGTGGAATGAGGCCGGTGTGGAAGGTATGGCGCGGTTCCTGCGGCGTTTCCGGCGCGAGGTGACCACGCACGTCTCACAGCCGGACCATCCGTCGGTCGATCCCGCGTTGTTGGATGCGGAGCAGAAGGCCCTGCGCCGGCAGTTGCATCAGACCATCCAGAAGGTCGGCGACGATTACGGCCGCCGCCACGCCTTCAATACGGCGATTGCCGCGTTGATGGAGTTGCTCAACCACGTCAGTAAATTCAAGGACATGAGCGATCAGGGTCGCGCGGTGCGTCACGAAGTGCTGCAGGCCATGGTGCTGTTGCTGAATCCGGTCACGCCGCATACCAGTCACGCGTTGTGGCAGGCATTGGGACATTCCGAGACGCTGATAGAAGACGTCCCGTTCCCGCAGCTGGATCCCGCTGCGTTGACCCGCGATGCGGTGGTGATGGCGGTGCAGGTCAACGGCAAGTTGCGTGGCACGATCGAGGTGCCGGTCACGATGGACAAGGCCGATATCGAGACGATGGCGTTGGCCGAGCCGCATGTCGCCAACTTCATCGCCAACCTGACGGTACGCAAGGTGATCGTGGTTCCCGGCAAGATCGTCAACATCGTCGCCGGGTGAACAGCACCAGAACCTGCCGCCACCGCTGTAGCTGCCATTGGCTTTCACGCTTGCTGCGTCCACCCGCCTCCTTCAGACTCCCTCGATGATCCGACGCCTGCTGCCCTTCATCCTCGTGCTGGCCCTGCCGGCCTGTGGCTTCCAGTTGCGTGATGCATTGACGCTGCCGGCGGACATGGGGCCGGTGAAAGTGGTCTCCGCCAGTCGTTACAGTCCGTTGGCCGAGCGTCTGGAGCAGTCACTCGTCCGCGCTGGTGCGACCGCGGCAACTGCTTCAGTCAGCGATCCGGCGGTGCTGAGGATCAAGGCCGAGCGTTGGGGCGATACCCCAGTGAGCGTAGACGGCCGTGGTCGCGCGCAGGAGTTCAGCCTGCGCTACGCGGTCGTGTTTGATTTGCGCAACGGAGACGGCAGCGTGTTGGTGCCCGAGCAGAGCATCGAACTGTCGCGTGACTACATCTCGGTACCGACCAGCTCGATCGGTACCGAAGGCGAACGTGAAATTTTGGTGCGTGAACTGCAGCGGGAGATGGCGAGCTCGATCCTGCGCCGCATCGATGCCGCCGGTTCGGTGGGATCGGTCTCGGAGGATTCTGACGAAGTATTCCAGCACACCACCGATGCCGCTCGGGCCGCCATGGAGGCAGCTGAAGCTATGCCGCCACCGCCACCGCCGCCTCGCGTCAAAGACGGGGCCGAGCCGACGCCCGGTCACCAGCGCTGAGCATGGAGCTCAAGCCCGAGCAGCTGGTCGCCCAGCTGGGATCGGGGCGCCTTTCGCCTGCTTATCTGATCGCCGGTGCGGAACCGTTGCGGGTGCTGGAGGCTGCGGATGCGATACGCGCCGCCGCACGGGCGGAGGGCATCGACGAGCGGGAAGTATTCGATACCGAAGGTAGTCGCGAGCCCGACTGGGACGCGATGTCAGCCAGTTTCAGCTCTCCCGGCCTGTTTTCGAGTCGCCGATTGTTGGAGCTGCGCCTGCCGACTGGCAAGCCCGGCAAGGTCGGCGGCGAGCTGATCACGCGCTTCTGCGCCGACCCGCCGGCCGATGTGGTGCTGCTGGTTACCGCCGGGGAATGGAGCCGCAAGCACGCCGGAAAGTGGAGTGAGGCGATCGGTCGCGTCGGCAAGATTGCGATCGCGTGGCCGGTCAAGCCCCACGAGTTGTCGGGCTGGGTTGAGCAGCGGCTGCGCTCGCGGGGTGTGCGCGCCGACGCCGAAGCCGTGCAGCGGCTGGTCGAGCGCATTGACGGCAACCTGCTGGCTGCTGCGCAGGAGATCGACAAGCTTGCACTGTTGTCGGATGGCGGCGTTCTCGACCTGGCGCGAATGGAATCGCTGGTTGCCGACGCGGCGCGCTATGACGTGTTTCGCGTCATCGATGCGGCGATGAACGGCCAGCCGGTGCAGGTGGCGCGCATGCTTGCCGGTCTGCGTGCCGAAGGCGAGGCGGTGCCGGCGCTGCTGGGCATGGTGGTGATCGAACTGCAGCGCACCGCGGCGCTGGCCCGGATCAAGGCGCGTGGCGGCAATCTGTCGGCCGAGTTCAAGGCGCTTCGGGTGTGGGATTCAAAGCAGCCGATGTATCAGCGCGCACTGCAACGTCACCCGCCTGCGCGTTGGGACGCCTTCGTCTCGCGCGTTGGCGCGGTCGACCGCATGGCCAAGGGGCGGGAGGCCGGTGATCCCTGGCAGGCATTGGAGCGACTGCTGCTGGCCGTCGCCGATCCAGCCGCGGTGCGGCTGTTGGTCCATATCGATGTCTGAGTCTGGCGCGGACGTGCAGTGAACGGGATGATCGAGCCGACGTTGACGGTTTTCTACGGCGGCACGTTTGATCCGATTCACAATGGGCACTTGCACATCGCCCGCAATGCGCGCGATGTGCTGGCGGCCGCGATCCGGATGATGCCGGCGGCCGATCCTCCGCATCGCGCTGCGCCGGGTGCCAGCGCGATGCATCGCGCCCGGATGTTGGATCTGGCGGTCGCCGGTGAGTCCGGGCTGCTGGTTGATCGGCGCGAACTGCGACGCGACACACCTTCCTATTCGATCGACACACTGCGCGAAATACGCGCCGAACTAGGTGTGCAAGCGCCAGTGGCGCTGCTGATTGGCGCCGACAGTCTGGCCGGATTGCCGCAATGGAAGGAGTGGCAGGGCTTGTTTGAACTCGCTCACTTCATTGTTGCGGGCCGTCCCGGCATAGCGCTGGATGAGAGTCTTCCCGAACTGCTGACGGCGTTCCTGCAGGGTCGCTGGACGGATTCGCTGGACGACCTGCAGGCTGCGCCGGCTGGTCGGGTGCTGGTTTTGCACAACCGGCTGCACGAAGGTTCGGCCACCCGTGTGCGCGAGGCGATCGCTGCCGGGCAGCAGTGGCGGAGCCTCGTTCCGGATGCGGTCGCTGACTACATCGAGCGCCATCAGCTGTACCTGAACAGGCCGTTGGCTCCGGCTTCGCTATAATCGGCTACGCACCCAATTCCAGAGCCTGCATGACCACCGAAGCCCAAGTCATCAAGACCAGTATTCCGAGCCCCGCGCCGAGCGTCACCGATCTGCTGCAGACGGTGCGCGATGCGATCGCGGAGCTGAAAGCGAAAGACCCCGTGGAAATCGACGTGCGCGGCAAGAGCAGCGTCACCGATTACATGGTCATCGCGTCGGGAACATCCTCACGGCACGTGAAATCGATCGCCAACGAGGTCGTGAAGTTCGCCAAGAAGCTCGACATCATGCCTTTGGGCGTGGAGGGCGAGCGCGAGGCCGAATGGGTGCTGGTGGACCTGGGCGATGTCGTCGTTCACGTCATGCTGCCGCGGGTGCGCGAGTTCTACGCGCTCGAGCGCCTGTGGACCGTCGGCGACCAGCCACCCGAATCTGTCGACGAATACGGTGACCAGGAAATCGGTTCCGGCGAGCTGGAAACCGGCGCCGAAGACGAGCTGTAGGTCGCGTTCGTTGCATCGTTGATGAAAGCAAAGCTGATCGCCGTTGGCGAGCGTGCACCGCGCTGGGTTGCCGAGGGTTTCGAGGATTACCGCAAGCGCCTTTCACACTGGCTCCCGCTGGAGCTGGTGGAGGTCGAGCCGGGCGTGCGCGGGAAGAACCGCGATATCGCCCGTGCGACGACCGAAGAGGGCGCGCGCGTGCTCGCGGCGTTGCCACGCTCGCCCTTGGTGGTGACGCTGGATGGCCGCGGCAAGCTTTGGAGTTCGGAGGATCTCGCCCAGCGCCTTGAACACTGGCGGGGGCAGGGCCGCGACCTCGCATTGCTGATCGGCGGTCCGGAAGGTCACTCCGACGATGTGATGGCGCGGGCTGATGAGTCGTGGTCGCTGGGGGCGATGACTCTGCCGCATATGCTGGTCCGGCTGATCGCCGCCGAGCAGCTTTACCGAGCGGCGGCGATGCTCGCGAACCACCCCTACCACCGCGCCTGAAAACAGGCTTACGGCGCGTCTGGCGTGCGTGGATGCGGCTGGCGCTCAGCCACAGCGGGTTATGATTTCCGTTATTCGCGACGGCTTCCAGCCGCGCTTGGAGATACATGCTCTATCTCGCCTCCCGCTCCCCGCGTCGAAGGGAATTGCTCGCTCGGCTTGGGCTGGAATTTTCCGTGCTTGAACTCGACGTGCCCGAGCATCGACGGGTCACCGAGACGGCGCGGGATTATGTAGCGCGTGTCGCGCGCGACAAGGCGCTGGCTGGACTGTCATCGGTTGCCGATAAGCCCGGCGCGCTGGTGCTTGGTTGCGATACCGAAGTGGTGTTGTCCGATGAGGTATTCGGCAAGCCGCACGACAAGCCCGACGCGGTCGCGATGCTGCAGCGGCTCTCGGGTCAAGAGCACACAGTAATTTCGGCGCTCGCGCTGGTTTCAACTTCCCGTCAGGAGTTCGCGCTTTCGGTCTCGACGGTTCGCTTTGCTGTATTGCCGGAGTTCGTCATCAACAGGTATGTCGACAGTGGTGAATCATTTGGAAAGGCCGGGGGCTATGCCATTCAAGGATTAGCCGAGGCGTTTGTGGAGCGATTGGACGGCAGTTACTCCGGCGTTATGGGGCTGCCGTTGCACCAGACCGCACAACTGCTTGCAGGGTTTGGACTGGGGCCGCTTGCCGGCCTGTCCGCGCGCGCATTGGAGGCGCCATGAGCGAGGAAATTCTGGTCAATGTGACCCCGCGAGAAACGCGCGTAGCCGTGGTCGAAAACGGCATGTTGCAGGAGCTTCACATCGAGCGTGGCTGGGCGCGGGGTGTGGTCGGAAACATCTACAAGGGCAAGGTGCAACGGGTCATGCCGGGCATGCAGGCCGCGTTTATTGACATTGGTCTGGAGCGCGCCGCATTTCTGCACGCGGCCGATATCGTCAAGCCCGCGCCTCCCGTCCTGGGAGATGGTGAGGCCGCCAACATGGCGCCCGTACCGACCCGTCCGATCAGTGAATTGCTGCGGGACGGTCAGGAAATTGTCGTCCAGGTGGTCAAGGACCCGATCGGTGGCAAGGGCGCGCGATTGACGACGCTCACCAGTATCCCGTCGCGCTATCTCGTGTTGCTGCCGCACACTCAGGTAGTCGGCGTCTCGGCCCGGATTGAGGATGAGGCAGAGCGCATCCGGCTCAAGGCGATCGTCGCGGGACTGTCCCCCGAAGGGGAGTCCCATGGCTACATCGTGCGCACAAATGCCGAAGGCCAGCCTGACGAAGCGCTTGCCGAGGATGTCGCCTATCTCGGACGGGTGTGGAGCCTGATCGGCGAGCGATCCACCAGCGCCAAGGTCGGTGAGTGCATTTATGAGGACCTCACCCTGCCGCTGCGCGCAGTGCGCGACCTGATTCGCCGCGACGTCGACAAGGTAAAAGTGGATTCCCGCGAAACCTTTGAGAGGCTGCGCACGTTTGCCGCGCGTTTCATGGTTTCCAACGGCATGGCCAGTGAGCCGGATCTGGTGGAGAAGATCGAGCACTACACCGGCGCGCGCCCGATCTTCGACCTGTACGGGGTTGAGGACGAGATCCAGCGTGCTTTGGACAAGCAGGTGCCTCTCAAGTCAGGAGGTTATCTGGTGATTGACCAGACCGAGGCGATGACCACGGTGGATATCAACACCGGCTCCTTCCTCGGTCAGCGCAATTTGGAGGAAACCGTCTACCGCACCAATCTGGAGGCCGCGCAATCGGTCGCCCGACAGCTGCGCCTGCGCAACCTGGGCGGCATCATCATCATCGACTTCATCGACATGGTTGATGCCGAGCACAAGCGTCAGGTGCTGCGCACACTCGAGAAGGCGTTGGCCAAAGACCACGCCAAGACCACGGTGTACGACTTCTCGCCGTTGGGCCTGGTGGAGATGACCCGCAAGCGGACCACCGAAAGCCTGCAGCGTCAGCTCAGTGAGCCGTGTCACGAGTGCAGCGGGCGCGGCACGCTGAAAACCCCGGAGACGGTGACCTATGAAATCTTTCGGGAAATCGTGCGTCAGGTGCGCCAGTTCGACGCCGTGCGGCTGCTGGTGATGGCATCACCAAAAGTCGTCGCGCGGATCACCGACGAGGAATCCGCGGCGGTTGCCGAGTTGGAAGAGTTTCTCGGCAAGTCGATCCGTTTCCAGCCCGATGATCAGTACGCGCAGGAGCAGTTCGATGTCGTCCTGCTCTAACGCCCAGCGCCCGGACTGAGATGCCAACGACGCTGCGCCGCCGATTGCGACTGGTCCGCCGGGGTGCGGGTTATGCCGCAGCAATCGTGCTGGTGCTGGTGGCGTTGGTGATTGCTGTGGCCAGCCAGTTGCTGCCAGTGGTTGAGCGGCATCCAGAACATGTCGCTCAATGGCTGGGTGAGCGGGTCGGTCGTCCGGTGGCGTTCGACCGGCTGGAAACCAGCTGGACCCGGCGTGGACCGCTGTTGCAGCTGCACAATCTGAGGCTGGGGCAGGGCAAGGAAATCTTCGCGGTCGGAGACGCGGAGATGCTCGTATCGATCTATGCAGGACTCTGGCCCGGAGTGCCGCTGTCCGAGCTGCGGCTGCGCGGCCTGGACCTGATACTGGAGCGCTCAAGCGACGGCCGCTGGCAGGTGCGGGGACTGCCCGGAGAGAGGCAGGCTGATGGCGATGCCTTCCAGTCATTGGAAGGGCTCGGCGAACTGCAGGTCATCGATGGTGCGCTGACCATTCTGGCGCCTGATCTGGGTCTGGACCTGAAGATTCCGCGAGTCGATCTGCGCTTGCGCGTGCAGGATGAGCGGGTGCAGGCCGGCATCCGCGCGTGGCCCGAAGCCTCGTCCGCGACCACCAGAACCACGCAGGGAACGACCCCGCCGATCGTCGCGGCGCTCGATTTTGACCGCAGTCGCGGCAGCGGCAAAGTCTATGCAGGGGTCGACCGCGCGGAACTCCAGCCGCTCGGGTCCGTGCTTGCGGCCCACGGTGTTGCGCTGCGGGCGGGCCATGGCCGCGCGAAAGCGTGGGCCCAGCTGGAAGACAAACGCGTGGTCGACGTTCGACTTGAGGCCACGCTGGAGCGAGTGGTGCTGGCCGGGACGACCATCGCTCCGGTCGCGGGTGGCGCGGGTCAGATACCGCTGCAGGTGATCGACCGGGTAGACGCACGGGTTCATTGGCAGCGAGCCGCCGGTGGCTGGCGACTGGACGCGCCGATGCTGCAAATGGATATGCAGGGCGTGCAGCATCATCTGGACAACCTTGTACTTGCTGCCGGAGACCACTATGCGCTGGTTGCCGACCGCATCGACGTGCAGCCACTGGTGGCGTTGGCGCTGCTTAGCGATCAATGGCCACGGCCGCTGCGTCACTGGCTGTTGCAGGCGCGCCCGCACGCGTCCCTGTCGGCGGTGGACTTGCAGGGACATAGCGACGGATGGATGCGCGGCAGTGTGCGCATCGAGGACCTGGGATTCGACCCGGTCGACGATGCGCCTGGACTCGCGGGTCTGACGGCTGACGTGCGCGGCGACAGCGAGGGCTTCAGTGCGGAGCTGGACGCGAGCCGGCCCGTACATTTTGATTGGCCCAGCGGTTTCGGCGTTGAGCATGTGGTCACGCTTGGTGGGAATATTGCGGGTTGGAGCAGCCCCGACGGTTGGCAGGCGGGCAGCTCGGCGCTGCGCATCAAAGGCCCGGATTTTGGCGCGCATATACGCGGCGGCCTGGGGTGGAACGGCGAAGGTGGCCGACCACGCATCGATCTGGCCGCGACCGTCGACGAGACCCGCTTACCCGTCGCCAAACGCTTTTGGGTCCGCAACTTGATGCCGAAATCGCTGCTGCACTGGCTGGATACGGCGCTGGTCGACGGCGTAGTGCGCGATGGCCGGGCGATCGTGTCGGGTGATCTGGATGACTGGCCATTCGATCAACACACCGGGCGCTTCGAGGCCAACGCCCGGATAACCGACGCGACGATTGCATTCCAGCCCGAATGGCCCGCCGCGACCGGCATGGATCTGCAAGTCAGCTTCATCGGCAACGGGCTGGAGATCTCCGGCCACGGGATGTTGGCGGGCATTGCGATCCCGGCAGTCAAGGCCAGTGTTGACCACTACCATCACGGCACCTTGGCGATCGAGGCGAAGGGCAACAGTGATGTTTCGCGGCTGCTGGATCTGCTTAGCGCGAGCCCGTTGCAGAAACTCAATCCGGAAACCTTCGCGGCGGTAAAAGGGACCGGCCCGGCGGACGTGGATTTCCGCATGGTTCTGCCGATGGTGGAGAACGGCCGTCTGGGCATCGACGGGGAGGTCCGTCTGGCCGGTGCACGCCTGGCCGATTCGCGTTGGGATCTGACGTTCGATCAGGTTCGTGGACTGGTTCGCTATAACGAACACGGTTTCCGTACCGAGGCTCTGGACGTGCGGCTTGACGGTCGCCCCGGCAAATTGTCGCTGCGTTCCGGCACGGATGCGGTGCGTGATCGCGGTAATGTGCTGGAAGCCGACCTCGAAGCTGTTTTTGGCGCCGACGCGCTGCTCGCCCGGGTACCGCAGCTGGGTTGGTTGTCACCGTATATGCATGGCCAGTCGCCGTGGACTGTCGGTCTGACGGTACCGGTAGGCGGGACCGCCGATCAGCGAGCAGCGCAGCTTAAATTGCGCTCAGCGCTGGTGGGTACCCGGCTTTCACTTCCCGCACCTATGGAAAAACCCGCAGATCGGCCGTTGGCCACCACGGTCGAGATCCCCTTGCCCATCGCAAAGGGCGAGATACAGGTCGCTTTGGGTGAGGTGCTGGCACTGCGTGCACGCAGTGATGATCAGCAAACGGGCATCCGGGTCGCGCTGGGTAGCGCAACGGTTGCGCACGCCGCACCCGCCTCGGGCCTGATTGCCAGCGGTCACGCGAAGCGTCTGGATGCGATTGGCTGGATTGGACTCGCGCGTGGCGGCGGTGGGGGCGGCGGAGCGCTTCCCCTGGGCCGGATCGATGTGCGTACCGATCAGCTGCAGTTGCTCGGCGCGCACTTCAACGACGCCCGCCTGCGGGTCTCGCCAGAAACGGGCGGGGCGATGGCCGTGCAGGTCGATGGCCCCTTGTTGCAGGGCTACTTGCGGATCCCCGATGCCGCCAACGCGACGGTGACGGGGCGCTTTGAGCGCGTCCATTGGCGTTTGCCCACCAAAGCCGAAGGCGCTGCTTCGCGTCCCGCCGTCAAGCCGGTGCAGGTCGCGAGCGAAGACGATATCGACCCGGCCCGGATTCCCCCGTTGGCGCTGGACATCGATGAGTTGCGATTCGCCGACGCGCTGCTGGGGCGGGCATCACTGCGAACCCGGGCGACGGGCAACGGGATGCAGGTTGAACAGTTCCGCGCCGAGAGACCCGGCCAGCAAATCGATGCTCAAGGAAGTTGGGTCGGACGCGGCGCGGCGGCCAGCACGCGCTTGCAGGTGGATCTGGTCAGCAACGATTTCGGCCGGCTGCTCGCTGGGTTGGGCCATGTCGGCCGTCTCGATGGCGGTGATGGACGGGTGTCACTCTCAGCCGCCTGGAAGGGTGGGCCGATGCAGTTCGACGTCGTGAAGGTGACGGGTGAATTGAAGGGTGAAGTGCGCGACGGCCGTCTACTGGACGTTGAGCCGGGCGCTGGCAGGGTGTTGGGGCTGCTCAGCATCGCGGAGCTTCCGCGTCGGCTGATGCTGGACTTCCGGGACTTCTTCTCCAAGGGTTTTGCGTTCAACCAGGCAGGCGGCGCTATCCACATCGCGGGGGGTGTCGCCAGCAGCGACGACCTGCTGATCGAAGGGCCCGCGGCCCGGATCAACATTCGTGGCGAGGCTGACCTGAGGGCGGAAACCTTCAACCAGACCATCGAGGTGCTGCCCCGATCCGGCAACCTGCTGACGGTGGCCGGCGCGCTGGCAGGTGGCCCCGTCGGTGCTGCGATCGGTGCGGCCGCCAATGCGGTGCTGCGAAAGCCACTGGGCCAGATCGGCGCGAAGACCTACCGGGTCCGCGGACCGTGGAAGGATCCCAAGGTCGAGGTGGTCAACCGTGAGCCCGAACGCCCTGGCCAGGCCCCGGCCCAAGCTCCAGTGCCTACTGTGTCTGAGCCTCCGACGGATCCATCGCCCGAACCCGTAGTCAGACCGCCAGAAGGTTGAAGCTCGGTCGGTCGCCCGCATATCGTCCGGGTAGAGTCGCCCATCCCGCCATCCTGTCCTGCGAAGATCCCATGACCCAAGCCCTGCAACTTGCCGAAACCCGACTCCTGCTGCCCTCCGGGCTCGACGCTGGGGGACTTGAGCGCACGTTTGGCACGCTGCTGGGCCCGGGTATCGATTTTGGCGACCTGTATTTCCAGCATGCCCGGCGCGAGAGTTGGACGGTCGAGGACGGCATCGTCAAAGACGGCGCCCATTCCATTGAGCAGGGTGTCGGTGTGCGCGCCATCAGCGGTGAGAAAACCGGTTTCGCCTATTCCGACGAGATCAACGCGCAGGCGCTGATTGCCGCGTCGACCTCAGCACGCGCAATCGCCCGGGACGGTGGCAGCGTGACCACGCGACCGCTCGTACGGGCCAATGCGCACGCTCTGTACGCCCCCGAGGATCCGGTCGACTCGCTCGGCAACGAGGAGAAGGTCGAAGCGCTGCGTCGGATCGACAAATTGCTGCGCGCGGCGGATCCACGGGTCAAGCAGGTGATGGTGAGTTTGTCCGGAGGCGTGGACACCGTGCTGGTCGCGCGCAGTGATGGCATCCTCGCCGCCGACGTGCGGCCGCTGGTGCGCTTCAATGTGCAGGTGATCGTGGAGCAGAACGGCCGCCGCGAAGCGGGTTACACCGGTGGCGGTGGCCGCTACGGCTATACCGAGCTGTTCGCCGATGGCAAGCCGGAAGCTTGGGGGCGCGAGGCGCTGCGCCAGGCATTGGTCAACCTGGAGGCGGTTGATGCGCCTGCAGGCGTGATGCCGGTGGTGCTCGGCAATGGCTGGCCCGGCGTGCTGCTGCACGAGGCGGTCGGTCACGGTCTGGAAGGCGACTTCAATCGCAAGGGCACCAGTACCTACGCAGGGCGGATGGGGCAGCGGGTGGCCGCTCCAGGCGTAACGATCGTTGATGACGGCACCCTGCCCGGACGTCGTGGCTCGCTGAATATCGACGATGAGGGCCAGCCCACCCAGTGCACGACGCTGATCGAGGATGGCGTGCTGGTGGGCTACATGCAGGACAGCCTCAACGCGCGGTTGATGGGCATGGCACCGACTGGCAATGGCCGTCGCGAGTCATTCGCGCACCTGCCGATGCCGCGTATGACCAATACCTACATGCTTGCCGGCACGCATGATCCGGAAGAGATGATCCGTTCGGTCAAACGCGGGCTGTACGCGGTCAACTTCGGCGGCGGTCAGGTCGATATCACCAGCGGTAAATACGTGTTTTCCGCGACCGAGGCCTACCTGATCGAGGACGGCAAGATCACGGCCCCGGTGAAGGGCGCCACGCTGATCGGCAATGGTCCGGAGACAATGCAGAAAGTGCGCATGATCGGTCACGACCTCGCATTGGACGAAGGCGTGGGCGTGTGTGGCAAGGATGGCCAGAGCGTGCCCGTCGGGGTTGGTCAGCCATCACTGCTGATCGATGGCATCACCGTGGGTGGCACCCAGGCGTGATGCCGGCAGTGGCCTACAGCTGCTCCTCGTCCGCGTCAGTGTCTTCATTGGCAGGTGCTGCCGCGCCGGGCACAAGCATGAGCTCACGCAACTGCCTGAACAGTTCACGGTATGCCCGTGGCGGCTTGTTGCGCTTGCGCTCCTCCAGGCTGTTGCGCACCAGCTGGCGCAGGCCCTGCCGGTCGGCGTCCGGATACTGCTCGATCATTTCACCCAGCGCGACATCGCCTTCGTCCAACAGGCGCTCGCGCCAATTCTCGACCCGATGCATGACCGCGGTCTCGCGGCGTGACGCGTCGCCCTTCTCGTCCAGCGCGTCGCGGATCGCGTCCAGCACGTCATCGTCCACGCGCCGCATCATCTTGGCCAGGAACGACAACTGTCGTTTGTGGGCAATGTGCGAGGTGATGCGCCGGGTTTCGCGGATATCCGGCAACAGGTCTTCCGGGACCGGCAGGCGCGCCAGTTGGGCTTCGCTGAGCGCTACCAGCTGCTCACAGATAGACAGCACTTCCAGCGCCTCGCGTCGCTGCTGGCTGCGGCTGTCGCCACGGAATTCGCCGGTTTCGTCGTCTATGCCACGCATCGTCGGTATCCACATTTTCCGGGTCGCGCGAAGTTTCCCCGCGACGACCGCATCAAGAACAGACTCCGGAGCGATTGCCCGGAACCACAGCCTGCAAGGATAAGACATTGAACGAGCTTCGCCCCGCCAATTCACCCACCCACCCCGGCAGCGATGAACAGCTGGACATATTGGCCGGTCTGTCCAAGCGCCTTCTGGACGCCGCGCAAGCCAATGGCGCGGACCAGGCGGAGGTTTCCTGCTCTGAGGACTCCGGTCTGAACGTCAGTGTGCGTATGGGCGAGGTCGAGACGGTGGAGTCGACCCGCGACCGCGCCATCGCGGTGACGGTGTACTTCAACGGCCGCAAAGGCAGCGCGTCGACGGCGGACCTGCGTGAGGAGAGCTTGGCAGCGACGGTGGACCAGGCCTGCGCCATTGCGCGGCATACCGAGCATGATCCCGCCGCCGGGTTGGCCGATGCTGAGTTGATGGCGACCGACCTGCGCGATTTCGACAGCTGGCACCCGTGGGATCTACAGGCGGATCAGGCAGTCGATCTCGCGCTGGCCTGTGAGCAGGCCGGTCGCGACGTGGATGCGCGACTGGAGAATTCCGATGGCGCATCGGCCAGCAGCGGCAGCACCGTCGCGGTGTACGCGAACTCGCACGGTTTTATCGGCCGCGAGCGCAGTACGCACCATAGTCTCGGCTGTGCGCTGATCGCCGGGCGCGGCGAGCAGATGCAGCGCGACGGCTGGTATGACGTTGCGCTGGCCGCTGGTGATCTTGAGCCGGCAACGGCGATCGGTCGCAAGGCTGCGGAGCGTGCGATCTCGCGGCTCGCTCCGCGCCAGATCGCGACCGGCGAGTATCCGGTGCTGTTTTCGTCGGAGGTCGCACGTGGCCTGATCGGTCATCTGCTGGGCGCGGTATCTGGCGGCGCACTCTATCGCCGGGCCAGTTTCCTGCTCGATAGCGTCGGCACACAGCTGTTCCCTGACTGGTTCGCCATCCACGAACAACCGTTCCTGCCGCGCGGTTTCCGCTCCTCATCCTTCGATGCCGAAGGTGTGGCCACGCGCGAGTCGTCGCTGGTGGATGCCGGGGTGCTGCAGCGTTATGTGCTGGGTAGTTACTCGGCGCGCCGGCTTGGCCTGCAGACGACGGCGAACGCCGGCGGCGTGCACAACCTGCAGGTGGCCAGCAATTCCGGCGACCAGCAAGCCATGTTGGGCGGAATGGGGCGCGGCTTGCTCGTCACCGAGCTGATGGGGCAGGGGGTGAATGCGATCACCGGCGATTACTCCCGCGGCGCAGGCGGTTTCTGGGTTGAGGACGGCGCCATCCAGTATCCGGTGGATGGGATCACGATTGCCGGCAATCTGAAGTCCATGTTCGCCGCGATCGAGGCGGTGGGCAGCGATATCGACCATCGCTCGCACGTGCGCACCGGCTCGATTCTGATCGGGCGGATGACCGTTGCCGGCGAAGGGTGAGTACGTAAGCGGTTGACCTGCCAGCAGTCAGCCCACATGCTCCCGGCAATCACATAGGGGAAGTTTCAATGAATGACAATGAACACCAGCAGGATCCGCTAGGCGCGGTTCCGCCGCCCGCGTCGGCACCACAGCCGGAAACGCTTGCTTCGGGCATCTCCGCAGAGCAGCGCCAGTGGGCGATGTTTTCCCACCTGTCTGCGCTGACCGGAATCTTTACCGGCGGTCTTGGCTGCATTCTGGGGCCGTTGATCATCTGGCTGATCCAGAAGGACAAAATGCCCTTCGTTGACGATCAGGCCAAGGAAGCGCTCAACTTCAACATTACCGTCGGCATCGCTTCGCTGGTATTGGTGGTGGTCGGCACGCTGCTGATGATCATTCTGATCGGCGTCCTGTTCTACATTGCGGCACTCGGCGTTGGCATCTACTGGCTCGTCATGACGGTGATCGCGACGATCAAGAGCAATGAAGGCATTGCCTACCGTTACCCGCTGACGTTGCGTCTGGTCAGCTGATTCCAGCGCTTACCGACGCCAGCCGCCTTGGTCGGCCGGAATTACGGGCCCGGAAGTAATCTTCCGGGCCCGTTTTCGTTGGCGCTTCGCCATTCAGCGCCGGACCCTCTGGTCGAGGCGATCCATACGACCGTCCAGCGGCGGGTGGGTGCGGTACACCTGCGTCATACGTGCCGGCTGGGTACCCAGCGCCGCCATCTTCTGCAATACCGAGTAAAACGCCAGCGGATCGAATCCTGCGCGGGTCAGGTAGACCCCGGCGGCCTCGTCGGCACGGTATTCCGCATCACGGTCGAGACTGCTCATCATCACCGCAGCGCCGTTGCGCTTGACGTAGTCGTGCGCGAAGTCGGCGGCGATGCCCTCAGGCCGCACCTGCGACATCGCGACATCCTTCCCGACTTTGGCCAGCTCCTGCTTGCGGATCACCTCGTAGTGGTCACGCTGAACGACATGTCCCAGCTCGTGGGCGATCACGGCCGCGAGTTCGGCATCGCCGTCGAGCAGTACGTACATCCCGCGCGTCACCAGGATGTAGCCGCCCGGTGCGGCGAACGCGTTCACCTCGCCATCGTCGATGATGCCAAACGTCCAGGGAAGGTCGGGCCGGCCGGTGTGTGAGGCGACCCAGCGCCCCACCATATTGACCCGCTGCTGCGCGTACGGGTCGTTCCACAGCGGTGCGGCGCCCAGGACCCGTCCTGCAATCGCCGGCCCAAGTTCAAGCTCTTCTGCGGCGAGCTCATGCTCGGACTTGCCAACGGCGCGATCGGCGACCCGCAGCGCGCCGTCGGGAATCGCCCCGCCGCCGAGCTTGGACAGCAGTCCGCGTGCCGATGAGAGGGCCGAGCGCTTATCCGCCTGCGTCGCAATACCGCTGCTTCCACGTGCTGCGGCCGCATCGGGTGCCCACGCAACCCGTGTCGGCGTCCAACCCTGTTTATGGGCATGCGCGGCGGCCGCCTCAGTGCTCACCCGATAGCCCTGCATACGCGCTATTCCGGGGCCATCGTGGCGCGCTTTGCGCAGCGTGCTTTCGTTGATTCCGCGCACGCTGGCAGTTTCGGTAATTCGCCCTTGGCCGGCATTGCCGCGGAACAGTGCGTCCATGTTGGCTGCCGGTGTTTCGGCCGCGGTACTCGTTACGCGTACGTCGTTCACCCGGACATAGCCGGCTCCGCCATCGGCCAACTGCAGCCGGTACCACAGCCCCTGCTGACCGATAATCCTGACCGCGGCGTTACGCGACAGCTTGGCCACCTTGCTGGACTTGAAGTCGGGAGCGCTGTGTACCTGCACCGATGGCTTGTGTACGACGGCGGGCATTTCAGACTGTGTCGCGGCGGCTCCGGCAAGCCCGCCGGCGGCGAGGAGCACGGCGAGTAACAGCGTCACGCCTACTCGTTGGGTCATGTTGTTCATGCAACTTCTCCATCAGGGCCAAGGCCCGAGTGAACAAAGGGGTTGGTGGCAGCAAACGGCGATTCCGGCAAGAGATTGAAGTCCTGACCCAGCAAGGCACGGAGCTTTAAGCGGCGGCCATCGCGCGTTGCATCGTCGGTACGCGCGATCGCGAGGCTGGTGGCAAGCTTCGCGTGGGCGGCGGGAGCGTTCTCGAACTCCGCGAGTCGGGAGTGCAGCGAGCTCAGGCCACTGGCAACCCGTTCGCGCAGGGCCGCTTCGCCAGTCCCGTTCCAGAGCAGCATGACCAGGTCGTCCAGCATGTCGGTCATGACGTGCTTGCGCTCCACGACACCATCGATCATCACGATGCCATCAGTGGCATACACGTATCGGCGCAGGACCCTGCGGTACTCGCGGCGGCGCACCTTGTACTCCCGCGGCGACAGGCTGGCGTCCGACAGCAGGCGCAGCCTGACCACGGCGGTCCAAGGTTCGGCGGCCGCGTTGTGTTCCGCCGCGTAATCACTGTTGCCATCAGCGCGGCCCCGCTGCACCCCGGAGTACAACCGGCACACACCGAAGCTCAGGCTGACGAAGCCGACGCTGGCGAAAATGTCGAGGAAAAACCCGAAGAACGTCAGTCCAGCGAACGCGAGCAGCAGCAATAGCGCGTTGATCGCGACAAACACCGAGTCGACGTCCTTGTGCGGTTGACCACGCCAGAACACCAGCGTGGTCATCAGGGTCGCCAGTGCGGCAAGGACGTATTTCAGCCAATCCGGCGGCATCCTGATCGCGGAGCCTGTGACCAATGCCTCGGTTGCCTCGGCCAACACCTCCACACCGGGCATGGCTGCGTTCACCGGAGTCGGCTTGGCATCGTTGATGCCTACCGCCGTGTAGCCAACCACCGCCAGCACACCATCCAGCGGTGGCGCCGGATTGGCTTGCGAATGACATATGGGTTGGCCTTCGATGATGTCCGCCGCGCTGGCGTACGGAAGTTGCGAACGCGTGCGCCAGTTGACCCGTAGCAGTCGACGCACCGGAGGCGATGCGGGTGCATCAACCAGTGCCGCGAGGCGCAGAGGTAGCGTGGGAATATTCCAGTCCCCAACACTGAGGTAGAGGGGGACGTCACGCACGACGCCATCATCGGCGCGGGCGATATTCACCAGTCCGGCGTGCGGCACCATGTTTTTGCCGTAAGGCAGCAATAGAGCGACCGGCAACCCCGGTGCTGTTGCAGAACGCGTACGCGGGAAAGCACCGGGTGCGGTATCGGCTGTCAGCGGCGAGCGCGCATCGAACGCCGTATGCAGGCGGGAGGCGGCGAAGAGAAATCGTCCCTCGCCTGCACCGGCCATCTGGTCCAGTAGCAGGTCACCCTGCGGATCCTGCGTGGAGGCATCCGTGAACAGGATGTCGAACCCCGCGCCAGCCACGCCAGCGCGATCAAGAGTGTCCACCAGGTCAGCATGCAGCTCCCGGCTCCACGGCCAGCCACCTCTACCCAAGCCCTGAAAGTGTTGGATCGAGCAGTCGTCGATCTCGACCACCACCACGCGTCCGGACGGTGTGGGCTCCAGCGGGCGCCACTGCAGGACCTGGTCGAAGATTGCGTCCTCGGCCGCATCAAGTGACCGCTCGTGGGTCCAGTCCCATACGAGCCAGGCGATTGCCACCACCGCGAGCAACGGGAAGAAGCGGAAGCCGAATTTCAGTGTCAGCCAAGCCAGCGGGCGCCGATAACCGCGCAGCACGACGGTCCAGGCATCCATCGCAGTGACGCCCAGCGTGGCTACCCGTGTGTGGAACCATGCCGCAATGGCGCGACCGCGGCTGCTGTCCATTGCTCCCCCCTCAGATCTGCTGGAATGCTATTCCCATAGACCTACGACGTGTGGGGGCAAAACCGGTCAGTAACTGCGCTCTACTGCTTGTCGACCCAGCATGGCGAGCAGTCCAGCGCGCTCCCCAAACGGAGCCAGCGCATCGTTCATCTGTCTCGACAGTGTTTCCAATCGCAGTCGTGAAGCGCTCAGGCCGAGGAGTGCCGGGAAGGTCGCTTTGTCCTGCGCAGCGTCTTTGCCAACCGTCTTGCCCAGTGTGTCGCTGTCGCTTTCCACATCGAGGATGTCGTCACGAACCTGGAATGCCAGTCCCAGCGCATCGGCGTAGGTATCCAGACGGGCCAGGTCAGCGTCGTTCGCGTCCGCACACAGGCCGCCCATGCGCACCGCGGCGCGGATCAGGGCACCGGTCTTCAGGGCGTGCAGGCGTTCGAGCGCGTCGATACCGAGAGCGGCGCCGTTGCCGGTGGCGGCCAGATCCATTGCCTGCCCTCCGCACATGCCGGCACCGCCGGCCGCGAGCGCGAGGGTGCGCATCAATTCAACCCGGACTGCCGCGTCCACCGGCGTATCGGCCAGCACGGAGAATGCGAGCGTCTGCAGCGCATCACCAGCGAGAATCGCGGTGGCCTCGTCAAACGCCACATGCACCGTCGGTTGGCCACGACGGAGATCATCGTCGTCCATCGCCGGCAGGTCGTCGTGAACGAGCGAGTACGCGTGCACCAGTTCAATGGCGACCGCAGGCGCATCCAGCGTGGTGGGGTCGGCAGCAAACAAATCGCCGGCGGCGTACACCAGCAATGGGCGCATGCGTTTGCCACCCAGCAGTGCAGCGTGATGCATTGCAGCGTGGAGGCGGGCGGGCTCAGTGTCCGCGGCTGGCAAAGCGTCTTTCAGTGCCGCGTCGATTTGTTTCCGCCACTGCGCCAGACGTGCGTCAGGCATCGGGAGCCGATGGGTCGGGCAGAGATTCGAAAGCGGTCGCGCTATCGGGATCCTGCGGATCGCTGAGAAGTCGGACGCGCAGCTCGGCCTGTTCCAGCGCGCTTTGGCAGTTGCGGTAGAGGCCGACGCCGCGCTCGTAAGCAGCCAGCGATTCTTCCAGGCTCATTTCGCCCTTTTCCATTTTCTCGACCAGTTGCTCAAGTGCATCAAGCGAGGTCTCGAAGTGGGTGACGGGCGAGGCTTCTGTGGTGGATTTACGGGGCATTGGTGCAGTGTCGGCCACCACGCCTACAGGGTCAATTGATGTGCTCAGCGTTGGGCGCCCGACCACTCCAGATGTGCGCCACGCTGGTTCAACCAGTCCTGCAGGGCGGTCTCGCAGGCCAGATCCGCAATCGCCAGCGTGCGGCCGTCTGCTCCGATAAGTAGCGGCAGTCGTTGTCGCAGCCACGGCGCTACGGCGAGGTCCTGCAACAGGTGTTTGACCGCGTGTCGGTGCGTGCGCCCCGGCAGCTGGATGCGTTCGCCGCCGCGGCGTGCGACTACCCGGCACGGGTTCGGGAGGGCGTCGGCTCCCACCAGTTCCAGTGTTGCGCCATCCGGCAGGTGCAGCGGGTCATGACCGTCCCACGGCGCCTGCCAGTCCGCCGGCCAGGCGGGTGGTTCGCGCACGGCATGCAAGTCGCCGCGCCACGCGTGGATGGCAGCGCGTTGCCAGCGAAAGCAGGCGGATGCATCAGCGCGCGCTTGCAACAGGTCGGACTCCACTGACGCCACCCCATGCGCCGGTAGCGGAGGCAACCCCAGGGTCCGGATCCAGAGGCGCAACACACGTGCACGACGCGTGCGTGGCAGTGTCTGCATTGCATGGCTGGATAGGCGGTCTGGCGCATCTGAGATCACATTGGCGAGATCGGCCTGATCCTGTCCGCTGAGCAGGCCAGCGCTTTCGCCACACAGCGTTGCGGACCGTGCAAACGCGTTGGCCGCGTCGGGCCAGCGCGTTTGCAGCAGTGGCAGTACCTGCTGACGCAGGAAGTTGCGGTCGAAGCCGCAGTCGGCGTTGCTCGGGTCCTCGATCCATTCCAGCCCGCTTGCCTGTGCATGCACCAGCAGCGCAGCGCGTGGCGTGTCCAGCAGCGGCCGCCACAGGCGTCCTACGCCAAACCTGCGCCAGCGACGCATTGCCGCCAGCCCATCTGCGCCGGAGCCGCGCAGGGCGCGCAGCAGGAAGGTCTCGGCCTGATCATCGCGATGGTGCGCGGTGGTCAGTACTTCGCCAGGCGCGAGGTGTTGTGCAAATGCGACATGGCGCGCGTTGCGCGCGGCCGCTTCGGGGCCGTCGCCGTCGCGCGCGACATTTACCCGCACCACTTCAAGTGGGACACCCAGCGCGTCGCAGACCCGCGAGCAATGTGCGGCCCAGTCATCGGCATCCGCCTGCAGACCATGGTGGACATGGATGGCACGCAGTCCAGTGGTCAGCGCCGACGGGATGGTCGCCAGCGCATGCAGCAGGACGGTGGAGTCCAGTCCGCCACTGAATCCCACCAGCAATGGACTGGTGGGGCGGTCACCGAAGGCCTCGTCCGACAGCGACGACCGACCGATCGGACCGTCAGGCGGCTTCGTAGGCACCGTAGTTGCGCAGTCGCTCGTAGCGGTTCTGCAGCAAAACCTCGATCGGCAGGGCTTCCAGCGCATCCAGCTCGTTGAGCAGCACGGCCTTCAGCCGGGTAGCGATCTGACGCGGGTTGCGATGGGCGCCGCCGGTTGGCTCGCGCACCACCTTGTCGACCAGGTTCAGACCCTTCAGGCGCTTGGCGGTCAGACCTAGCTGCTCAGCGGCGTCCTTGGCCTTGGCGGGATCCTTCCACAGGATCGACGCACAGCCTTCCGGCGAGATCACCGAGTAGGTGCTGTGCTCCAGCATTACCGTGCAGTCGCCCACACCGATCGCCAGCGCGCCGCCGGAGCCGCCTTCGCCGATAACGGTGCAGATGATCGGAGTTTTCAGCTCCGCCATCTCCATCAGATTGCGGGCGATCGCTTCGGACTGGCCACGCTCTTCGGCGCCGATCCCCGGATACGCACCCGGCGTGTCGATGAAGGTCAGCAGCGGCAGGTGGAAGCGCTCGGCCAGCTTCATCAGTCGCAAGGCTTTGCGGTAACCCTCCGGGCGCGGCATGCCGAAGTTGCGGCGCACCTTGCTCTTGGTGTCGCGGCCTTTTTCGTGGCCAATGATCACCACCGGACGTCCGTCAATGCGGCCCAGACCGCCGATGATGGCCGGATCGTCGCGGTAGGCGCGGTCGCCGGCGAGCTCCTGGAACTCGTCGCACATCACCCGGATGTAGTCGTTGGTATGCGGGCGCGCGGGATGCCGTGCCAGCTGCGATACCTGCCATGGGCTGAGGTCGCGGAAGATCTGCGCGGTACGCTTGCGCAACTTGTCCTGCAAGGCATGCACTTCGGTGTCGGCATCCACCGCCGAGCCGCGACTGGCTTGGCGAAGTTCCTGGATCTTGGATTCCAGTTCGGCGATGGGTTGTTCGAAATCGAGGTAGTTCGGATTCATGGGTAGCCTGGGCTCGGGCAGCCGTACTGCCGTGAAGCGGACAGTCTAGCGGACAGGCGCACAAGGTTCCGCTGCCGATGCGCCAGACGACAGCGTTTGGACTCTGGATGCACTCAGCACCTGTGCCGGACGGCAGGTCTAAACACCATCTACCGGCGAGGGATCCCCGCAGCTTTGACGCTCCTCGCGATGCGCGCGCCATGCCCAGAGGCGCATTGCATGCAGCGTGCCCGATACACCGTCCGGGGCAGCGCGCTACCGCTGCTTGAGCTTCTTCACCTTGGCCTGTGGCGCAGGCAGCGCCGCGTCGGTGGCTATCGGCAAGGTGCGCAATGCGCCGCCCAAGTTGGCCTGCTCGGCGATGTACTCGATGAACTCTCGGGTGGTCGCCATGGTTGCCGGTCAGCCCCAAGGCCGGCTCAATGCCAACTTTACGGCCTTGACGCCGGGCACCGACCTGAGTGCAGTGACCAGTTCCGCGTCCAGACGAACGCAATGGCTGCCCTTCAGGTCAAGCATTCCGGCCGCGCCCGGCCGTAGCAGATCGAGCCGCAACGGCGTCGAGCCGGGTCGATGCTTCGCCAGCAACTCATCCACCCGGTTCCAGGTTCCGGGGACCCGCAAATCCAGCCGCAGCGATAAGCGTTTGGCATTCTGGGTGCAGATCTGGTTGTAGTCCCAGCAGCGCTCGGCCTTGAGCGCGAAGCCGCCGCTGAAGGCATCCTCACGCAGTCCGCCTTTGATCACCAGCAGGCGGTCGCGTGTAAGCAATTGGGCGAAATCGGCGTAGGTCTCGGAGAAGAACGCACACTCCAAGCGGCCGTGACCGTCCTCGATCTGCACGAACATCTGGCTGTCGCCCTTCTTGCGCAGCGCAACCACCTGGCCTGCGACGACGGTCTCCAGCTCCGGGCGCCAGCCGCTGCGGGCGGACTCTGGACGGTTCTCCCAGATCTTCTCGAGGTCTCCCAGATTGTTGCCGGTCAGGCTGTGCAGTTCTTCGCGGTACGGGTCGAACGGATGACCGCTGAGGTAGTGCCCCAACGTTTCGCGCTCACCGGCCAGCAACTGGCCCAGCGGAAATTCGTCGGTTTCCTTCAGCTCGATATGCAGCGCGGGAGTGGCGTCACCGCCGCCAAACAAGCTGACCTGTCCGGCCTCGCGCTCGCGCGCCAGCTGATCGGTCGCGCGCACCACCTCGGGCAACTGCAGCATCAGGCTGGCGCGGTTCTTACCCAGCTTGTCCAACGCGCCGGCTGAGGTCAGCGCTTCCAGCGCGCGACGGTTGAGTTTGCCGCCTTCAACCCGTTTGCAGAAATCCAGAAGATCGGCGAACGGCCCGGCACGACGCGCCTGCACGATGGCGTCGCAGGCGCCATGACCGACACCCTTCACAGCGCCCAGGCCGTAGCGGATCGTGCCGACCGGCGGCTTGGCCGGGGCATCCGTCGTTGAATTGCTGACAACCGGTTTGCCGGCCACAGGCTCAACGGCTTCAAACATGTATGCCGAGGCATCGACATCGGGCGGCAACACGTCCAGGTTCATCGCCCGGCATTCGTCCAGGAAGCCGGTGACCTTCTCGGTGTTGTCCATGTCCGATGACAGCACCGCGGCCATAAACTCGGCTGGGTAGTGCACTTTGAGCCATGCCGTCTGATACGCCACCAGCGCATAGGCGGCGGAGTGCGACTTGTTGAAGCCGTACTCGGCGAACTTCTCCATCAGATCGAAGATGGGGCTGGCGATCTTGGCCGGGATGCCATTGGCCAGACTGCCGGACTCGAATTTGGCCCGCTCCTTGGCCATTTCCGCGGCGTTCTTCTTGCCCATCGCGCGGCGTAGCAGGTCGGCGCCGCCGAGCGAATAGCCCGCCATCACCTGGGCGATCTGCATCACCTGTTCCTGATACACGATCACGCCATAGGTCGGGCCGAGCACCGGTTCCAGGGATTCGTGTGGATAGCTGACCTCGGCAACCCCGTGCTTGCGGTCGACCCAGTCCTTGTCCAGTCCCGAGCCCAGCGGGCCCGGCCGGAACAGGGCCGCCAGCGCGATGATGTCCTCGAAGGTGTCAGGGCGCGCGCGCTTGAGCAGCTCGCGCATGCCGCGCGACTCGAACTGGAACACCGCCACGCCTTCGCCACGCGCAAAAAGCTCGTAGGTCGGCTTGTCGGTCAGCGGCAGCGTGGTGATGTCGAGCGGCGCTTCACCGGTCTTTGCGCGGCGCACGTTGATCGCCTTCACCGCCCAGTCGATGATCGTCAACGTGCGCAGGCCGAGGAAGTCGAACTTGACCAGTCCGACCGATTCCACGTCGTCCTTGTCGAACTGGGTGACCGGGGTTTTGCCGCGGCCTTCGCCATCGTGCTCGGCAAACAGTGGGCAGAAGTCGCTCAGCGGCGAGGGCGCGATCACCACACCGCCGGCGTGGCGGCCGGCGTTGCGGGTCAGGTTCTCCAGGCTGCGCGCGAGCTCCAGCAGGTCGCGCACGTCGTCTTCGGAGTGGTAGCGCGCGATCAGATCGCCGGAGGCCAGCTCGGGGTTCTTCTTGGCGGCCTCGGACTCGCCGAGCGCATCGCTGAGGCTGACGCCCAAGGTCATCGGGATCAGCTTGGCAATGCCGTCCACAAAGCCGTACGGGTGCCCGAGCACCCGCCCGCAGTCACGCACCACGGCTTTGGCGGCCATGGTGCCGTAGGTGATGATCTGGCTGACCCGGTCGCGCCCGTACTTGCGCGCCACGTAGTCGATCACCTCGTCGCGGCGGTCCATGCAGAAGTCGATGTCGAAGTCGGGCATCGACACGCGTTCTGGATTCAGGAATCGCTCGAACAACAGGTCATACGGCAGCGGGTCCAGATCGGTAATACCGAGTGCCCAGGCGACCAGCGAGCCAGCACCGGAACCGCGTCCTGGCCCGACCGGAATACCTTGTTCCTTGCCCCAGTTGATGAAGTCCGCAACGATCAGGAAGTAGCCGGGGAAGCCCATCGACAGGATCACGCCCAGCTCGATATCCAGCCGTTCGTCGTAGTCCTGACGGGTCAAGCCGTTTGCGAGCCGGCCCTCGACCAGCAGCACCTTTTCCAGCCGCGCTTCCAGACCATCGCGCGCCTGACTGCGCAGCCACGACTCGATGGTGTGCTCATCGGGCACCGGGAAGGCGGGCAAGTAGTAGGTGCCCAGCTGCATCTCAACGTTGCAGCGGGTTGCCAAGGCCAGCGCGTTGTCGATCGCATCAGGCA
>JBBSSB010000002.1:0-252995 GCA_038242455.1 Lysobacterales bacterium
CCGACATCAAGTACTCGACGGTCCAGAACTGGTATCCCGGCGACGAGAACGGCGTCGGCGGCATCTACAACTTCGTGACCAAGCGCGGCGAGTGCCGCGGTGACCGCAGTCGCATCCACTGGACCCAGGTCGAGACCGGCTCGGCGATCACCTGGAAGTACCCATCCTGCGTATTGATCGGTGATGACTCCACCGGCGAGTTCCACTCCGTCGCGCTGACCCACCACCGTCAGCAGGCCGATACCGGCACCAAGATGATCCACATCGGCAAGCGCACCAAGTCGACCATCATCAGCAAGGGCATCAGTGCGGGCCGCGGCCAGAACACCTATCGCGGGCTGGTCAAAATCACGTCATCGGCCGAGGGCGCGCGCAACTACACCCAGTGCGACTCGCTGCTGATCGGCAAGAACTGTGGCGCGCACACCTTCCCGTACATCGAGGTGCGCAACCCCACCGCGACCGTGGAGCATGAGGCGACCACCTCCAAGATCAGCGATGACCAGATGTTCTATTGCCGCTCGCGCGGCATCGGCGAGGAGGACGCGGTGTCGATGATCGTCGACGGCTTCTGCAAGCAGGTGTTCCGTGAGCTGCCGATGGAGTTCGCTGTGGAAGCCAAAGCACTGCTGGAAGTGAGCCTGGAAGGCGCGGTCGGCTGAGTCCGACTGCATGCCCCGGCGGTCACTGCCGCCAACACCGATATTTTTTCCCGCCCGGCGGGACACGAGAAAACCATCATGTTGAAAATCGAAAACCTCCACGTTTCCATCGGTGACAAGGAAATCCTGAAAGGCCTGAACCTGGAGCTGCAGCCGGGCAAGGTGCACGCAATCATGGGTCCCAACGGCTCCGGCAAATCCACCCTGGGCAACGTGATCGCCGGCCGCGAGGGCTACGACATCACCGCTGGATCAGTGTCTTTCATGGGCAAAGACCTGCTGGTGCTGGAGCCGGAAGAGCGCGCTGCCTTGGGCGTGTTCCTGGCGTTCCAGTACCCGGTCGAGATTCCGGGCGTAAACAACACCTACTTCCTGCGTGCGGCACTGAACGCCCAGCGCAAGGCGCGCGGCGAGACCGAAATAGACTCGATGCAGTTCCTCAAGCTGGTACGCGAGAAGCTCGCGGTGCTGCACCTGAAGGACGAACTGCTGCACCGCGGCGTTAATGAAGGCTTCTCGGGCGGCGAGAAAAAGCGCAACGAGATCTTCCAGCTGGCATTGCTGGAGCCGACCCTGGCGATCCTCGACGAGACCGACTCCGGGCTGGATATCGACGCGCTGAAAACCGTCGCCGAAGGCGTCAACGCGCTGCGCTCGCCGGAGCGGATGTTCCTCGTTATCACTCACTACCAGCGGCTGTTGGACTACATCAAGCCCGACGTGGTGCACGTTTTGGCCGACGGCAAGATCGTCGAAACCGGTGGTCCCGAGCTCGCGCTGCAGCTGGAAGAGCACGGCTACGAGTGGATCAAGGACCGGATCGCGCCGGAGGCGGTGGCCTGATGAGCGCACTGCTGGATTCGCTGACGGCGGGTTTCGACACCCTTCCCTCGCGTGATGCCGCCGGCCTTGGCGCGAGCCGTCGTGCCGCGCTCGCCGCCGCAATGCGTGATGGCCTGCCTCATGCCCGCATGGAAGCGTGGAAATACACGCCGCTGCGCGCGCTCGAGCGGCGCACGTTCGCGCCGGCCGACGTTGCTCCTCAAGTCGATCCGGCTCTTTTGGCCGCGATTCCTTCTCCGCGAATCGTGTTCGCCAACGGTCGCTTTCATGCGCCCGGCTCCGACCTTGCGGACCTGCCTGAGGGCGTCAGCCTGCGAGCGCTGTCCAGTGTGCTGGATGACGGCGCGCCGGACTCCGCCGATTTCATGCAACGCAGTTATGACCGCGGTGATGAGGTATTCGCGAGGCTCAACGCAGCATTGGCAACCCAGGGACTGGTGTTGCGGGTCGACGCCAACGCAAAAATAGCCACACCGGTGCATCTGGTCTTCATAGGCATCGGAAGCGATAGCGACCAGGCTTGGCACCTGCGCCACCTGATCGAGCTCGGCGACGGTGCCCGACTGAACGTAGTCGAGCACCAATTGGCTGCCAGCGATCACCGCCACTTTTCCAATGGCTTGATGCAGATCCAGATCGGCAAGGACGCTCATCTGACACACGCCCGTGTGCAGGACGAGTCCACCGGCGCGACCCTGATCACCCGCACCGACGCGGTGCTGGCTGAAGGCGCGGAATACCGCCGGCTCGACCTTGAACTGGGTGCCAACCTGTCACGTCACGAGCTCAATGTTGTATTGCTGGGCGAGCGCTCGCGGGTACACGCCAACGGCGTGCTGCTGGCCGACGGCAAGCGCCACCTCGACACCCGTCTGGGCATTGATCACGCCGGCCGCGACACTGCGTGCGAGCTGGTCTGGCGCGGCATCGGCGCGGATCGTTCGCGTGCGGTGTTCCATGGCGGCATCCAGATCCGAAAGGGCGCCGATGGCAGCGACGCAATGCTGTCCAACAAGAACCTATTGCTCAGCGAAGGCGCGGAAATAGACACCCAGCCGGTGCTGGTCATTCACGCCGACGAAGTCCAGGCCGCGCACGGCGCAACAGTCGGCCAGCTCGACCCCACGGCGATGTTCTACCTGCGCAGCCGCGGGCTTCCCGCCGATCAGGCACGCATGATCCTGACTGGTGCGTTCTGCCGCGAGACACTGGCGGTACTGGATGACACCGGCATGCGTGATGCGGCTCTGGCGCGGCTCGACATTGCACTAGACCGGTCGATCCCCGCATGAACGAGCCTGCGTCCAGCAGCGAACCAACCACACCGGTGGACTGGGCCCGCGTCCGCGCAGATTTCCCGCTGCTGACCCGTCAGGTCCACGGCAAGCCGCTGGTGTATCTGGACTCTGCCAACACCGGACAGAAGCCTGCGGCAGTGATCGAGGCAACCGACGATTTCTACCGTCGCCACAACGCCAACGTCAGCCGCGCGGTGCACGCTTTGGGGTCGGAGGCCACGGAGGCCTACGAGAGCGCCCGCCACAAGCTGGCGCGCTTCCTCAACGTGCGCAGCGACGAGCTGGTGCTGTGCAGCGGCACCACCTTCGCCATCAATCTGGTTGCCTACAGCTGGGCGCTACCGAACCTGCAGCCCGGCGATGCGATCGTGCTGACGCGTATGGAACACCACGCCAATATCGTGCCGTGGCAGCTGGTTGCAGAACGCACTGGTGCGATCCTGAAAGTGGCCGAGCTGGACGAGCACGGCGACCTGGATCTGGATCAGCTGTATTCACTGCTGACGCCGGAGGTGAAGCTGCTGGCCCTGACCCATGTCTCCAACGTGCTGGGGACCGTCAATCCCGTGCGGGACATCTGCAAGCAGGCCCGCAAGCGCGGCATAGTGACCTTGGTCGACGGCTCGCAGGCTGCACCGCACCGCGCATTGGACGTTGCCGCCATCGGCTGCGATTTCTACGCCATCACCGGTCACAAGATGGCGGGCCCGACGGGCACCGGCGTGTTGTGGGCGCGACGCGAACATCTGCAAGCGATGCCGCCGTTTCTGGGTGGCGGCGAGATGATCCGCGAGGTCCGCTTCGAAGGCACTACCTTCAACGATCCGCCTCACAAGTTCGAGGCGGGCACACCGAACATTGCAGGATTTGTCGGGTTGGGCGCGGCAGTCGACTATCTGTCTACGATCGGCATGGACAATATCGAAGCGCGCGAGCAGGCGCTGCTGAAGTACGCGACCGCGGAACTGGCCAAAGTACCGGGTGTCAGGATGTTCGGTGAGCCACGCGAAAAGGCCGCAGTGATCAGTTTTCTGGTCGAGGGCGCCCATGCTCATGACCTGGCTACACTGCTCGATCTGGAAGGCATCGCGGTACGGTCCGGCCATCACTGTGCACACCCGTTGATGCACCACTTCGGGGTACCGGCGACCTGTCGCGCGTCGTTCGCGTTCTACAACACGTTCGAAGAAATCGACGCTTTCATCGTCGCCTTGGCCAAGGTCAGGACGCTACTGGCATGAGCACCACGCCCCTGCGCTTTCGCCCTGCTACCGACGCCGACCTCGACACCCTGTTGGCGCTGGTGCAGTCGGCGTACCGGGGCCAGACCAGTCGAGCCGGCTGGACCACCGAGGCCGATTTACTGGATGGCCAGCGCACCGACCTGGCCGACCTGCGCGAATGTCTGGCGCGCGAGCGCAGCGTGCTGCTGATGGCCGAGCAGGCCGATGCCAACTCCCACGCCGCACCCACCGTCATGGCCTGCGCCCATATCTCGATCGACGCTGACGGCGAGTCCGGCCATTTCGGCATGTTCGCCGTGCGTCCCGAGACGCAAGGCGGCGGCGTCGGCAAAGCCTTGCTGGCTGAGGCCGAACGTATGGTCAGCGACGACTGGAATCTGCCCGCGATGCGGATGAGCGTGATCGACGTGCGAGCCGAGCTGATCGAATTCTACGAACGTCGCGGCTACCGGCGCACCGGCATCTACAAGCCTTTTCCGTACGGCGATGAGCGATTCGGTATTCCACGGCGTGATGACCTGCGCTTTGAGATCCTCGAGAAACCGCTTAAGGACGCATCGCAATGACTGAATGGACCAAAGTCTGCACCACCGCTGAGCTGCTGCCGGGCGAGTCCACTGTCACGTGGG
Organism: Lysobacterales bacterium; assembly: GCA_038242455.1. Lineage (GTDB taxonomy): Bacteria > Pseudomonadota > Gammaproteobacteria > Xanthomonadales > Xanthomonadaceae > Novilysobacter. The sequence goes on from JBBSSB010000002.1 coordinate 4,677, forward strand.
ACGGCGACACGCCGATCATGGTGGTCAACTTCGACGGCACCTACTACGCGTTTGAGGACCGCTGCTCTCACGAGGATTTCGAGCTCTCAGCCGGACGTTTCAATGGTGACGATGCGACCGTGGAGTGTGTGCTGCACGGGGCGAAGTTCGATGTGCGAGACGGCAGTGCGCTGTGCGCGCCCGCCTACGAACCGGTGGTCAATTTCCCGGTGAAAGTGGAAGTCGGCAGCGTCTGGACCCGGGACGACCGCTGAGTCTGAAGTCCTCCGAACAGGGCAACTGAAGCGACTAGACCAGCGCCGTTCAGACAATTCGGTATTGCGAACGATTCTCGTTGCGATTAAGATGGCGCGGTGCCGGCGGCTCCCCTCGGTTGACGCATGCAGTTGACGGCTCCCTCTCCGGGAGCCTCCGCCGGCCTTCCCTTAAACCCGAATCAGCGCCGCGATGCGCCCCAGCGGCTGCATCGCGCCTGTGTCCACACAAGGCATGGAAATGGCCCACATCAAAAATCGCAAGCACGCGGCGCTCCCCCGCACGATCGCCGCTACCCCCTCTTGCGCCCTCACCGCCTCGTTGCTTACCGGTCTGGTGCTCGCCGCGCCGCTGGCAGTGTCAGCTCAGACCGCGTCGCCAAGCAACGGGCCGTCAGCCGACGCGGTGGATTTAACCCCGGTCCACGTGGAAGGCAAGCGCGTCAAGGTCTACTCCTCCGGCCAGCTTTCCTCGCTGAAGTTCAGCCAACCACTGCTGGACACCACCCAGACCATCAACGTGATTGGCAGCGACCTGTTCAACGAGCAAGGCGCGACCACGCTTACCGAGGCGCTGCGCAACAGCCCCGGCGTAGGCACGTTCTATGCCGGCGAGAACGGCAACACCAGTACCGGCGACGCGATCTACCTGCGCGGGTTCGACACGTCCAGCAGCATTTTCGTTGATGGCGTGCGTGACCTTGGATCGATCTCACGTGACATCTTCAACATTGAGCAGATCGAGGTCGCCAAGGGCCCGGCTGGCACCGACAACGGTCGCACTGCGCCGACCGGTGCGGTCAACCTGGTCAGCAAACAGGCGCATGGGCGTAACCGCACCTCCGTCACCGCGTCGTACGGCAGCGCAGACCAGAAGCGCGTTACCGCTGACTGGAACCAGAAACTGGGAGAGACGGCCGCGATGCGCCTGAACCTGATGGCCCAGGACAGTGGTGTTCCAGGTCGTGACACGCTCGAGAACAAGCGCTGGGCCGTCGCGCCGTCATTGGCATTCGGATTGGGAACCGACACCCGCATCCACCTCAACCTGCTCCATATCCAGCAGGAAAATCTACCCGACGGCGGCGTGTCGACTGTTGGCCTACCCGGCTACAGCTCGTCGGATCCAAGCCGCCCGGAACTTGGCAATGCGCCCCCAGTGGCGTCCCACAACTTTTACGGCACCCTGTCCGACTACGATGATGTCACTGGCGACATGGCCACGCTGCGGGTTGAGCACGACGTGTCCGACACCACCCGCCTGACCAACACCACGCGTTGGGGCAGCACCAAGCAGGACTACCTGCTGACCGCATTCATGGGATCCGCTGGCAATCTGGTGACGCCCGACCTGGACGATCCATCCAGCTGGACCGTCGCGCGCTCACTTCCGACCTTCAAAAACCAGCGCAACCGCATCATGACCAACCAGACGGCGCTGGCCACCCGTTTCAAGACCGGCGCCATCGATCACGACCTGACGACCGGTCTCGAGTTGACCCGGGAGCAGTTGGATACCCACCACGTTGCGGCTACCAGCGGAACTGCATGGCCGGCGGCAAACCTGTACCGACCTGAGCCGGCAGTTGGTGGTCTGCAGTGGGGCCGGAGCGGCGCGTTTGGCGAAGGTCGCACCGATACCGTCGCGGCGTACGTGTTCGACACCATCACCTTCAACGAGCAGTGGCAGATCAATGGCGGGGTACGTGCCGACCGATTCAAGACGCACTTCAGCAGCACCGTGCCCTGCGGCGGCCGTCGCGGACCCGACTGCGGCGTGCTCGACGAGGGCGCGATCGTTCCTGGCGTGGACGCTCGCATGTCCGACACGCTGCTGAACTGGAAGCTCGGCACGCTGTTCAAGCCGACCGCCAATGGCACCTTCTACGCCAACTACGCGATCGCCCAACAGCCGCCAGGCGGCGGCAATCTGGAGCTGAGTGACTCGGTCAACAGTCCCAACAACCCGGCACTCGATCCGCAAAAGGCCCGAACCGCTGAGATCGGCACCAAGTGGAACGTGCTTGATGATCGCCTTTTCCTGACCGCCGCCCTTTACGACACGCGGATCAACAACGAAGTGGTGCGTGATCCGGTCGATCAGCAGTACTACCAGACCGGGCGCAAACGGGTGCGTGGCGTGGAGCTCAGTGCAGTCGGCCGCATCACGAAGGCCTGGTCGGTCTCGACCGGATTCACCGTGATGGATACCGATGTGCTGTCCGGACCTGCGGTCACCAGCGAGGGATCCACCGATCTGGCTTACACACCCAAGCGAGCATTCACCGCGTGGTCCAGCTACGAGCTTCCCAATGGCCTGACCATCGGCGGCGGCGCGCGCTACTCGGGCGAACTCAAGCGCGGTGTGGACGGCGCGGTCGGCACACCCGCTTATACCAACGACTACTGGGTGGTGGACGCCGTCGCCAGCTACGCGGTATCGCCCAACGTCGACCTGCGCCTGAATGTGTACAACCTGTTGGATCAGGACCACGTCGCGTCGATCAACAAAAGCGGCTACCGCTACACCCCCGGCGCACCTCGCTCGATGATGTTCACCGTGAACTACCACTTCTGATCGGAGCACGCGATGTTGCTGCATGTACCCGGCGTACTTGACCGTGAGACCGTGGTCGGGATGCGTACGGCACTCGATAACGCACCATGGACCGACGGTCGAGAGACCGTTGGCCCGCAAGGCGCGGAGGTCAAGCGCAACCTGCAACTGCCGGATGCCTCACCGCTGCGCCACGCGCTCGGCCAAGTCGTCACTGCCGCGCTTGCCGCTAGCCCAATGTACTTTGCAGCAGCACTGCCATTGCGCACGCTGCCGCCGCGCTTCAACCGCTATCAAGGCGGCGGCACCTATGGGCTTCACGTTGACGGTGCGGTAATGACCCCGGCGGCAGTTCCGGGGCAGAGTGCGGTCACGATGCGCACGGACATCTCATGCACGTTGTTCTTGTCTGAGCCGGACGAATATGACGGCGGGGAGCTGGTTATCCATGACACCTACGGTGCCCATGAGGTGAAGCTGCCGGCCGGCGATCTGATCGTCTATCCGTCCAGCAGCCTGCACAAAGTGGAACCGGTAACGCGGGGTACACGGGTGTCAGCGTTCTTCTGGGTTCAGAGCATGATTCGCGACGATGCCCAGCGGCGGATGCTGTTCGAGATGGACACAGCAATCCAGACGCTGACCAGCTCTGGCGCCGATCCAACAGCCCTGCTTCAGCTCACGGGCGTGTACCACAATCTTTTGCGTCGCTGGGCGGAGACCTGAGGTCCACGCCCGTCCGATCGCATCGGTAAACAGATACCGGAAAGCGTGGGCTCCTGCTTGCAATTGCGAACCATTATCATTACCATTCGCCCTGTTCACAAACCAGCGGCGCTGATCAGACTGTTCTTCCGCGCAGAGCCGCCGTGCCACCCCCTCTTGCCTGTTTGTTGTCGGCTCCCGCCGGTGGCAACGCCTGCACGCACCTACGAGACCCGACTGACGCCATGGCCGCATCCTGCACGTACCGCAGCAACGAATCCCCCCGTCTACGTCACGCGACGCTAACAGGGGCGCTGCTGATTGCTTTGGCTTCGCCCGCCATGGCCGGTGGCGACGCTGGGGGCGCGATCTCTGCCGCAGCCTCGCGTCCGACCGACTTGAACGCCGTGGTCGTCACTGCATCCGGGTTCGAGCAGATGGTCCGCGAAGCGCCCGCCAGTATCACTGTCATCACCCGCGAGGACTTGGTCCAGCAGCCGATCCACAGTCTCGCCGACGCGCTGATCAACGTCGAAGGCGTCGATATCGGCGTTGGCGTGGACAAAACCGGGGCGCCCCAGATCAGCCTGCGCGGCATGCCATCCGAGTACACCCTGGTGCTGATTGACGGCCGACGCCAGAACACGTCCGGCAACGTCGCACCAAACAATTTCGGCAACACCGCCAACAACTTCATTCCGCCGATGTCCGCGATCGACCGCATCGAAGTCATCCGTGGCCCGATGTCCACGCTCTACGGCTCCGACGCTATGGGCGGCGTCATCAACATCATCACCCGCAAGGTCGGCACCGCATGGGCCGGCTCGGTTGGAATGGAGACAACCCGCCAGCAGGATTCCGCATTTGGCAGCGTGTACGGCGCGAACTTCTTCGTCGACGGCCCGCTGATCGAAGGGCTGCTCGGCCTGTCAGTGCGCGGTGGATATTTCAAGCGCGATGCGTCGGATATCGCCTACACCGATCTTGACGGCGACGAAGTTGTGCCGTGGATGGGCGCCAACCCGGTTAGCTACGACAGCCAAAACGTGGGCGCACGCGTGGCCGTGACACCCTCCGACGACCACGACGTGTGGCTGGATGTTTCAAGCGGTCGTCAGGAATACGACAACCGCAACGGCCAGATGGGCACGCTGGGCAATGGCGGCTATGCCCCCACTCTGCGCTTCAACCGCGACCAAGCCACGCTGGCATGGGACGCTCGATTCGATGTCGGTGCGCTGTCGACCAGCGTGCAACAGACCACCACCGAGACGATCGGGCGGCTGCTACCGGCGGGCACAGCAGGCGCCGGTGGGCCGCGCATCTTGGAAAACCGCAACCGCGTATTCGACACCAGGCTGGTTACCGACATCGGCGATAACAAGCTGAGCGTTGGCGGCCAGTATCTGAATGCGCAGCTGCTGGACGGCGCGGCAACAACCGCCTTCAAGTTCAACCAGTGGGCCGTGTTTGCTGAAAACGAATGGAGCATCAACGAGAGCGTCAACCTCACCGTTGGCGCGCGTCATGATGATCACAGCACCTTCGGAAGCCACCTGAGTCCACGTGCCTATCTGGTTTGGAACGCCAACGCCAACTGGGTATTCAAAGGCGGTTATAGCGAAGGCTATCGTTCGCCCAACGTCGAGGACCTGACTCCAGGGATCAAGGGCTTTGGCGGTCAGGGGACCATCCCGCTGATCGGCACCCCGAGTCTGCAACCGGAAACCAGCGCCACCACAGAACTGGGTGTGTACTACGCAGCCGACAACGGATTCAGCAGCAGCCTGACCGTCTTCAACAACGACTTCAGCGACAAGATTGCCAGCGGCACGCCAGTGACGAACTGTGCGTTTGGCCTGACGCTTGCCCAGTACGATGCCGCCGACTTCTCGGGCACGAGCTGCGTGGACGTGGGCTTCTTCCCCCGGTCGGCAACCCTCGGACAGACCGTCAACATCGACAAGGCTGTGACTCGCGGAGCTGAGTTTGCGACCCATATCCCACTGGCGGATGCATGGAAGCTGCAGCTCAACTACACGCGTACTGACAGTGAGCAGCGTAGCGGCAAGGCCAGGGGACAACCGTTGACCAATACGCCCAAAAACCTGCTCAACAGCAGCGTGAACTGGCAGGCGACCGAGGCACTGGGCGTGTACCTGCGCGGCGAATACCGCAGCGAGCGATACCGCGGCGCCGGTCCTGCGCAGGACCAGCTGGGCAACTACAAGTCGTATTCCCAGTTCCATCTCGGCGGTCGCTATCAGCTGAACGACGCGGTCAGCCTCAACGCCGCGGTCTACAACCTGTTCGACAAGGATTTCGTCGACTACCTGCCGTATGACAACAACGGCATGCCTGCTTACGCCAATACCCGAAGCACCAGCGAGGCGGGGCGTCGCCTGTGGGTGTCGGTCAACGTGGATTTCTGATGATGCTGAAGGCTGGAGACACGCGATCAATTGCGAGTGATTCTCATTGGGATTATTCTTGCAGGTCGCTTCGTTCGCCGGTCCACGCTCATCCATGACTTCCACCATTGCCAAACCCACCAACGCAGGCGCCACTCGCGGCTGGTGGCTAAAAACGCTGCACCGCTGGCACTGGATGAGCGCGGCGACGAGTCTGGCTACGTTGCTGGTGTTCTCGGCGACGGGAATCACGCTCAACCATGCCGCGCAGATCGAGTCTGAGCCGAACATCCAGACCCACACCGAAATTCTGCCCGCGAGTGTGCTGCGCAGCCTGAGCGGTGAGTTCGAGTCAGCCGCGCCCATACCCGGAATCGTGGCCGACTGGCTGTCAAAAGAGATGGATATCCGGGTCGCCGGACGAAGCGTGGAATGGTCGGAGGACGAGCTTTACGTTTCGTTGCCCCGCCCGGGTGGCGACGCGTGGCTGTCTATTGACCGCCAAAGCGGCGAGCTGGAGTACGAGAACACCAGTCGAGGTGTCATCGCCTGGCTCAACGACCTGCACAAAGGTCGCAATACGGGAGCGGCATGGCGCTGGTTCATTGACCTGTTCGCGGTTGCGTGCCTGCTGTTCGCGCTGACCGGGCTGTGGTTGCTGCAGTTGCACTCGCGCCAGCGCGGCAACACCTGGCCAATCGTCGGCCTGGGTCTGGCGATACCGGCCCTGCTCATCATTCTTTTTATGCATTGACACTGTGAGGTTGCATCGAATGCTGCACTCCCCCAACCAAGCGCTGCCAGCCTCCCGCCCGCGCCGCATCGCAAATGCAGCAGTGCTGGCGGCGCTACTACTGCCAGCAGCTCTACCGGCGGCAGACCTCGACATAACGCTGGAGATCCCGCGTCTAGCCGTAGCCGAGTATCACCGGCCATACGTCGCGGTGTGGGTGGAACGCCCAGACCATAGTGTCGCCGCCAATCTGGCGGTCTGGTACGACCAGGACATGAAGGCCGGTGAAGGCACCAAGTGGCTCAAAGACATGCGCCAGTGGTGGCGCCGCACGGGACGCACCCAGACCATGCCGGTGGACGGTGTGAGCGGTGCGACCCGACCGGTTGGCCAGCACCAGCTGCGCTTCAACGACGCCAGCGGGCCGCTCAAGGGTTTGGCGCCCGGCGAATACCAGCTCGTCATCGAGGCCGCCCGCGAGGTCGGTGGCCGCGAGGTTGTGAGTCTGCCCTTCCACTGGCCAGCCACGTCCCCGCAGCAATTAAAGGGACAGGGAAAGACTGAGCTCGGTCAAGTGCGCGTGTCCATCAAACCTTGAGCCGACACCCGGCCTCCCCCATCGCCACCGAGGAATACTGCAATGAACCTTCGACTGATCGGCATCACCGCCGCATTGACGCTGCTTCTGGCGCCGATTACCGCAACCGCACACAAAGCGTGGCTGCATCCCTCGGCTACGGTCTTTTCAGACACCGGCGCATGGGTGACCGTCGACGCGGCGGTCTCCAATGACCTGTTCCATTTCAACCACGTGCCCTTGCGCCTCGACGGACTGCAGGTCACCGCGCCTGATGGCAGCCGGATCCAGCCGCAAAACAGTGCGACCGGAAAGTACCGCAGCGTGTTCGACCTGGAACTGACCCAGGAAGGCACCTACAAGTTGATGGTGCTCAACGACGGAATATTCGCCCAGTACCAGTTGAACGGCGAGAGAAAGCGTTGGCGCGGCACCCCCGCATCATTCAACAGCGAACTTCCAGCCGGTGCAACCGATGTGGTGGTGACGGAGAGCATGGGTCGCATCGAGACCTTCGCGACCGTGGGCTCGCCGACGACCAGCGTGTTCAACGTGGAAGGAACAGGCATCGAACTGGTCCCGGTCACCCACCCCAATGATCTGTATGCGGGAGAGGCGGCCACGTTCCAGCTGCTGGTCGACGGCACGCCCGCGAAAGGATTGGAAGTGGAGCTGACGCCCGGCGCGTCCCGCTATCGCGATCAGCAGGACGAGATCAAGCTGGTAACCGATGCGAAGGGGCAGTTCAAAGTGACGTGGCCGCAGCCGGGCATGTATTGGATGGAAACCTCCCGCTCCGACGCGCTGACTAGCCTGCCCGACGCGAAGCAGCGTCGCTTGAGCTACTCCGCGACGTTTGAAGTACTACCGCAGTAAACCCATGCGTCCGCTCGTTGCCCTCGTCTCACTGCTGATTGCCTGCCTCCTGCCACTAATGGCGACAGCCGCGCCCGGAACAGCCGTTGCACAAAGTCTGCAACGACTGTCTGGCGAGACGATGGGCACGACCTGGTCGGTGACGCTGCGAGCGGATGACGCTGAACCGGCGGCGCTGCAGCTCGGAATACAGGCGCGTCTGGACACCGTTGTGGCCCAGATGAGCACGTGGGAGCGGGACTCCGACCTGAGCCGATTCAACGCAGCCCCCGCCGGAACCCGTCAGTTGCTGCCACCGGAATTGCGAAAGGTGATGGAGGCTGCGCTTGCGCTGGCCGCGGACAGCGACGGCGCGTTCGACCCGACAGTCGGGCCGCTGGTCAATCTGTGGGGATTTGGGCCAGATGGCGAGCGCAAAGCACCCGACGCAGAGCAACTGGCAGCCGCCATTTCCCGCGTCGGCTGGCAACGACTGCAGCTGGACGCAACCGGCGTGATGACCCAGCCCGGCAATGCCTACGTCGATCTGTCGGGAATCGCCAAGGGATACAGCGTTGATCAAGTCACCGAGTTTCTAAGCAAACAAAGGGTGGGGGCGTTTCTGGTTGAGGTCGGCGGCGAACTGCGCAGCCACGGCAGCAAGCCGGATGGCACCGCTTGGCGGATCGCACTGGAACAGCCGTCGCCAGGCGACTTCAACCCCAAGAACATCAGCGCGCCAGTGGTGATCGCACTGGATGGGATGGCCATGGCTACCTCGGGTGACTACCGGCATTTCTTCGACGAGGACGGTCAGCGCTACTCCCACACCATCGACCCCCGCAGCGGCCGACCGGTGTCGCATGGCTTGGCTTCGGTCACTGTGCTCCACCGCGAGTGCATGCACGCCGATGCACTGGCCACCGCACTGACCGTGCTTGGCCCAGAGAAAGGCTGGCAGTACGCCCGGAGCCACAAGCTTGCAGTCCGGCTGGTCTGGCATGACGGCAGCCGCTTCAACAGCCGCATGACACCAAGCTTTCGAGCCGCACTGGAGCAGCCATGAATACGCTTCCCTCAGCCGTCGCGCGTATCTCTTGGGGCCGCTTACGTCCGGCGATCAGCGCCGACACATTCGTCAACGGACTGGTGGTCATTGCCTTGATCGCACTGGCGGTTGCCTTGGCGCGGTGGCAGGTTGAAGCCTGGCAGGGACCGGTATTCCGTGTGTCGAGCCTGCTCGGCGCCGCGACCGTCATTGCCGCCTATGCCGGATTCGTTGGTCTATTTGGAAGCTCTCATCGTCGACTGACCGCGACCACGACCACCACAGTGGCCTCGTCTGAAGCAGCCGACGATGCCAACTGGTTGGTGGTGTACGCCAGCCAGTTCGGTCAGGCGGAATCCCTCGCCCTGCGGACTGCCGATTCGCTCCAGCAGGCAGGCCAGTCGGTCCAAGTGCTGAGCATTGCCGATCTCGACGCGTCGATGTTGCATGCCGCGCAGCAGGCATTGTTCATCGCCAGCACCACCGGCGAAGGGGATGCCCCGGACCCGGCCGCCAACTTCGTTCGCGACTGCATGACTTCGGGTAGTACACGGCTGGAACGCTTGCGCTATGGAGTATTAGCGCTGGGCGACAGCGACTACCGGCAGTTCTGTGCATTCGGCCACCGGATCGATGCCTGGCTGCGGAGCACCGGGGCCCAGCCACTGTTCGTTCTGGTGGAAGTTGACGACGGCGATACCGGAGCAGTTCGGCACTGGCAGTACCTGCTAAGCCAGTTGTGTGGCGCCGTGGATCAACCGGACTGGACACCTCATGCGTATCGCCAGTGGAAGTTGCAGTCCCGCAGGCATCTGAATGCCGGTAGCCCGGGTGGCCCGGTGTTCGACGTTCAGCTGACGCCCGACAACCTCGCCGACCTGCATTGGCAGGCTGGCGACGTCGCCGAGATCGGCCCACGCCATGGACCAGCGGCGGTCGAGGCATGGCTTGAGGCGGTCGGTCTGACGGCAGATTCAGTAGTAACACGCACGGACAGCAAGGGTCCGCAGAGACTGCTGATTTCGCAATTGGCTGCATCCAGCCGCCTGCCGTTAGCCGCCACCATGCGCGGCAAGAGCGATCAGGAGGTCGCGGACGAGCTCGAAGCACTACCCCATCGCGCCTACTCAATCGCCTCCACCCCTACAGAAGGCTGCCTGCGACTGCTGGTACGTCAGGTTCAATACGACGATGGCGCGCTTGGTCTGGGAAGCGGGTGGCTGACTGCCCACTCGAGTATTCGAGAGGCTATTGATTTACGCATCCGCCGTAACCCGGGCTTCCACGCCCCCGAAGACGATCGACCGTTGATCCTGATTGGCAACGGAACCGGCTTGGCGGGACTGCGCGCACTGCTGCAGGAGCGAATCAGCGCGGGCCGACATCGCAACTGGCTGCTGTTCGGCGAGCGCAGCAGCACGCACGACGACCACTACGGCGACGAGCTTCGCGCTTGGCACGACGGGGGCTGCATCGAACGCATCGACACCGCATTCTCGCGTGACCAGCCTACGCGGCACTACGTGCAGGGGCTGATTTCGGAACGCTCGAACGAGTTGCAAGAATGGCTCAATCAAGGTGCCGCGGTGTATGTCTGCGGCAGTCTCAAGGGCATGGCGCCGGCCGTCGATTCGGCGTTGGCCGCAATCGTCGGAGCCCAGTCGTTGGCAACGATGGCCGCTGATGGCCGCTACCGGCGCGACGTTTACTGACATAGCCGTCGAATCCGACTACGCCTGAGGTCCTAGGCAGTCCGGATGCGTGCAAGCAGTACCTCGCCGCCGCCCTCCAAGGAATAACGGGTGCGTCCATCAGCATCAGCGCAAAGCAGTGCAGTATCGCCACTCTGCATTTCAGGCAGTCGATCGGCCTCCCCAAAACGAGCTTGGCCAGCTATCAGATGGACCATCCAGACATCGGTCGGCTCCGCAAACACCACCATCGACCCAACCAGTGGCCGATGCCAGAGCTGGACAGCAACGCCTTCGCGCTTCCACATCAGGTTGAACACACGCACCGGACCATCGGCAAGCTCACCGCACAGCGCGCGCTCGCCGGAGAAACGATGCCGTTCGTGCGGCGGCTCAAGTGCGGCAACCGGCCCATCGTCAAAACTCAAACGCAGACCGTTGCCCGAAAGCAGAACCAATTCCCGATCGACACCCGCAAATTGGGAGAACGCGGCATTGTCATCGATCTCGGCGATCGACAGACGCCAGATCCAGTCCTGGTCATTACCGCGGCGTGCTATCTGCCGGGTCCAACCCAAACCGTTACTCCAGGGTTCGCGATGGTAATCGGCGGCAGGGATAACGTGAGAGTGCATAGATCCACGAACGACTGACGGGCGATCAGTCTGCCATCGCGGCGGTAAACATCGCTCAAATAAAAGCCACCCGCCGCAGATCCCTCTGCGACGGGTGGCATACATCCATGTCCAGAGGTCCTCCCCCTGACCGCAGGCAATCCATGCCTACGAACTCACCTGCGCCAGTATCCCGGTACCCTCACAGGCGATGTGTTCTTAACGCTTGACGACCTTTCCCGGAGACCTGCCGGGCCCGGAGAGCTCTATCCGGCCTCGATTTTTCTCGATCGTTGCCAAGCCAATCCCTTTGACCATCGCCAGTTGCTCGACGCTGCGGAACGCACCATTCGCCTCGCGGTATTCCACGATCGCCTTTGCTTTGGCGGGGCCTATATTGGTGAGTACCTGCGCGATCTCAGCCGCTTCGGCAACATTGATATTGACGCTGTCCTGCGCCCAAGTCGTCCCGACAAGCAGCAACGAGAAGATCAGTGTTTTTGCGATGAGTAGCAGTGACTTCATGGCCTGACTCCTGATGATGTCCGTAGAGAGGGGTTCCATCCCCAGTCGGCGGGCCCGCGTTGCCGATGGATGAACTTTGCCGTATCAGGCCATTTGCCGTAATCACCCAAGTGATCGTCCCGGGGTAGGCGCTTGCCCGCACGGCGTGTAGGAAAAGTCTGCCGCGATCCCGGCGTTACAATGGATGCCACTCCTCATTCCGGGTCCCTGCCATGGACGCCAACCAGATAGATTCCGCCGCTGTCGACCGCTTCGTCGCTGACAAATGGGATGCCGAAATTGTTCCCCAACTGGTGGAATACATCCGCATTCCCAACAAGTCGCCGATGTTCGACGCCGACTGGGTCGAGCACGGCTACATGGATCAGGCGGTTACGCTGATGGAGACTTGGGCGCGTGCCCAGACGATCCCGGGGATGCAGGTCGAAGTGGTGCGCCTGGAAGGCCGTACCCCGTTGATATTCATCGAGATCCCAGCCGCCAACGGCGGTAACGATGAGGACTGCGTGCTGCTGTACGGGCATCTGGACAAGCAGCCGGAGATGACCGGCTGGGACGACGACCTCGGCCCGTGGAAGCCGGTGATCAAGGGCGACCGCCTGTACGGCCGTGGCGGCGCCGACGATGGTTACGCGATCTACGGCTCGCTGACCGCTGTGATGGCACTGCACGAGCAGAAGCTCCCGCATGCACGTTGCGTGATCCTGATCGAGGCGTGCGAGGAATCCGGCAGCTACGACCTGCCCGCGTACGTCGATCATTTAGCCGACCGCATCGGTATGCCGTCGCTGGTGGTCTGCCTGGATTCGGGCTGCGGCAACTATGACCAGCTCTGGTGCACGACCTCGTTGCGTGGTTTGGCGGGCGGCAACTTCACCGTCAAGGTGCTCAGCGAAGGTGTCCATTCCGGCGATGCGTCGGGTGTTGTGCCGTCCAGCTTCCGTCTCTTGCGGCAGCTGCTGTCGCGCCTGGAGGATGAGAACAGCGGCCGTATCATCGTCGAAGGGCTGCACGCCGAGATCCCCGCAGAACGTCTCGCTCAGGCGCGCCAGGCGGCGGACGTCCTGGGCACCGACGTCTACGACAAATTCCCGCTGCTGGACGGCATGTCGCCGATGAGCGACGACCTGACCGAGCTGGTGCTGAACCGCACTTGGCGTCCGGCGCTGTCGATCACAGGCGTCGATGGTCTGCCCTCCCTGGACTCGGCCGGTAACGTGCTCCGTCCGCATACCTCGGTAAAGCTCTCCCTGCGCCTGCCGCCGACTTTGGACGGTAAACGCGCAGGCGAGATCCTGAAGCAGGTCCTACTCGACAACCCACCCAACGGTGCCACCGTAGAGCTGGAGCTGGAAAAATCCTCCACCGGGTGGAACGCACCAAGCCAGTCGCCGTGGCTGACTCAGGCCATCGAGGGCGCCAGTCAGGCGCACTTCGGAGCGCCGGCAATGTACATGGGCGAAGGCGGCTCGATTCCGTTCATGGGCATGCTGGGCGAGAAGTTCCCGGGTGCCCAGTTCATGATCACGGGCGTACTGGGTCCGCACTCCAACGCGCACGGTCCCAACGAGTTCCTGCACATTCCGATGGGCAAGCGCGTCACCTCCTCCGTCGCCCACGTCATCACCCGCCACCACGAAGCCGGGCAACGCGGTGAAACCACTGGCGTTGCCGCGGCTGCGACCCAGCAAGAACGCGGCGAGCACGGCTGCTGCTGAGGCAATGGGCAGCGCTCCATCCGGGGCGCTGCGACCGCACCGAATAGCACCAAGAGGCAGGCATGTTCAACGGAATCGTGGGTTACGTCGCCGGCGGCGCGATAATCGGCATCCTTGCCCGGTTCATCAAGCCGGGTGCTGATCCGATGGGCTGGATCATGACGATCCTGCTGGGCGTGGCCGGCGCCTTACTGGGCGGATGGCTCGCGACTGAATTGGGCGTTTCCAGCCGCCTGCTGATATGGGCACTGGCGATCATCGCCGCGATTGCGCTGTTGGTCCTGCAGGAGATGTTCCGCGGCCGCCGCCGCTCACGGCGGCGCTGAGCGGCTACAACCGCTCCGGCTTATCGGACGAAATTCTCGGCTGCAGCGCGCACCCATACGTTCCCGTACCAGTGGTGCCCCGCTAACCTTACCGCCTGCCGCCCACCGGCGACTGGAGATTGCATGAACCAGGCTGTTGTTGACTGTCCCGATCGCGCCGAAGCCCGTCTTGTCTGGTCGCGTCACGCCTCCGGCGACCCGGCACTGTTGTTGGAGCGTGCATCCACGGACGCGGGCTTCCGCAGCTATTGGCGCACCTCGGATCGCAGCGAACCGTCACTGATCGTCATGGACTCGCCACCAGACAAGGAAGATGTACGCCCCTGGCTGCTTGTGCGCGACCTCCTTGAGCAGCACGGCGTTCGGGTGCCGCAGGTGCTGGCTGAGGATGGAGGCATTGGCTTTGTGCTGATGGAGGACCTTGGCGGCCCGACCTATCTGCAGGTGATCAATGCCGACAACGCCGACACCCTGTTCGATGCCGCCATTAAGCAGCTGTTGAAGATCCAGACATTGCCCTGCGCACCCGACCTTCCGGCCTATGACGAGGCGTTGCTGAAGCGTGAGCTTGCTCTTTTTCCGGACTGGTTTCTGGACCGCCACCTCGGCATTGAGCTTTCCGCGGACGAGCAAGCAGCACTGGCTCGGGTTAACAGTTTCCTGATCGAATCAGCGCTCGACCAGGCACAGGTATTCGTCCATCGCGACTTCATGCCGCGCAACCTCATGCCGGTTGACGACGGCCCGGCCGTGCTCGATTTCCAGGATGCAGTACTTGGCCCGATTGCCTACGACCCCGTCAGTTTGTTCCGGGACGCGTTCCTGAGCTGGCCCGAGACCCGCGTGGACGAATGGATCGCGCGCTACCACGCTCGTGCCGCCGAGGCGGGTCTGCCAGTTCCTGCGCTGGAGCGCTTCCGCCGCGATGCCGACCTGATTGGTGTGCAGCGGCACCTGAAAATATTGGGCATCTTCGCGCGCCTGTGGCATCGCGATGGCAAACCGAAGTACCTGGCCGACGCGCAACGCTTCATCAACTACCTCGACGAAGTGCTGCCACGCTATCCGGAACTCGCAGAGTTGGCCGCCATCATCGATCGCCATGTAAAGCCCGCCATGGCCGCTAAACCGTTTCAGCTGCCCGCATGAAAGCGCTGGTTCTGGCCGCCGGCCGCGGCGAGCGGATGCGCCCGCTGACCGACCAAGTGCCAAAGCCCCTGCTATCGGTGGGTGGCAAACCGCTCATCGTCTGGCACCTGGAAAAGCTCGCGGCTATCGGCGTGCGCGACGTCGTAATCAACACCAGCTGGTTGGCGGACCAGTTCGCCGCAACGCTGGGCGACGGCAGTCAATGGGGATTGCGCCTGCAGTATTCCTACGAGGGATCCGAGCCGCTGGAGACGGGTGGGGGCATGCACCATGCGCTGTCGCTGCTGGGCGTCGAGGCACCGTTCGTGGCAGTCAACGGCGACGTCTGGAGCGACTTTGATCCGGCACACCTGCCCCGCGAACCGGATGGCGAAGCGCATCTCGTACTGGTCGACAATCCCAATCACCACTTGGAGGGGGACTTTTCACTGGCTGAGTCAGGTTGTCTTTCCGTCGAGGGACATGACCGGCTGACTTTCTCGGGGATCGGTGTGTACCGGCCCTCTCTGGTCGATACGTGGCGCGCAGTATTCGTCGATCCCGCGAAGGCACTGGGCGAGCCTCCCCGATTCAAGCTGGCACCGCTTCTGCGCGCGGCGATGGGCCGCGGCGCGGTCACGGGTGAACATCACCGGGGACGTTGGACCGACGTGGGCACTCCACAACGGCTTGCCGAACTGGATGCAGACCTCAGGCGTTCAGCACTTGGCGAAGAAACGGCACAGTAATCCGTCGCTGGGCTGCCAGTGACGCGCGGTCCAGTCGATCAAGCAACGCCGTAAGGCCGACCAGGTCGCGCTCAACACGCTTGAGCAGCCAATCAAGCGCTGCATCCTCAAGCACCCAGCCGCGACGACGGGCACGCTGGCGCAGCACCTCACGTCGGTCGTCGTCGTCCAGCGCCTGCAACGTAAGTCGACTGCACTGGGACAGTCGCGAGCGCAGGTCCGGCAGGACGAGTGCAAGGCCGTCGGGGTTATCCCGCGCCGCATAGACGATGCGGGTTCCAGCGGCACGCGCACGGTTGTGCACATCGAACAGCGCAACTTCGTCATCCCGGTGACCCGCAATCACGTCGATTCCGTCCAGCGCCAGCACGTCGTTGCCTTCAAGCGCTTCCAGTGCATCGCGCATGCGACCCACCGCTGCCGCCAGAGGCAGGTACGCCACGCGGCAACCCGCCGCTTCGGCGACCGCGCACGCACCCAACAACAGATGCGTCTTGCCCGAACCAGCTGGGCCAACGAGATAGAGCCAATCGCTTCCCTCCACAGTGGCCAGCGCAGTCAACTGCTCCAATGCACCTGCCGGAGCGCCAACGAACGTGTCGAGGCGCTGGTCGGCAGGATAGCGAAGCGCCAGCGGCAGCTGCGGTACGCCTGACACAGCCAGCGACGCACCGCCCAAGCTGGCTGGCGGTTTGGCTGGGGGCGCAGACTTCACTCGCCCTGCGGTCCCGATGCTGGCGGCTCGTCACCGACCAGGATCACCGGCACTGGAGCGCCCGCATAAAGTCGGCTGTGGGTATAGCGCTGCTCGGCGTAGCGCAACAGCACGTTGGCCACCGCCGCGCACGGCAGTGCGATAAGCATGCCGAAGAAACCAAACAGCTGGCCGCCGGCCAGTACCGCGAAAATCACGGCCACCGGGTGCAGGCCGATGCGGTCGCCGACCAGTTTCGGGGTCAACCAATAGCTTTCGACCAGCTGGCCGATTCCGAATACCACCAGCACGGCCAGTACATGCTGCCAGTCGCCATATTGCACAATCGCTGCAACGCACCCGAGCACAAGGACGGTGGCCGGACCGACGTACGGAACGAAGGTCAGGATGCCGCCGATGATCCCGATCAGGATCCCCAGATCCAAGCCAACGCCCCACAGGCCGACCGCATAGATCACGCCCAGCGCCAGCATCACCAGGAACTGGCCGCGCAGGAACGCGCTGAGCACTTCGCTGGACTGCTGCGCCAGACGGGTGACGGTTCCCAGATGATCCCGGGGGATCAACGAGGTCACTCGCGCAACCAGCAGGTCCCAGTCACGCAGGGCGAAGAACGTCACCACCGGCAACAACGCGATATTGGCCGCCAATCCGATCAGGGCAAAGCCGGAACGGGACATGTAGCCCAGCAAATTACTGGCAAAACCGCCCGCACTTTCCCAGTTTGCCCGCACCAGCTCAACCAGATGATTGAGGTCGAACCAGCCGGTGATCTCCATGCCGGTGCGCGCTTCAACCCATGGCATTGCGTTGGCGATGACCCAATGCTGGTACCCGGGAATGGCAGAAATCAAGGTGCTGATCTGGTCCTGGATCATCGGAACCAGCAGCACCAGTCCGAGAATCACCAGCAGAGTCATCGCCGTGAACACGAGTAGCACTGCCGTGTTGCGCGATCGACCCACGCGCTCCAGCCGATCGACCAGCGGATCGCCCAGCCAGCCCAGCAGCGCACCCAGAACAAACGGCGACAATACCGGTGCCAAAAGCCACAGCAGCCAACATATCGCCAGCGCAAGCGCAGCCCATTGCAGGCGTCGCAGGAAGCGCGCGATTTCGTTCAACGGATCAAGGGTGGCCATCAGTGCAGGCTATAAACCGGTACGGACTGTGGCACGGTCAACGCCTCGCCTGTCTCGGCGACGCCACCTGGGAACACGCTGGAATCGCGGCCCCTATCAGCTGCGGCCAATACGCCATCGCGCTCGACCATCAAATCGAATCCCCGCAGGCCTGACAGCAGCTCAAGATCGAATTCCATCCGCTGTGCCGTCGCGGTGGCGGGGCGAATCGCGCGCACGACCACCAAGCCTTGCAGGTAAGCGGACAGACGGATGTAGTCGTCGGCGCTGCGCAGGCCGGTGAACGCCACCCGGTAAGTGCCAGCCGGGCCACTTTCGGCACGTTTGGCATAACGCTTGGTCAGCGCGTCCGCGCTTCCATCGGCGCCAGTAGCCATCAGCTGACGGGCATT
This sequence comes from Lysobacterales bacterium, assembly GCA_038242455.1. Classification (GTDB taxonomy): domain Bacteria; phylum Pseudomonadota; class Gammaproteobacteria; order Xanthomonadales; family Xanthomonadaceae; genus Novilysobacter. The sequence goes on from JBBSSB010000002.1 coordinate 22,817, forward strand.
GGCGCTGCTCTCGGACCAGCGCGACAGCACTTTGCCGTCGTCAACGAAGATCCAGTCCGCTTTCCAGCCTGCGCCATCGCGGTACAGCTTGCCGATCAACTGCATCGGCGGGCTGTAGCGCTGCGATGCCCGCGCCACCGCCGCGGTATCACCACGCCAGATTGCACCGACCAGCGCACGCTCCGACGCAGTGCCATTGGGCAGTCCCAGGCGATAGCCGCGCTCAATCGCGCGATCGAGGGCCGAACGCGCGGCGTCGGCGCTGGAAACATCTACCAGTCGCGGACCGCTGCCGTCATCAATCGCAAGCCACAGCACCGGCTTGGGTCGTGGCTGCGGCCAGACCGGCAACGCCACAGCCAGTGCCAGCCCATCGACCGCTTGCTGGTCGAAACGGACCACCAAGGTGGTCTTGAAACTCGGCGCACCGGAAGCGGAGCGGCCTTCATCCTGTCGGTAGTCGAAGCTCTCCACATACTTTTCGGCCTGGCGAAGCTCAGCGCCGACGCCTGGACGCTTAGCAGCGGCCCGGTCGCCTGACAGCTTGCCCAACACCTGCGCCAGCGCCCGGGAAAACGCGCCGCGACGCTCGTCAGCCCCTTGTCCGTTCACAATCACCTCGGCGGAGTAGGCACCCTGCGCGACCGCGCGGTCACCTTCAACGCGCTGCGCAAATGCGCTTGAGCTGACGACCAGAAATGTCGCGAAGCACGCCCATGAAAGCCAGCCGGCAAGGGTCCGACCCTCACTGCGGCGGCAGCCCGCACGGCGGTCGCGATCGTTTTTCATGCCCGTTGTATGCGCCATGGTGCTTCCCGTGAACTCGATATCAAGGGGAAATGGTGCCGTACCGCCGCGACAACGTCCATCTGCATCGGCCAAGATCGTCCGCTGCTGCTAAAATCACCGGCTACCCGCGTCCCTCGAGTCTGCCGTGACCGCACCCTCCCAGCCTTCCCCCGCCCCGATGACCTATCGCGATGCCGGTGTCGATATCGACGCGGGCAACGAACTGGTCGAACGCATCAAACCGCTGGTCAAGCGCAGTTTCCGCCCTGAAGTCATGGGCGGACTGGGAGGCTTTGGCGCCCTGTTTGACCTGTCCGGCAAGTACCGCGAGCCGGTACTGGTGTCCGGTACCGACGGTGTGGGCACCAAGTTGAAGCTGGCCCAGCAGTTCGGCCGACACGACACCATCGGCATCGATCTGGTCGGCATGTGCGTCAATGACGTGCTGGTGCAGGGCGCCGAACCATTGTTCTTCCTCGACTATTTCGCGACCGGCAAGCTCGACATCGAGACCACGGTTGCCGTGGTCGGCGGTATCGCACGCGGCTGCGAACTGGCTGGTTGTGCGCTGATCGGTGGCGAGACCGCTGAAATGCCCGACATGTACGCCCCCGGGGAATACGATCTGGCCGGCTTTACGGTCGGCGCGGTCGAGAAGTCCGAGCTGCGTGATGGCAGCCGGGTCGCAGCCGGCGATGTGCTGATCGGTATCGCATCCTCCGGCCCACACTCGAACGGCTACTCACTGATCCGGCGCATCTTTGATCGCGCCGGTCGTCCGGACGATGTCGACTTTGACGGCACCGCACTGATCGACGCACTGATGATGCCGACCGCGCTGTACGTCAAGCCGATTCTGGCCCTGCTTCAAGGCGAGCATGGCGATGCGGTTCATGCGATGGCGCACATCACCGGTGGCGGTCTGACCGAAAACATTGTCCGAGTGGTGCCCGAGACGCTCGGCGTGCGGATCGAGGCCTCCGCGATCGTCCTGCCGCCGGTATTCGACTGGCTGCAGCGCGAAGGCGCGGTTGCTGACAGCGAAATGTGGCGCACGTTCAACTGCGGCATCGGATTCGTGTTGGTGGTTCCGCAGGACTCAGTGGCAGCGATCGAGTCGGCGCTGGACGGTCTGGCCCTGTCCAACCGCCGGATCGGCGAAGTGGTAGCAGCCACCGCCGAGCGCGTGCGGATCGACTGACGCACGCAGCAGGCTCACCCCTATGACTTCCGCACTGCGCATCGCCGTGCTCGCCTCCGGGCGCGGCAGCAACCTGCAGATGATCATTGACGCCATTGCCGCCAGCCAACTGGATGCCCAGGTGGTGGGTGTGTTCTCCGACCGGCGCCGCGCGCTCGCCCTTGAGCGGGCGGTTCAGGCAGGCATTCCCGCCACCGCACTGCAACCACGACTTTTCGCAGACCGGACGGCATTCGATGCCGAGTTGTTCGCACGGATCGACGCAAGCAAGCCGGAACTGATCGTCTGTGCCGGATACATGCGCCTGCTGGGCGAGGCGGTCGTGACGGCGCACAGTGGACAGATCATCAATATCCACCCTTCCCTGCTGCCCGCCCACAAAGGCCTGCATACCCATCAGCAGGCGCTCGACGACGCCGTCATTGAGCATGGAGCGAGTATCCATTTCCTCACCCCCGAGCTGGACGGTGGTCCGGTGATCGCCCAGGCGGTCGTACCGGTGCTGGCCGGCGACGACGCCGAACAGCTGGCGCTGCGGGTGTTGGATCGCGAGCATCCGCTCATGCTGGCAACGCTGCAGCTCTTCGCCGCCCGACGCGTGGCCCTGCGCGATGGATCAATCCATGTCGATGGCGACCCATTGATCGCCCCGCTGCGGCTGGATTCAGACAACCGCCTGCATCCTCAGGGTCATTAGTTCAATTGAGTGTCCACGCTTACATGCGAGCGACTATTACCCCGGCGTTGCTGGCCCTGCTGCTGCCCATGTCCGCGACGGCGCAGCAGCAAGCTTCGACCCTTGCTGCACCGGCTGCAGCACCCTCAACTGCCACGCAGGTGGATGCCGAGCCACGGATACTGCGACCGTTCGTCGCCAGCTATGCCGTTTACAAGGATGGCAAACCGCTGGGTGAGGCCATGATGCAGCTGGTCCCACAGCAACCGCCCCGATGGCGAGTGGATCTGGTCATGCACGGCACCCGCGGTATGACGGGATTCATCGGCATCAACGCCGAGCAGTCCAGCGTCTTTGATGATCTTGGCGACGTGTACCGACCGGTGACCCAGGCCACGGTCAACAAGAGCGTTTTCACACGCAATCAAACCATTGGCATCTACGATTGGTCGTCCCGTTCGGCCCGCTGGCAGGGTGACCTGAAGGAAAGTCGCCGCCGCCCACTGGTTCTGCAGGATGGCGACATGACCGGCTTGCTCATAAATCTTGCGGTAATCCGCGACGCCGAGCCCGGCAAAACGTTGGAGTATCGCTTTGTTGATGACGGCCGCATCCGCGACCATCGTTATGTGGTCGCCGCAGAGCCGGAGAGCATTACTGTCGCCGGGACGCCCTACAACGCATTGAAGGCCACCCGCAGCAAAGGCAATGAAGAGACGCTGATCTGGGTGGTCAACAACGTTCCCAGTCCGATACGCATGCTGAAGCGTGAAGACGGCAAAGACGTTTACGACCTGCGTCTGGTCGAATACAAAGGAGTTGAATAGATGGTTGCTGCATTCACAATGAAATCCCTACGATCGGTCCGCACCGGACACTTGCGCCTGCTGGGGGCTAGCGCTGCATTGCTTCTGGCCAGTGCACCGGCGTGGGCGATCGATGCTTTTACCGCCGATTATCAAGCCAGCTACATGGGCATGCAGGCGACCGGCAAGATGACGTTGGTACCCGAGTCCGGTGACCGGTGGCGTTACACGCTTGCGATCAGCACCCCGCTTGCGAACCTGAAGCAGAGCACGGTGTTTGAAGAGAGTGATGGCCAGTGGCGTCCGCTGAGCAGCGAAGACACCTCCCAAGTGATGGTGAAGAAGTCGTCGAAAACGGCCAGCTATGACTGGACCCAAGGCCTGGCAACCTGGTCGGGTGACGTCAAAGCTGATCGCTCGGCGCCGATCAAGCTGAAAGCTGGCGACATGGATGCCCTGCTGATCAATCTGGCGCTGGTCCGCGACCTGCAGGCTGGCAAGCCGCTGACGTATCGGATGGTCGACGACGGGCGTGTCAAACAGCTCACCTACAAGGTCTCCGGAACGGAAAAGGTGACCATCGATGGCGCGCAGCGCGACGCAACCAAGGTCGTCAGCACCGACGGCAACAAGCAGACAATCGCGTGGCTGGTGGAGGGGATGCCGATTCCGGCGCGTATTCTCCAGCGCAAGGATGGCAAGGACGCGATCGACTTGACGGTGAAGTCGGTGCACTGATTGGATCCGAATCGATCCAATAAAAAACCCCGCGTAGATCGCGGGGTTTTTTGTGGGTCGTCTCAGCCGACCCGGCGAATCCTCGCCCCAAGCCCTGACAGCTTTTCTTCGATGTTCTCGTAGCCGCGATCAAGGTGGTAGATACGATCGATCACGGTTTCGCCCTTCGCGACCAGTCCTGCAAGGATCAACGACGCCGAGGCGCGCAGATCGGTCGCCATCACCGGTGCGCCGCTGAGTGTCTCGACCCCGCGCACCACCGCCATGTGGCCATCGACGCGAATGTCCGCGCCGAGACGGACCAGCTCGTTGACGTGCATAAAGCGGTTCTCGAAGATCGTCTCGTTGATCACGCCCACCCCTTCGGCGATGCAGTTCATCGCCATGAACTGTGCCTGCATATCGGTTGGGAAGGCGGGGTGTGGTGCTGTAGTGAAGTCGACCGCGCGCGGTCGCCGCCCGTGCCTGTCCAGCGTGATCCGATCATCGGTGCATTCAATCGTCGCGCCGGCCTCGACCAGTTTATCGAGCACCGCATCCATCGTGTCCGGCCGCGCATGGTGGGCGGTGATGCGGCCGCCGGTCATGGCCGCGGCGACCAGGAACGTGCCGGTTTCAATCCGGTCGGGAACTACCGAATGGCTGCCGCCATGCAGCCGATCGACACCGTGGATGGTTATCCGGCCAGTCGCCTCACCTTCGATCTGCGCACCCATCGCGCGCAGGCACTCGGCAAGATCGACGATCTCCGGCTCCATTGCGGCGTTCTCCAGCACCGTGGTGCCTTCAGCGAGGGTCGCCGCCATCATCACGTTTTCGGTCGCGCCGACACTGATCATCTCGAACACGTGACGGGCGCCCTTCAGGCGATCTGCGCGCGCCTTGATGAAGCCGTTCTCAACGGTGATGTGTGCGCCCAGCGCCTGCAAACCCTTGATGTGGAGATCCACCGGTCGCGAGCCGATCGCGCAGCCGCCTGGAAGCGATACCTCTGCGTGACCGTATTTGGCCAACAGCGGCCCAAGCACCAGCACCGATGCGCGCATGGTGCGTACCAGCTCGTACGGCGCCACCTGGCTGTGCACCGTCGTGGGGTCCACGGTGATGCCATAGCGCTCGTCGATGCTGATGCCTGCCCCGATCTCTGCGAGCAACTTCACACTGGTCACCACGTCATGCAGGTGGGGTACGTTGCTGATCTCGACCGGGCCGTCGGCGAGCAAGGTCGCAAACAGGATCGGCAGTACCGCATTCTTGGCGCCGGAGATACGCACGTCGCCGTTCAGGGCAACGCCGCCTTCAACCACAATTTTCTGCATGCTCAGCTCTGTCCGGCTTCGGCGGGGGTCTTTGCGTCAATACTCAGGGCATGGATCTCCCGACCCATCAGCTCGCCCAGCGTTGCGTACACCAGCCGGTGCCGGGCCAGAGGCAACTTGCCGGCGAACGCCTCGCTGATCACGGTCGTCTCGAAATGCACACCGTCGTCGCCGCGTACATCCGCGCTCGCGCCGGGCAGGCCTTTTTCGATCAGGGTTTTAATGGTCTGGGGGTTCACTGTTTCGGCCTCACAACTGAAGCGGCGAGGCAGGCTCGCCGGAAATTGAAGTGCGGGATACCCGCAAGTAAAGGGCCATTGCGCGTAGCGCGGTCGGCAAAGGTTCAGCGGACGGGATACGCGAGCAGGCAATCTGCGTAAAATCAGCCGTTCTAGCCTAGCGGAAAGCCCCCTGCTCCGAAATGGCAACATCCCCCGAATCTTCCGAAAACCCGCACGAATACGATTACGCCGCCAGCGGCCGTCGCGTATTCGATATTGAAGCCCGATCTTTGGTGGCCGTCGCCGCGCGGTTGGATGGCGAGTTCAGCGCCGCCTGCCGACTGATGCTGGCTGCCCGCGGCCGCGTGGTTTGCACGGGCATGGGCAAGTCCGGCCATGTCGCCCGCAAGATTGCAGCGACCCTCGCCTCCACCGGCACCCCGGCGTTCTACGTCCATCCTGGCGAAGCCGGTCATGGCGACCTGGGGATGATCACCGACTCGGATGTGGTCGTCGCCCTGTCCTACTCGGGTGAGAGCGACGAAGTGGCAATGCTGCTGCCAGGCCTGAAACGGCAGGGCAACAAGCTGATCTCGATGACCGGTCGGGCGGGTTCGACGCTCGCGCGCGCCGCCGACGTGCACTTGGACGTCAGCGTACCGACAGAGGCGTGCCCACTGCATCTTGCACCCACGTCCAGCACCACCGCCTCGCTGGCGATGGGCGACGCACTGGCGGTCGCCTTGCTGGAAGCGCGCGGCTTCACTGCCGATGACTTCGCCCGCTCGCATCCTGCGGGAGCACTGGGCCGCCGCCTGCTGTTGCACATCGCGGACATCATGCATCTGGGGGCAGAAATCCCGCGTGTCGGCGCCGACGCCAGCGTCAGCGAGGCACTGGTAGAGATGACTCGCAAGCGTCTGGGGATGACCGCGATCGTCGACGTTGCCGACGACAGGTTGCTCGGCCTCTATACCGACGGCGATCTGCGCCGAAGTCTGGACGATGACGAGGTCGACCTGCGTACGACGCGGATTGCCGATGTGATGACGCGCAACCCACGCACGATTGATCAAGGCGCACTCGCGGTGGAAGCGGCGCAGTTGATGGAAACGTACAAGATCAGCGGACTGCTGGTCGTCGACGCCGACGGCCGACTGGTCGGCGCACTCAACATCCACGACCTGCTGCGGGCCCGGGTGGTATGAGCATGAGTGACTCCCGCGCTATTGCCACCAGCGATGCCGCGATCCTCGAGCGAGCCCGCGCTGTCCGTCTCGCATGCTTCGACATCGATGGCACGCTCACCGATGGCCGCCTGCGTTTCGACACTGACGGTCGCGAAACCAAAGCCTTCCACGTCCACGACGGGCTGGGACTGGTGATGCTGCGCAAGGTGGGCATCGAAGTCGCTTTCATTACGGCGCGCGCCAGCACCATCGTCGAACGCCGCGGCGCGGAACTGGGTCTGACCGAAGTGCATACCGCCGTCGGCGATAAATTGGCGATGGTTCGAGCCATCAGTGCGCGGCTGGGCTTGGGCATGCAGGAAGTGTCCTTCATGGGTGATGACCTGCCGGATCTACGCGCAATGCAGCAGGTCGGCTTCTCTGTGGCGCCGTCGAGTGCGCACGTCTGGGTGCGGGATCGTGCCCACTGGGTGACTTCGGCACGTGCCGGCGACGGAGCAGGACGCGAGCTCTGCGATCTTCTGCTGCACTCCCAGGACAAGGTCACAGCGCTCATCGAGGCCGCCGTGCGCGAACTGTCCGATGTAGCCACCCCGCTGATCACCGGACGCAACGCATGAACTGGCGTACCGCTTTGGCGGGCCTTCTGCTGATGGGTGCGGTAGCGAGCGGCTGGGCATTGCTGTCGCGCATGACTACCGGGCCGGAGTCACAGGTAAACATCGGCGGTCGACCGGATTACCTGCTCAACGATTTCGAGCTGGTCGTGCTGGACGCCACGGGCAAAGAATCATTCACGCTGCGCGCGCCCCGGCTCGCCCGCGACCCCGTATTGGAAACGATGGACGTCACCACACCCTTGTTCATGATCCCGCCGAGTCAAGACAACGGTGACGGCTGGCAGGTACGGTCCAAGACTGGCTGGGTCAGCGCCAACGGCGACGAACTGCGGCTGCGCGGCGACGTGAACGCCATCAGCGACGGTCGTCAATCGCCGAAGGTCACGATCGATACCCAGGAGCTGAACGTCTACCCTGATGCGGACCGTCTCGACTCGGCCGTGCAGGTCACCATCAACCGGCCCGGCTCTATACTCCGCGGCAACGGGCTGGAGGTGAATCTGGCCAGCAAACAGTACACGCTCCAATCGGAGGTCACATCCCGCTATGTCCCCTAATTCTTTCAAGGCAGCCAGCTGGCTCCTGATCGGCTGTGCCATCGCCGCCAGTCCTATCGCACTGGCGAAGAAGTCGGATCGCAACCAAGCCATGGACATCAATGCCGGCAACGCCGTCGGCAGTCTTGATGACAGAACGCCGACAATCCTGTCTGGTGGCGTGGTTATCGACCAGGGAAGCCTGCATGCCGAGGCCGCGCGCGCCGAGGTCCACTCCCGCGGCGGAGATCCCTCGCGGGTGGTGTTGACCGGATCGCCTGCCACCTTGTCGCAACAGATGGACGACGGCAGCCAGATGAACGCCGTGGCCAGCAAGATCGACTACGACGTCACGAACGACACCGTGGTGTTCACCGGCAAGGTCAACATCAAGCAACCGCGAGGCACGCTCAGCGGCGAGCGTGTGGTCTACAACATGACCAGTGGCCAGGTAACCAGCGGCGGCGAAGGCAATGGCCGCGTCAACATGCGCATCATGCCGAAGAATGCCGCGCCAGCGGAGACCAACTGATGCTGGTCGCTCGGGGGCTGCGCAAGTCCTACCGTTCGCGTGAGGTCGTACACGATTTTGGCCTGACCCTCGATGCCGGCGAAGTGGTCGGACTGCTGGGGCCCAACGGCGCCGGCAAGACGACGTGTTTCTACATGATTGTCGGCCTTGTGCCGGCCGATGCGGGACAGATCCTGCTCGATGGCAAGGACATCACCGACCAACCGATGTACGCACGGGCAAAACTGGGCGTGGGCTATCTGCCGCAGGAGCCGTCGGTGTTCCGCAAACTGTCGGTCGCCGATAACGTGCGCGTGGCGCTGGAGTTGCGGGCAGACTTGGACAAAGCCGGTCGTCAACGTGAACTGGACTCGCTGCTGGAGGAGTTGCAGGTCACCCACGTTGCCAACCAGCTCGGCGCGAGCCTGTCGGGTGGTGAACGCCGCCGCGTCGAAATCGCCCGCGCGCTGGCTGGTAATCCGCGGTTGATGTTGCTGGATGAACCGTTCGCCGGTGTCGATCCCATTTCGGTCGGCGAGATCCAGCGCATCGTCAGTCACCTCAAGAATCGCGGTATCGGCGTGCTGATCACCGACCACAATGTCCGTGAGACCTTGGGCATATGCGACCGCGCGTATATCCTCAATGAAGGCGGTGTGCTCGCGCAGGGGGCTCCGGACACGCTGCTCGCCAACCCAGACGTGCGACGCGTCTACCTTGGGGATAGCTTCCGTCTCTAGCCAATCAGGGCTTGGCCGGATGCAACCGGCCCCTCGCATGATGACGCGTCGCGGTGCTGGTCCCGTTCGCGCCGCAACAAAAATGTGACGATGAAGCCCCGACTACAGACTTCACTCGGCCAAAACCTGGCCATGACGCCGCAACTGCAACAGGCCATCCGCCTCTTGCAGATGTCTGCTGTCGAACTTGAAGCCGAACTGGCGGCGGCAGTGGAGAGCAACCCACTGCTTGACTGGACCGAGAACGAGGAGTTCGACCAGACCACCGAAACCGCGTCTGCCGAGCCCATATCGAAAGACGCGGCTGCGCATGAAGGCGACACACCGGCGCCGCCCGAGGCCGACTGGGGTCCAGATGATGGCGAGGTCGGGTATCAGCGCGTCGGAACTGCCCATGCCGACGACGACCGGGAACTCAGCGAACAGGTCGCCGGATCGGAAAGCCTGCAGGACTACCTGTTATGGCAACTGCACCTGAGTCCACTGTCGCCGCGTGACCGTCAGATCGCTGTCGTGCTGATCGAAGCGGTGGACGATGACGGCTATTTCCGTGATTCATTGGCATCAGTGGCGGACACCCTCGCCCCCGAGTTGCAGGTCTCGGAGCAAGAGATCGCCACGGTACTGCTGCAGGTCCAGCGCTTCGATCCCGTCGGTGTCGGCGCACGCGACCTGTCCGAATGTCTGTCGCTGCAACTGCAACAACTGGATCCAACCACCCCTGGGCGGGACTTGGCCCTGCGCGTAGTCAGCGACAGTCTGGACCGTCTGCCACGCATCGGGGCAAGCGGTCTGGCAACAGAAATGAAGCTGCCGCTGGAGCAGGTTGAAACCGCCGTCCAGCTTCTGCGCTCCCTCGACCCACGCCCCGGCGCCGCCATCGGCAGCGTGGCCGAGGACACCTACGTCGCACCCGACATTGTCATCTGGCGCCAGCACGGCTTGTGGCGCGTCTCCCTGTCGGACAGCATGCGTCCGCGCATCGGGATCCATAAGGGTTACGAGAACATGATCCGTCACGCCGAGACGGCTGACGCCAATTATCTGAAGGGGCACCTGCAGGAAGCGCGCTGGCTGCTCAAGAGCTTGGAGGCGCGCGGTGTGACCATGCTTAAAGTGGCGCGGTGTTTGATCAGTCAGCAGGCCGGCTTTCTGGAGTTTGGCGACGCTGCGCTGCGACCGCTGACCCTGCGTGAGGTGGCTGCGGAAATCGGCATGCACGAATCCACCGTGTCCCGCGCGATTGCCCGAAAATATGCCCGCACCCCGCGCGGCACCATTCCCCTGCGCACCTTCTTCGCCTCCGGCATCGAGACAGGCAGCGGTGGCGAGGCGTCCAGTACCGCAATTCAGGCAATGATCCGCGAACTGATCGCAGCCGAGAATCCGGCCAAACCGCTGTCTGACGCACGCCTGGCTGAAACCCTTAAGACCACGGGGATTCCCGTCGCACGTCGCACAGTCGCAAAGTATCGCGAGGCGCTGGGGATCGCGTCTTCACAGGACCGCGCGCGCATGCTCTGAATCATCGACTAGACCGGCGGCAGGCTGGGATATGCTGGATGCCCGTCGCCAGGTACAGGAGTCTTTCCATGCGGATCGAAATCTATGGCCAGCAGCTCGAGGTCACTGCCGCCCTGCGGGATTACGTGGAGACAAAGTTCAGCCGCCTTGAGCGCCATTTCGAGCAGCCCTTCGAAGTGCGGACCCAGCTGTGTCTGGATAAGCCCGATCACCGCGCAGAGGCGACCGTCACTTGCGCCGGACGGACTTTTCACGCGGACGCGGCAGCACCTGATATGTATGCGGCAATCGATCTGCTGTTGGACAAACTCGACCGGCTGCTGCTCAAACACAAGAGCAAGCAGGTCGACGTGCAGCGTCGCGCCGAAAGCCTCGCCCGGATATCGGAAACCGGTTAGAAAAAATGCCATTGAATGACCTGCTTGACAGCAATCGCGTAGCCATCATGTCCGGAACCCCAGACCGCGCGGCGGTGATCGCCGCCGCTGCGCGCCTGTTGGCGGCACCCGCCACCGGGGACGCCTCACCGACAACCAACGGAGCGTCCGACCCACTGCTGATCGGCGCCAGCCTTAACGCCCGGGAGCGTCTGGCCAGCACCGCAATCGGGCACGGCGTCGCCATTCCACACGGGCGGGTCGATTTCATCGACGACAGCCGCGGGGCGTTCCTGCGGCTGGCCGAGCCGGTTGATTTCGGCGCTGCCGATGGCACTCCGGTCGACCTGATTCTGGCGATGGTGGTGCCGCAGCACTCGACCATGAAGCACCTGGAACAGCTTGCGGAACTGGCGGAATATTTCTCGGATGCGGGATTCCGCTCGCGGTTGCGTCAGGCGAGCGACCTCGGCGAGTTGACCCGCTGTCTGCTGTCACTCCCCACCTGCCCAACAGTGGCCTGACACTTATGCCAATGACCAGTGCCCGAATAAGTGCCGGCGAGCTTTTCGACCAACAACGCGAGCGGCTGCAGTTGCGATGGTTCGCTGGCCAAGCCGGGCACGGGCGCGTGCTGGAAGCCGTCGAAACCGTCGCCCGCCGCCCATCAATGGCCGGCTATCTAAACGCCATCTATCCGAACAAGGTGCAGATCCTCGGTAGTGAGGAACTGACGTGGCTGGACTCGTTGGATTCACGTCATCGCTGGGAAACCATCGAGAAGATCATCCAATTCCGTCCGCTGGCCCTGTTGATCAGCAAGGCACAGGACTGCCCGGCGGACCTGATGGAAGCGGCAGAAGAGTCAATGACTCCGCTTTGGGGCTCGCCGTTGCGCGGGCACGAGCTGCTGAATCACCTGCAATACAGTCTGGCCCGCACTCTGGCCCCGCGGGTGACGCTGCATGGCGTATTTATGGAGATCTACTCGATCGGCGTCCTGATCACCGGCGACGCCGGCGTCGGCAAGAGCGAGCTGGCTCTGGAACTGGTCACCCGAGGCCACCGTCTGGTTGCCGATGACGCCCCCGAGTTCACCCAGATCGCGCCGGACGTCCTGGATGGCACCTGTCCTGAATTGCTTCAGGATCTACTCGAAGTACGCGGACTCGGCGTGCTCAACATTCGCCAGATGTTCGGCGACACAGGTGTTAAGAAGAACAAATACCTGCGTCTGATCATCCACCTGACCCACCCTGGCAACGCACCCGCCAGCTCATCCGGTCTGGAGCGGCTGACCGGTGACAACACCACCCGTCGGGTGCTGGATCTGAACGTACCGACCACCACCCTGCCGGTGATGCCCGGGCGCAACCTTGCGGTCCTCGCTGAAGCCGCTGCACGCCTGCACAGCCTGCGCATGAAGGGCATGGATCCGGCCGCGGCGTTCCTCGCCCGTCACAGCAATTTCCTTGAGCGCGGAACTCCCTGAGACCATGGACAATCTCGACAACATCGACACAAAACCCCAATCCGCGTCCGCGACGCTCGTGATCGTCAGTGGCATGTCCGGCTCGGGGAAGTCCGTCGCGCTCAAGACCTTTGAGGACCTCGGCTATTACTGCGTCGACAATCTGCCGGCCGAATTGCTACCGGCGTTCGTCAGTGCTGCCACGGCAAACCTTACCGAAGCCGCCAGACTTGCCGTTGGCATCGACGTTCGCACCAGCCACCGTGACCTGGCGAGCATTCCCGGTTGGCTGGCCGAAGTCGGCAAGCTGGGTCTGGACCCGCGCACGATCTTCTTTGACACACGCGACGACATCCTGATCAAGCGATATGCCGACACCCGCCGGCGCCATCCCCTGAGCCACCTCGGTCTCGCATTGGCCGACGCGATCGTGCTTGAGCGGCAGATCCTCAAACCTCTGAGACAACTGGCCGACGCGCAACTGGACACCAGTGATCTCAATGTCCACCAGATGCGGCGGCACATCATCACCAACTTTGCGTTGGATAACACCAGCACGGTATCGCTGCTGTTTGAATCCTTCGCCTACCGTCACGGGGTTCCGGCGGATGCGGATTTCGTGTTTGACGCACGCTGCCTGCCGAATCCGCATTGGGATCCGACCCTGCGACCACTGTCGGGACGCGACGGACCGGTGGGAGATTTTTTTGCGGCCCAGCCGCTCGTAAACGAGTTTGCCGAGCAGGTCGGCGCACTGCTGAAGACTTGGTTGCCCCGCCTGCATAGCGACACCAGCCGCAGCTACATCACGGTCGCCTTTGGATGCACGGGTGGACGTCATCGCTCGGTGTACTTGGCTGAACGGATGGCTCGCGAGGCTCGCGAACAGGGTTGGGATGAGGTCGCCGTGCACCACCGCGAGATGGATTAGCGGCTTCGTCCGCGAACTTCTGGAAAAGTCGACTATCGGGGGATGATCGTCGTCTGTTAAATTCATCGCATGTCTGTCGGTATTCTCTTACTCACCCACGAAGGTATCGGCAGCGCCATCCTGGCCGTTGCCTCGCGCCTGCTCAATCCGCTGCCATTAAAAGTGGAGTCGCTGGAGGTCGCGTTCGACGGCGATCTCGACGTGCTGCTGCCACAGGCCAGCGCAGCGATGCGCCGGGTTGACGGTGGTGACGGGGTGCTGCTGCTGACTGATCTATACGGTGCGACCCCGAGCAACTTGGCCGCGTCTCTGGCACGGCTGGGTACTCGCGCGCATCGTGTATCCGGACTCAGTTTGCCGATGCTGTTGCGCGTACTGAATTACGCCGAGCTCGGACTGGATGAACTTCCAGGCGTGGCCGCTGCAGGCGCCCGCAACGGCGTACGGCAGGACGACGCATGAACGCATTGCCTCACCACCATCCATTGAAGACGGCTCCGGGAACACTGCCATGATCGAACGCGAACTGACCGTCTCCAATCGACTGGGCTTGCATGCCCGCGCCACAGCCAAGCTTGTTCAGCTGCTGTCGGGCTACCAGTGCAACGTGACCCTGCTCGCCAAAGGCCGTGAGGTCAACGCCAAGAGCATCATGGGCGTGATGTTGCTGGCTGCCGGACAGGGCACCCAGATCCGTCTGCGTGTCGACGGCGAGGATGAGGACACCGTCGCCGAAGCGGTTGTAGCACTGTTCGATCGTCGCTTCGACGAAGACCAGTAGGGGCAGGATCGTGCGCCAGGAATTCACCGGACTGGCGGCATCGCGCGGCAGCGCACTTGGCCGTGCACGTGTGCGCCTGCAGCACGTCATCGACGTGGTCGAGGAATACATTGAAGCCGCCGACGTCCAGGCGGAGATGGCGCGATTGCATGACGCCATTGACCGGGTCCGCACCGAAATGCGGGCCATGCGCGACCGCTTGCAAGGTGCGCTGGCGCATGAGGTCGGCGAGTTCCTCGACCTGCACGCGCTGCTGCTGGACGATCCCGAGCTGCTGCACGGTCTGGACGAGCTGATCCGCAAGGAGCACTGCAGCGCCGACTATGCTTTGCGGCTGCAACGTGACCGCATCGCAACCGTGTTCGCGAGCATGGACGACGACTACTTTCGCAGTCGGATGGACGACATCGACCAGGTGATTGCGCGGGTGCACGCAAGCCTGCACCGCCGTGTGGTCGATACCACCGGTGTCGCTGGCGACATCCTGGTCACTGACAACGTGGCCCCGGCCGAACTCGCGCAGCTGCAGGCGCAAGGTGTGGTGGCCATCGTCACGTCCTCCGGCAGCGTGCTGTCGCACAGCGCGATTCTCGCGCGCAGCCTGCACCTGCCTCTCGTGGTCGCGGTGCCCGGCCTGTTGCAGCGGGTCAACGATGGTGATGCGCTGATCGTTGACGGCAATCGCGGCACCGTCGTGGTTGAGCCCGGCGCGGAGGATCTGCGCCACCATCAAGCACAGTTACGCGCGCAGACACGCGAGCTGCGTGAGCTGAACCGGTTGCGTCGCCAACCGAACCGCAGCCGTGATGACGTTGCCATCGAAGTGCATGCCAACGCGGAGTCGCGCGACGATGTTGCCGAGGCCCACTCGCTTGGGGCGACCGGAATAGGCCTGTATCGCACCGAATTCCTGTTCCTCCGCTCGACCGAACTTCCGGACGAGGATCAGCAGTTCCACGCCTACCGCGATGTGGTGCTTGGCATGAGCGGTCGCCCGGTCACGATCCGCACACTGGATCTGGGCGCCGACAAAGCAGATCGCACCGGTCTGGCGCTGCGCAACGAACCCAACCCTGCTATGGGGGTCCGCGGCGTGCGGCTGTCGTTGGCGCGCAGCGGATTGCTGGAAACCCAGCTTCGCGCGATCCTGCGCGCCTCCGGCTACGGTCCGATACGGATCCTGTTGCCGATGGTGACCATGCGCGAGGAGATCCGCTCGGTTCGCAGCGAACTGGACCGCGTCAGCGTCCAGCTGCGGCGCGAAGGGCACGAGATCGCACCCCACGTACCGTTGGGCACGATGATCGAGGTGCCTGCCGCCGCAATCGCCCTGCCCGGCTTCATCGGCGAGATCGATTTCCTGTCGATTGGCACCAATGACCTGATCCAGTACCTGCTGGCCGCCGACCGCAACAACGATGCGCTAGGAGACCTGCACACCATGCTCCACCCCGCCGTGCTGCGGGTAATGCGCGACGTCATCGAACTGGCGGCAAAACGCGGCGTCCCCGCATCGGTGTGTGGCGAGATAGCGGGCGACTCACGCTTCACGCCACTACTGCTGGCGTTGGGGCTTCAGCAATTCAGCGTCCATCCCAGCAGCCTGCTGGAAGTACGCCGCACGATCCGCGCCTGCGACGTACAAGCTCTGCGAGCGCGCGGGCCCGCACTGATGCGTGCACGCGACCGCAGTCAGATCGAACGCTGGATGGAGAGGTTCAGCGCAGACGGCGCGCCATCCAGGAAACCGGTTTCGACCGTAAGCTAGCGGCCGCGTTTATAGCGCGCGGCTTTGCGCGGATAATCCGCATACGACCAACCGCACTGATCGCATCCACGGCGGATGCGGCTTCCCGACGATGAGCACGCATGGCCGAAATGATCCGCCACGACACGACGTCGCATCAGTTGAGGCTGCTCTCGGACGCGCTCGACAGCGGACGTCTGGGTCCGGTACGGCGGCTGGTCAACACACTGTCGCCGGCGGAAATCGGCAACCTGCTCGAATCGCTGCCGCTGGGCAAGCGCTTCGTCGTCTGGGGGCTGGTCGATCCCGATGACGACGGCGAGGTGCTGCTGCACGTGGGCGACGAGGTCCGCGAAAGCCTGCTGGCGGACATGGACCCGGACGAGATTGTTGCCGCGGTCGAAGACTTGGATATCGATGATCTCGCCGACCTGGTCGACGACCTCCCCGACACGGTTCTCGAAGAAGTCCTCAAGTCGATGGACCGCGAGAATCGCGAGCGCCTTGAGCAGGTTCTCTCCTACCCGGAAGGCACCGCCGGCCGACTGATGAACCCCGATGTGGTCACCGTGCGCGCCGACGCCACCGTGGATGTCGTGCTGCGCTTCCTGCGGCTGCGCGGCGAACTGCCCGAACACACCGACTATCTGTACGTGGTCAGTCGTCGCCATCAGTACCGCGGCCGGCTCGGGTTGGCCACCCTGCTCACGCACGAACCATCGACGCCGATCAACCGATTGCTGGACGCCGAACAGCCGGCGTTCGATGTGGAGGACTCCAGCGACGAGGTGGCCCGCCAGTTCTCCGATCATGACTGGCTCAGCGCTCCCGTCGTCGACAACAACCACACCCTGCTGGGCCGGATCACGATCGATGACGTGGTCGACATCATCCGCGACCGCGCCGAGCACCAGGCGCGAAGTGCCGCGGGCCTGTCCGAGGACGAGGACATGTTCAGTCCCGCCCGACGTGCCTTCCGTCGTCGCCTTGTATGGCTGGGCGTGAACCTGTGCACCGCCTTCCTGGCAGCCGGCGTGATCGGCCAGTTTGAAGGCTCCATCGACAAGATCGTTGCCTTGGCGATCCTCATGCCAATTGTCGCCGGCATGGGCGGAAACGCCGGCACGCAGGTGCTCGCGCTGATGATCCGCGCACTGGCGCTGGACCAGATTGGCGCATCCAATATCGGCGTGCTGCTGCGCAAAGAGTTGCGCGTCGCCCTGATCAACGGCGTCTGTCTGGGGATCGGTCTTGGCCTGATTGTCCTTGCCTGGTTCCGCGATCCAATGCTGTCTGCAGTCATCGGCACCGCTTTGACCATCAACCTGTTGACCGCCGCGGCGGGCGGCGTGCTGGTACCAGTCACCCTCAAGCGAATGGGCTTTGACCCAGCACTGGCCGGCGGTGTCGTGCTGACGACGATCACCGACGTGATGGGCTTCCTCAGTTTTCTCGGCTTGGCGACGCTGGTTTTGCTGCATTAGGACCCCGACCGGCTACCATCAGCGCAGTTCCATGCACACCCACCAACACACGGAAAAGGAGACTTCCACCATGGGATCACTGAGCGCAGCGTTCGTTCTGCTCTACATCGGCGCGTTAGTTGTTATCGCCGTCTATCTGATAGTACTTGCAACAAAGCTGGTGTCGGCCCAATTGCGCACCGCCAAGGCATTGGAAGTCATCGCAAATCGGCTGCCTGATCCACGCGTCGGTTAAGCGGCGACTGAGCATGTTTTCGCGCTTGCAATGGTTGGTGCTTCAGCTATCCAGGCAAATGTGGCTGCGCGCAACCGCGTTTTCCCTGCTGGGGATTTTCAGCGCACTCGCGGCATTACTGCTCAAGCGATTCATTCCGCCTGGCCTGACCACTCAGATCGGTGCCAACGCGGTGGACAGCATGCTCAATGTCATCGCCAGCAGCATGCTGGCGGTGACAATCTTCTCGCTGAGCACCATGGTTTCAGCGTTTGCGTCTGCGACCAGCAACGTGACGCCGCGTGCGACGCGACTGCTGAGCGCGGACTCCACGGCGCAGAACGCACTATCCACATTCATAGGCTCCTTCCTTTTCAGTCTGGTCGGCATCATTGGCCTGCATACGGGCATATACGGCGACAGCGGTCGCGTCGTGCTCTACGCGGTTACGCTCGGCGTTCTCGTACTGATCGTCGTCACGCTGCTGCGTTGGATCGACTACGTGCTCAAATTGGGCCGCGTTGGACCGACCAGCCAGCGCGTAGAGGAAGCCACCACCAAGGCGTTGCGCTCGCGCTACCGGCGCCCGTTTCTGGGTGGAAAGCCGATTGCCGGCAGCGCATTGATGAGGCCAGACGCCGGGCATCCAGTGGTTGCCATGGCTATCGGCTACGTCCAATACCTCGACATGGACGCACTGCAAGAGGTGGCCGAGGACGCGAACATCGAAGTGACCGTCCACGCACTACCCGGCGAGCTGGCTGGACCCGGTCGCCCACTCGCATCAATAACCGGTAGCAACGATCCTGCAATCGCTCGCAAGGTGCGCGACGCGTTCAGCGTGGCCGCCGAGCGCTCATTCGATCAGGACCCCAGACTTGGTCTTTGCGTACTGGCAGAGATCGCATCACGTGCGCTGTCGCCGGCGGTGAATGACCCTGGTACCGCCATCGAAATCCTCAGCCGTGGCGCACGGGTCTTGGCCCAATGGTCAGCGCCATACAACGATGACCTGGAAGTGGACGAGGAAATCCGGTTCCCGCTCGTGCACGTTCCCGCGGTCGAATTGGATGCCCTGTTTGACGACTTCTTTATTGCCATCGCACGCGACGGCGCGGCCACCGTCGAAGTGGCCATCCAGCTGCAGAAGGTGTTGCAGATGCTCGCCAGCATCGACGAGCCGCGCTATCGCGCAGCCGCGCTGAGCCAATCACGCGCCGCGCTGGAGCGATGTGAGGCAGCGCTGACGCTGCCGCATGACCTTGAGCGCGTCCGCTCGGCCGCCGCCCGCGTTGAGCGCCTATGAATCCCAGCTCTCGCTACGCACGGGCAGCTCATTGAGCATGTCGCGGCAATCCCGCCAGTGCGGTAGCAACCGAGTCATCAGGTTCTGAAAATTCGCGTCATGAGTTGGGTACTTCAGATGCACCAGCTCGTGGACCAGAATGTACTCAAGGCACTCCGGTGGTTTCTTGGCGAGTTCGGTATTCAGTCGCACATTTCCCGCCGTCGGGTTGCAACTGCCCCACTTGGTCTTCATGCGTTGGACGAACACCCGATTGACGCGAACGCCGAGCCGCGGCTCCCATTTTGCAAGTAAGGCCGGCAACGCCTGTTTCACATTGGCCCGATACCAGCTCGCCAGAAGTTCATCGCGCCGCACAATACCGGTGCCCGGACGAATATTAAGTACCAATCGTCGCGGCGTCAGTTCAATGCACGGGGTGGCATCCTTCTCGACCACACGCAGCAGGTAGCGCCGCCCCCACACATAGTGACTCTCGCGCTCCAGATAGTCGCGCGGCGTCTCACGCGGTTGTTCGCGTAACTTCTTCTGCTCGCGTTTGATCCAGCCGAGCTTGTTGATCGCAAACAGGCGAATGGCATCCATCGCCATCCACTCCGGAGCTGCGACCCGCACTGCCCCAGATGGCGGGTAGACGCTCAGATGGACATTCTTGATGTCCTTTCGGATCACGTCCACATGAATGTCACCAAGCTGGAATCCGGCGGTCATCAGTATTCCGGCTGCTGTTCGATGATCCGAAAGATTCGCTCGACCTCATCCACATCGTTACCCAGTACAGGCAATAGCGCCCGCTTGATTGCGTTCTCGCGGGGCGCGTTGCCACGCCAATCGGCGTGACGAACCTGCTTGACCGTCTCGTCGATGCAAACGGCCAGCTCAAGCCGGGTGTCCGGATAGCTGGCCATCACTTCAGCCTGATGCGCGCCATCGTCCACAGAGGCGTCACCGCCCAGATTGTCGTACACCGCGCGCAATCCGGGGCTGCGACGAAGCACTTCCGGAACATTGTTGTCATGGCCGGCCCTGACCTTGCCCACCACCTCGCCAATCTTCTTCAGGTAGTCCTCGTACTCGATCGCCTTGGCCCGGCGCGCTGCGATGATTTCATCCAGCAGCTCCGACATCCGCTCATAGAACGCCGGGTTGTTGAGGTGCTCCTGAATGATTGTGCTGCGGACGTTGTTCTCGATGGTTTCGGCCACCGCCTCCTTGCTGCCTTTGATCGACTCCGGAAGCGTAGCTGTCGCGTCCACAACACCCATCTTTACGATCAGCTCCAGCAACCCGACATCATCGAAGGGCGAGATCCTGCGCGGCTCATCAGCGGTAATGTGGTTATCCAGAAGGTGGCGCATATCAGCCTCAAAGGGCTTGAGGTCGAGCGACTCACCGCTGGCGCGGCGGATGGTTTCGCGCAGGGCGACGTAGCGGTGCATGTCGGTTTTGATGTGCGCGATGTCAGCCGCGCTATAGCCTGCCGGCTCCAGCTCGTCGGCGATATTGGCCCAAGCACGCACCAGCGCGACGACCGCCTTGTACAAGGCGACTCGCTGCGGCTCGTGTTCCAATAGGTCCGACGGAATTTCTGTATTACCACAGAAATAGTGGATGAATTGAAGCTCCGACCGCGGCGGTTCGACCGGCTCGCACAGCAGCGACAGTTGTTCCAGCGTCTGTTCCAGACGCTCGCGACCCTTCTCCAGACGATCCTGCAAAAGCACTTCCGAAGCACTGCTGCCATCACTGTGATCCAGCTCTGATGTGTAGACCTGCAGCGCGCCCGTGCCCTTGTCGTTGATCAGCTTCTTGAACAGGTCCTTGTAGTCGACGATGTAGCCAAAGTCCTTGTCCTCACCATCAAGCCGGTTGGTACGGCATATCGCTTGGAATAGTCCGTGATCCTGCATCGACTTGTCGATATACAGATACGTGCACGGCGGCGCATCGAACCCGGTCAGCAGCTTGTCGACCACCACCAGCAGCTTCATGTTGGCCGGCTCGTTGGAGAACAGCTTCTTGGCGCGTTCCTCGTAGCTCTCGGTCTTGCTCATACCCCCCACCGCATCTACACCCGCCAGCAACTCGGTGTACGTGTTGTAGATGAACTGCTTGTCGGTCTCGCTGTTGGCACCGGTCTCCTCGGTGGTGATGTCCCTAGTCTGTGGGTTGTAGGAGGTCACCACCCCACAGCGCCCCTTGAGCGGGGTCTTCTGGAACAGCGTGAAGTACTTGCAGGCATCAAAGATGCTTGATGCCACCAGGATCGCGTTTCCGCGCTCGTTGGACAGCCGCGGTTTGACGCTGAAGTCGAACACGATGTCGCCGACCACCTGGTCCATGCGCGAGCGCGAACTCAGCACGCGCTGCATCGTGCCCCAGGTCTTTTTCAGCTCGTCGCGCTGCCAATCGTTCAGCGATTTGGTCTTGGCCTCAAACCATGCGTCGATCCGTTCACTGGACCCAAGCCGCTGGTCGATGTCCCGTGCCTCGTAGACCAGATCCAGCACCACTTCGTCCTCGACCGCCTCGCTGAATTTGTAGGTATGAATGTAGCCGCCGAATACCTCCAGACTGGTCTGTTTGTCCTGCTTCAACAGCGGTGTACCAGTAAAACCGATGAACGCCGCGTTGGGCATCATGGCTTTCATTACCCGATGCAGCTTGCCGCTCTGGGTGCGGTGACACTCGTCAACGAAAACGAATATCTCGCCCACCGTCTGGCTGGGCTCAGCTTCCAGCTCTTTGATGAAGGCCTCGAAGTCTTCCACGTCCTGACGGCCAAACTTGTGCACCAGCGAGCACAGCAAGCGCGGGGCGGCTTGACCCAACTGACGCATCAGCTCGCGACCGCTGCTGGTGCGGGCCATGTTCTGCCCGGCATCGCGGAATACCCGCTCGATCTGCTTGTCCAGCTCGTCACGGTCGGTGATCACCACCACCCGTGCATTGGCGTTGTGCTCCAGGATCCACTTGGCCAGCAGCACCATCACGATGCTCTTGCCGCTGCCCTGCGTGTGCCAGATGATGCCACTGCGGCGCTCGCGCACGTGCTGCTGGGCGGCCTTGATGCCGAGGTACTGGTGTACGCGCGGCAGCTTTTTTACGCCACCGTCGAACAGTACGAAGTCGTGCATCAACTCGATCAAGCGGTCCTTGCGACACATCCGGCTCAGGTACTTGTCGAGCTTGTAGCCGTCATTGTCGGCCTCGTCTTCCTTCCATTTCAGGAAGAACTTCTCCGGCGTCTTGATCGCGCCGTACTGCAGGCCTTCGCTGTCATTGCCGGCAAACACGAACTGCACCGTGCTGAAAAAACCGGCATTGAACATCGCCTTCTGGTTGGACAGGCTTTGGCGGATACCGTGACCGAGGCTGACGCGGCTGTTCTTCAGCTCGATCACCCCAACGGCGATACCGTTGACGTACAGCACCAGATCCGGGCGGCGCTCCAGTCCACCCTTGAGAGTGACTTCCTCGGCGATCGCAAAATCATTGTTTTCGGGCGTGCCCCAATCAATCAGCGCGACCGTCTCGGTTGGCTGGCCAACCTCGGCTTGCACGTGCACCCCATAGCGCAGCAGCGAATACACGGTCTTGTTGTTGTCGTAGAGGCTGCGGTTCGGGTTATCGGCCTCGGTGTGCAGCTGGTGCAACACCATGCCGATCTGCACCGCGCTATGGCCACGACCGGTCAACCATGGGCCCAGCAACTCATCTTCGATGTTGCGGTTACCGGGCCGGTCGGACCAATCGCCCAGATAGGCGTACTGCAGCCGGTCGCGAAACAACGCGATCACACGGTTCTGCGTTGCGCGCTCAGGTTTCCCGATATCGCCTGTGTCGGGCGCTTTCAATGCGTTCATCCCCTCTATGAACCCCTGTCTGCGCTATTGCCTCCGTCGCTGGCAGCGCGGCATCAGCACTCAATGTAACCGGTATAATGGTGTTTCCGTCATCCAGTGGCAGTGCCCATGGCCAACAAGCCCCAGCCCAAGGTGCCGAGCAAGAAGGCGATCATCCGTGCGGTCGCCAGCTCCACCGCGATCGAAACCGGCAAGAGCATCCGCCTGATCGAAAAACAGTTGCGAGAGAAGAATCCGAAGTTCGACGCGCTGGCACTGGCCAGATAGACGGCGGGTCGTGGCCCGCCCGGGTTATCGCTGTAACGCCATCGCGACCAGCGATTTCATCGGCTCGTAATCGTTGCCCTGCCCCGCCTGGATCGCCCTGAAGTACACCGCCTTGTCAGCGTCCCACGCGCTGTAATCCAGTGGCTCGCGCCCGGCCTGCACCGCCATGGCGTCGGCCAGCAGTCTCGACAAACGCCCGTTTCCTTCGCGGAACGGATGGATCAAGATCAGCTCGACATGGGTCACGGCGATTGCCTCGACCAAGGCGTTCTGATCAAAGCCATGGCATGGCGTGTACCGCGCCAGGCAGTCGCGCTCGAACTCCCTCAACAGCGACGGGATCAACCCGGCTGCGGCGAACATGAAGCCGCCCTTGCTTACATTGACCGAACGCATCTGCCCCGCCCAGCCGTAGAGGTTGCCGAGCCAGCGGCGGTGCCAGTCAATCAGGTCCTGCACGATCAATGCACGATCGGGCAGCTCACGTAGCAATACCGCCTCGTAGAGCTTCCGCAACAGCAGCACCTCCGCCTCGGCGATCTCCTCGGCATCGGTGATGCCGAGTTGATTGGCCAGCACTTGACCGTGGGAGCCCGGTTGCGACTCGCCCTGCACTCCATCGGCGCCGTAGCGGCTACTCACGCGGCCTCGGTCAGGGGCAGGCGAATGGCGCCGGTCAGCAGTGCCTGCATCATGCCCTGCTTGATTTCGCGGGTTTTGCTCAGGCGTGTTTCGAGGCCGACGATTTCGGACTCCATGTCGGTGAGGACTGTCGCAATAGCCCTTTGCTCTCCCTTATTAGATGGCGCAAGAGCAGTGAGTTGTAAAAGCTTTGCTACCGACAGCCCGGGCTGAGCGGAGGACTCCGAGTACTGATTAAGTCTCATCTGGTCAAGCACTAATGCCAGCCAGCGTGTATCAGTTTGCGCCGCTGCTGTTACTACCACTGCGTGCTCTGAGGCGAAGAACTTACCGCTCACGACTGACACATTCCCGCATAATGCGCCTTGACGACCAATCAACACATAACTTCCGTCGTGCGTGTATCGACCCGTGAACCCGCGCAACCCATTACCCCCGTAACACGGGTGAGCTGATGCCTGATCGATCGCTGCAGTGGTAATTGCTTCACCACTCTTCATCGAGCAAAGCTCAGCAAGTGACCGAACACTCCAGTCTCGCGGAGCCACTGCTGCCTGGGTCGCGTTAAACACTGGTTGCTTGACTGCGAAGCCCGGCAGGCGCTGCTGACCCGTGAGCAAGGACTGCATTGCGCCTTGCTTGATCTGGCGCTTCTTGGCGATGAGATGTTGCAGCGATTCGATCAGTGCATCCGCATCGCTCAATGCCTCGGCGATGGCTTTCTGCTCGGCCTTTCGTGGTGGGATCGGGACTACTGTGCTCTTTATCAATCCGGTATTGAGATTCATCTGCGAGCCGGTTTGGCCCTTGCTGGACCATCGCGGCTCAAGGTCTTTCAATACATGAAAAAGAAAGCTTTGGTCCACGAAAGGAGTGTCGAAAACAACGAAACCATCGTGAATGCACACATCTATTCGCGTTTCTATCGGACGCCCGACCGTCGCACATATACTCATTATCAATGCGCCGGCAGGTAGGTATCGACTATGCCGCACACCGAGCGCAGACAGAAACTGAGTGGTTTCAAGCAAATACCGGCCTGAACGCGTGACATCGGAAATCCGCACCCATCCAATGCTCGACTCTCTATCGAACCAAACGGGGTCGTCAATTGGTCGAGGGCTTGCGCCGCGATGAATGCTACGCGCGAGTGAGCCGAGACTCAGGACACTCCAATCCTTTGGGATAGATCCCACATCGGTTTGCTTGTGCTCCAGCGACGCTGCGTCAGCCCTCGATAGACTCAAATTTGGATAAGTAGCGCTAGCCTCCTTCACGCCCACGCGAAGCCCATCCGTTCCAGATGTGCATCGACCTTCGCCTGCAGCTCATCCACGCGGCCAATCAGTTCCGGCAGCCGGGCGTCATAGCGTTCGCCCAGCTCCTGCACTCGACGGGTCAGGCCATGACTGATGCGGTCCATCTCGCCGTGGATCGCATTGGCCAGAGTCGCCAGCCACTTGTCGTCGACAACGAGCACTTTGATGTCCGCCTCGCTGAGCATGGGGTATTGCCCATATGCAGCGGCGTCCAATGCGACTTCCGCTATTTTGATCCGCTTCTTCAGCGCGGTTTTCTCGCGGTCCGGCTTGAGCCAGGCCTTGAGTACCTTGATCTCGTCGGCATAGTCGGCGTCACCGCCTATCTCGGCGAGGCGCTCGTTGACCGCGCCTTTGTTGATCTTGTCGAAGCCATTGAACGCGGCCTCTTCGCCCGCGTGTTCTTCCTCCAACTCACTCTGCGCAGCCTCGACGCCATCCAGCTCGACGCCAAGCTGGTCGATGGCGAGCTGATCGGCGGCGAAATACCGGGCCACTATCAGCGCCTTGGGCACCAGGTCACACGTCCATCCCTTGTCGGTCTCCCGGATGACCTTGCCGTCCTTGTTCTTCTTCTGCTCGATCACGCGGTAGGTGTTCGCCTGCCAGCCATCAGCGGCAATCAGATAGACGTCGTCCTGCATGGTCTGCGCCCAGTAGTCCATCAGGTGCTGATAGACGCCGTAGGCGTCGATCAGCGGGCGGCCGTGGTAGTGCGCCAACAGGTCCTCGGACAAGCTTGCGATGGTGTCCTTGGGGTGACAGCCGGCTTGCAGGGCCTTGAGGGTGGTGGCGCTGCGCTCGCGCCACGTCTCGAAATGCTGTGCCATGCCATCCATAAAAGTGGCGAACTGCGGGTGGTGCTGGATTGCGGACCTGGTCGCAGCCATTTCCACGGAAAGATCAACGTATCCGGGGCGGTTGGGCGTGAACAATGCCTGCCTCAGTTGCGGGCAGACCTCCCAGTAGGCCTGAAGCGCATCAACGTCCGCGACCGGGATGCTGCCGTTGAGGTGGCCATCGATGTCCTGACGGTCTTCCGGCGGCTGGCTGTCGATATAGCGCGGCAGATTGAGGTTGTAGTCGTTGGCCTCGATCTCGCTCAACGGCACCAGGCGAGCGTACTTGGCGACGTCCGCGTGTTTCGCGAATACATCGAAGATGCGGTGGATGTCGCGCGAGCGTAGCCGGTTCTTCGGGCCGTCCTTCATGAAGCCGGCGCTGGCGTCGATCATGAAAATGCCCTTGCGCGCATGCGCCTCCTGCTTGTCGATGACGATGATGCAGGCGGGAATACCGGTGCCGTAGAACAGGTTGGCCGGCAGACCGATGATCGCCTTGATGTAGCCCTTGCGGATCAGGTTGCGGCGGATGTCACCCTCGGCGTTGCCGCGGAACAGCACGCCGTGCGGCAGGATGCAGGCACCCGCGCCGGTGGACTTGAGCGAGCGCACGATATGCAGCAGGTAGGCGTAGTCGCCCTGCTTGGCCGGGGGCACCCCAAAGCCGTCAAAGCGGTTGTACGGATCGTTGAGCGGATCCAGCCCGGTACTCCAACGCTTGTCGGAGAACGGCGGGTTGGCGACGACGTAGTCGAAGGTACGCAGCGCGCCATTGTCGGTGAACTTGGGGTCTGTCAGCGTGTTGCCCGGGAGGATCTGCGCCTCGGCATTGTCGTGCAGGATCATGTTCATCCGCGCCAGTCCGGCGGTCGCGCCGTCTTTCTCCTGGCCGTACAGAGTTACTTTGCTGCGCGCCTCGTCGGCGATCTTCAGCAATAGCGATCCCGACCCACACGTGGGGTCATACACCGTGGTGGCGTTGGTCGTCTTGGCCTCGCGAATGCCGAGCACCTGCGCCATGATCCGGCTGACTTCAGCAGGGGTGTAGAACTGGCCCTTGCTCTTGCCACTCTCGGTGGCGAAGTGGCGCATCAGGTATTCGTAGGCATCACCGAGGATGTCGTCACCGTCGCCGCGGTGCTTGGAAAAATCGAGCGCCTTGCTCTCGAATATCGCGATCAGATCGGTCAAGCGGTCGACCATCTCCTTGCCGCTGCCAAGCTTGCCGGCATCGTTGAAGTCCGGCAGGTCGGACAAGCTGTTAGCAGCCGCCAGGGGCGCGATGATCTTCTTGTTGATCTGGTCGCCGATGTCGGGCTTGCCCTTGAGGGCAACCATGTCGGCAAAGCTGGATCCCTCGGGCACCGTGATCGCCGCGTAGGGCTGTCCGGCGTATTTGTCGCTGACGTACTTGATGAAGAGCAGCACGAGGACGTAATCCTTGTACTGGCTGGCGTCCATGCCCCCGCGCAGGGCATCGCAGCTGGCCCAGAGCGAGGAATAGAGGTCGGATTTCTTGATGGCCATGCAAACCGGAAGCGCGAAGCGAGTAGGTGTTCAAGTTTAGGCGATTGGGTACGACGCCACAGGGGGCATCCCCATCCGGCCTGTCTTGAGCGCGTAGAATCTCGGCGGTCTAGAAAGGACAAGGAGCAAAAATGACACGGATGTGGATTGTTATGGGGGACCCCACCACGAGCGGGGGAACCGTTATTACGGGATCGCCGTTCAGCGATATTGACGGCAAGCCCATTGCGCGTGTCGCTGATCAGGCCACCTGCCCCCTGCACGAGGGCACGTTTCCGATTGTGGATGGTGACTCAACCACTATGATCGATGGCCAAGTGGTGGCGCTACACGGCAGCTCACTCGCTTGCGGCTGCAAGGTCCTGGCGATAAAACAGATGCGGGTATTTCTCGACGCGGGAGCCGGAGATGCGGCTGGAGCTGGTGCCACCTCAAAGGGACTAAAACCATACGAACCCAGTACTCCCGCAGCCAAAGCTGGTGCCAATGCTCCTGCGGCTTTAGCCATAACGACCCTTTCCGCTGCCAGCACCGTCAAACCTCAGAGCGCGTCCCAAAGTTTGGAGCCTGCCGCGAACGACAATCCGGCATACGATGAGCAAATAAAGTTCGTCGGTCCTACCGGAGCGGTCCTGACAAATATTGAGTATGTGCTCCACTTGGCGGACGGAAGCAAGGTCAACGGCGTAACCGATGAAGACGGCCGGACGCAACGCATCGTGACACCTTCCCCGCTAGACATCACCAAGGCGGAGCTACTCGCTCCCAAGCAGGCATCAGGCTGCTGCGGGCCCATCGGCCTTCCGTCACAAACGGTCGAGCTTGCATTGACCGGTGCAAGCACCAATCCAAACCAGGTCGGATCATCCGTCCATCAAGCGGAGACCAAGGCAGAAGATCGCAGCTTGACGAGCGGCGAAATCGCGATGCTTCGACAAGTGTTCGGCGATGCGGTGAACTATACGTCGGTCAAGATTCACAACCATGGATACTGGTTGCTCTTCGGCTTTCAACCCGATAACACGGCGACTGCACCTAATGGCCAGATATACCTTCCCGGCCAATTATTCAGACAGGACTTTTCGACACAGTCCAATGACCGCGCTCAATTATTTGTTCATGAAATGACTCACGTTTGGCAGTATCAACTTGGATACCCCGTAAAACGTGTCCGCGGGGTTCGCCCGAACATGACATACGGCTACACGATTGACGGCAGGAAGCGCCTGTGCAACTACAACATGGAAGCTCAAGGAAACATCATCGCGGACTACTTCCTGCTCAAGGTTCGACAGGGAGGAGAAGATCTTTATGAACGAAAGTATCGTGGTCAGCCCCACTTGCTTGCCGTTTATGAGGCCACGCTGAGAGACTTCCTCATACAGCCGGGTGACATGTCCAATCTGCCGAAGGTGACGGAATGAAGATCGGAGCGGTGTTGCTACCTTTGCTACTTGCGCCATGCGTCGGAGGATGCACGCAGCCACCCGACATGTACCAGCCAGCAACTATCCTCATCAAGGAATCCCAGCTGTGCTTTTCGGTAGCAGATAGCGATGAGACGCGTCGAACCCCTCCGATCTTGGCGGCAATTTCGGTCAGCGAACAGGTCGGCTCCGAATGGAAGAAGCAGTGGAGCTGGATCACCCCTCTCGCTCCGGAAACCATCTTGCGTCCCGACGACTGTATTCCATATGGGTTTCGGCCAATCGATGCTCCCCAGGATCATCCTCTGCAGCCTCTTCGGCAGGGTGGGCGTTATCACGTATCGATCAACTCGGAGATACCCAACCCCGCCCGGCGCGGCGATCGCATGGTTGGAAGAAAGTACAGTCTGGACTTCTGCGTCGTACGTAACGCGGCGGGTGAAGCGGAAGCCGTAATCGTCCCCAGCAGTCGCGGAGTGACCCAGTGGCAGATTTGCGACTAAAAGGCAGCCTCCCGCAGGTAACCAAATGAGAATTGGAGCTATCTTGCTACCGCTGATGCTTGCTCCCCAGGTTGGCGGATGCACTCAGCCAGCCGGCATGTATCAGGATGCAACAATCCGGATTGTAGACTCCCGCCCGTGCTTCTCCGTCGTCGATAGCAAGGAGGCACGGAAAACACCTCCAACGATTGCCGCGATCTCCGTCAGCAAGTTCGTGGATTCTAAATGGAAGCGGATATGGAGCTGGATCACTCCACTGGAACCGG
The DNA here is from genome assembly GCA_038242455.1 of Lysobacterales bacterium. Classification (GTDB taxonomy): domain Bacteria; phylum Pseudomonadota; class Gammaproteobacteria; order Xanthomonadales; family Xanthomonadaceae; genus Novilysobacter. Next base: position 52,658 of record JBBSSB010000002.1, read on the forward strand.
AAACGACGCTGCGTCCAGATGACTGCATCCCATACGGATACCGGCCAGCCAATGACCCTCCGCAACAAGCGCCCGAGCGACTTCGCCCAGGGGAGCGGTATGACCTATCCATCAATGCGGGAATACCGAACCTATCGCCCCGGGGCGATCGCACACTGGGCCGCATGTATGGCCAATACTTCTGTCTGCGCGAGAATGCCGGTGGGTCGCAGGAAGTCCTTCTGGTTCCAAGGTCCAAGGGGGTGACACAGTGGCAACTGTGTGATGCCCCACGGATTGAGGGACCGGCTAATCGGTAGCTCCACAAAAAAGCCCCGCAATCGCGGGGCTTTTTTCTTACCGTCTCAACCCGAGCCTCAGCCCCAAGGGTCCTGCAGAACCATCGTGTGGTCACGATCCGGTCCGGTGGACACAATGGCCAACGGGCAACCGGCCAGCTCTTCCAGCGCACGCAGGTAAGCGCGTGCTGCGGGGGGCAGCTTGTCCCATTCGGTCACCCCGTGGGTGCTCTCCTGCCAACCCGGCAGTTCCAGGTAGACCGGCTCGCACTCATCCCAACCTTGTGCGTCCAGCGGCGCGTACTCGGTCTGCTTGCCGCGGTACTGGTAGCCGATGCAGACCTTCAGCTTCTCCATGCCGTCCAGCACGTCCAGCTTGGTGATGCACAGGCCATTGATGCCGTTGATCGCGACCGCACGTTTGAGCGCTACGATATCGATCCAGCCGCAGCGACGCGGACGGCCGGTGGTGGCGCCGTATTCCTGACCCTTGTCGCGTAGGGCCTGTCCGACCTCGTCGTGCAACTCGGTCGGGAACGGGCCGCTGCCGACGCGGGTTGCGTAGGCCTTGGCGATACCCAGCACGTAGTCGATCGCGCCAGCGCCCACACCGGTCCCAGCCAATGCGCCACCGACGGTGGTGTTGGACGAAGTGACGTACGGATAGGTGCCGTGATCGATATCCAGCAGTGAGCCCTGCGCGCCTTCAAACAGGACGCGCTTGCCCTGCTTGCGCAGGTCATGAAGGATGCCCGCGACGTCGGACTTCATCGGCTCGACGTACTCACCAAACGCCAAGGTGTCGTCCAACGTTTTCTGGAAGTCGACCGCCTCGACACCGAGGTACTTGGTCAATACAAAGTTGTGGTAATCGAGCGCGCTGCGCAGCAGCTCGGCCAGCTGCTCGGGGTAGTGCAGGTCGGCCACGCGGATGCCGCGGCGCGCCACCTTGTCCTCATACGCCGGACCGATACCGCGCCCGGTGGTGCCAATGGCCTTGCCGCCGGCGGCCTTCTCACGCGCCTGATCCAGGGCAACGTGGTACGGCATGATCAGCGGCGTGGCCGGGCTGATCCGCAGCCGCGAGCGCACCTCGACGCCTTCGGCTTCCAGCTCGGCAATCTCCTTTTGCAGCGCGCCGGGATGCAGCACGACGCCGTTGCCGATCAGGCACAGCGCACCTTCGCGCAGGATGCCGGACGGGATCAGATGCAAGACGGTCTTTTTGCCATTGATCACCAGCGTGTGACCGGCGTTGTGGCCGCCCTGGAAGCGGACGACGGCACCGATCTGCTCGGTCAGCAGGTCAACGATCTTGCCCTTGCCTTCATCGCCCCACTGGGCACCGAGAACGACGACTGACTGACCCATTGCATATGCTCCTGAAGCATTTGAGGGGCCAGCACATGCCGACCCGGGCGGAGAGTTCCGCACACAGAAAAAGCCGGAAGGTTTCGCCCCTCCGGCTTTTGCGCATTATCCGGACTTTGAGGCACTGAAGCCAGCCCACAATCAGAATCGGTTAAAAGATCCGCACCAGCCACAACGAGACAATCCCGACGATCAGTACCACCGCACCAAGTTGGCGCAGGCGGACGTCATCCAGCTGCCGAAGCTGTTCGATGGTTCGCCGCCAACTGCCCGGGGCGGCGAACAGAAACAGTCCTTCCAGTACGGCCACCAGTGCCAGCGCCGACAGAAGCTCGGTCACACCGAGCTTCCATCACGTCGGCCCAGACTCAACGGTCGTTGCCGAAGTACTTCAGGAAGTCGTCGTTGCGCTCCAGCATGATCACGCCTTGACCATCGTCGAACGCCTCGCGATACGCTTCCAGGCTACGCTGGAACGCATAGAACGACGGGTCCTTGTTGGCGGCTTTGGCGTAGATCGCCGCGGCTTCCGCATCGCCCTCACCGCGCATACGCTGTGCATCACGCTCAGCCTCTGCCACGGTCACGACCTGCTCCTTGTCCGCACTGGCGCGCAGGATCTGGGCCTGCTCCGCGCCCTCGGCGCGCAGACGGCTGGCAACCTGGTGACGCTGTGCACGCATGCGCCGGTACACGTCCTGGATCACCTGACTGTCGGTCGGCAGGTCGATCTGCTTTAGACGCAAGTCGATGATCTTGACGCCAACCGTGCTCGCGCCCTTGTTGATCGCGACCAACTGGCGATCAATGATCTCAGCGCGGTCGCCAGATACCAGTTCCTTCAGAGTCCGCGAGTTGATCTCGTTGCGCAGCGAATCCTTGATGATCGGCGCCAGACGATCGACGGCAAGGCTCTCATCGCCACCTGTGGCGCGATAGAAAGCCCGTGCATCCTCGATCATGCCGACGGTAAAGAAGTCAACGCTGACATCCTTGCGCTCGGACGTCAGGTAGCGCTCAGGCTCGGCGTTGAAGACCGTCAAACGGCGATCGAACACCATCGCGGTTTCCACCAGCGGCACCTTGAAGTGCAAGCCCGGACCAATGTCTGCACGGGCAACACGGCCCAGGTTCAGCACCATGCCCACCTGGCCCTCGCGGACCACATAGGTCGATCCCATCAAGCCGAGTAAAACAGCGACGGCGATCGCGATCCATACGGAATGTTTCATTTCGTCACCTCCGGACGGGCGGTCGGCCTTGCGGTACGTTCACTGCGCGATACTGGCGGAATGACGGTCGACGTGTCCGGCGAAAGCATCTCCGGCGTCATCAGTGGGGCCGATGAAGTACCCGCCGAGCTGGAGGACGTGCGACCGCTTCCGCTCCCCGCGCCGTCCATCGGCACATAGATCAGCTGACGCGAATCACCGCCAACGATCTTGCGGTTATCCGACAGCACTTGCTGAACGGTTTCCAGCCACAGACGCTTGCGGGTCACTTCCGGGGCGATTTTGTACTGCTCGACCAGCATTGAGAACCGGTCTGCGTCACCCTCTGCACGCGAGACAGACGCGTCGCGATAACCCTCTGCCACGGTGCGAACACGGGCAGCCTGACCACGCGCCTCCGGCACGACCTGCGCGGCGTAGGCCTCTGCCTCGCTGATCAGACGGTCTTTGTCCTGCTGTGCACTGTTGACGTCATCGAAGGCCGGCTTGACCTCCTCCGGTGGACGCGCATTGGGCAGGTTCAACTCAGTAACCACCAATCCGGTGCGATAGGCGTCCAAGGAGTTCTGCAACTGCTCGCGCGCGGAGACCGCCAGTGCGTTTCGTGCACCCAGCACGGTGTCCAGCGTGGAACGGCCGACCTGCTCGCGCACCGAGCTGAGCGATGCCTGCTGCAGCATCGCATTGGCATCCCGGCTGCCGAACACGTACTTCTGCGCGTCGTTGACGCGGTACTGCACATTGATTTCGACCTGGACGATGTTCTCGTCGCGCGTCAGCACCGGAACCACGGTCCCAAAGGTTTTGATCTCGGTCGCGTTGACCTTGATCGCCGTTTCAAAGGGCCACGGCAGCTTAAAGTGCGGGCCAGGCTGCAGGATCCGCGAGAACTGGCCGAAGCGCAGCACAACCGCCTTCTGTTGTTCGTTGACCAGCAGGAAGCTGTTGAACGCGAGCCACACGGCAAGCACCAGGAGGACCCAGCGACCTACGCCGCCAGCACCTCCCCCTTGGCCACCAAACAAGCCACGCAGCCTATCCAGCACGTCGTCGACGCCATTGCCGCCGGAACGCCGGCGCGGCGCGCGGCCACGGTCGTTGCCAGAATTGTCACTGCCAGGGGTATTCCAGGCCATGCCTGCTCCTAATGAAGATAAACGCGGCCCGTTTTTCCCGGGCAACCGATGATTCTAAGTGGGGGGAGCGACTGCCTCAAGCAAGCGCCGTCAATGGAACTCGTTATCCATATCGCGCGCGGGCAGTAATGCGCCCAGTACATCACCATTGGGTTGGGCATGCAGCCGCTCTACATCCGCAAACGACAGGTCCACGGTGATGCGCCAACCATCCTCGACAGACTGCTCGTCGCGAACCGCACCCAACTCATGCAGGCGCGCGCGCAACTTGCCTGCGCGTGATGGAACCTCGATTTCGCCGGTTACGCGCTGCAGCTCAAGGATCTCAGCGATCGCCTCGGGAAGCAGCTCCAGTCCAGTGCGGTTCTGCGCCGACACCCACACGCGAAGGGGACCTTCACCCGGGCGGTCGATACGCGGCTCGCCGCGCTCAAGCTGGTCGATCTTGTTGTAAACCAGCAGCTGCGGGATATCGCCTGCGCCGATTTCGTTCAGTACCTCATTCACCTGGGCGATGCGCTCGTCTCGCAGCGGATCGGCAGCATCGACCAGATGCAGCAACAGGTCCGCCTCGCGAGCTTCCGAGAGTGTCGAGCGGAATGCCGCGACCAGTTCATGCGGCAGGTCGCGGACAAATCCGACCGTATCAGCCAAAACGACCGCCTGTCCTGCGAGCTCAATCCTGCGCACGGTCGGGTCAAGCGTCGCAAACAGCTGGTCGGCCGCATAGGCGTCAGCACCAGTCAACGCATTGAACAGAGTCGACTTGCCGGCGTTGGTATAGCCAACCAGCGCAATACGCGGCAGCTCGTTACGAACGCGTGCGCGACGCATCTGGGTGCGCTGCACTTCCACTTTTTCCAAACGCTTCTGCAACTGCTCCAAGCGCTTTTGCAACAAGCGTCGGTCAGTTTCCAACTGGGTCTCACCGGGACCGCGCAAGCCGATGGAGCCGCCGCGTTGGCTGTCCAAGTGGGTCCAGCCGCGGATCAGGCGGGTGGACATGTGCTTGAGCTGGGCCAACTCAACCTGCAACTGACCTTCGTGGCTGCGGGCGCGCTGAGCGAAGATGTCCAGAATCAGCCCGGTGCGGTCCACCACGCGGCACTGAAGTATCCGCTCCAGGTTGCGCTCCTGGACTGGACTGAGCGGGTGGTTGACCAGCACCAGATCGGCGCCGGTAGCCGCGACGGCCGCCTGCACTTCTTCCAGCTTGCCAGTGCCGATCAGGATGGAGGCATTGGGGTGGTCTATGCGGGCCTTGAGCGATGCGACCACGGTTGCCCCCGCCGAGCGTGCCAGCTCCGCGAATTCCTCCAGCTGCCCCTCCTCTACCGGACCATGGGAGTGAGGCTGGATCAGCAGTGCGATTTCACCCTTGCGGGAGCGTTCAAACAAGACGGAAGGCCTTTGGGTTGTTCGATGTCATGGCTGAGAAGATGGGTGCACACATCCCGAACTCAAGCGGCAACCCGGAACTTTGGCCTTGTCAGTCGTCCCGGCCTGCATCGTCAGCCTCGACCGACTGGACCTGACCACCACTCAGGCCAACACGCACGTTGCGCGCAGGTACCACGGTGGAGATCGCGTGCTTGTAGACCATTTGGCTGACCGTGTTGCGCAACAGCACAACGAACTGGTCGAACGATTCGATCGTACCCTGCAGCTTGATGCCGTTGACCAGGTAGACCGACACTGGAATGCGCTCACGGCGCAACGCGTTCAGGAAAGGATCCTGCAAAGATTGTCCCTTGGACATCGTATTTCCCCGCTTGTTTTTTCTAGTTATGGATGGGCGGGCTCTACAGGCCACACCCACGCCATCGGCATTTCCCCAGCCGACGACCGGCCGATGGTAGCGCACCGAGGACAGTGCGGGCGTGCCTCATATGGCAGATCGTGCGGGAAGCCGACTCAAGCCGGACGATCACTCAGGGCAGAAAGGTGGCCAACGCATCATCCAGCGCCTCGCGCTGCGTCAGCGGGTCATACCAGCGTGCGTCCAGCTCGCCGCGCAACCAAGTCAACTGACGTTTGGCCAGCTGGCGGGTGGCGTGGATTACCCGCGCACGGAAGTCAGCAGCATCGCCACGTCCATCCAGATACTCCCACGCCTGTCGATAACCGACGGCGCGAACCGCAGGAAGGTCGAAGGGGCACGGATGCGACTGCAACTGCGGCAGCTCCCGCAGCCCTTTGACCTCCTCCAGGAAACCGGCACCCAGCATCTGATCGAATCGCTGCTCAATACGCTTGTGCAGTACAGCTCGCTCAGGTGGCGCCAGCACAAGCTTCAGCACACGGAACGGCAAGCGCGGCGCAGGCGCTTCGGCACGCCAGGCACTGATGGTCCGTCCCGACACCCGGTACACCTCAAGGGCACGCTGGACGCGCTGGGCATCGGTGGTGTGGATCCGTGCGGCAGCGATCGGATCCACCGCTGCCAGTTCGGCATGTACGGCCGCCAAGCCGCGTTCGGCGATTTCGGCACTGATCTCAGCCCGGACAGAGGCGTCTGCCTTGGGCATTTCGGACAGCCCTTGCAGCAACGCATGGAAGTACAGCCCAGTGCCGCCCGCCAAGATCGGTACGCGCCCCCGCGCGACGATTGCATCCAATGCAGCTCGAGCGTCATCCGCGAATTCAGCAGCGGAGTAAGGCTGCCAAGGCTCACGCACGTCGACCAGATGGTGAGGCACCCGCGCCATCTCAGCCGCGTCGGGCTTGGCGGCACCAATATCGAGGCCGCGATAGACCAACGCCGAATCGACACTGATGATCTCGCCACCAAGACGCTCGCCCCAGCCCAGGGCAAGCGCGGTTTTGCCCGATGCGGTCGGACCCATCAAGGCAATCGCCACCGGCCGAGCCGGCATCAGGGGCGCACGCTCCGTACAGAGGGAACTACCCGACCGCGTGCGACATGGACCATGGGTTCAATAGCCGGCTTCACGAAGCTCATTGCGCACCTGCATGTGGGTGACCTGCACTTCGCGTGGCGGTTCTGCCCCAGCCAGACTGACCACAATGATGCCGACGGTCGCAACGAGGAAGCCCGGGACGATTTCATACAGCGACGATCCGAAGTGGCCCACCGCGATCATCTTCCAGGCGATAACCGTCCCCGCTCCCAGCAAAATGCCCGCCAACGCACCATTGCGGGTCATCCGCTGCCAGAACAGTGACAGCACAACCACCGGCCCGAACGCGGCGCCGAAGCCCGCCCACGCGTAGCTAACCAGCCCCAGCACGCGGCTGTTGGGATCGCGTGCAACCCACAATGCGACCAGCGCAATCAAGGCCACCGAAATCCGTCCAGCCCAAACCAGCTCGCGCTGGCTGGCTTTCTGACGCAGGAAGCCACGATAGAAATCTTCAGCCATAACGCTTGAGCAGACCAGCAGCTGGCAGGACAGCGTGCTCATCACCGCCGCAAGGATCGCCGACAGCAGAATGCCCGCTATCCAAGGATTGAACAGCAGCTCCGCCAGTTCGATAAAGACCCGCTCGGGGTTCTCATTCACCGGTCCGGCCACTTCGGGGTGCGCGCTGAAGTAGGCGATCCCGAAAAATCCCACCGTGACCGATCCAATCAGGCAAAGGAACATCCAGGTCATGCCGATGCGGCGCGCCTTGGGAATATTGCGAACGTTATCGGCGGCCATGAACCGCGCAAGGATGTGTGGCTGCCCGAAGTAACCCAGCCCCCACGCCAGCATCGACACAATCCCGATGAAGCCCAGCTCGCCACCGCGCAGCCATTGCAGATTGCCCGGATCGACCTGGCGGATGATGTCGATGCTCGCCTCGTAACCACCGTTGGTCATGATCACGATAACGGGAGTCAACAGCAGCGCGAAAAACATCAGCCCAGCCTGCAGCGTGTCGGTCCAGCTGACCGCCAGAAACCCGCCGACCAGCGTGTAGATAATGGTCGCACCCGCACCCCACCACAGCGCCTGCTGATAAGGCAGACCGAACACGCTCTCAAACAGGCGAGCGCCGGCAACCACGCCAGACGCACAGTAAATCGTGAAGAACACCAGAATCACCACCGCGGACAAGACCCGCAACACCCGGTCTTTGTCCTGAAAGCGGTGGGTGAAATAGTCGGGGATGGTCAGCGCGTTTCCCGCTCGTTCCGTATACACACGCAGCGGTCCGGCCACATAGAGCCAGTTCAGCAGTGCGCCAGACACAAGGCCGACGGCAATCCACGACTCCGACACGCCACCCAGGTACATCGCCCCGGGAAGGCCCATCAGCAGCCAACCACTCATATCGGACGCACCAGCGGCCAGCGCCACCACCCAAGGGCCCAGTGAGCGACCGCCGAGGATGTAGTCGTCGAAAGTCTTGGTCGAACGCCACGCGATGAACCCGATCAGGATCACGATGGCCAGATAGATGGAAAAAGTTATCAGTAGCGGTGTGCTTGCGGTCATGGACCGTACCCCCCGGTGAGGTGAAAGACTCATCACGCCGGCGACGCGAATCGGTCAGCCTAACCCACCTGCAAAAATGGATCAGCCCCTACTTGGTCACAGAGCCTGTGGACAACCGCTGGCCTCAAGCTGTGGACAAGTCTCCAAGCGCGATGCCTGGCAAGGCGCCGAGTCATGTTGGTTAAAATTTGACCACATGATGGCGAATCAGTTGTCGTCCGGCCAACGAAATGCGGTTGCGCCACCCACTGCCTTCGGCGCTGGCTGTGCGGCAACCGCATTCCAGACCTTCAGCGCATCCACCGTCGCGGCGACGTCGTGGACACGCAGCAACATCGCACCGCGCTGCGCAGCGATCAAGTGTGCGGCGACCGAACCATGCACCCGGTCTGCCATCGCGTCACGCCCGGTCAGCTCGGCGATCGAGCGTTTGCGTGACAGTCCTGCGAGCACTGGCACCCCAAGGTCGGAAAAACGCTCGAGCCCGGCGAGCAGGATGAGGTTGTGCTCAAGGTTCTTGCCGAAACCAAAACCCGGGTCGATGACCAAGTGCTTTTTTGAGATACCCGCCATCTCGGCCGCGAACATCCTTTCGGCAAGAAACCGGTGCACTTCACCGACCACGTCGTCGTAGTGTGGGGCGCGCTGCATCTCGCGCGGCTCGCCCTGCATGTGCATCAACACCACCGGTACCGCCATCTCGGCGGCGACCTCCAGCGCGCCCTCACGACGCAGTGCGAAGACGTCGTTGATCATTCCCGCGCCGGCCGCCACGGCTGCACGCATGACCTCCGGCTTGGACGTATCAATGCTGATCGGCAGGCCGGTTTCGGCCGCCAAACGCTCGATAACCGGCACCACGCGCCGCAGCTCCTCTGCCAGATCGACCTCCTCGGCGCAAGGCCGAGTGGACTCGCCGCCGACGTCGAGGAGGTCTGCACCTTCAGCCGCAAGTCGCAGGCCATGGGCAATCGCTGCTTCGGTGGATTGGTGCTCGCCCCCATCGGAGAACGAATCCGGAGTGACGTTGACAATCCCCATGATCCGGGGCCGATCCAGTCGCAGGACGCGGCCGCTGCAATCGAGGGTAGTGACGGTGTCGAACATGAGTGGGGTCCGGGGGCTGGCCTGATGATGCCGCCATTGTTGCCGACCGCGGTACTGCACACAAAAAAACAACGCCCCTTTACGGGGCGTTGTTGTCGCAACTCATCTGGTGCAGCCTCAGAGCTGCTCCGCTGCTCCGCCAATCGGACCGGGAGAGCGCGGCTGATCCTTCGGTGGCGGTGGTGTCACGCTCCCCGCCTTGACCCAATCCGCCGGCGGGCCGGGAGTCCGACCGGACATGATGTCGTCGATCTGGTGCGCGTCGATGGTCTCGTAGAGCAACAACGTCTCAGCCATCACATGCAGCTCGGGCAGATGCTTGGTGAGGATTTCCGTCGTGCGCTGGTAGGCCTTGTCGAGGATTCCGCGAACCACTTCGTCGATCTTGCGCGCGGTGTCATCGGAGACACTCTTGTGCTGGGTCACAGAACGGCCCAGGAAGACTTCGTCGTCCTCCTCACCATATGAAATCGGACCCATCTCGTCGCTCAAGCCCCACTTGGTGACCATGTTGCGGGCCATCTTGGTCGCACGCTCGATGTCGTTGGATGCGCCGGTGGTGACCTTGTCAGCGCCGAAGATCAACTCCTCGGCAACTCGACCGCCGTACAGCGACGCCAGCTGCGATTCAATCGCCGTGCGGTTGTAGCTGTACTTGTCCCCTTCCGGCAGGTACATGGTCACACCCAGCGCACGTCCGCGCGGGATGATCGTCACCTTGTACACCGGGTCGTGCTCCGGCACGACGCGTCCAACGATGGCGTGACCGGCCTCGTGATAAGCCGTCAGCTTCTTCTCGTCGTCGCTCATCACCATCGAGCGGCGCTCGGCGCCCATCATGATCTTGTCGCGAGCCTTGTCGAAGTGATCCATACGGACCGACTTAGCGTTCTCGCGCGCAGCGAACAAGGCTGCCTCGTTGACCAGATTGGCCAGATCGGCGCCGCTGAAGCCAGGCGTACCGCGCGCGATCGTCATTGGAACGACGTCATCGGACAGCGGGACTTTGCGCATGTGTACGCGCAGGATTTCTTCGCGGCCACGCACATCCGGCAGACCGACCACCACCTGACGATCGAAACGACCCGGTCGCAGCAGCGCCGGATCAAGCACGTCAGGGCGGTTGGTGGCGGCAATCACGATCACCCCCTCACCACCCGCAAAGCCGTCCATTTCCACCAGCAACTGGTTCAGAGTCTGCTCGCGCTCGTCATGTCCGCCACCCAAGCCAGCGCCACGATGGCGACCGACGGCGTCGATCTCATCGATAAAGATGATGCACGGTGCGCTCTTCTTGGCCTGCTCGAACATGTCGCGCACGCGGCTGGCGCCGACGCCAACGAACATCTCGACGAAGTCTGAACCGGAGATCGCGAAGAACGGCACTTTGGCTTCGCCGGCGATGGCACGTGCCAGCAGAGTCTTACCCGTACCGGGCGGGCCCACCATCAGCACGCCGCGCGGAATCTTTCCGCCGAGCTTTTCAAAACGACCGGGATCGCGAAGGAACTCAACGAGTTCGCCGACCTCTTCCTTGGCTTCGTCACAACCAGCCACATCGGCCAGCGTGACTTTGATCTGGTCCTCACCCTGAAGCTTCGCGCGGGATTTGCCGAAGCTCATCGCGCCCTTTCCACCGCCCTGCTGCATCTGCTTCATGACAAACAGCCAGAACGCGATGATCAACAGTATCGGCAGGAAGTTAAGCAGGATCGACCAGAACGACGGGCCACCTGGCGGAACCTGCTCGATTCCGACCTTGTGTTCCATCAGGTCATTGACCAGATCCTTGTCACCCGGGCTGAAGGTGGTGAACTCGGAGCCGTCCTTGCGCTTGCCGGTGATGGTGGTGCGGTCTTCGGCAATCTTGACCTTCTCGATGCGGTCGCCCTGGACCTGCTGCACGAACTGGTCATAGGCCAATGGACCGGCTGCGCCCGGCGTACGTGGGCCGAATGCCTGGAACACCACCATGAGAACCACGGCGACGATCACCCAGAGCATCAGATTCTTGGCCATATCGTTCATAGGATACTGGTCACTTTCTTTGTGCGAACGGCCTGCCGAAGCAGGCATCGGGGACAACCAAAACGTTGGTAGTACGGCACATTCAACCGAATCACCTCATTTCCGCGCGCTTGCCCTGTGCCAAGGCGTAGACCTCCGGAGAGCGCTTGCGCGAGGCTTCCGGCTTGCGAATCGAGACTTTGGTATACCGCCGTCGCAACTCGCGCACGTATTCGTCAAAACCCACGCCTTGGAACAACTTGATCAGAAACGTTCCATCGACACGGAGGTGGTGGTCAGCAAAATCCATCGCCAGTTCCGCCAGATAAAGCGCACGCGGCATGTCGACCGCGTCCACACCACTCTTATTGGGGGCCATATCCGAGAGGACAAGGTCTACCGGCTTACCGTTAAGCGTGCTTACCAGCTCTGATAAGACCTCATCCTCCCTGAAATCACCATGAAGGAACTCCACTCCGGCAAGGGACGGCATCTCCAGAATGTCCAGCGCAATGATCCGCCCGCTGTCGCCCATTGCCTGGCGAACCCACTGCGACCATCCGCCCGGCGCTGCGCCCAGATCGACCACGACCATGCCCGGTTTCAGGAGACGATCGCGCTGTACCAGCTCTTCCAGCTTGTACGCCGCACGTGAACGTAGACCGGCGGCCCGTGCCTTCTTGACGAAGGGATCGGAGTGATGTTCCTTGAGCCAGCGCTGACTGCTTTTGCTACGGGTGGCCATCGGACTGCAAACCGCTGGTGAAGTGGCCGACCATGATACCCTGCGTGCCCTCCCCAACCTCATTCGTGTGCATTAATGGCTACTGTCCTGACCAGCGCCCAGACCCGCTTCCTGCGCGGCCAGGCGCACGACATCAAGGCCATGCTCCAGGTCGGCGGCAAGGGCATCACCGATGCGCTGGTTGCGGAGCTCGTTCTGGCGCTTGAAAACCATGAGCTGGTGAAGGTCAAGGTTGGCGCCGAGGACCGTGAAGCACGCGACGCCATGATCGATCAGCTCGTTAAAGGTAGCGGCGCGGCGCTAGTCCAGCGCATCGGCCATACCGCAACGCTGTATCGCGCCAGCGAAGAGAAGCGCCACATCGTGCTCCCGCGCGGCTGAGCGCGGTATCAGGGTTGTGGTCGCGACCGCGCTTGCTAGCATGTCGCGATGGAACTGACCCTCGACCGACCCGATTACGAATTCTTCCTGCGTGGTGCCGACGGCACCACGGCGCTGGTCAATGACCGGCGCCTGACGCGCAGCTTCGTGCTGACTCCCCATCACCTCTCGGAAGACTGGGGTGTGCGCGATATCAAAATCCTGCTGCCGACGGACCTGGACGCGCTGTTAGCGCTGGAGCCAGAAGTGGTACTGATCGGTGGTGGGGGCCCGCAGGCGTTCCCCCCTGCGGCCGTAATGGCGATCTGTCTGCGCCGTGGAATCGGCATTGAGGTTATGACCAACGCAGCCGCGGCACGGACCTTCAGCGTGCTGGCGAGTGAAAGCCGGCGGGTGGTCGCCGGCTTCGTGCTTCCTGGCTGATCACCCTCGCGAGTGAGCTCCAGTCCCTATTTCCTGGGCAAGTGCAGCAACGGATCGACCGGCTTGCCGTTGTGGCGGATCTCAAAGTGGAGCATGTCGCGAGACGCTCCGGTCCGGCCCAGCTCGGCGATCTGCTGGCCGGCCTTGACCTTCGCGCCTTCATTGACCAGCCGGTTGCGATTGTGGCCATAGGCCGACAACCACTGCTCGTTGTGCTTGATGATTACCAGCTCACCGTACCCGACCAGGCCGGAACCGGAATAGACCACAATGCCGTCACCGGCTGCGCGCACTGCGGCTCCGGCCGTACCGGCGATATCGACACCCTGTTTGGTTGGCTCACCGGCCACGTAGCGGCTCAACAACGCGCCATCAACCGGCCAACGCCACGCGATACCGCTGACCACCGGGGCCGCGACGGCGGGCGTCGTTCGCGGCTTGTTTACCACCTGAGCCGTCGACCCACCTGGCGCATTGGATGCAGGTCGTGTTGCCACAGGACCAGCAGACTTTGGATACAGCACCAGTTGCTGTCCGGGATAAATGACGTAGGGCGCAGGAATACTGTTCCACGCCGCCAGGTCGCGCATAGCGACGCTGTTCTCTGCCGCTATGCGGAACAGCGTATCGCCACGCTGGACGACTCGGGTGGCGCCGTAGTTTGGCGTGGAAACCGGTCCGGTTTCGCGCGTGACCGAGCTGGAACAGCCGGCCACCGCAGCGGCCAGCGCAGCGGCCAGAATGTAGCGGGATAGTGTCGTGCGTTCGGGAGTCATCATGCTCATGCGCCTTGTAGTGTCCTCCAGACCAGCCAAGTGAATACCGCCAGCAACAGGGCCGTCGCAATCCATCCAACCGGCTCGATATATCGCCGTAGTGCGGCTTCTGCCCGTTCGCCGCCCAGCCGGATGGCCAACGCGAGCAGGAACACGCGCTTGCCCCGACCGACCAGCATGCTGGCCAAAAACGGCAGCATCGGTACACCCACGATGCCAGAGGCCCAGGTAAAAATCTTTAACGGGATTGGCGTGAAGCCAACCACGACCAACAACCAGAATGCCTTCCACGGTGACTGTGCCGCAATCTCGCGCAGCGCAGCGACCTCGATATCAATCCGGTCGATCCAGCCCAGCGACGCCAGCACGGGCCTCACCAGCTCAAAGGCGTAATGCCCAAGCAAATAACCCACTGCGGCGCCTGCCAAGGAACCGATCAGGCTGAATGCAGCAAACCAGAATGCCTTTTGGGGCCTGGCGAGACACATCGGCGCAAGCATGACTTCCGGTGGAACTGGAAACACCACGGCCTCGGCGAAGCTTAGGCCAGTCAGCAAGGCAGGTGCACGTCGATGACGTGCCCATCCAAGGGTGTGCTCGTACAACGGACCAAACAATTTCAAGCGCAGGCTTCCTTCAGTCGACCATGCCGGACAGCAGCGGCACGAACACCACAGAACCGATGGTTTCTTGGCTGATCCGTCCGTCGGCGCCTTTGTGCAGCCGCAGCAAAGATTGCCCCGAAGCCGATCCCACGGGTGCTACAAGTACGCCACCCGGAGCAAGCTGGGCGGTCAATGCATCGACCAACGCCGGGGCGGCAGCAGTGACAATAATCGCATCGAAGGGGCCATTTTCCGGCCAGCCAATGCGACCATCGTCATGCTTGCTGCGGATATTCATACTTAGTTGGCGAAAGCGCTTGCGCGCCGTGCGCAGCAGCTCGCCGATGCGCTCCACTGTGTGGACCTCAAGTCCGAGCGCCGCAAGAATCGCCGCCTGATAGCCAGAGCCGGTACCGATTTCCAGCACCTTGGTTGGCTGAACTTCCATCAGGGTTTCGGTCATCTTGGCGACCACCCACGGCTGCGAGATAGTTTGCCCATGACCGATCGGCAGTGCGGTGTCGTCATAGGCGCGACTTTCCAGCGCCTCATCCACAAACAGATGACGCGGCACATTACGAATCGCATTGAGCACGCGCTCGTCGGTGATGCCGTTGGCGCGAAGGCGCTCCACCAAGCGATCCCGGACCCGTTGTGAGGTCAGGCCAGAGCCGATGTCTTCGGGTTGCAGACGCATTTTCAGACTCATTTCCCAGCCTCTCCTGCCGCCGGAGTCAGCGAGGCTTCCAGTCCGCCAACCCAGTTCGCCACCTGCTCAAGCGCCTGATACCGAGTCAGGTCAACCTTGATAGGGGTGATCGAGATGTAGCCGCTTCGCACGGAATGAAAGTCGGTGCCGGGACCGGCATCCTGCTCCGGGCCGGCAGCGCCGATCCACCACCACTGGCGACCGCGCGGATCCTGCTGGGGCACGCAGGCCTCGGCACGATGGCGATTGCCCAGACGACTGACCTGAAACCCACGCACTTCTTCCCAGGCTCGGTCGGGCACGTTGACGTTCAATATGGTGTCGGCCGGCAAAGGGTCGGTTACCAGACGGGCGATGATCTCCACCGCCGCGCGCGCCGCAGTCTCGTAGTGCTGGCCGACATGGTCATCGGTGACCAGTGACACGGCCACTGCAGGCAGACCGAGGAAACGACCTTCCATTGCAGCGGCAACAGTGCCCGAGTAAATCACGTCGTCACCGAGATTGGCTGCGTTGTTGATACCCGAGACAACAATGTCGGGTTCTTTCTCAAGCATGCCGGTGATTGCGACGTGCACGCAGTCGGTAGGTGTGCCGAAAACGCGCCAAGTGGATTCATCCTGCTGGAGCACGCGGATCGGCATGTCCAAGGTCAGCGAGTTGCTGGCGCCCGAGCGGTCGCGGTCTGGAGCGACCACCAGTACTTCGTGGCCGGCAGCCCGCAGGCCTTCGGCCAGAGCACGGATGCCGGGGGTATCGACGCCGTCGTCGTTGCTGACCAGGACTCGCATGATCTCCCTTGGCGAAGCGCCATACAGGCGCAAAGCAGATATTGGCTGAGACCGGCGCAGGGCCGGACGTGAAGGCGGATCGGTGAAGCCGGCAGCGCGTTTTCTGCAGCTGCGTCGATCCGTTTGCAGGCGGCCATGATAGCCGATGGCAGCCTCCCGCCCAGCCCCGATCCGGCAATCAAGGGGTCAATTGGGACGCCAGTGTCCGCTGCGGCGCGGTAGGCTATTGCCATGGACACGGGAATGCCACATTGAACGGCGCGGACGACGATGATGCAGCGCTGTTCCGCAGCGCGATCGGGCCGGTTCGCAAGCTGCCCGACCGCCCGGCGCCACCGACTGCCCCGCGACCCCGTCCGCGTGCGCGCATGGGTGAAATAGACGAGGCCGATGCCAAGGCCGAGTTGCGACATACCCTGCATGCGCAACTACTGGAAGCGGAAGATCCGCTCGCCTGGCGCGGAGATGTCAGTCAGGCCGCATGGCAGCGCTTGCGCCGAGGTGAGATGTCGGCGCAGGAAGAGCTCGATCTGCACGGCACCGATGTACATACCGCTGAGGCTCTGGTGCGTGCGTTTCTGGCGGATGCACATCGCCATGGGCTGGGCTGCGTGCGCATCATTCACGGCAAGGGCGGGCGAGGCGGCGGCGATATCGGCCGCAGTGGCGCGCCCATTCTCAAGAATCTGGTTGACAGGATGTTGCGACAGCGCTCCACCGTGCTGGCGTTCCACTCGCCGCTGCCGACTCAGGGCGGCAGCGGCGCAGTGGTGGTGCTGCTCGCGCCCCCGAAGCGGCGCTGACTAGCTGTACCGACGAACCCTAGCCACCGCTGACAGAGCCTAGCTCCGCCAATACCACGGTGGCATAAGTGCCCGGGGGCAGACTGAACGTCAGCTCCAGGCTGGTCGGTTCGAGCCAACGCCAGCTCAGATCCGCCGGACGCAGACGCAAGGCACGACGCTCCTGTTTCAGTCCGGCCTGCTCCAGCCCCGCGCGCAGACGCATAGCGACCGGATCGGCGATCGCGGCAGACTCGAACTCAAGCGCTTTGCTCGTGCTGCGCAGGTCACCAAGGCCCCACAGTGGCCCGCTCGGATGGATGTCGAATGCGGCCAGCCGTCCCTCGATTTCCTCGCTGAGCGCTTCGGGGCCGAATACGCTGCGACTGCCATCGAGCATCCATACCTCACCCGCCAGTGGCGTATCCCAGCAGCCGGCTTCGACCCTAGCCTGCAGGACCTGGTTGAACAGGGCCGAGCGTGCTGCCGAGAGCAGCATTCCGCGCTCTTCGCGGCGCATCCGGCGACCATCGAACATCGCCAACGCCTTACCCACGTTTTCGCCGCCGCGACCGAATCGCTGTTCGCCAAAAAAGTTCGGCACGCCGAGTGCAGCGATTTGCTGCAGCCGCTGCTCAGTCGCGGCCGGATCGCCCGCAACATCACGCAGCACCAGTACGAAGCGGTTACCAGCCAACGCACCGCGCGGGAGCTTCTTTGCATGCCAGACGCTCTCCAGCACACGCAGGCCATCGACCTGAAGGTCGGCAATATCCGGCGAGACCTTGCGCGGCAGATGGACGCTCAGGCGCTGTCGGGTCACCGCATGCCGGTCCTTCAGCCCGGCATAGCCGATTGCCATCTCGGCGACGCCCGCCCACTGCGCGATGCTGCGCGCGGCGAAGGCCGTATTCATCCCGCGCTTCTCGATCGTCAGTAGCAGATGCTCTCCGCTACCGGACGGCTCGAAGCCTGCGATCTCCTCGACGAAAAAATCCTCCGGCGTCGCGCGCATCCGCGCCGATATCACCGGTGCGCCGTGCGCATGCACAACAACCGGTTCCGAAACGCCCGCCGCATCGGTTCCGCACGAATCACTCATACGTGGACCAGCAAACAGACCGCCATCGCGGCGATGCCTTCACCGCGCCCGGTAAAGCCGAGTTTTTCGGTTGTGGTCGCCTTGACGCTCACAACATCGGGCTTGACACCCAGATCAGCGCAAAGACGCTCACGGATCGCAGCAACATGCGGTCCCACTTTGGGGTGCTCGCAGATCACGGTGATGTCGGCATTGCCCAGCACCCAGCCGAAATCCAGGGCGAGCTTGCGGCAATGACGAAGAAACACCCGGCTGTCGGCACCCTCCCACTGAGGATCGCTCGGTGGAAAGTGGGTGCCTATATCGCCCAGCGCCAGTGCACCCAGGATCGCGTCGCACAGCGCATGAATGACGACGTCGCCGTCAGAATGCGCGAGCACGCCTCGATCATGAGGAACGCGCACACCACCGAGCACCACATGGTCGCCCTTGCCGAAGGCATGGACGTCGTAACCCTGGCCGATACGGATATTCATCTGTGAAGGTCCTGTTGCAGGCGATGTGTAGCCATCATTGTCACTCAGGCCACCGTGGTCTGTGCGGGACGCTGATCACAGCAGCTGGGCAGCTCAGCCGGTCCGGCGCGAAAGCAGGAATTCGGCAAGGTCCCGATCGGCCGGCGTGGTGACCTTGATGTTGTCTTCGCGCCCCTCGATCAGCCTGGGATGGAAGCCCGCGCGCTCCATCGCCATTGCCTCGTCAGTCACCTGTACATGGTCACGAGCGGCGCCCAGCAAGGCCGCGGTGAGCACGCCCCGGCGGAACGCCTGTGGTGTCAACGCCCGCCAGAGCCGCTCACGCGGCTCGGTAGAAAGCACGCGACCGTCAGGATCGGCACGCTTGAGTGTGTCGCGTACCGGCGCAGCGAGGATTGCGCCGGAACTGTCCAGACAAGCGACCTCAAGCAACCGGTCCAGATCGGCGGCGTGCAGATTCGGGCGCGCGGCATCGTGGACCAGTACCAGGCCGTCTTCCCCGAATTCCTGCGGCAAGGCCAGCAGGGCTGACAGGACCGAGTCCGCCCGCTCGCCGCCACCGGTGCAGCGCAGCACGGGTTTGCCATGAAGTGAGTTCCAGCCAGGCCAGTGCTCATCATCGGGAGCCAACGCAACCACTGCGCCGGCGATGAGCGGATGCGACAACAGCGCGCCCAGTGCATGTCCAATCAGTGGTTGGCCAGCGATCTCAAGGTATTGCTTGGGCACCTGCCCTCCGAAACGCATGCCACGACCGGCGGCAGGGACGATCGCCCACACGGCGGGCGCGGCGCTCACTGCCCGCCCGGAACCGGCTGGGGTGAGGCGGCCGACTCGGGTTCGACGACGCGGTAGAACGTCTCACCGGGACGGATCATGCCCAGCTCGCTGCGAGCACGATCCTCCACTGCCGCCTCACCCGACTTCAGGTCTTCGACCTCGGCTGCGAGCGCGTCGTTGCGCTGCAGCAGGCCATCGTTCTCACGCGCCTGCTGATGCACGCGTTGCTCCAGGGCGGCAACCGATTCGCGGCCGCCCTCACCGTCCCACAGGCGGTGTTGCAGGAAGGCCAGCAATGCGACCAGCGCCACCAGCAATGCCGCCATCCAGCGCATGCGCGGGGATCAGCCCTTCAGCGACAAAAATGCGTCGCGACCAGCGTAGGTTGCCGCGGCACCCAGCTGCTCTTCGATGCGCAGTAGCTGGTTGTACTTGGCAACCCGGTCGCTGCGGCACAACGAGCCCGTTTTGATCTGGGTCGCCGTGGTCGCCACCGCGATATCGGCAATCGTGGTGTCTTCCGTTTCACCTGAGCGATGGGAAATAACCGACGCGTAGCCGGCCTTGTCAGCCATGGCGATCGCTTCCAGGGTTTCGGTCAGGGTGCCGATCTGGTTGACCTTGATCAGGATCGCGTTGCCGACGTGCTGGTCGATGCCGTCCTGGAAGATCTTCGGGTTGGTGACAAACAGGTCATCGCCCACCAGCTGAACCTTCTTGCCCAGTTCTTGAGTGAGCTGCTTCCAGCCGTCCCAATCGTTCTCGTCCATGCCGTCTTCGACACTGATGATCGGGTACTGCCTGCACCAGCCGGCCAGGAACTCGACGAACTGCTCGGAGGTCAGGCGCTTGCCCTCGCCGGTCAGGTGGTACTTGCCGTTCTCATAGAACTCGCTTGACGCGACGTCCAGACCCAACAGGATGTCATCGCCTGCCTTATAGCCGGCCTTGCCGATGGCCTCCAGAATGGTCTCCAGCGCTTCCTCGTTGCTGCGAAGGTCCGGTGCGAAGCCGCCCTCGTCACCGACCGACGTGCTCAGGCCGCGGCTCTTGAGGACCGACTTGAGTGCATGAAACACCTCGGTGCCAGCGCGCAGGCTCTCGGAGAAGCTCTCGAAGCCCACCGGCAGGATCATGAATTCCTGCATGTCGACGTTGTTGTCGGCGTGCGCACCGCCATTGATGATGTTCATCATCGGCAGCGGCAATGAACCCGGACGATCACCGGCGAGGTACTTCCACAGCGGCTGACGACGGCTCGCCGCCATCGCGTGGGCATTGGCCATCGACACACCCAGCAGCGCATTGGCGCCAAGGCGGCCCTTGTTGCTGGTGCCGTCCAGGTCGATCAGGCGGCGGTCGATTGCGCCTTGGTCGGCCGCATCCATACCGATCAACGCCTTCGCGATACCGGTGTTGACGTTCCCGACCGCGGTGCGCACGCCCTTGCCCAGATAGCGGGTCTTGTCGCCGTCACGCAGCTCGACGGCTTCCTTCGAACCGGTGGACGCACCCGAGGGCACTATCGCGCGGCCGAAGCTGCCGTCAGCAAGAGTGATCTCGGCCTCAAGGGTCGGGTTGCCGCGGCTGTCGAGGACTTCGCGGGCGTGGACTTTGGCGATTTCGGTCATGTCGGGTCTGTCAGGGTCTCAGAGTTGGGATTCAAGGAATGGGTGTTTTTTGGTGACTGCATCAAGGGCCATGAGCGTCTCCAGCAGTGCACGCATCCGGTCCAGCGGCCAAGCGTTGGGGCCGTCGGACAAGGCGACGTCCGGGTTGGGATGGGTTTCCATGAAGATGCCGGAAATACCCACCGCCATTGCGGCGCGGGCCAGCACCGGGATGAACTCGCGCTGGCCACCGCTCTTGCCGCCGGCACCGCCAGGCAGCTGCACCGAATGGGTGGCATCAAACACCACAGGACACCCGGTGTCGCGCATCACAGCAAGGCTGCGCATGTCGCTGACCAGGTTGTTATAACCAAAGCTGGCGCCGCGCTCGCACACCATGATGTCCTTGTTGCCTGTAGCCAGCGCCTTGTCGGCCACGTGCTTCATTTCCCACGGCGACAGGAACTGACCCTTCTTGATGTTGACCGGTTTGCGGGCGCTGGCGACCTTCTGGATGAAGTCGGTCTGCCGGCACAGGAACGCCGGAGTCTGCAGCACGTCGACTACCGAGGCGACCTCATCCATCGGGGTGTATTCGTGGACGTCAGTCAGCACCGGCACGCCGATCTGCTTCTTGACCTCTGCCAGCACTTTCAAGCCTTCCTCGATACCCGGTCCGCGAAAGCCCGACACCGAGGTGCGGTTGGCCTTGTCGAAGCTGGACTTGAAGATGAAGGGGATGCCGAGCTCGTCGGTGATCTGCTTCAAGGCGCCGGCGGTGTCGAGCTGCAGCTGCATCGACTCGATCACGCACGGACCGGCGATCAGGAAGAACGGCTGATCCAGGCCAATTTCGAAACCACACAGCTTCATTGCATTTCTCCATGACTGGCCTTGTATTCGCGCGCAGCACTGATGAAGCCAACAAACAATGGATGGCCGTCGCGAGGCGTCGACAGGAATTCAGGATGGGCCTGACAGGCCAGGAACCACGGGTGCACGTCCCTCGGCAGCTCAACCATCTCCACCAGCAGGTCGTCGATCGACTTGGCGCTGATCACCAGGCCGGCCTCCTCCAGCTGGGTGCGGTAGCGGTTGTTGAACTCGTAGCGGTGACGATGACGCTCGCCCACCACGTCCTGACCATACAACTCACGGGCCAGGGTACCGGGCTTAAGGCGTTGTTCCTGCAGGCCCAGACGCATCGTGCCGCCCAGATCGCTCTCCTCGCTGCGGCGTTCAATCTCGCCACTGGCGGTGCGCCACTCGGTAATCAAACCGATCACCGGGTGCGGGGTCGCCTTGTCGTTTTCGGTGCTGTTGGCGTTTTCCAGTCCGGCGACGTTGCGCGCGTATTCGATCACTGCGGCCTGCATGCCGTAGCAGATGCCGAAATACGGGATGCCGTTCTCGCGTGCGTAACGCGCACCGGCAATCTTTCCCTCAAAGCCGCGGTCACCGAATCCTCCCGGCACCAGAATCCCGTCAACGCCTTCCAATGCGGTGGCACCACGCCGTTCGACATCGCTGGATTCCAGCCACTTCAAAAGGACCTTGGTGCGCTGGCGCAGGCCGCCGTGTTTGAGTGCCTCCGCGACCGACTTGTACGCATCCTGGTGATCCACGTACTTGCCGATGATGGCGATGGTGACCTCACCCTCGGGATGCTCAGCGGCGTCCACCACCGCATCCCACTCGTGCATATCGGCGGGCTTTGCATCCAGCCGCAGGCGCTCGACGACGAGCTCGTCCAGTCCCTGCTCCTGGAAGCGAGCTGGCATCTTGTAGATGTTGTCCAGATCAACCGCCGAAATGACTGCGCGCTCGGAGACGCTGGTGAACAGCGCGATCTTGCGACGCTCGGAATCCGGTAGCGGACGCTCGGAACGGCAAATAAGGATGTCGGGCTGGATACCGATGGAGAGCAGCTCCTTCACGGAGTGCTGGGTCGGCTTGGTCTTCAGCTCGCCCGCGGCGGCGATGTACGGCACCAGGGTGAGGTGCATGAACAACGCCTTCTCGGGTCCGCGCTCGGCGCGAATCTGGCGGATCGCCTCCAGGAACGGCAGGGACTCGATGTCACCCACCGTGCCGCCGATCTCGACCAGACCGATATCAAAGCCATCGGTGGCGGCAAAAATACCGCGTTTGATCTCGTCTGTGATGTGCGGGATAACCTGCACGGTGCCGCCCAGGTAATCGCCACGGCGCTCCTTGCGGATGACGTTCTCGTAGATCCGGCCGGTCGTGATCGAATTCTTGCGACTCAGCCGGGTGCGCACATAGCGCTCGTAATGGCCCAGGTCCAGATCGGTCTCGGCGCCGTCATCAGTGACGTACACCTCCCCGTGCTGGAAAGGACTCATCGTGCCAGGGTCGACATTGATGTAGGGGTCGAGCTTCATCATCGTCACGCGCAGACCGCGCGCTTCGAGGATGGCCGCCAGTGAGGCCGCCGCAATGCCCTTGCCGAGCGAGGACACCACGCCACCAGTGACGAAGATCAGGGGGGTCATTGTTTTGCTGCCGCTGGAAAGCACCAGTTTACCGGCTGCGTGCAAACGCCGCGACCTTTGCTGTCGCCGCCATTGTGTGGCAGGCATATCGAGGGCGTGCAGACAGCTCAAACAAAGACGCCCCGGCAAGCCGGGGCGTCAGATACATCAGTAACGGGCGCTATCAGTTGCGCTCGTCTTCCTCTTCCGGCTCGACCTGCTGCATGGCAGCTTCGGCACTGAAGTCTGCGCGATCCTGGGCAGCGTCGGCACTCTGGTCGGCGGCGTTTGCGTGCTTCTCAGCAGCTGCGGCCTGAGCCTCGGCCTGAATGGCCTGCGCCTCTGCCTGGTCTGCTGCCATCTGTGCCTGCTGGGCCTGGGCCTGCGCGCCGTCATCGGCGGACTGGGCAAAGGCGACCGGTGCGGCCATCAGGGCGGCGATCATGGTCGGCAGAACGAGCTTGCGAATATTCATCTGGGAAAATCTCCTTCAGTGGGGTGGTCGGACAGCGACTGCTGTCCTGAAGTGCTGGCCGCTCCCCTAAGCGACGGAGACGAAACTACCTGCCCCCACCATGCTCGCAACTGAATAACGGGATCTTTACGCGCCCGGTTTTCACGCCGGGTTGTAGGCACCGATGAATGTTCCGATGGTCACTCCCATCGCCTCGCGCCAGCGCGCCAGCAGTGCATCGTCTGCACGGTCATCGGTTTCTTCGATCACCGTAAGCAGGCTCTCAATCCAGTGCGGATACAGGTGAGGAGCGACCGGGCAGCGTCCGGTGACGCTATGCACATCCGCCATCTCTTGCATGCTGCGCTTGACGACGCTGCTGCCTGAGGCATGGAAGATCGCGACACTGATACCGCGACGCAGTGCGAGGCGCTGCTTCTGGAAATCGGTCTTTGCGAACATGGCGGCCACTTCGGCGTTGCTGGCCATGAACACTTCGTAGAACCGCTCGATGAACTGCTTGCTTTGCAGGCAACGTCCAAAGCTCTGTTGCAAATCGATGTACTGGTCTGTCACGGGATCCCCCTGTTGTGATCTGGGCGGGATCATCGGCCACTGCTGCAGGACCTGTATTGATCAGGCTCAAACCAGCCAAAGCCGTTCATGTCCGTTGTCGCGCGGCCACCGCCTTGACCTCTGCCGGTCGCGCCAGCCATTCTGGCGAGCTGACTGCCATCCACGACCCACTGCGAAACGCTGCCTGATGAACAACCGCTACGACGCCGCCGATATCGAAGTTCTTTCCGGGCTGGACCCGGTAAAACGTCGCCCTGGCATGTATACCGACACCACGCGGCCCAACCATCTGGCGCAGGAGGTGATCGACAACGCGGTGGACGAGGCGCTGGCCGGCCATGCCAAGACCATCGAGGTGGTCATGCACGCCGATGGCAGCTGCGAGGTCAGCGACGATGGGCGCGGCATGCCGGTGGACATCCACCCGGAAGAGGGCATTCCCGGGGTCGAGCTGATCCTGACCCGCCTGCATGCGGGCGGAAAGTTCAGCAACAAGAACTACACCTTCTCTGGCGGCCTGCACGGTGTCGGCGTCAGCGTGGTCAACGCGCTGTCGACGCGACTGGATGTGTACATCAAGCGCGACGGGGCCGAGCAGCGCATGAGCTTCGCCGATGGGGACCGCATCTCGACGCTGGAGACCGTATCCACGGTTGGGCGCAAGAACACCGGCACGCGCCTGCACTTCTGGCCGGACCCGAAATACTTCGACACTCCGAAGTTCAACCTGCGCGCGCTCAAGCACCTGCTGCGCGCCAAGGCCGTGCTGTGTCCTGGCCTGACGGTGAAGCTGTTCGACGTTGCTACCGATGAGCGCGTGGAATGGTTCTATCGCGACGGACTGAGCGACTACCTGCTGGACGAACTGCGTAGCAACCATCCGCTACGTGAGTTGCTGCCACCCGAGCTTTTTGTCGGCAAGCTGGAAAAGGATTCTGAAACCGTCGACTGGGCGGTGGCATGGGCGCCTGACGGCGAGTTGGTGCAGGAAAGCTACGTCAACCTGATTCCGACCGCGCAGCACGGCACTCACGTCAACGGTCTACGCACCGGATTCACCGATGCGCTGCGCGGGTTCTGCGACTTCCGCAGCCTGCTGCCCAGGGGCGTGAAGCTTGCCCCTGAAGACGTCTGGGACCGGGTGGCCTTCGTGCTCAGCGTCAAACTGCTGGATCCGCAATTCAGTGGCCAGACCAAGGAGCGCCTGAGCTCACGTCAGGCCGCCGGCTTCGTCGAGGCGGCTGCCCAGGATGCCTTCACCCTGTGGCTGAACCAGAACGTGGAACTGGGTGAGAGCATCGCCCAGCTCGCGATCGAGCGCGCGAGCGCACGGCTCAAGACCGAGAAGCAGATCACCCGCAAGAAGGTCACCCAGGGCCCTGCCCTGCCCGGCAAACTGGCCGATTGCATCAGCCAGGATCTGTCACGCACCGAGCTGTTCCTGGTGGAGGGCGACTCCGCAGGCGGCAGTGCCCGCCAGGCGCGCGACAAGGATTTTCAGGCGATTCTGCCACTGCGCGGCAAGATTCTGAACACCTGGGAAGTGGCCTCCGGCAGTGTGTTGGCCTCGCAGGAAGTCCATGACATCGCGGTCGCGATTGGCTGCGACCCCGGCAAGGATGACCTCAGCGGACTGCGCTACGGCAAGGTGGTGATCCTCGCCGACGCGGACTCCGATGGCCTGCACATCGCAACGCTGCTGTGTGCACTGTTCCTGCAGCACTTCCCCGCGCTGGTGGCGGCCGGTCACGTGTTCGTGGCGATGCCGCCGCTGTTCCGCATCGATCTGGGCAAGCAGGTCTTCTACGCGTTGGACGAGGAAGAGAAGCGGATCCTGCTGGAGAAGATCGAACGTGAGAAGGCTGAACGCAAGAAAGGTTCGGCCGGGGTGGTCAACGTGACCCGATTCAAAGGTCTGGGCGAGATGAATCCCTCACAGCTGCGCGAGTCGACCGTCCACCCCGACACCCGTCGACTGGTACAGCTCACGGTCGAGGAGGACAACACCGCGACCCACGCGCTGATGGACATGCTGCTGGCGCGCAAGCGTGCCGGCGATCGTAAAGCGTGGCTGGAAGACAAGGGCGATCTGGCGACCCTGGACGTCTAGTGGATCAAGCGCCGCGCTTCGCTGCCAGCGCGGCGCTGACCAGCTTGCCCAACAAGTGCTGTAACAGTGCTGCGCGGTCGGAAAGATATCCGGTGCTCGCCTCGTTCATGTAACAGCGCTGACTGATCTCCAGCTGCACCGCGTCGACACCATCTTCAGGCGCGCCGTAATGCCGGGTGATGTAGCCGCCTTTGAAGCGACCGTTGGCAACCCAGTCGTAGTCACGCTGAGCATCCAACACCTTTTCCAGGGCTTGCTGCAGGGGCGCTGCGCAGCTGGTGCCGCCAGCGGTACCCAGATTGAGATCCGGCAAGCGCCCAGGAAACAGGAACGGCAACTCGCTGCCTCGGATTGAATGGGCGTCCCACAGCAGGGCTCGCCCGTGCGCCGTCACCAGCCGATCCAGCTCGCCGCGCAACGCATCGTGATATGGCTGCCAATAGCGACCGATACGCGCCTGTATCTCCGCCGCCGTTGGCGTCTGACCATCCAGATAGACCGGCTCGCCGTTGAAGCGCACCGCCGGACATAGACCGGTGGTGTTCTGCCCCGGATACAGCGACACATCGTCGCGTGGACGGTTGAGGTCGACCACATAGCGCGAATACTTCGGCACCAGTACCGATGCGCCCAGCTCGCGCGCGAACCCGTACAGGCGTGCGACGTGCCAATCGGTGTCAGGCGCGCTGCGGGCCCCCGGCGTCATCCGCGCAGACAGCTCGTCCGGAATGAGGCTGCCGTCATGCGGCACGCTGATCAGCAGCGGCGCCGTTCCGCAATGCAGTTCAAAGGTATCCATCACGACATTGTAGGCGGCCGACGGAATCGCGGCGAAAGGCCTGCAGGGTTATGGCAGGCCTCAGTCGATCAGTACCACTTCTTCGGCGCTGGTCGGGTGGATGGCAACCGTGTCGTGCAGGTCCTCCAGAGTAATGCCGCGCTTGAGCGCCACAGCGAATCCCTGCAGGATCTCGTCAGCGCCCTCGCCCAACAAATGGATGCCGACCACGCGGCGCTCGCTGCCCACGCACACCAGTTTGAACAGGCTGCGCTGTGGCGCATCCGCCAGCGCGTGCAGCATCGGCCGGAAGCTCGCACGAGCGACGGTTACGGCAACGCCATGCTCCTCGCGTGCCTTCGCCTCGGTCAGACCAACCATGCCCAGTGGCGGATGACTGAACAGCACGGTGGGTACGTTGCAAAGATCAAGCGGGCGATCGCGCCCCTCGTAGAGGCGATCCATCAACCGCCTTGCGGCGGCGATGGCAACCGGGGTCAATGCCAGATCGCCGGTCACGTCGCCGACCGCAAACACACTGTCGGCGCTGGTGGCGTTACGTTGATCGACCTTCACGTGGCCGTCTTCGTCCAGTTCGACACCGGCGTCCTTCAGCCCCAATCCATCCGTATTCGGGCGGCGCCCGGTCGCGAACAGCACCTGATCAAAGGCCCGATCCGCCACTCCACTGCCCCGAACAAGAGTGCCGTCATCGCCTTCGGCCAACGCCGTGACTTCGCAGCCCATGTGGATATGGATGCCTGCCTGACGGTAGTCCTCCACCAACTGCGCAACCAGCTCACCGTCGAATGCGGCCAGCGGGCTCGAACCGCGCACGAATACCTCTACGCGGCTGCCGAGCGCTTGCAGCATTCCGGCCAGCTCCATCGCGATGTAACCCCCACCGACCAACCCGACGCGCGCCGGTGGCGCGGTCCAATGGAAAAAGTCATTTGATGTACCACCCAGCCCCATCCCGGGGATATCCGGCGTTGCGGGACGGCTGCCGGTGGCGATCAACACGCGACTGCCCCGCAGCCTGACGCCATCACTGCACTCGACGGTATTGGCATCACAGAATCGCGCGCGCATCGGCAGCAATGCGATCCCGGCCTTCTCCAGCCGCTTGCGATAACTCTCATGGATGTTGCTGATGTAGCGCTGGCGATGGGCGATGAAGTCGCACCAGTCCAGACCCGACGATTCGACCGCAAACCCCAGATCCCTGGCCACGCGCAGCTTCAGGTTCAGGTCGGCCGCGAGCCACATCGCCTTTTTCGGCACGCATCCGACGTTGACGCAGGTTCCGCCGAGCAACTCCGGCTCCAGTAATGCGACTTTGGCCCCGTGAGCCGCAGCGCGGAATGCGCCAGCCAGCCCCCCGGATCCACCGCCGATCACGATCAGGTCGAAGTCATGGTGCATGCAGAATCTCCCGTTGCGTCAGACAACCATCTTGCCGATGCCGCGATGAAGCCGGCGCACATGCCCGCGGCGACCATACGAAAACGGCCCGCATGCGCGGGCCGTCGACTAACGCATCCGGTCAGGCCGGATCAGTGCTGGTGGCCACCATCGCCATGGACATGGCCGTGCTCGACTTCTTCAGCCTCGCCCGCGCGCACGTCGACAATCTCGATGGTGAAGCTCAGATCCTTGCCAGCCATCGGGTGGTTCAGATCCACGTCCACCACACTCATGCCGACCTTCTGAACGGTCACCGGGCGCGGGCCGAACTTGGTCTGCAGGGTGACCTGCATGCCGGGCGCCAGACGCGTGCCCTTGAAGTACTTCTTCGGTACGCGCTGAACCATGCCTTCCTGCACGGCGCCGTAGGCTTCGTCAGCACTGACGTCGGCGGTGAACTTGTCACCCGCCACGTGGCCTTCCATTGCCTTCTCAAGGCCCGGAATGATGTTGCCGTGGCCCACCAGAATCACCAGCGGCTCGCGGCCCTCGGAGGTTTCGATGGCTTCCTTGCCCTGCTCGGCAACGGAGTAGTGGAAGCTGACGACGTGGTCTTTCTCGATTTTCATGGCGGCACTCGTTGGGAAGCAGAACAAAAGGCAGGTTGCCGTCAACGGCTTAAGCAGCGAAGCTATATGCCGTGACGAAAACCGCGCATTATCCCGGCATCATCGCCGACGCGCCAGCAGCGATCCTGCAGGCCCCCGTCCGATGGATGCTTTTCCTGCTTCTCGCCGCTGCGCTTGCGGGCTGCGGTGGTGGGCGCAAGAACGTGCGTTCGACAGCGCCATCGCCGACATCAACGGGGGACTGGGGAAGCAACACCCCGTCCGACCCGGCTGCCTCCAATTCGGTCCTGATGCGCGCCATCAGCTTGGTAGGGACGCCTTACCGGTTCGGCGGCAACACCCCGCAATCGGGATTTGATTGCAGTGGACTGGTCAACTATGTCTACGACGACATGCTACGCAAGAAGCTGCCGCGCACGTCCAGCGCGCTGGCCGCCTACCAGGGCCCGAAGATCAAGCCTCGTCAGCTCACCGCCGGCGATCTGGTTTTCTTTGGCAGCAGCGGTCAGGTCAGCCATGTCGGCATCTATGTTGGCGACGGCCGCTTTGTGCACGCGCCGAGCAGCGGCGGCACGGTACGTCTGGACCACTTGGACGGGACGTACTGGCGGGATCACTACTCGGGCGCAAAACGGGTAATTGACTGACTGAACGCGCAGATCTCACAGTCAGCACCCGTGAATTAACATTAATTTAATGTAATTTATACGTTCTTCCCGCGTTTGCAGTGCATGATCGGCCGGTCTTGATTCAGTGATGAGCGCGTGACGAAAACTATAAAAAGCCGCCAAGCGCGCACTACCGCTACCTCTGCCCTTCTTGGGCCGGTACGTTTTTCCTTCTTACTCGCCGCCCTGCTTGCGCTTCCAGCGCTGCCGGCGATGGCAACCGAGCCAACCGAAGCGCCGATGGCTTCGATGGCCGACATGCCGGTGATGATGCCGGATGCGATGAGCATGCCGGACCGGGCCTTGAGCCTGGCCAGCGACATCAGCGGCATGTTGGCATCAGGCAAGGCCGCGGCAGTCGCCGAGGATTACACCCCGCCTGACAACCGCACACGCAACATCCTGCAACGCGCATTGGTCCTGCTTGGCACGCCATATCGCTGGGGTGGCAACTCACCGGACAACGGTTTCGATTGCAGCGGTTTGGTCAGCTACGTGTTCCGCAGCGCAATGGGTATCGACCTGCCACGGATTTCCCGCGACCAGGCAAATTCCGGCGAGATGGTAGCCGACAAGTCCGATCTGGCTGAGGGTGATCTGGTGTTCTTCGGCCGCAAGGGTCAGATCGATCACGTCGGTATCTACGTTGGTGAAGGTCGCTTCGTGCACGCACCCAGCACCGGCAAGGACGTTATGGTCTCCAGCCTTGAGAAGGGCTACTGGAGCGGCAAGTACATGCAGGCGAGGCGTGTCGCCGGTACCTGAGTACACCGCGCTACTGCAACGCCCAACAACAGCCGCCTGCAAGCGGCTGTTGTGCTTTCAGGCATCCGAGGTGCACTCAGGACTCATGGCTGACCCTGTAGCGGTCCACCGTCTGCTCGATGCCCTTGCTTAACGTCATGACCTGCTGCGCATATTCAGCCAACTCCCGATCATCATCGCTGACCGGCTCCCACGCGGGTACGGCGGTAGGCTCGCCTTCCACTTGATCCAGAGCGACGAAGACGATCACGCAATGCGTGCACAGTCGCGACGCACCGCCCATTGGATTACGCGCGCTAACCTCGACGGAGAAATGCATGCTGCTGGTGCCGGTGTGCACAAGCTTGGTGCGCACCGCCACCAGGTCACTGATGCGGATCGGTGCCATGAAGCGGATTCCGCCGACTGCCACTGTCACGGCGTAGGTCCCGCTCCATCCCACAGCCGCCGCGTATCCGGCTTGATCGATCCATTTCATCACCGCCCCACCGTGCACCTTTCCGCCGTAATTGACATCACCCGGCTCGGCCAAGAATCGCAGCGTCAACTCGCGCTGGGTCCCAATCACGCGGCGGCCTGACTGGTGGAGCGCTGCGGCAGTTCGCAGTTCGCGGGTACAAATGGGGTTAAGCAACATAGGCTTGCCGGCATACAGAGCTCCTCAGCGTGGTTTAGGCCTGATTATGCGCAGCTCACCCGTATACGAGCTGTGTCCGGCTACAGCGACGTCTGAGGGGGGATGCGGTGGCATGGACTTGATCGTCTTGCTCACCGACACTGCTGCGCTCCACTCGCTCTCCCGACCCCGCCATGCCGCTGCTCCGCCCACTCCTTATCGCCGCCGAACCGGGATTGCCACAGGCCACCTGTTTGCAGACACGGGACGATCAGCGGCGGTTGCGGCAGCTGCCGGTCAAACAGCAAGAGATCGCCGGCTGATGCCCTACACCCCGATTGCCGCCACGCTGGGATACGTGCTGTCTGCTGATGGCAGTGAAGTGCTGTTGATCCATCGCAACGCGCGTGCAGACGACCAGCACTTGGGCAAGTACAACGGCCTGGGCGGCAAGCTGGAAAGTGGCGAGGATATCGCCGCCGGCATGCGACGGGAAATATTCGAAGAGGCCGGCATCCAGTGCGAGCAGATGCAGCTGCGCGGAACCATCAACTGGCCCGGTTTCGGCAAGCATGGTGAGGATTGGCTCGGATTCGTGTTCCTCATCACTCGCTACAGCGGTACACCGTTCACCAGCAACCATGAGGGCAGTCTGGAGTGGGTCCCGCTGTCTCAGCTGCACGAGGTGCCGATGTGGGAAGGCGACCGCGAGTTCCTGCCGATGGTGTTCGACGACAACCCGCGGCCGTTCCACGGGGTGATGCCGTACAAGGACGGTCAGCTGGTGTCCTGGCAGTATTCGCGGGCCTGAGCAGACTCACGCGCGCGCATCAACTCGACTCGTCGCCTTCCACCACTCCCAGGTTGGTGGATGCCTCGTTGTAGATCTGCATATCGATCATGCCGGTCTCCTTGGCGACCAGCACCGGCACCAGCATCTGCCCGGTGACGTTGGTCATCGTGCGTGCCATGTCCAGCACCCGGTCGATAGCAACCAAGTAGCCGATGCCCTCCAGCGGCAAGCCTGCTGCCGACAGCACCAAGGTGACCATGACGATCGCGGTACCCGGAACCCCCGCGGTGCCAAAGCTGCCCAGCACCGATGCCAGCATGATCACGAGGTACTGGGTTGGCGCCAACTCCAACCCGAAGTACTGCGCCACAAACAAGCTGGTCAAGGCCGGGTAGATCGCCCCGCAGCCGTCCATCTTGATACTCGCGCCCAGTGGCACGGCGAAGGACGTGTAGTCCTTGTCCACGCCCAGGTTGTGGGTCACCGCGCGCATCGCCGCCGGCATCGAGGCGAAACTGGATGAAGTCGCGAACGCCACCTGCATCGCCGGCGCGGCGCCGCGGAAGAACCGGATCGGATTCAGGCCGTGACTGAGTAGTAGCCCGCCGTAGACGAACACGATATGCAGCGCGCACGCCAGATACAGCGCGAAGACAAACATACCCAGCGGCAGCAGCTTCTCGAATCCGTATGCGCCCACCAGCGCGGCGATCAGGCCGAAGGTGCCCAACGGTGTCATCTCCAGCACGAAGCGAGTGACCTGGATCATCGTCTCGCTGGCTTCTCCGGCAAGCTTGCGAAGCGCGGGGGTACGGTCGCCCAGCTTTACCAGCGCGAAACCGACCAGACCGGCGAACACGATGACCTGGAGGATCTTGCCCTCGGCCAGCGCCGCGAACGGATTCCCCGGCACGACATCCAACAACACCTGGACCACCGACGGGATCTCACGCACTTCGTAGTCCGCAGCCATCGTCAAGCCAGTGACGCCGGCTCCCGGCTGCAGGACCCAACCGACGCCGAGACCGACGCACACCGCCAGCGAGGCCGTGACTGCGAACCAGGCAAACGTGCGACCTCCCAGCGCAGCGACGGACTTCTGTCCGTGCAGCGACGCTACCGCATTGATCACCGCAAACAGGACCAGCGGTACCGCGATCATCCGGATCAGAGTCACATAGACGTCGCCCAACGGACCGAACCAGGTCTCTGATGCTGGCCCAACCGCCCAACCGGCCAGTGCACCAAGTACAAAACCTGCAAGCACACGCTTCCAGAAGGGGATCGACAGCCACCAGGACACTATCGTCATCTCATCGCCAAAAAAGGGTCAAAACGCACGATAGCCGAGCGAGGAGTCGACCGCGAGCACCGCAATGCAATGAACCGGTAAAACTGCCGCAACCGTTGCGCGCCATAATCACAGGCCCCGTAGTTTTCAGGTGCCGCCTGCATGCGTCCCCACTTCCCGTTGAAATCCGTCAGCCTCGTGCTTGCCCCGGCCCTGCTTGTTGTCGCGTGCGCCACTACAGCTCCTTCGAGCGCGCCGGACGCCAAGAGTCCCGATACCCGCAGCGTCACGGTGTCGGTACCGCTCATTGAACGGCCGGACGGGGAAACCGCGCAATGGTGGTTCCGCGACGGCGCTGCGCAGGCCGCCGAACGTGGTGCGCTCGGTGGTCGGGCGAAAAACGTCATCCTGTTTGTGGGCGACGGAATGAGCCTGCCCACCGTCGCCGCTGCGCGGATTTTGGATGGGCAGCGCAAAGGCGGCGCAGGCGAGGACAACCGTCTGAGCTGGGAGCATTTCCCCGCCACCGCGTTGAGCAAAACCTACAACACCGATCTGCAGACCCCGGACTCCGCCGG
Source organism: Lysobacterales bacterium (assembly GCA_038242455.1). Lineage (GTDB taxonomy): Bacteria > Pseudomonadota > Gammaproteobacteria > Xanthomonadales > Xanthomonadaceae > Novilysobacter. The sequence continues at coordinate 86,574 of JBBSSB010000002.1, forward strand.
CACCATGAGTGCCATGGCGACGGGAGTAAAAACCCGTGCGGGCGTCATCAGCATCGGCCAGTCCGCGGAGTACGGCGACTGCAAGGGCGCGCTGGCGGCACCCATGATCACCTTGTGGCAAATGGCCGCGGGTAGCGGCATGGCGACTGGCGTGGTTACCACGACCCGGGTCACCCATGCGACGCCAGCGGCCACGTTCAGCCACTCGGCCAAACGCGGCTGGGAGTCCGACGCGGCCATGCCTGCCGAAGCGCTTGCCGACGGATGCATCGATATTGCCCGGCAGATGATCGAATCGCCCTACGGCAACGGACTGGACGTCCTGATGGGCGGCGGGCGAACCAACTTCATACCGGCCGAGCAGTCTGATCCGGAGTATCTGGAGCAATCCGGGCGTCGTGCCGATGGCCGTGACCTGACCGCGATCTGGAAGCAGCGCCACCCCGGTGGCAGCTACGTGTGGAACGCGAAGCAATTCGCCGCTGCACCGGCTGATAAGCCTCTACTCGGCCTGTTTGAGCCAAGCCACATGCAGTACGAGCATGACCGCAAGGACGATGGTGCGGGCGAACCGAGCATTGCTGAAATGACCCGCGCCGCCATTACTCGTCTGGCTAGCAACCCCAACGGCTATGTGCTGCTGGTTGAAGGCGGCCGAATCGATCACGCGCACCATGATGGCAATGCATATCGCGCACTGACCGACACGATCGCGATGTCCGAAGCGGTGGAGGTTGCAAACCAACTGACGTCGGCGGACGACACACTGATCCTGGTGACCGCCGACCACGCCCACACGCTCAGCTTTGTCGGCTACCCGCCTCGCGGCAACCCGATCCTGGGCAAGGTGCATGAAGACAAGGACGGCAAGCGGCAGCTGACCCCGACGCCCGCGGCATGCCCTACACAACGCTCAGCTACTCCAATGGCCCCGGCTACACCGGCGCCAGCGACAGCCAGCCGGCGGGGCCGAAGACGTTCCCGCACAAGACCAAAGGCTTCGAGGCAGCCAACGGCCGCCCTGATCTGACTCTGGTGAACACCATGGCGCCGGACTACATGCAGGAAGCGCTGGCACCTGCCACCGCCGAGTCACACGGTGGCGACGACGTCGGCATCTGGGCGCGCGGGCCGGGCAGCAGCGCTGTGCGCGGCAGTGTTGAGCAGAACGCGATTTTCCACTTCATGCTGCAGTCCACGCCGCACTTGCGTGAGGCCGTGTGCGCCACCGGCGCCTGCAATGCGGACGGCGTTCCGGTGGAGCTACCCGCTCAGAACGTGTTCAAAAATCGCGTGTCGCCTTAGATCTAGAAACTCGATCCCGGCCGATGTTCACGTGGACACCGGCCGGGATGGGCTCAGAACGGGCGTGCCAGCACCAGCCAGATAATTGCAATCAGGGCAAACACCGGTATCTCGTTGAACCAGCGCATCGCCTTCGACGACGGCAGATCACGCCCGGCATCGACGCCTTTCAACCAGCGCCCGCTGACGATGTAGTAGGCGAACAGCAGCGCCACCAACACCAGTTTGGCGTGCAGCCAGCCGGTACCGGGCGCAACCATCGTTGGATAGTCCGGCAGGAAGCGGTAGCCCAGCCAGAGCACCATGCCCAGCGCCAAGGCCAATCCGAACATCACGTGCCCAAATCGGTAGAGGCGTCTGCCCATCAGGACCAGTCGTGTACGCACCGCCGGTTCGTCGCTAGCCTCGGCCAGATTGACGAGTATCCGCGGCAGATAGAACACCGCTGCCATCCAGGCAATCACGAAGACGAGGTGAAAGGTTTTGGTCCAGAGATAAGCGTTCATACGGCAGGCAGGTCCTTCGGTGGAGTCGATCGCGGGCTAGGATGGCACGCTTGCGCACCAGCAGCGCACACACCTCCCCTGCATGCCCTCCAGTGACCGCCATGACCAAGCAATACGACCAAGCCTACTTCGACCAGTGGTACCGCGATCCGGCAATGCGGGGGGCAGCGATCGGGGGTCCGGCGCGACTCGCGCGCAAGGTGGCACTGGCTGTGGCAACCGCGGAATACCACTTGGAGCGGCCGATCCGCAGCGTGCTCGACATCGGATGTGGCGAGGGTGCCTGGCGCGCCCCCCTTATGAAACTTCGACCCAAGCTCAACTACCTGGGTTTCGACAGCAGCGAATACGCGGTCACCCGCTTCGGTCCGCGACGCAACATCCATCTGGCCAGCTTTGCGGACTTCGAATATCTACGTCCGTGTGCCCCGGTTGACCTGCTGGTGTGCAGCGACGTGCTGCACTACCTGCCGACACGCGAGCTGGACCGCGGGCTCCCCGCACTGGCGGACCTGTGCGCCGGTGTCGCGTTTTTGGAAACCTTTACCCGCAGCGACGGCATCGACGGAGATACCGTGGGCTTTCATGCCCGGCCGGCGAAGTTCTACCGCGAGCGCTTCGCGCACATTGGCCTGCACCCACTGGGCTCACACCTGTGGCTGGGCCCCGGACTCGACGAGGGATTGGCGGCGCTCGAGTCCGCAAGCTGAGCCCGCTGGCCCCGGTTCACGCAGCGTCGGCTGGTATCCGTTACGCTGCAGTGCACCAATTTCCTTTCAGGGCTCCTCATGCTGCTATATCAGATGCACGAATTCGGCCGCGCATGGATGGCCCCGATGACGTATTGGGCCGACGCCAGCGCGAAGATCTTCGGCGGGTCAAACACTTGGCTGGGCAAACTGCCAGGCGCTGACAAATACGCTGCCGGGTGCGAGCTGATGTACCGCATTGGCAAGGACTACGAGAAACCCCTGTTCGGGATCCACTCCATCGAGTTCGAGGGCGTGGACTCGCCGGTCATCGAGCGGGAGATGCTGCACAAGCCGTTCTGTCGCCTGCTCCGCTTCAAGCGCTATGCAGACGATGCGGGCAACATTACCGATATGAAGGGCCAGCCCCCGGTGTTGGTGGTCGCTCCACTGTCTGGCCACCACAGCACACTGCTGCGTGACACGGTGCGCACCATGCTGCGCGACCACAAGGTGTACATCACCGATTGGACCGACTCGCGCATGATCCCGGCCAGTGAGGGCGAGTTCACGCTCGATGACTACGTCGCCTACATCCAGGAATTCATCCGCTTTATTGGCGCCGATAACCTGCACGTGGTCAGCGTATGCCAACCGACTGTGCCCGTTCTGGCGGCCATCTCGTTGATGGCATCGCGTGGCGAGCAGACTCCGCGCTCGATGGTGATGATGGGCGGCCCGATCGACACCCGCGTCAGCCCGACTCAGGTCAACGATTTGGCGACCCACAAGCCCCTGTCGTGGTTCAGCGAAAACCTTATCCACGAAGTGCCAGCCAACTATCCCGGCCACGGCCGTCCAGTGTATCCGGGGTTCCTGCAGCACAGTGGTTTCATGGCCATGAACCCTGAGCGCCATGCTGAGTCGCACATGCAGTTCTACCAGGACGTACTCAATGGCGAACTGGATGAGGCGCAGTCGCACCGCAAGTTCTACGACGAATACAACGCGGTCCTGGACATGCCGGCGGCGTATTACCTGGACACCATTAAAACCGTGTTCCAAAAGCACCTGCTACCGCGCGGCCTCTGGGACGTCGACGGCGAGCGCGTGGACCCCGGCGCAATCAGTGGCACCGCGCTGCTGACGATCGAGGGCGAGTTGGACGACATTTCCGGCCAGGGCCAGACCCGCGCGGCGCACGATCTTTGCACTGGCATCGCAGCGGCGAACCGAGAGCACATCACCATCGAAGGCGCCGGTCACTACGGCATCTTCAGCGGACGTCGCTGGCGCGGTCAGGTGTATCCACAGCTGCGCGACTTCATCGCCAAATACGCTGACTGAAACACGCGGGTTGGCTGTGGCCGGCGGATTCCGCCAGAATCGGACAACCTTGCCGCTCTGGAGTCGTCCGTGCCGAACCCGCGCCTGCTGTGCTGTGCCTTGTTGTCCGCACTGATCGTTTGTTCCACCACGCACGCCGCGTCTCCGGCACCCGTGCCAGTGGACGAGATCGCCAAGCGACCAACGGTCGGCGACATTATTAAAGCGTCACCCGATTCGGACTGGCGCGCCCCGGACCCGGCCAACACGCTCTACATGGACCTGGCAGCCGGGCGCGTGGTGATTGAGCTCGCGCCGCAGTTTGCGCCCAAGCACGTAGCCAACATCCGCGCCCTCGCGGGGCAACACTTCTGGGATGGGCTGAGCATCTACCGCTCGCAGGACAACTTTGTGGTCCAGTTCGGCGACCCGGATGCCGGAAAGCCCAACGCTCGATCCCTCGGTAAGGCCAAGACCCATTTACCGGCTGAATTTGAGCGCTCCACCAAGGGCCTTGGGTTTACGTCCCTGCCCGACACGGACGGCTGGGCACCCGATGTTGGCTTCGTTGACGGCTTTCCTGCGGCGCGGGACCCTGCGACTGGCAAGGCATGGCTGGCCCACTGTTATGGCGCGCTGGGTGCAGGCCGCGACATGGCTGCCGACTCGAGCAATGGCGCTGAGCTGTATGTCGCCACCGGCCAGTCACCGCGCCAGTTGGATCGCAACATCACCGTGGTCGGCAGGGTCATCTCGGGGATGGAGCTGTTGTCAGTCGTACCGCGTGGTCCGGAGCCGATGGGCGTCTACGAAGACGCCACCAGACGCACGCCAATCAGGTCCATTCGCTTGGCGAGCGAGCTACCGAACGAACAACGCGAGCATCTGCAGCTCCTGCGCACCGATAGCGCCACCTTTGCCGCGGTCACCGAAGCCCGCCGCAACCGCCGCGATGACTGGTACAAGGCCAGCGCTGGCCATATCGACCTTTGCAACGTCCCGCTGCCGACCCGCGCGTCTCCTACTGACGCGCCCTGAGTACTTTCTTCAACGGACGCAATGGCCGTTCGCCTTGGACATGAATGACGCTGGTTTTGATCCGGGCCCATCACGTCCTGTTGCCCGTCGCGTACCTAGCCTGAAGATCCAATTCCCCCAGGTATAAGACATGCCCCAGATACGCATCAGGATCACCGGCAGTGAAGATTCCAGTCGCGCCATCCGCGACCTGTTGAGCAGCATTCCCGGCATTGAACACGTCGAGGAAATCGCCGACCTCATGCCGCACATGGATGACCCGGATTCGAGCTCTGCCGGCCTGAGCGATGTCGAAGGTCCGGGAATACATGTCATTGAGGTGGAAGCACCCAACGACACCGCCGCTCAGCGGGTGCGGGAGATGGTGGAGGCGCTCGCGTTCAAACTGGAAGTACTGGCGGAGTTTGAGACCGACGAATCCGACGTTCGCGAATAGTTGCATGCGCGTGATGGGCGCACTCCCCTTTTGAGCGTCCCATTGCGCACAATTGGCGGCTACTACGGCCGACCACCATGACCAAGACCAACAAAGCTTTTCTGCAGATCCACTTCTGCGTTGTGCTGTGGGGCTTCACTGCCATCTTCGGCAAGCTGATCACCCTTCCTGCCCTGCCTTTGGTGTGGTGGCGGATGTTGATCGTGACGGTCGCCCTTGCTCTTGTGCCACGCGTATGGCGCGGGTTGCGCGCCATGCCGGCACGACTGTTGTGGGCATATGCGGGCGTCGGCGTACTGGTCGCCCTGCACTGGCTGACGTTCTATGCAGCGATCAAGCTGTCGAACGCATCCATTGGTGCCACCTGCATCGCGCTGGCGACCGTCTTTACCGCGATGGTGGAGCCGTGGCTGGCACGTAGCCGATTCTCGCGCCGCGACTTCATGCTCGGCGTCGCCGTCCTGCCCGGCGTGGCACTGGTGGTGGGCGGCGTGCCCGACGGGATGCGGATCGGCATTCTGGTGGGGGTGGTGTCAGCGATTCTAGTGGCGCTTTTCGGATCACTCAACAAGCGTCTGGTAGAGCACGCCGATCCACTCACCGTTACGGCCCTCGAACTGGGAGCCGGCACCCTCGCCCTGACGGTGCTCGCTCCGATCTTGCCGTGGATCCTGCCGGTATTGGGCACTGCCGATCTGTTGACCCTGCCAAGTATGCGCGACGCGTGGTTGCTGCTGGTGCTGGCCTTGGGCTGCACGCTGCTGCCGTTTGCCCTGTCGCTGGTTGCTCTTCGCCATATGAGTGCGTTCTCCGCGCAGCTGGTAACCAATCTCGAGCCGGTCTATGCCATCGCGTTGGCAATCCTATTGCTAGGCGAGCAGCACGAGCTGAGCCTGCAGTTCTACTTCGGCGTGGCGATCATTCTCGCCGCAGTATTCATCTACCCGCTGCTCTGCAAGCCGCGGCGCAGCTCACATTTGGAGATGCTGGCAACGTCTGAGGCGAAATCGGTAGTCGATTAGGCATTTTTTTGGTCGCCCCACTATCCTCAGCGGCTGTTCCGACTCCCGAGTGACACGCAATGAACCCAGCCCTGCAACAAGACCTCGCCAAGCTGATGCTGCGTATCGCGCTGGGCATCCTGATCCTGCTGCACGGGTTGGCCAAGTTGAGGGGCGGTGTGGCGGGAATCACCGCACTGGTCGGTGCCCAAGGGCTGCCAGCCTCGCTCGGCTACGCCGTGTTGATTGGCGAGGTGCTCGCACCGCTGATGGTGATCCTGGGCTTCCATGCGCGCATTGGCGGGCTGCTGATCGCGGTCAACATGGTCGTGGCAATCCTGTTGGTACACCTGGGCCAGCTAGGCAGCTTCAACGGCCAAGGCGGTTGGCAGCTGGAGCTGCAGGCGATGTTCCTGGTCAGCGCGTTGGCGATCGCGCTGATCGGACCCGGCCGCTTCAGCGTCAACGGCCGCTGAGCCGATCAGATGCGCTGGACGCGGAACCGTTTGCCTTTGATTTTGCCTTCGCGCAAACGTGCCACCGCCGCATCCGCCTTGGCACGTGAGATAGCCACGTAAGAGCGAGTCGGAAATACGTCGATCTTGCCAATCGCCGCGACCGGCAGGCCGGCATCGCCGGTCAGCGCACCGACGATGTCGCCGGGTCGCATCTTGTCGGTCTTGCCGCCATCAATGCGCAGGGTAACCATCGCCGCCGGGACAACGCCGGTGGCCTTGCCGACCAATGGCGTCGCGCGACCCCACTCCAGAGCTGTTCCGGTGTGTGTGGCGATCATGTCGGCACGCGACACCTCGCGCGGCGCGCACAGGCTGAGCGCCAGCCCCTCCCTCCCCGCACGACCAGTGCGGCCGATCCGGTGCACGTAGGTATCCGCGTCGGTCGGCAGCTCGTAGTTCACTACGGCTGCCAGGTCTTCCACGTCCAGCCCGCGTGCGGCGACGTCACTGGCCACCAGAACGCTGCAACTACGGTTCGCAAAACGCAGCAGGATCTCGTCACGGTCACGCTGCTCCATGTCGCCGTGCAGCGCCAGCGCGGTGAATCCGTAGTGTGCGAGCGACGTCACGACCTCCTCGGTGTCTCGACGCATGTTGCAGAACACCACGCATGATTCGGGTCGGAACTGCAGCAGCAGCGCCGCCAGCAGCGGGGTCTTCCGTGTCGGATCCACCTCGTAAAACAACTGCCGAATGCGGGTCGGACTCTCCTTCGACTCAATGGTGACCTCAAACGGCGTGCGCAACATCGCGCCAGCCAGCGTGCGGATTTCATCAGGAAAGGTCGCCGAAAACAGCAGTCCCTGCCGGTCGGCCGGCGTCTTGCCGATAATTTCGCGGATCGACTCCTCAAACCCCATATCGAGCATTCGGTCCGCTTCGTCGAGTACCAGCGTGCTGACACCACGCACATGCAGGACTTTCTTGCGCAACAACTCCTGGATCCTGCCCGGAGTACCCACCACCACCTGGGGATCGTGGGTCGCCAATGATGCCAGCTGCGGCGCCAGCGGCATGCCGCCGCACAGCACCGACACTTTCAGGTTGGGAATGCCCAAGGCCAGTTTGCGAAGATGTTTGCCAACCTGATCCGCCAACTCGCGGGTCGGGCACAGAACCAGCGCCTGGGTCTGGATGAGGCCCGCATCAATGCGACTCAGCAACCCGAGGCCGAACGCGGCGGTCTTACCGCTGCCGGTCGGCGCTTGGGCGATCACGTCACGCCCTTCCAAGATGGCGGGCAACGCCTGAGCCTGCACAGGGGTGAGGTGCTGGTAACCCATCGCCTCCACGCCCTGCAAAAGTGCGGCTGGGAGGTTCAACGACGCAAAGGAGCGCTCGTGGTCGGCATGCTGGGGGTCAAGTGTGGTCATACGCCATGATCGCAGGTTGCGGGCGTCTGCTGCTTGCTTGCCGGATGAACCGGCTTGCGCACGTGACCTTGCGCTGCGACCCTGACCGCCTTTCGCACTAGGCAGCTGATGATGGAATCACTGGAATTTGAGCTCGATGAGACCCACGAGTACGTCGAGTTGAATCAGCTGCTGAAGCTCGCCGGTGTGTGCGACAGCGGTGGGATCGGCAAGCAGATCGTTGCCAGTGGTGCGGTCTCGGTGGATGGCAAAACCGAGCTGCGCAAAACCTGCAAGATCCGGGTTGGCCAGTTGGTGAGCCTGGACGGGATCGAGATCCGGGTCATTGCAGAAAACAACTGAGCCAGCGATAGGTGCCGGCTCAGTGTGTGACATCAAACTCGGCTCAAGCGTCCTGAGCTGTTGAGTCGGATGACGCCGGACCCGCGGGATTTCCTGGTGGCACCGCAGTGGGCACGTGAAGGTTGTTTTCCACGTTGCGCACGCCTTCACACGCTGCCGCGAGGTCTTCGGTTCGATGTTTCATCCATCGATTTCGAACGCTTCCGCCCAAAGTCACCACCCCTCCAGAGACGTTGACGGAAATGTCGCTTGGATCCACGTGGTCGTCCCGGGTAAGGCTCTCGCACAGGTCCTCAGTGATGCGCTGATCGGAGCGGGTGTAATTCTTCGGACCCACGCCGCAGTAACTGGCGCGACCGAAAGTCGAGCTGCCCGGCGGGACATAGTCCGAGTCGGCGGCATCGGAGGACTCAAAAGGTGGCTGCGTGCTGCCCGGACCGGCACCGCCGCGCCCGCGGCCCTCACCCCCACCCATCGATGCACCAGCCGCACGCTCAGCCTCAGCGGCGCTGGCAACCTGATGGCGCTGCATCTCCAGCCAGCGTCGACCCATCCGGACATACCCTGCGCCCATGTCTGCTACATCCTGGGCCATCGCCCTGATGTCATCTCCAACGTTGTTGCCGCTCATGACAGGCCTCCTCAGTCGACCGGCGCCGACGGCGCCTTTCCCCGGAACCATGCACCCCGACCCATTAAGACGATGTCACAGAGCGACTCAGCTCGTGGACGTCGTGTTCCCGACGGGTGTCGGAAGTTGCACGGCTGAGTCGAATTCAGACATTGGGCTCTGCTGCGGACATTTGGCATCTGGAAAACCGAAGCGCTTACGCAGCTCCAAGCCGCAATCACTCATTACCCCAACGTCTTCACCCGGAACGTGGCACTCACGGTCGAACGCCCGGAAAAACGCATCCTTGCGCTTCACAAAATCGCTGCCGCACTTGCGGGTCAGTTCGATCCGTTGGAGGTCATCTTCTGCAGCGTTCTGCCCATCAAGGCCATACAGGTCCATCTCGTCGGCCGTCAGCAGGCGAAGGCTGCGGTTGGGTACCGTCATCATCAGATCGGCGACTGCAAACGCCACGCCATTACGCTGCAGATACTCACGCACGTCGACGTGCACGGCCTGGAGTTCCTCCTGCAGCTCGGCGCGCGACGTGGCCTTCGAGCTGATCCGGATCATCCGGTGGATACCGACCTTGCCGGCGATCATGCGCATGTCGCCAGCGGCTAGAACGAGCACGCAAGAGCTGTGGCAAACCGCACCTTCTCGCACCCAGATGGTCCACGCCGACGCACCAATCTTGTCGCCTGCCCGAATGGCTTCTTCGATCTGGCCGCCGGTGGAATCGATATCGAGAATGCGTTTGTGGATACCCAGCGTATCGGCCACCTCTACCGTCCGCTCAATCAACGCCGTGAACTCGGCGGAGATCTTGCCCTCGTAGCGCAGCCGCATCAGACCGCTGTCGCTGCAGGATGCCAATGCTGACCGGATCTGGGTATATCCAAGCGCAGGCAGTTCGGTTCCCTCGCCTTTCGTATAGTCGTGGTCACAGCTGATCCATGCCTTGCCGGAATCCAGCGTAATCGGCTGCCAGTCGGTTTCCGGTCGGTCGGTAGCCGCCATGTCGACGGGCTCGCTGGATACCGCCGCTGCGTCCGACACTGCGCCCCCGGGCGCTTCGCCGCGGGTGTCAACCATAGTTCCCCCCGCCGACCCTCCCGCCGGCTGCATGTCGCACGCCGATAGGAGCAGAACTAAACCAAGGACAGCGATACGCCAAAGCGAAGACATGGGAACAACCAGACCGATGATCAGTGATCAGTCTATGGGGCCAGAGGGGGCTGCGTCTCAACCGCACATGAACGTTTTTCCGCCGACCGGATAGCTACACTGACCCAATGGCCTGGTTCGTTTATCTGTTGGAGTGCCGTGATGGCAGTCTGTACACCGGAATCACGACTGACGTGACGCGTCGCTATGCCCAGCACGCGGCCGGCACGGGCGCGCGTTACACCCGATCGCATCCACCCGAACGGCTTCTGGCCCAGTTCCCGTGCCTCGACCGCAGCAGCGCCAGCCGCGCAGAACACGCGATCAAGAAACTTCCCACAGCACGCAAACGCCGACTCTGCGAGGCCACAGGCGAGGATGCCGAGCAACTGTTCACCTCGATCGCACATCGGCAGCGGTAGCTTTGGTGTCAGGAGCGACGGATCGGGCCATGGCGGCCAGATAGTCGGAATCGCTCAAAGAACGGAGAATTTCCAATGATCAGATGGGCCATTATTTTTGCCGTTATCGGCTTGATTGCCGGTGTACTGGGTTTCGGCGGCATGGCCGGCGCAGCGATGGGAATTGCCAAGTTCCTGTTCATCGCAGCGATCGTGATCGCGGTCGTATTGTTCCTGCTCGGCATGACCGTTTACAAAAAGGTACGTTGACCGCACATCTGGATGTCGCCCTCAGGCGCCTTCCCTCGTTGCACAAGACACCCGGCGCAGCCCGGGTGTTCTTTTGTCAGCGGACTTGATACGTAGATCGACCTAACCGGCTGGGTCACACTTGCAGCAACTCCATCATCGGCTCAGGCATGAAAATTGTTGAAGTCCGCCACCCGCTGGTCCAGCACAAGCTCGGATTGATGCGCCGGGGCGACAACAGCACCAAGTCGTTCCGGGAGCTGTCATCCGAAGTGGCCACCCTGCTGACGTACGAGGCAACCGCCGACCTCGAAACAGAGTCGGTCGAGATTGAAAGCTGGGCTGGCACGACGATTACCGTGCGCCGGATCAAGGGACGAAAGATCACCTTGGTTCCGATTCTCAGAGCGGGCATCGGCATGCTGCCGGGCGTACTGGACATGATCCCGGCCGCCAAGGTCAGCGTGGTGGGCCTGCAACGCGATGAGCACACACTTGGCGCAGTAACGTATTACGAGAAACTGGTCGGCGACATGCATGACCGCACGGCATTGATCCTCGACCCGATGCTGGCCACTGGCGGCACACTGATTGCCACCGTCAACATGCTGAAGGCCGCCGGGGCGACCCGGATCAAAGGTCTGTTTCTGGTCGCTGCACCGGAAGGGCTGAAGGCGGTCGAGGCCGCACACCCGGACCTTGAGATCTACACCGCTTCGATTGATGAACGTCTCAACGAGCGCGGTTACATCCTGCCGGGGCTGGGCGACGCCGGCGACGAGATTTTCGGCACCCGCGCCGAGTGAAGCCAATCGAGCGGTTGTTACCGCAACGACCACCAATCCTTCCCGCCTCTATCGTCGACGGTGAATCATTCGCCGGGGGAGGCGCGATGAAAGCGCGCAGGCATCAACCGCGGCAGCAACGCAATTACGACCAGTGCGAAGACAGTGGCGGCCACCGCAACGACTTCCTGACCCATACCAGCCGCCATGCCGATGGCGGCGGTCATCCATATACCCGCCGCACTGGTCAGACCCTCCACGCGCTCGCCGCTGCCCTGCTGCTTGAGGATCGCTCCCGCGCCGAGAAAGCCGATCCCCTGCACGATGCCCTGCATCACTCGGGTGATCGATTCGACCTCTACACCTGCCAACAGCGGCGCAATTATGAACAGGGCTGAGCCGATCGATACCAGAATGTGGGTTCGCAGCCCTGCCGGATGCCCCGTGCGCTCGCGTTCCATGCCCACCAGCCCACCGAGAACAGCAGCTGTAAACAAGCGCGCGACAACCATCGTGGTGGTACCAACGTCGGGCAGCGCAAATTCCTGCGCCAGCGCCTGTCCGATTTCTTCCATCACACTCATGCCGTCCTCCTATGCACCACGATTCTTGCCGGAAAGTCCTGGAGCCTATGACAATCCACTGACAGAAGGTCCCCGCTAACGCCCGCCACCGCCACCACCGGAAGACCCGCCACCACCGCTTCCCGAGCTGCTGCCAGGCGGTGAGGAGGAGGAGGATATCTGCTGGGCCAAGGCGCTGCTCAACGCGCGGTTCATATCGCCCAGATTGCCGAGTGAGTTGCGGTCGCCGTGATACCAGTGAATCGCCCCCGCAGCCGCGGCAGCCCCGGCCACGCCGACAACCTCTGTGAACTTGGCTGTCCAGGCCTCTTCAACATCCAGTGCCAGCGCGTACGGCAACAGCGATTCGTAGCGGCCCGCATCCAGATGAGGGCTATCCGCCGTCGGGCCTTGGACCGCTTTCAGCTCGTCCTTCTCGGCCACGCTCAGATACAGCCGCAGGCCCTCGATCCGGTCCAGTAGCTCACGGCCTTTTGGCGTCGGCGCCTGCATGAGGACGGCGGCGCTGATATGGGCGCCCAGCGCAAGCGTCAAGAGCACGACGATCCAGAGCACACCTGTGCCACCGGCCACCAAAAATGCCAGCCATCCGTAAGCAACTGACGCCAGCACGCCGATAACAGTAGTGCCGCCATTGCTGACGTAGTAATCAGGCTTGAGGCGTTTGCTCAGCGTCCGCTGATGCCCCAATTGCGCACCACTGATTGTGCTCGCGTTGCTGTCAGTGAGCACCAGCTCTTCACCGTCGGCGAATAGCGTTTTCGCGATGTCCTGCTGTGCCACTGGCAGCTCCGCGACGTTGGCAGACTCAGCACGCGTCAGCCGCCAGTTCTTTTTGCCCTCGTTGTGAATACTCAGCCCGCCACGTACCGCCATATCCACCAGGTCAGCGGCGAAGCAACGGTTGTCGTAGCGCATCCTTCGGAGGTAACGCAGCTCCGCAGGGGACCAGCCTTCCGGCGGCTCGTACTGCGGGAAAATCGACCCGGGCGCTGGATCACGCCCGAGTCGATTCCAGCGCCGTACATAGAACGCCACTAGACCGATCAGTCCCAGCAAGGCGACCAGCACGCCACGATTGTCCTTGAGCAACCAAAGCACTTTGTTAGTGCCGCTCGGCGCGGGGACGACGCCCTTGGGAAACGTCAACACGAGGGTCAATCCTTCCTTCGCTGGCAGCCTCCGAGTCGTGCGGTAACGGGCGCCACCATCTTCTACTGACGCGACATAGTGCTGACCTTGGTCCCCCATTGGGCCGGTGTAACCCTCTGCGTGGAGCTCCGCTGCGGGCACATGCTGCGGCAGGTGAACGCGCGCGGTCACCTGATCAATGGGGAACTCCCAGTCCAGTCCGGTCACGTTCCAGTACAGCTCGTCGTAACCCTTGAAGAACCCCATCTGCCGGCTCGTGCGATAGCGGATGGTGTAGGTGATGTCCGCCGGCAGCTCCAGAAATGAATCATCACCGGTATTGATGCGTATGCCGTTGCTGATGTCTTCGGTGAAGAAAGGCTCCTTCTCACCGTCGCGCGTAACCCCCAGCAGTTCAAAACCGACCACCATCCGGTCGCGGTAGCGGGTCGGAAAATCACGGTAGATACCTCGACGAATCTGGCGGCGCTCGGCTCGCACCAGAATCGTTTCAGTCACATCCAGCCCGCCATCGGCGAGCACGGTGATATCACTGTCGAACGACAGGATGCGCTCGTCGGCGTTGGCGCGTGCCGGCCACAAAGCCGCGACGACCAGCATCGCGATCAGCGCAAACTGCATCAACCGGCTCATGGCGAAAGCACCACTTTCGGCGCATCCCGCGTGCCTTCCCCGGCTTCGAAGAACTCCGCACTACGGAATCCGAAAGCGCGCGCTACCAGCAAAGCGGGGAATTTCTGTACCGCGTCGTTGAGTGCTCGCACCGCGCCGTTGTAAAACCGCCGCGCGTACTGCAAGTGGTCCTCAACCGCGACCAGGTCCCGTTGCAACTGGAGAAAGTTCTCGCTCGCCTTCAGCTCTGGATAGGCTTCGCGCAGCAATAGCAGGCGCCCCACACCCTGCCCCAATGCCTGCTCGATGCCCGCCAACTGCGCCGGCGATTTGGTTTGCATCGCCTGGCCACGCAGCGCCGTGACGCTGTCGAGCGTTGCTTTCTCGTGCGAGGCATATCCGCGCACCGCCTCGACCAGCATCGGCACCAGATCGTGCCGGCGCATCAGTTGCACGTCGATATCCGCCCACCCAGCACGCACCAGATTACGCAGCCGCACCAGCCGGTTGAAGGAAAACACAGCCCAAACGACCAACGCGATCACGGCCGCGACCAACACCATCCCCATGCTTCAACCCCTGATTGCGTCTGGATTCCAGTATCCCCACACATACGGCGTGTGGCGAATCAAACGGCCACGCAAGCGTATGGTTCCGCAGCGCTGGCGCCAACGCGGCTTGATTTCAGCCTACAAACACCCCAGTTGGAGTGCAGTCAATCGTTATTGCGCCAAGGAATATGCACGCATGAACGCAAGCACAGAAACCCGCAAGTTTGAAGCCGAAGTCGCGCAGGTCTTGCACCTGGTGACGCACTCGCTTTACTCGCACAAGGAAATCTTCCTTCGCGAGCTTATTTCCAACGCCTCCGATGCCTGCGACAAACTGCGTTTCGAGGCAATCGCCAACCCGGAACTGGACGCCGGCGACGGCGATCTGCACGTCGACATCACTTGGGACAAGGATGCCCGCACGATCACGATTGCCGACAACGGCATCGGCATGGATCGCGACGAGGTGGTGGCCAACATCGGCACCATCGCCAGCTCGGGCACCCGCCGGTTCCTTGCAGCGATGGGTAACGAGCAGAAAGCCGATGCGCGCCTGATCGGCCAGTTTGGCGTCGGCTTTTACTCCGCCTACGTGGTGGCTGACAAGGTGACAGTACTCAGCCGTCGCGCCGACGCGCCCGCCGCCGAAGGCGTGAAGTGGGAGAGCGACGGCAAGGGCGAATACACCCTGGCGACTATCGAGCTGCCGGAGCGCGGCACCAGCGTGACTTTGCATCTGAAGGCTGACGAGGATGAATTCCTTGCCGACTGGAAACTACGTTCGCTGATCAATCGTTACTCCGACCACGTCGCCTTCCCGATTCGCATGCACAAGCAGGCCGATGACGCCGGCGATGACGAGTCCGAAGATGCTAAAAAGGACGACAACGCTGCAGCGGAGTGGGAAACCATCAACGCTGCGTCGGCGCTGTGGACCAAGCCCAAGAGCGAGATCAGCGACGAGGACTACCAAGGCTTCTACAAGTCGCTCGGCCATGACTTCAATGATGCGTTGGCTTGGACCCACAACCGCGTAGAGGGCAGCCAGAGCTTCACCACCCTGCTCTACCTGCCGTCGCAGCCGCCGTTTGACCTGATGATGGGTGGGCGCGACGAGCGCAAGGGGCTGAAGCTCTACATCAAACGTGTGTTCGTCATGGACGCCGCCGAGGAGCTGCTTCCCAACTACCTGCGCTTCGTGCGCGGTGTCATCGACGCGGACGATCTGCCACTCAACGTCAGCCGGGAGCTGTTACAGCAGAACCGTCAGCTGGACCGGATCAAGTCCGCGTGCGTGAAGCGCGTGCTCGACCTGATCGAAACGCTCGCCCGCGACGAGCCGGAGAAATTCGCCACCTTCTACAAGGCGTTTGGCAACACCCTGAAGGAAGGCGTCGGCGAGGATCACGCCAACCGCGAGCGCATCGCCAAGCTGTTGCGCTTCGCCTCGACCAAGGGCGAGGCAGGCCAGAAGGTCGTGTCCATGGACGATTACATCGGACGCATGGCGGTCGGTCAGGACACCATCTGGTACATCACCGCGGAAAGCCATGCGGCTGCGTTTGGCAGCCCGCAGCTGGAGGCGTTCAAAGCCAAGGACATTGAAGTACTGCTGATGTCCGACCGCATCGACGAATGGATGCTCGGTTCGTTGAACGAGTACGACGGCAAGCGGCTGCAGAACGTCGCCAAGGGCGAGTTGCCTCTGGATGATGCCGACAAGGCCAAGCAGGAAGAAGCCGCCAAGTCGGCCGAGCCGCTGATTGCACGCTTGAAGACGCTGCTCGGCGATCGCGTCAGCGACGTGCGGGTGTCCGCGCGCCTCACCGATTCGCCATCCTGCCTGGCATTGGCCGACTACGACATGGCTCCGCACTTCGCCCGCATGCTGCGCGAAGCCGGTCAGCAGATGCCCGACAGCAAGCCGACGCTGGAGATCAACCCTGAGCACGCGCTGCTGAAGCGGGTCGAGGCGGAGACCGACGATGCCAAGGCCACTGACCTGGCAACGCTGTTGCTGGAGCAGGCGGAGATCTCCGCTGGCGCGCCGCTGCCCGACCCGGCTGCCTTCGTGCAGCGGATGAATCGGGTGTTGACCGGCGCCTGATTGGACAGGATTAAAGAGGACCCCGCCGCCCCGTCAGGTAGGCGGCGGGGTGCCCCTGGCCTCAGGCAGCTTTGAGGCGCTCGCCGATCTGCTCTGCCATTTCCTGCCACTGCGGCAGCTTGCCCAACACACCTACCGAATGCAGGTAGCTCTCGTCGACCTCGGTGCCACGCACCAGGGATGAAGCCACGTGCACAGCGCCGGTGACCCAAAAGCCACTCGCGCGCATCCGCCGCGGCCTGGCCTGGTGCGCCACGGCTTCCACGATCGGCGTCGGCAGACCCCAGAGGCCAAGCAGATAGGCGCCAGCCTCCGGAAAGCCCGGACTTCCCGGCTGGATCTCCGGAACCACATCCCCTTCGACATAGCTGTCGGACAACACGTGATCGGCAATCCCCGGCAACAAAAGCCCGACTTCTGCGAGCAAGCCTGCGGTCTCGGCGAGCTCTGCGCTGGGACCTGCGAGCAATCTCCCAGCCAGCTGGGATGTCGCCAACGCACGCTCCTGCATCGCTTCCCGGTCAATACCAAGCGGCCCACCAACGTCGCCGAATGTCTCACTGGCAAGCACAAGATGCCGCAGCATCCCCAAGCCAAGTCGGGTTACCGCCGAGCGGATATCCGTGATTTCCCGACCGGCGGAGAAGAATGCCGAGTTGCACAGCCGCAGCACTTTCGCGGCAAGCGCAGGGTCTTGTGACAGTACGTACGCGATCTCCGCCATGTTGACATCCGGATCGCGCATCAACTGCACCAGCTCGATATACATCCGTGGCGCGGGTGGCAGCGATTCGATACGACCGATGGAGCGTTTCAGCTCCTCGTTGTCCAACAGTGAGCGCAGATCGGCCACGCTTTCCACCGCGTCGATCAGCTCGCCCGCATCCAGCGGCTTGTGCAGGACACGGTGCGCCGCATCCAGCGCATGAATCGCGTCACCACCCTGACCCGGCTCCAACAACAGGATGCGTACGGCATCGGGGTGTTTGGAGCGCAGCTCGGCCAGCACCTGCGAACCGTGGGTGCCCAAGTCGGTGACCAGGACATCGGCGGTCCACGTTTCCGGAGCAGCAATACCCGAGGCAGGAACCCAACTCACCTTCCAATCAAGCCCGTAATCCGCGAGTTCACGCTTCAGCCCTTCAACTTGCCCCGCATCCTCACCGGTAATCGCAATGAGCACTGATATTTCTCCACAAAGTGTCACGCGGGAAGTCCGCCCAACTGGGATAGCGGCTGAATCGCGCCGGACTTTAGGCTTGCTTGCGGACCCCGGTCACACCTTGAGCTTTTGGTCTGACGATCGCTTCAATCGGTCCTGCGGGAGAGAATTTCACGCTACTGACTGCGTGCGGCGCCGAACCCCTATAATTGCGCCCTTCCCCGCTCTTTCAGCGCGCCCGCGCGCGCGCCTTTCCCATGTCCGATGTATCCCAACAGGCGCTGCGCCGCCGCACCTTCGCGATCATTTCGCACCCCGATGCGGGCAAAACCACGCTGACTGAGAAGCTGCTGTTGTTCGGCGGCGCCATCCAGATGGCAGGCTCAGTGAAGGGTCGCAAGGCTGCGCGCCATGCCACGTCCGACTGGATGAAGTTGGAGCAGGAGCGCGGAATCTCGGTCACCAGCTCGGTGATGCAGTTCCCGTATGACGGGCACATCGTCAACTTGCTCGACACGCCAGGCCACGCGGACTTCGGCGAGGACACCTACCGGGTGCTGACCGCGGTCGACTCGGCCCTGATGGTGATCGACGTCGCCAAGGGTGTCGAAGAACGCACGATCAAGCTGATGGAAGTCTGCCGGTTGCGCGACACGCCGATCATGACCTTCATCAACAAGCTCGACCGCGAGGGCAAGGAGCCAATCGAGCTGCTGGACGAGGTCGAGAGTGTGCTGGGGATCCAGTGTGCACCGGTGACCTGGCCCATCGGCATGGGCAAGCGGCTGAAAGGCGTCGTGCACCTGCTGACCGGCGAAGTGCATCTGTACGAGCAGGGCCGTAATTTCACTCGTCAGGACTCGACCATCTTCAAGTCGATCGACGACCCGGCGTTCGAGCAGCGTATCGGCACCGCGGTGCTGGCCGAATTGCGCGACGAGCTGGAGCTGGTGCAGGGCGCCAGCCACCCGTTCGAACTCGAGAAATACCTCTCCGGCGAGCAGACGCCAGTATTTTTCGGGTCAGCAGTCAACAACTTCGGCGTGCAGCTGCTGCTGGACTTCTTCGTCAAACACGCACCGGCACCACAGCCACGCGCGACCACGACGCGCGATGTCGACCCAACCGAAGACAAGCTCACCGGATTCGTCTTCAAGATCCAGGCCAACATGGATCCGCAGCACCGCGACCGCATCGCGTTTATGCGGGTGTGCTCGGGCAAGTTCACTGCCGGGATGAAGGCGTTCCACGTACGCACCGGGAAAGAACTCAAGCTCGCCAACGCACTGACGTTCATGGCCAGTGACCGTGAGATCGCTGAGAGCGCGTATTCCGGCGATGTGCTGGGCATCCACAACCACGGCACGGTGTCGATCGGTGACAGCTTCAGCGAAGGCGAGGCGATCACCTTTACCGGGATCCCCAACTTCGCCCCGGAACTGTTCCGGCGCGCCCGCCTGCGCGATCCGCTCAAGCTGAAGCAGTTGCAGAAGGGTCTGGCTCAGTTGAGTGAGGAAGGCGCGACCCAGTTCTTCCGGCCGCTGATGAGCAACGACCTGATCCTCGGCGCAGTCGGTGTGCTCCAGTTTGAAGTGGTCGCCTACCGGCTGAAGGCGGAGTACGGCGTGGACGCAATTTTCGAGCCGGTGGCGGTGTCAACCACCCGCTGGATCCGCTGCGCCAACGATCGCAAGCTGGAGGAGTTCCGCGACAAGAACGCCAGCCACCTTGCGCTCGATGCAGCTGACCAGCTGGTCTACTTGGCACCCACGCGGGTCAATCTGCAACTGGCGCAGGAACGCTCCCCCGATGTCGAGTTTCTGGCCACGCGCGAGCAGGCCCACACCTGAGCGATGTCACGCGCGGTCCGACCGCGCGTGACCCGGGCTAACTTTCGATATATCGCTGCAGCTGCACCAGCTCTTCCTGCTGGTCTTCGATCACCGCCTTCACCAAGTCGCCGATCGAAACCACGCCGAGCACCTGACCGTTGACCACCACCGGCAGGTGCCGGATACGTTTGTCGGTAACCAGCGCCATGCAGTGTTCGGCCGAATCTTCCAGTCCGACGGTCTGCAGTTCAATGGTCATGACCTCGCGCACGGCTGTCGTGGCTGACGACCGCCCCTGCAGAATGATCTTGCGCGCGTAGTCACGCTCCGAGACAAGTCCCGCGAGCCGCCCATCCTCGATGACCAGCAGCGCGCCGATCCGCTTGTCGGCCATCAACCGGATCGCATCGATCATCGGTTCATCGGGACCTATCGCATAAACCTCAGGGGCTTTCGCTTCCAGCAGATGCCTCACGTTGCGCATGGCTCTCTCCTTCCATAGGTTGTACCCAGCCCGAGCATACCCTCGCTGCGGGCTGCCACGCGTCAACCAGGTAGAGAGGCCGTTGTTTTGACTCCTCGTAGAGCCGGCCAAGGTACTCACCGATCAGGCCCAGCGCGATCAATTGGACGCCACCCAGAAACAGGATGACCGCCATCATTGTCGGCCAGCCCTGCACCGCATCACCCCAGAGAAGCGCCTTGCCGATGATCACGGAGCCATAGCCGAATGCCAGCAGCGCGGTGGCCAAGCCCAGGTAGGTGGCCAAGCGCAAAGGCGCAGTGGAAAAGCTGGTAATACCCTCCAGCGCAAGATTCCATAGCCGCCAGAAACTGAACTTGCTCGAGCCCGCCACGCGCGGACCACGCTGGTACGGCAGCGCTATGCGCTTGAATCCGACCCAGCCAAACAGTCCCTTCATAAATCGGTGCCGCTCACGCATCTGCCGAAGCGCACTCAATGCACGCGGCGACAGCAGGCGGAAGTCACCGGTATCGGCCGGAATCGGCGTCTTCGACAGACGTCCCATTACTCGATAGAAGGTATGCGCGGTGGCGCGCTTCAGCCAGCCTTCTCCCTCGCGGACCAGACGGGTTCCATGGACGTCGTCATACCCTTCCAGCCAATGACTGACGAACTTTGATGCAAGCTCCGGCGGGTCCTGCCCGTCGGCATCCAGAATCAGCGCCGCTCCATGAGTCACCTGGTCCAGACCGGCGGTCAACGCCAGCTCCTTTCCAAAGTTTCGCGACAGCCGCAGCAGCGATATGCGGTCGTCCCGAGCGGCCAGCTCCTGCATTACCTGCCAGGTGCCGTCCGAGCTCCCGTCATCGACATACAACACGCTGCCAGGAATGCTGTGGTCGCACATCACCCCGTCCAAAGCAGCGGCCAACCGGGGCTGCAACAGCGGCAAACTGTCAGCCTCGTTGAAGGCGGCCACTACCAGGGTCAGGTGGTTATCGAGTGAGGCGGAAGCGATCATCGCGGCATGGTAGCTGACGGTCGGCGCTGCTTACTCCAAGCGTTCGAGGTAAGCCGGACCGCCGATCTGTCGCATCTGCGTCTGGATTTGCCCGGTCCGCCGCTGCACATAAGGTCCCGGTCGCGCGACGCTATAACGCTTCGGGCTAGGCAGCACGGCGGCCAGCCGCGCCGCTTCAGCCGGCGCCAGCTGGCTGGCATCCTTACCGAAGTAAGTTCGTGCCGCCGCCTGCGCCCCGTAAACCCCATCACCGAACTCGGCGATGTTGACGTACACCTCGATGATCCGGGCCTTGGGCCACATCAGCTCGATCAATGCGGTGTACCACACCTCCAATCCCTTCCGAACCCAACTGCGCCCACTCCACAAGAACAAGTTCTTGGCAGTTTGCTGACTGATCGTGCTGGCACCGCGCAAGCGCCCACCCTTCTCGTGGCGTTCGCGCGCCTTCCGAATGGCCTCAAGGTCGAAACCGCGGTGTTCGGCAAAGCGCTGGTCTTCGGACGCAATCACCGCCAAGGGCAGGTTCGGTGAGACCTGACCCCGGTCACGCCACTGGTAGGCGATGCGAAATCCGCGCTCACCGTGAGACCAGGCGGACACCTGCCGCGCGATCATAAAAGCACTGGTGGGCGGATCGACGAACCGCAACACCCCCACCTGAATAACGCTGACGAGCACCATCAAAAGTGGGATGCCTACCAGCCAACGCACCCACCGGCGTCGCCGGGGCCGCACATCACCTTCAGCGGTACTGCCTTGATGCTCGTCGCCTTGCCCCGTCCGCATCTCGCCCCCATCTTGACTGGTCAACCCGTCTTCCCGCGCATTATCGACCAAGCGCCCGGCCACGCGAGCATCCGATGCAACCGACACACACCAGCAACGACCACACCGATGAGGGTAGCGACCGCCTCACCCGATTCATGATCGACCGCGCCGGTGTGCGCGGCGTGCATGTTGAACTGAAGCAGACTTGGCAGCACATTCGCGGACTGATGGGCGATGTCCTAGCGCAGTCCCCTGTGGCGGTTGATCTGTTGGGTGAAGCCACTGCCGCTGCAGCACTGTTCACCGGTCACGCGAAAATCGACGGCAGATTGTCGGTACAGCTGCGAACCAACGGATTGCTGCGGACGCTTTTCGTTGAGTGCACATCTGCCGGGGGCCTGCGAGGCATCGTGCGCCTCGGCGAAGACACCAATGGCGTTTTTTCCGGCGACCTGCGCGACCTGGGCACGGACGCGGTGCTCGCCATCACGATAGAGAACCCGTCGATGGGCGGACGCGAGCCGGTCCGCTATCAAGGCATGGTGGCGCTTGACGCCGACTCGTTGGCAAGCGCCTTTGAAACGTATTTCCGTCAATCGGAACAACTCCCGACCCGTTTGCTGCTTGCGGGGGACCATGAGCGGGTCGCTGGCTTGATGCTGCAGAAGCTTCCGGGCGATGAAGGCGACGCTGATGGTTGGACTCGTGCTGGAGCGCTGTTTGACACTTTGGGCACGGAAGAGCTTCTCAACACCCCGGCCGACGAATTGCTGAATCGCCTGTTCCACGATGATGGCGTGCAGCTGTTGGGCGAGAAGCCATTGGCATTCGGGTGTTCCTGTTCGACCGAGCGGGTGGAGTCGATGCTGGTATCACTGGGGACCGAGGAAGCGCTTGCGGCAGCCGAGGACGGGGACGCGGAAATCCGCTGCGAATTCTGCGGCCAGGACTACCGGTTCAGCCGCGAACGCATCCAGAAGCTGTTGGATATCTCAGCCCAAGAGGTAGCAGCACCGGAACGCTTGCAATGAGACGTACTTCACGCCATGTTGATTGTTAAAGAAACATAAACGCCTTAACATCACTGAACCTGACTCGGGGAACTCCGCCGGCACAATCCGGTCGTATCTTTGCCCATGAAAACCCGCCTCCTTCAACTGACGATGTCCCTGCTCCTCGCCCTCGGCGTGGCGACAGGCGCGCATGCGCAGTCACCTAAGAAGGCGCCCCGCACAGATACCACCGTGCTTCCGGTTTGGAACAACACCAGCGGCAAGCTCGAAGCGCTGCTTTTGCTGGAGCCGACCGGAACATCTCCGGCCGGTGCCCGCTGGCGCGTTGGCAGCACCACCTTGGATGCGGCGTTCGGTCTTGAGGGTGGCAACACACTCGGTCTGGTCTGCGATCGCAGCAGCGGCTTGGCTGGCACGATCGGCAACCTCGCCAACCACTGCCTATTGGCGGCAATGGATGATGATCGTCATGAACGCCTGACGGCAGGCACCAGCATCGGCAATCGCAGCACCCGGTTCGGCGTGGCGGTGGGCAAGACCCGCGACACATTGCCGGCATGGCTGAGCCCTGCAGCAGCTGGCAACCAGCTCGACCAGAACACCCTGACCGTTTACGGCAAGCAGAACATCGGCCGCGAGGCGACGGTTTCGATCGGCGGAACCTGGGCACGTGCCCGACTGATTCCTGCCGGTGATGCTCCCGCTCTGGCGGATCGCTGGAACAGCCGCACCCTTACGGTCGGTGCCGGCTACGGCGATTTTGACGCAAACATTATTGGTCGCGTCATTGATACGCCCAGCCAGCCCGGCAGCTGGGAAGGCTTGGGCGTTGGTCTGACCTGGCGCACCCCGTGGAGCGGCAGCCTGACGGTTGGCGCCGAGAAGATCACCCGCGGCAGCAATCCGTTTGCAACAAATGCCGACGGCGATGAAGGCACCGTGCCTTACGTCCGCTACGAGCAGGATCTCTGATCCAGTTTTCAGGCAACTGAAGGCCCCCGACCAGCCTGTCCGCAGCGAGTGTCGCGCGCAAAACCGAAGCACCCCACCGTCCAACGTCAATCCACCCGGATTGAATTCGCGCGCCCCGAGCACGCGACATGACAATGCGTGTGATTCGACATTTCTCACTCGACCGCCGCAACCGTCCAACGCTGCGCGAGTTCGCCACAGAATGATCAGCTTCCATAATTACACCGCCCATTCAGGAATGGATTATGGGTTCAGGAAGGCTTCCAACGGGGCCGGATTGCGCCTAACGGTGGGTTCGCGACGATCGATGAAAATCCCAAGCGATTGATTTTTATAACTATATTTTCGCTTTGGCGCGATTTTTACGCAATGTTTAACAACACTTTAATTTTTGCCGCCAGACCGTTACCATCGACTCACCTTGCCGAACGTGCCTTCTCATCTGGCGCGCTTGGCCGGGGCACTTGGCAACTACCAAGACCCATTTGGAGAGAGAGGCACTCATGACCCACAAGACCACCCAACTCCGCGACGCGATTACTCTCACGCTCGTGGCTGGTGCTACCACCCTGGCCGGCACCGGCGTCGCGTTCGCGCAAGACGCAGGTAGCGACAAGGCAACCACCCTCGACCGCATCGAGGTCACTGGTTCCCGTATCCGTTCCGTCGACGCCGAAACTTCGCAGCCGGTGCTCGTGCTTGACCGCGCCGCGATCGAAAAGCAGGGCGTGACCTCGGTTGCCGAAGTGCTGAACCGCATTTCCGCTGCTGGCCCGTCCATCAACCGCACGTTCAACAACGGCGGCGACGGCTCCTCGGAAATCTCGCTACGTAACCTGGGCGCATCGCGCACCTTGGTGCTCGTCGACGGTCGCCGCTGGGTGTCCGGTCTGGGCGGCACGGTTGATCTGAACACCATCCCGTCCGCCATCGTTGAGCGCATCGAAGTCCTGAAGGACGGCGCATCGGCTATCTACGGTTCCGATGCCATCGCCGGCGTGATCAACATCATCACCCGCGACAACTACGAAGGTGCCGAGGTGCGTACGCACATTGGCCAGTACAGCCAAGGCGACGGCGAGCGCAAGACGATCGAAGCGACCTTGGGCGCTACTGGTGAGCGCGGCAACATCGTGATGAGCCTGTCACGTGTTGACGAAGGCTCGGTGATGGGCGGCGACCGCGAGCAGTCCGGCGTGCCTGTATACGGTCGCGGCGCAAAGGGCTTCAGCGGCTACTCCTCCAACGGCAAGATCTGGACCGGCGCGCCTATCGACACGACCGATCCGGACTCCGATGACTACAACCCGACCGGTTTCGGCAGCTTCCGCATCGTGCCCCCGGGCGCCATCGGCATCGGCCCAGACGGCCAGAAGCGCTACGGTATTGATCAGACCGTACCGTGGAACGCCAATGACTTCGCGTACAACTATGCGAAGGACAACTACCTGCTGACCCCGCAGACCCGTACCGCAATGTACGCCAAGGGTCGCTACGACATCACCGACCGCGTTTCCTTCCGCGGCGAAGCGCTTTACAACGAGCGTCGCTCAGAGCAGCAGCTTGCTGGCTATCCGCTCAACGGCGGCGAAGATTTCGGTAACGAAGCCGGCATGAGTGGCGATAGCTACTTCAACCCGTACAACACCCTTTACGGTGGTGACGGACGCACGGTTGCGTGGAGCCATCGCCTCACCGAGCAACCGCGCGTCTACAAGCAGGAAGTGAAAACCTTCCACACCTACGCTGGCTTGGAAGGCAACTTCGACTTTGCCGACCGCTACTTCAGCTGGGACGTGGGCTACGCCTTCAATAAGTCCGACCAAGCCGATGCGCAGATTGGCGATGCCAATATGCTCAATGTCAAGTCGGGCGTGGGTCCGTCGTTCCTGGATACTGACGGCGTCGTCAAGTGCGGCTCGCCGGGCAACGTGATTACCGGCTGCGTGCCGTTCAATCCCCTGTCACCGGCCGGCGGCGTGAACCAGAAAATGCTGGATTACGTCCTCTTTACCGCGCAGGACACCTTCCAGAACCGCAGCGAGAGCTTCACCGCCAACTTGGCCGGCGACATCGTCGACCTGCCGGCTGGCATGATGGGCTTCGCAGTCGGTGTTGAGTCACGTAAGGAAAGTGGTTTTGATCGTCCTGACGCGTTCGTGGCTGCCGGTTACACCTCCGGCAACGGCCGTCAGCCGACCTCGGGTGCCTACGACCTCGACGAAATTTACGCCGAGATCCTGATCCCCGTCCTGGCCGATGTGCCGGGTGCAAAGCTGCTGGAAGTCAGCGTGGCGTCGCGTTACTCCGACTACAGCAACTTCGGCGATACCGTGAACAGCAAGTTCGGCTTCAAGTGGAAGCCAATTGACGACCTGCTGGTGCGTGGTAACTGGTCCGAAGGCTTCCGCGCTCCGCCAATCCAGACGCTGTTCCGCGGTCTTGCTGACAGCTTCGAGAACTTTGGCGACATCTGTTCGGCCGACTACGACGGTCGCACTTCGGCCATCGCCGCCAACTGCCTTGCAGGAGGCGTGCCGGCCAACTTCATCCAGCGCACCAACTCGGGTGAAGGCTACTTCGGCCAGACGATCTTCCCGTTCTCGTTTGGTGGCAATCCGAACGCTGGCCCGGAAACTTCCACATCCAAGACCCTTGGTCTGGTCTACAGCCCGTCATATGCGCAGGGCCTGGAAATCAAGCTGGACTGGTGGAACATTGAGATCAAGAACGCCTTGGACACTCCCTCGGTGAAATATATTCTTGACCAGTGCTACGTGAACGGCGATCAGAACTACTGCTCGTTGTTCTCGCGTCGTGCAAGCGACAACCAGATTGATTACATGCTGCTTGGGCCGCAGAACCTCAGCGTGATCGACGCTGAGGGCTACGATTTGGACCTGTTCTACCGTACCGGCGATACTGGATACGGAAAGTTCTCGGCCGGACTCAGCGCTTCGTACATGGCCAAGTGGGACAAGCAGGACACGCCCGATTCCGAAGTCGAAAACAAAGTCGGCATGTATGAGGACCGGGACCCGCAGTGGCGCCTGCGTGGCAATGCCACCTTGGACTGGAGCAAGGACAACCTGGGCGTGACGTGGATCAGTCGATACACCTCTGGACTGGTTGAGCCGTGCCCGTTCCCAGGCGAAGGCCTGTGCTCGGATGATTCCCGCCGCGATGCTGGCGGCAAAGCGCCTCGCAACAAGCTGGGCGCAACCACGTACCACGACATCCAGGCTCGCTATGAGCTGCCGTGGGACGGTACCGTCAAGCTGGGCGTTAACAACGTGTTCAAGAAGCGCGCTCCGACCACGTTCACCGCCTTTGCGAACTCGTTTGACCCGCAGTACGACATCCCGGACTCCCAGTACCTGTACATGGAGTACGTGCAGCGCTTCTGATCGAAACACTGATCACCGCTGAGTAAGTAGACGGCCCCGGAAACGGGGCCGTCTTTTTTGTTGGGCGGAGCATCAGATATCAGTAATCCCCACCCATAAAAAACCCCGGACCAGCCGGGGTTCTGTATTTCCTGCAGGTGCGCGTGGGCTGCGGTCAGCCCTGCAGCTGCGCCGCAATGCGCTGCTGCTCATCCTTCAATGCCTGCGGCATACGCGGACCATATTCCTGCAGGTACTCGCCGATACTGGCGAACTCGTCCTGCCAGCCGGCGCGCTCGAAGCCGAACAGCTTCTGCATGGCCTCATCGCTCAGATCGACCCCGTCCAGGTTAAGGTCCGCCGCAGTCGGCAGATGCCCGATGGGCGTCTCTACCGCGCCTGCGGTGCCGTTGACGCGACCGATCATCCACTCCAGCACACGCAGGTTTTCGCCGAACCCCGGCCACAGGAAATCACCCTCATCGCCCTTGCGGAACCAGTTGACGTGGAAAATCTTCGGCAACTTGTTGGTGCCGTTGTCGAGCGACAGCCAGTGACTGAAATAGTCGGCGAAGTTGTAGCCGCAGAAAGGCTTCATCGCCATCGGGTCACGACGCATGACGCCTACAGCGCCGGTTGCCGCGGCGGTGGTCTCGGAGCCCATTGCAGCACCAACCAGAACGCCGTGGGTCCAGTCACGTGCTTCAAACACCAGCGGCACCAAGGATGGACGGCGACCGCCAAACACGATGGCAGAGATCGGCACGCCTGCCGGGTTTTCGGCTTCGCGCGAGTAACTCGGACACTGGTGTGCGGAGACCGTAAAGCGTGAGTTGGGATGCGCCGCCGGCCGCTTGGCTGCATCGTAGGGCTCCCCGCGCCAATCGGTTACCGGTTCGCCCGTACCCAGCCCTTCCCACCATGGCTGGTTGTCGGCGGTGACTCCGACGTTGGTAAAGATGGTATCGAACTGGATCGACGCCAAGGCATTGGGGTTGGACTTCTTTGACGTGCCTGGGGCAACACCGAAGAATCCGGCCTCCGGATTGATCGCATACAGCCGACCGTCGGCGCCAGGTCGCATCCAGCAGATATCGTCACCCACGGTCGTGACCTTCCAGCCATCCTTGAGGTAGCCCTCTGGCGGAATCAGCATCGCGAGGTTGGTCTTGCCACAGGCGGATGGAAAGGCTGCTGCGATGTAGTGGATCTCGCCCTGTGGATTTTCCAGCCCGAGGATCAGCATGTGCTCGGCCAGCCAGCCTTCCGAGCGCGCCTGATGGCTGGCAATTCGCAGCGCGTGGCACTTCTTGCCCAGCAGTGCATTGCCGCCGTAACCGGATCCGTAGGACTTGATCGTCAGCTCCTCCGGGAAATGCATGATGAAGCGACGGTTCGGATCCAGCTCGCCGGTCGAATGCAGGCCCTTGACGAAGTGGCCTTCACGCTCGATCCGCGCCAATGCCGGCGCACCCATGCGGGTCATGATGCGCATGTTGGCAACCACGTAGGGGCTGTCGGTGATCTCGACGCCGCAGCGCGACAGGGGCGAATCGATGGGTCCCATGCAGTACGGAATAACGTAAAGGGTCCGGCCGCGCATGCAGCCATCAAACAGCGCATCGATCTTCGCGTGTGCGTCAGCAGGCGCCATCCAGTGATTGTTCGGGCCGGCGTCGTCGCGCTCGCCGGTACAAACAAAGGTTAGATGCTCTACACGTGCAACGTCATCGGGATCGGAGCGGTGCAGCCAGCTACCCGGATGGGTTTGCTCGTTGAGCTTGATCAGCGTGCCATCGGCCTGCATAGCGGTAGTCAGCGCGTCGTTCTCGGCGGTGCTGCCATCACACCAGTGGATAGCATCCGGACGGGTAAGCGCAGCAACCTGCGACACCCAATCGTTAAGTGATTCCAGCGAGCTTCCCGCGTGCGCGGACATGTCAATGAAAGGTGCGTTCACGGGCATTGCCTCCAACAAGGTAAGGTCCGCCTCGTACGAGGCGTGTCCGAAAGTGGTCTATGGATCAGGGGTCATACGGGTGGCCGAACATTAATTCGTGGGCGGAATCAGCGTCATCATCATGTGCTCGACGTAGGCGTCAAACTCTTCATGCTGCATGCGCGTCTGTTTCAACTGCAGGTTCAACTGCAGAAAACCGACGTAAGCCGAATAGGCAAGACGGGCACGGTTCTTGGCGTCATCGCGTCCCAAGCCGGCTTGGCGGAAAGAGGCGGTCAGGTAGTCCAGCCTGCGCTGGGAAACCCGACCGATCACCGGCTGGACGGCCA
Organism: Lysobacterales bacterium; assembly: GCA_038242455.1. Lineage (GTDB taxonomy): Bacteria > Pseudomonadota > Gammaproteobacteria > Xanthomonadales > Xanthomonadaceae > Novilysobacter. The sequence goes on from JBBSSB010000002.1 coordinate 116,241, forward strand.
GGTGGTCGAGCGCCTTCAACAGCTCGGAATAGATGATGTGCGTTTTATATTCGCGAGCCACCATCGAAAACAGGGCCCGCAGCCGCGCACGCGGGTCTGCAACGGCCTCCAGCTGGCCGAATACGGTTTCCTCTTCCATCCGCTCCCACAGCTCCAGCGCCGCGACCAGCAGTGCATCGCGCGACGGGAAGTGCCAGTAGAAACTGCCTTTGGTGACGCCCAGTCGGCGCGCGAGCGGTTCCACCGCAACGGCCGAAACGCCCTGTTCTGCAATGAGGTCAAGCGCTGCCTCGGCCCAACCATGCGCACTGAGGCGACCGACGCGGGCGGCAGCAGGTTTGCTTCCAGAAGCTGTGGTGGTAGTCATAGGGGGGCGAGTGTAGCAACCGTACGCCAGCGACGGGAGCCGTATGTGTCTGCTGCGCTCTTGAAGCCCTTCTCAGTTGACAGGTGCTGGTGGCCGCGAACATACTCATGCGTATGTTATTGCACACACGACGGACTCCAGTCCGTCACGCTGCCATGGCTACCCTAGTCTTCATTCGTCGCACCGCTGCTGGAGCGTCACCATGAGTATTGCCATTCCCTTTGTCGTGTTTTTGCTGATAGCCGGCATTGCCGCCTATCATCGTTTTCGTCTCGCGATCTGGGTCGCTTTGACTGCGGTTGCCCTGGTTGCCTGTGCGCTGCTGGGCGCCAACGTGATTGCCGTCACCATCGTCGCCGTGATCACCGCCGTGATCGCCGTGCCGCTGCTGTTGCCGCCGATCCGGCTGCCCTTCATCACCAAGCCGTTGCTGGGTTTCTACACCAAGATCCTGCCACCGCTGAGTGAGACCGAGCGCGTTGCGTTGGAGGCCGGTACCGTCGGCTTTGAAGGCGAGCTGTTCTCCGGTCGTCCAAATTGGAATGTACTGCTCGACCAGCCCGCGCCCACGCTTACCGCTGAGGAACAGGCTTTCCTCGACGGGCCGTGCGAGCAGCTGTGCGCGATGACCAACGACTGGGACATCACCCACGTTCGCGCGGATCTGCCGCCGGAGATGTGGGAGTTCATCAAAAAGAACCGTTTCTTCGGCATGATCGTGCCGAAGGAATACGGCGGTCTGGGTTTTTCAGCACTCGCAAACCACAAGGTCATCCAGAAGCTGGCTTCGATCTCGTCTGTGGTCAGCTCGACCGTCGGTGTGCCCAACTCGCTGGGTCCTGCCGAACTGATCATGCATTACGGTACTGAGGAGCAGAAGGATCATTACCTGCCGCGACTGGCTGACGGCCGGGACGTGCCTTGCTTCGCGCTGACGGGCCCTTGGGCGGGTTCGGACGCGACATCCATTCCCGATTTCGGCATCGTCTGCATGGGCGACTGGAATGGCGCCAACGTGGTCGGTGTGAAGCTGACCTTCGACAAGCGCTACATCACTCTGGCGCCGGTCGCGACGCTGATCGGGATGGCGTTCCGGATGTACGACCCGGACCACATTCTGGGCGACAAGCGCGATATCGGCATCAGCCTGGCGCTACTGCCGCGTGATACCGCTGGCGTGGACGTCGGTCGTCGCCACTTCCCGCTCAACAGTCCGTTCCAGAACGGCCCAGTGCACGGCAAGGAAGTGTTCATCCCGCTGAGCCAGCTGATCGGTGGCGAAGCGCAGGCTGGCAAGGGCTGGCAGATGCTGGTGGAAGTGTTGTCGATCGGACGCTCGATCACCCTGCCCTCCACCGCCAGTGGTGGCGCCAAGATGGGCGCGGTTGTCACCGGTGCGTATGCGCGCATCCGCAAGCAGTTCGGGTTGTCGATCGGTCGCTTTGAAGGCGTCCAGGAAGCGCTGGCGCGAATTGCCGGCAACGCCTACACCATCAGTGCGCTGTCGGAGTCCACCGCTGCGGCGGTGGCTCGCGGTGAGAACCCGGCAGTGCCATCGACCATCGCCAAGTACCACTGCACCGAGCTGGGCCGTCAGGTCGCTCAGGACGCCATGGATATCCACGGCGGCAAGGGCATCATCCTTGGGCCGCGGAACTATCTGGGCCGTTCCTGGCAGGCAGCACCGATCGCGATCACGGTCGAGGGTGCGAACATCATGACTCGCTCGCTGATGATCTTCGGTCAGGGGGCGATCCTGTGCCATCCGTGGGTGCTCAAGGAAATGAAGGCGGCGATGTTGCCCGAAGGTCCTGAGCGGGTTCGCGCATTCGACGGTCCACTGTTTGGCCATATCGGCTTCGCGATCTCCAACGCGGTGCGCTCATTCTGGTTCGGCCTGACCGGCAGCACCATCGGCACCGCGCCGGGTGATGCATACACGCGTCGCTACTACCGCAAGCTCAACCGCTATTCCTCGGCGCTGGCCTTGTGTGCTGACACCTCGATGCTGCTGTTGGGCGGCAAGTTGAAGTTCAAGGAGTCGTTGTCCGGCCGTTTGGGCGATGTGCTCAGCCAGCTCTACATCGCCAGTGCGCTGCTGAAGCGTTATGAGGATCAGTCGCGCCCCGAGGCCGACCAGCCGCTGCTGGCATGGTCGATCCTCAGCGCCATCCACAAGATCGAACTGGCGCTGTCGGACGCATTGCGCAACTTCCCGGTGCGCCCGGTGGGCTGGTTGCTGTGGGCGTTGATCTTCCCGATTGGCCGTCGCGCGACCCCGCCGGGTGACCGCCTCAGCCGTCGTGCTGCATCCCTGTTGATGGTGCCCAACGAAGCACGTGACCGCATGGGTGAGGGCGTCTATCTGACCCCGACCGTGCACAACCCGGCCGGTCGCATTAACAGCTACCTGCCGGCCGTGGTCCAGGCCGAGCCGGTGGAGCGCAAGTTCCTGAAGGCGCTGAAGACCAGTGCGATCGAGTCGTTGACCTTCCCCGAGCAGCTGGACGAAGGGGTGCGGGAGGGGTGGATCACCGCGGATGAGCGAGGCCAGCTGGAGGCGTTGCGTGAAATGACGCTTGAGACGATCGGCGTGGATGATTTCGATACCGGGGAGTTGCGCTCGGCCGGCTACAAGGCGGACGTCGTTATTGAGCTGGAGCAGTCGCTGGAAGACGCCATCTCCTGACGCTGACAGTCTGTTCAGAAGCAAAACGGCGAGCCATAAGCTCGCCGTTTTCTTTTGCGTCGGAGGTAGGGTGAATCGCTCAGCCGCCCTCCGGGAAGAACGGAAACGACCACCACTCGTCAGAGCCTACGTATCGCTGCAGCGCTACAGAACGGCCGTCATCTTCAAAACGGATCTGCCGTTCGCTGCGACGGTTCTGCTCCCAGTAACGCATCAATTGCGCCTGAAGCGGTTCGCCCGGGTCAGCATTGGCACGTAGCCAGAGCAGCGCGCGCACCAACTCGATTCGGGCCGCGTGGTCTTGCGCGACCCACTGGTAGTTGTAGTACGCCGAAAAGGCGACGTGAGAGAAGCCACAACCGATGGGATTGGCCACGCACTCAAGCCTCAAGAGACTCGACTCGGAACTTCCCGGGTTGACTCGGATATCGTCTCGCAACGATGCACTCGTGTCCTGCGAGCAGGACCACGCATTACCAGCTGCCATGATCGCTGAGGTTTTTTCTGCGTCCCACACCAAACTCATGGGCAGGGCTCGATCGATCCAGGAATCAGAAACGGTATCCGCGGTATCAACCTGCCCAATGAAATGGTTCGACACTGAGAACTCTCCCCGCATCGCCTCACAAATCGATGCATCGGCCACGGTGGGTGGGGCGAACGCGAGATCACAGGACGCAGGCAATGGCTGCGAGGACGGCAACTCACCCAGCATCCGCGCGAACAAGCGGGCGTAGAGATCGAAGTAAGCCGCGGAAATATCTCGCGCCATCAGCGAGTCCGAGTGCGCACCCAGTCGGCGCCAGAGATGCGCGCCGTCGCATGCACCGGTCAATGCCACATCAATCTGGTCGTTTGAGGCTTGGTCCTTTGAGAACTGCCAAGCCGCTCGCGTGGCGCCATAGAGCGCAGCTTGGAACGGCGGCGTCATAATTATTGATCCCGCTGGCGCTGGGCTTTGGTAGTAGCCATAGCTCTGAAGCGCGGCGACTCGATCCAGCAACGCTTGATTGCGCTCCATCAAACCGTCATAGGCCTTGGGGTCAGCGCGGACCCGGCCTAGGCAATCCTCGTCGCGGGATGTACAGAAAAGCTGCGCATCGGCGCTGGATGGCGATTGGTCTTCAAAACGCCCGGCGGCCGTACTGTTGGGTATGACATTGCTGTACGGGTTTCCGGACGACGATGCGGCCGCGACGAGCTGTGCGACGTCAGCGTCCGTGACCGCTTGCAGCTGCGAGTGCGGTACGTCGTAGGGAAGCAACCACAATGCGGGAAACGCGTTCCCTCCGGAAGGATGCTCCGCGCGTTGCTGCATCAGCGCCAGTGCCTCAGTCTGCGCGGTCGACGGCCCTCGCATTCGCGACACCATCCAAAGACCGACCACCAGTCCCAACAGAACCAAGGTCATCCACCACAGCCACTTCCCTATTCGACGCACGCCATCTCTCCTTGATTGTCCAACGCGTAGTCTGCCTGACAGTCGCGCCAGTGCGGTTCAGTGAGGTCCTCCGAGTCAAACTGGGATACGTCCCATGTCTGAAACCCGGTGGAATCTATCCCGCCTAGCGCCTGGGCACGCGGAATACGGTGAGCCTTGAGCTTGCGTACTATTTTACGTCGGGGGAGAACGGAACCGACCACCAATGGCGGGTGCTCTCATAAAGTTCCAGCGCGACAACCCGCCCTTCATTCTCGAAGCGGATCTCGCGATCACCAGGGTGATGCGCGCTCCAATAATCGAGTAACTGGAGCTGACGGGATTTTTCCGGATTACCGTTGTTGTGAAGCCATAGCAATGCGGCAATCAAGTCGAGCCGCGCAGCATGGTCCTGCGCGCTCCACTGCAACTGATAGAAGGCCGGAAACGCACGGTCGCTCAACACGCAGCCTGCGACGTTGGCTACGCAATCCAGTCGCCACAGGCTCTCTCCTTCGCGCGAAGGGTGGACACGAACGTCGTTTTGCAACGCGGTCTTCGTGGTCTCTGAACAGGCCCAAGCATTCCCGGCAGCGAACACTCCCAAGGTTTTCTCTGAATCAAAGACCAACGTATTGTGTTGAACCGTGCTCCCGAACCTGCGCGGGTACACGCCAGTTGGTGAGCCCGTTCCCCTCAAGTGACGCGTGAATGCTGAAAACTCGCCGCGCATCGCTTCGCATATGGAGGCGTCGGCAACTGACGCAGGGGCGAACGCGAGCACACAGGACGCGGGCATGTCATACGAGAGGGGAAGCTCTTGCAGCATCCGAGCCAACAAGCTCGCGTAACCCTCAAAATGCTTGCTGCCTGTCATTCGTGTCGTTCTAGAATCCGAATGCGCGGCGAGCTGCCGCCATGAACCCGCGCCGTCACACGCCCCTACCAGCGCTGCATCCGTCTCGCCGCGCGAGAACTGCCACGCAATCCGGGTCAGATCATAGTTGGCGAAATGCGATGGTGACCACAGCACCTCCTCGGGGGCTGCGGACTCCGGGCTGCGGTAATACCCGTACGCCTGCAGCGCTACGATCCTATCGAGTAGCACCTGATTACGTTCGATCAATCCGTCATACGCAACGGGATCACTGCGGACTCTGTCCAGACAGTCGGCCTCACTGGCTTCACAGACCAGCGCTTTGTCCGCCGGCGACGGGAACAGCGTCTCGAACGGCTCAAGACCTTTGTGTACCCACGGGACATCCATGCCATATCCCGCCGGCGTGACCACTGACGTCCCTAGGGCGAAATCAGCCTCTGCCAGCGCTTGCAGCCGCGCGTCGGGCACTTTGAAAGGAAGTAGCCATATCGCAGCGAACGCATTTCCACCGGGCGCTGTTGGCGGCCGCTGCTGAAGCAATGCCATGGCCGCGGTCTGGGGGCTGCTCGGACCACGCATGCGCGAAAGCAGCCACGTGCCAACGAGCAACAGAACAGCAGCCACAAGCAACCACGCGCCCCAGATCAAAGTCCGTTTCAATTGATACTTCCTTGCTACGTAACAAAGTCGAACCGTTCGGCAGCGGGCCAGCCTTCTCTCACTGTGGAACCAGCAGTCCACGCTGCACAGCCGGGCGGGCAAGACCACGCTGCAGCCATGCGTCGACATGGATAAAGTCCGCGTAACCGGTCAGCTCAGCGGCGTCGTAGTAATTGACCAGGTTATTGACCCAGCCGAGCGTGGCAATGTCGGCAATGGTGTATTCCTCGCCCATCAGCCAGGAACAACCGTCCAGACGTCCGTCCAGCACGCTCAACAGCCGGCGGGACTCGGCAACGTAGCGCTGCAACGGACGTGGATCCTCGATTTCCGTGCCGGCATATTTGTGGAAGTAGCCCACCTGTCCGAACATCGGTCCAATCGACCCCACCTGGAAAAATACCCACTGGATGGTCTGCCAGCGTAGCGCCGGATCAATTGGCAGGAAGCGTCCGGTCTTGTCAGCGAGGTACATCAGGATCGCGCCCGACTCGAACAGCGCCAGCGGCTTGCCGCCAGGACCGTTGGGGTCAAGGATCGCCGGAATCTTGCCGTTGGGATTGAGCGACAGGAATTCCGGTGTATGGCTCTCGTTTTTGGTGATGTCGACGCGGTGCACTTCGTAATCGAGGCCGGTCTCCTCCAGCATGATCGACGCCTTGACCCCGTTCGGAGTCGCCAGCGAATACAGCTGGATGCGCTCGGGGTGGCGTGCAGGCCACCGGGTGGTAATGGGGTAGCTGGAAAGATCCGTCATTGGTTCATCTCCTCGTCTGGATCTGGTGGCGTGGCTCGCGCGTCGCCAGCCACGTTCCGGCTACGAAACCGGACTCAATCGATGGTAGTCGGAAGAGACGTAAAAGCAGGTCGACGCTCTATTCCCCTTGCCCCTCAAGCAGCCGAATTTCGCGCTGCGGCAACGGACGGGTGATGCCGTGGGCCTTGAACGCCCGCCATATCGCCAGATTGATATCGGAACGGACGTTGTTGATTCCCAGCTCCGGCGAGGTAACCCATACCCGCAGGTCCAAGTCGATGCCGTTATCGCCGAAACCGAGCAGCCGGGCCACCGGAGCCGGATCGGCCAGCACCCTTTCTTGGCCGTTCGCGGATTCTTCCAGCAACGCCATCGCCAGCTCGGGGTCATCGGCGTAACTGATCTGGATCGGCACTTTCAGGCGGATGCTCTCGCCGCCGTAGCTCCAATTGATCACCGGGTTGATGATCAAGTTCTCATTGGGCATCAGCGTGTCCACGCCATCACGGTCGCGTATCACGATGTAGCGCGAACGCAGCTCATGGACCCATCCGTAGCGGGTGCCCGACATGTCTTCCACGGTGATGACGTCGCCGGGCTTGATCGAGCCATCCACCAGCAGGATGAACCCGGAAATGAAGTTGCTGACGATGCGCTGCAGACCCAGACCGATACCCAGTCCCAAGGTGCCGCCGATCACCGCCAACGCGGCGATGTTAACGCCGACCACCTGCAGCGCGACGACGGTGCCAAACACCATCAGCAGCAGCTTGATGACTTTGTTGATGCCCACCTGCGCACTGGGCGAGAGATGGGGTGAATCGCGGATTTTCCGTTGCATGAGCCGCGAGACCCACAGGCTCAACACCATGATCAGCGCCGCAACCGCGACCGCCCGCAGCGCCATCAGAATCGATACGCGGGTCGTTCCCACCGTGATCGCCGCCGCGTCCAGCGCAGCCAGCAAGTCCGGCAGCCAGTTCAACAGATGCAGCGCGACGCCCACCCACACCACGGCGACGATAAAATTCTCCGACGCCGAAAGCAGCGATCCTGGCTTCAGGGCACCCGACAGCAGATAGACCCCCAGCCTCACCAGCAGCAGTGCTACTGACAGGCTGAGCGCCACCCACAACAGCGCGTGCCGCATCTCCAGCTGACCATAGACGCCCCATGCCACCGCGAGCACCAGCGACAGCGCAGCAGGGAATGCCAGCCGTCGACTGGCAGCCAGAGTCACCAGACCTGCCCTGGTGTGATCGGCCTTCTTCAGATAAGCGCGTAGCCACGCGTCATATCGCCGGTCCACCGCCCAAGCCAGGAGCAGCGCGACGAGCATCGCAAGCGCCTGCCACCACAGCGAAGGGTGCGAAAGCGTATCGAGCCAGATCGGGATGTGGTTCTTCAGCCAGTCACTCATGGGTGTTTGCTGGTGCAGCGGGGGTCGAGCGAGCATACAAGCCCCGGCGACATCATCCTGTCATCGGATTTGATCCGATCTGTGCGAACCCACGCCGCTTGGGATTCAACTAGCGGTTCACGTGTAAAATTGACGGTTTTCCGCGGCTGACCATGGCGAAGGCACCCCAAAGGACGCCGATCCCGGGCCCGGCGTTCATCCGCCTGATTGCCCGTCTTACCGACGCTGGGCTTCCCGAGTCCAGCCCGGCACTCGCGGATCGTTTGAGCGAGTGGATCGACTGGACCCGTGCGGTGGCGCTGTCGAAGGCGCTGGATGGGCGGCTGCCGGAGATTACCTCCGACACACCGCAGTTCGGTAGCGTCGAGGAGCATGAATGCGCCCGGGTGCGTGCCGCGTTGGTCACTGCCATTACTGCCGATGTCTCGGCGCCCCCCGCAAAGCACCGGAAGATTCAGCCACCGCCGGCGGCCGACGACTACATACCCTTGCGTGAGCGCTACCGCGACCTGCAGCAGTCGATGCAGGCCGAAACTGGCCGCCTGCGGGGGCATTTGCGTGACATGCTCGCGGCCGGATCTCCGGAACGGGCCCGGCTGGCAGAAGTCGACGCCGTCATGGAGATCACCCTGAGTCCGCGCGAGCAGGCGCTGCTGGGCGCGGTGCCGACATTGCTGGGGCAACACTTTGAGCGCCAAAGTGACAAAGCCAACGAGGCGCTGATCGAGTCGCAGGCCTCCTCAGGCGATTGCGCTCCAGCAACTACCGCACCATGGCGCCGACAATTCGAGCAGAACATGCAGCACGTGTTGCTTGCCGAGCTGGATGTTCGTTTCCAACCCGTTGACGGGCTGCTTGCCGCCCTTCGCACCTGATAGCTGGAACCCCATGTACAGAAACGCGCTCTACCTTGTCGTTTTCGTGGTCGGCCTGATTGCCGTGGTCTGGATCGGTGCCGGGTATGTCGGCGCCAATCTGCCCGGGCTGTCCGTCACGCTTGTGATCGGCGCCTGCTACATCGCCGGGGCATTGGAGTTGCACCGCTACCGGCAAGCCACCAGCACGCTGACGCGCGCCACTGAGGATGCGGCGGCGGCATTGGCCAGTCTCGGCGATTGGCTACAACGCCTGCATCCCAGTCTGCGCAATGCGGTACGGCTACGAGTGGAAGGTGAGCGTATCGCACTGCCGGCGCCCGCGTTGACGCCCTACCTGGTCGGCATGCTGGTTTTGCTGGGGATGCTGGGCACACTGCTGGGCATGATGGCAACGCTGCGCGGCACGGGTCTGGCACTGGAAAGTGCGACTGATCTGGAGGCGATCCGCGGCTCGCTGGGCGCACCGGTCAAGGGCCTGGCGTTCGCCTTTGGCACCTCCATCGCCGGTGTTGCGGCCTCGGCGATGCTGGGCCTGCTTTCCACCCTGTGCCGGCGCGAGCGGGTGGAGGCCGTGCAGCAGCTCGACCTGCACCTGGCCACCACCCTGCGTCCCTATTCCCACGCCCACCAGCGCGAAGAATCCTTCCGTCTGCTGCAACAACAAACCGGTCTGATGCCGACGCTGATTGAGCGACTGGAAGCGATGAGCGTCAACCTTGAGACACTCAATCAGGCCAACGGTGATCGGCTGTCGGCCAAGCAGCAGGATTTCCATACCCGCACCGAAGCCCACCACGCGCAGCTGGCATCGACCCTGGAGCAGACACTGAAAATCGGCGTCGCCGAAAGCGCGCAGGCGATTGGTGCGGCGCTGGCACCGATGGTGGAATCCACGATGGCCGGCCTGGCGCGTGAGAACGCCGGCTTGCACGCGTCAGTCAACCAAGCCGTACAACAGCAGCTGGACGGCGTCGCAGCCAACTTGCAGAAGACCACTGCAGCGGCGGCCGAGACCTGGCAAGCCGCAACGACCGCGCAGGAGCGCGCCAATGGCAGTCTGGTGCAAGGATTACAGGGCGCGTGGGACAGCGCACTGTCGCGCCAGCAGTCCCTCAACGCCGAGCTCGCATCCCGCAACGAGCTGGCATTGGCATCTGCCGCGGCAAGCTACGACGAACGCGCAACCGCCCTGGTCGAAGTGATGCAGAACGCGCACCGCGAGCTGCAGGCAACGCTGGAGTCACGCGATCAGCAGCGCCTTGCGCAGTGGTCTGACACCTTGTCGACGGTCACCAGCAGCCTGGACAGCCGTTGGCGCGAGAGCGGCGATCATGTCGCCAGCCGCCAACAGGACATCTGCGACACCCTCGCCCGCACGGCCACTGAGATGTCGAGGCAGGCGCAGGCCCAGGCCCAGGACACCATCACTGAAATCACCCGACTCATGCAGACCGCCGCGGAAGCGCCGAAGGCCGCCGCAGACGTCATTGCCGAGCTGCGCCAGAACCTGTCCGAGAGTCTGGTCCGCGATAACGCGATGCTGGACGAGCGTAACCAGCTGTTGGCGACGTTGCGGACGCTGCTGGATGCCGTGAACCACGCGTCGAGCGAGCAGCGCACGTCTGTGGACGCACTCATCAGTACCTCGGCTGATCTGCTTGAGCGCGTCGGTACGCGGTTTGGCGATCACGTCGAGGAGCAGACCGGCAAGTTGGATACCGCCGCCGCACACGTCGCCACCGGTGCAGCCGACGTGGCGAGTCTGGGCGAGGTGCTGAGCACAGTCGTGCAGCAGTTCGGCACGACCACCGACCTTCTGAGCGAGCGCCTGCAGCAGATCGAAGGCGCGCTGGCGAAGTCGCTGGCCCGCAGCGATGAGCAACTGGAGTACTACGTGGCCCAGGCACGCGAGGTCATCGACCTGAGCATGCTCTCGCAAAAGCAGATCATCGCTGAGCTACAACAACTCGCTGGCACGACCACATGAGCGACGAGATCGAGCTCGATAGCGCGTCCACGGAGACCACATGGGCCGCGTTCGGAGACCTGATGTCGGTGCTGCTGGGTGCGTTCGTGCTGATCCTTGCCGGGGTCATCGGCATACAGCTGCAGCTGTCGAACAAGCTGGATGAAACCGTCAAGCAGCACGCGGCGGAAGCCGCGCGCCTGAAGACCTTGGAACAGGCACTGGCCGTGCCGCTGGCGAGCGGCCGGGTGACAGTCATCAACGGGCGTATCGGTATCAGCGGCAGCGTGTTGTTTGCGCTCAACTCCGACCAGTTGCAGCCCGAAGGACGCGAGTTGCTGCAGAGCCTTGCCGCGCCACTGTCGGAATATCTGACATCCCGCGACGAGATGCTGATGGTCAGCGGGTTCACCGATGACAAGCCGGTGCTGGACAGCAACCTGCGCTTTGCCGACAACCTGGAGTTGTCTGCCGCGCGTGCGCTGACAGTCACGCGCGGCCTGATTACTGCCGGAGTGCCGTCGTCGTCCGTGTTCGCAGCCGCCTTCGGCGCCGAGCAACCGGTCAGCTCGAACGCGGACGCGGCCGGCCGCGCCAAGAACCGGCGGGTCGAAATCGCGCCCATCCCGAAGCCCAAAATCGACGCCGCACCCGATGCCGGATAGATGCCGCCAGCCAAGCCCGCTGCGCGAACTGCTGGCCCACATCGAGGCGGCGAAGCAAGCGAGCGGGTCTGCGGATGGCAGCAATGCACCGTTTCCGCAGGCGTCACCCTCGGCGGTACTCGAAGAGTTCCAGCAACTGTGGGGGATCATCCGCACCGACACCCAGCTGCGGCAGTCACTGGCAGCCGTGCCGGAGGATGCCGGCCCACTGCACTCCAGTGCCCTGCTCCACCGTGCCATGACCCTGATGCAGAACGTGGCTCCCGGCTATCTGCAGCACTTCATCGCCTACGTCGACACGCTGTCATGGATGGAGCAGTTGCGGGCTGTTGGCACTTTGGATGCGGCAGCAGATGCGGGTGACTCAGCACGAAAGCCCGCGGCCAAACCACGCTCCCGGAAACGCGGTTGATATCCAAGGCCTCACTGAATCACTTCGCTGACCAGCGTCGGCATGTCCCACGCACCGCCCGCTTGTACCAAACGGCACAAGCCAGTCTGCGCCTCTGTGGCGTAGACAAATGCTTCTCCGTCCCAGATCCAGCTGGCGGTCCACCAGCAGTCGCCAATTCCACGGCTCTTGTGCGCCGCCTGGATGACGCCGTCACCGTAGTGGCTGGCGCCGGTGGTAACCAGTACGGGTTCGAAAGGCGCGTCCTCATTCACAACCCAGTAACCAAGGCCAACGTTATAGGCGCCCATCCAACAACGCGTCGAGATCAGCATTTTCGTATCAGTGAGGCGCTCGACATCCAATTGGCGCCCCGATTCGCCGGACGACAAATCGTCGCACTCCTCGTCGCCAAGACTGGATATCAGCGCTTCACGCAGCTTCCGCGAATCCACCAGCGAGTCCACCAGCGAGTCCACCAGCGACAAATCCTGCGGTCGCTTTATTGCCTGAGGCGCCACCCGTAGGACCGGCATCGGGAGCGCTGGCAGCACGGTCGCTTCACTGCGTGTACCGCGTTGAATCAATGCCCCTGGAGTGTCCAAGCGTCCTTGAAACTCATCCATCTTCAGCAACACTGCTGTGGCTCCGACGCCGGAAAGCTCCCAGCGGTCGGTCGGGACATCGCCGTGAAAAACGATCGTGCTGACGCCTCGCAATGCGCGCAGCAGCGCGTCCAACTGGGACCGCGTAAAGCTGCCAGTGACTTCGCTCCACTGGGAATTCACCGCGCCCAGGTTCTTACCGTCGATGTGCATGGACAGCAGTTCAGGAGAGTCTTCGCGTTCGTAGTCGCCCAGCACGACGTCAGCGCGGACCGACGTTGCCGGCCCCGCCTCCCGCGTCAGCAACACGGACATCGGCTCTCCCCCTTCCTCGGACTGATACCCGGCCGCGCGGCAGGTGCGCGTGTTGTCACAGACGAGCACCCAGTCGTTGTGGGTGAACGTGATGCCGGCTTCAGCAGCACGGGCAAATGGAACTAGCAGCAGTGACAGGTAAACCGCGAAGCCGACATGGGAGATCCAGGATAAGCGCCTCGTCACCGGACTGGTCCTCACGACGGTCGGTGCGAACCAATCAACGGATCACCTCGCTGACCAGCGTCGGCAGCTGCCACGCCCCACCAAGTGCCACGCTGCGACACAAACCTGTGGTGGCTTCCTGGGACGGAACGAACTGCAAGCCATCCCAAGCCCAGCTCGACGTCCACACACAGTCCGCCATGCCACGGCCCTTCTGGAAGCTCACAATCATTCCCTGGTCGTACTGGTCGCCACTGATCGTTACCAGCTGGGGCTCAAAGGGTGCTGAGTCATTGATGACCCAGAACCCGTCTCCGGTGTTGTACGCAGCCGTCCAGCAGCGCGTGGATACCAGTAACTTGTTTTCGCTGAGGCGCTCCACGTGCAATCGGTCAGCGGTATCGTCTGGCGGCACGCCGAGGCATTCCTCATCGGCAAGGCTCCGGATTAATTCCTCCATCAGCTCAGGAGACTCCGCCAATTGGGCGTCCCCCGGTTTGTCAGCGACCTGCGGTGCGATCCTTATAGTCGGCGCGGGCAGCGCAGGCAACACACTGTCTTCATTACCGGTGCCGCGTCGTATCAGCGCCGCCGGGGTATCCAGGCGGCCCTGAAACTCGTCCATCTTCAGCAACACGGCATTTGCGCCCGACTCCGACAGCTCCCAGCGCTCACCCGGCTTGCCGCCAACGAAGGTGATCTTGCTGACCCCGGTTAGCCCGACCAGAACGGCACTCACCTGCGATGGGGTCAAGACAGCAACGCCGTCCTCCTGATCCAGATCCAACCCACCCAGATTTTGCCCGTGTATTTCCAACGAAAGCGTGTCAGCAGGGACGTCATCCGTCACCTGTCCCAGCATGACCTTGGCCTGCACAGGGGTCCCCGGACCCGCATCACGGGTCAGCAACAAGGACACTGCTCTGTCGTTGCCTTCAGCCTGATATCCAGCCGCGCGACAGGTTCGCGTGTTGTCACAGGCGATCGTCCAGTCTTTATGGGTGAACCGCATCCCGGATTCGCCGGCGTGGGCAAATGGGGCCATTGCGCAAAGCACCGCTACCGGCAGGGCGGAATAGATTGCCAGTCCCTTGTACTGCGTCATCGCGTCGTCCTTGTGGTAATCGCTAGTGACCTTCCGGTCGATGATGATATCGGCAGGCGGGGTGATGGTTGTCCTACCGACCTCCTGCGCGTAGTGGCCTTGCCGCAGGAACACGGTCGTCAGGCGCGCGCCCAAGAGCTGCTTCATCGCAGCCAGGAGCACAGGTTTGTCATCGACCATCACGTAATGGCGGGCCGGAAAGCGACGCTGCATCGCATCCAGCTTCAGCATGTCCGGACCCTCGTTGTGGTTTACACCATCGGCAGATTCAGTCCCTGCTCGCGTGCGCAGTCTTTGGCAATCTCGTAACCGGCATCCGCATGGCGCATCACGCCGGTCGCCGGGTCGTTCCACAGCACTCGGGCGATGCGCTTGTCGGCTGCCTCGCTGCCGTCGCAGACGATCACCACGCCGGAGTGCTGCGAGTAACCCATACCCACGCCGCCGCCATGGTGAAGGCTGACCCAGGTCGCGCCACCGGCGACGTTGAGCATCGCGTTGAGCAGCGGCCAGTCGGATACCGCGTCGCTGCCGTCCTGCATCGACTCGGTCTCACGGTTGGGCGAGGCGACGCTGCCGCTGTCCAGGTGGTCGCGGCCAATCACTACCGGCGCCTTGAGCTCGCCGTTGCGGACCATCTCGTTGAAGGCCAGACCCAGCTTGTCACGCAGGCCCAGACCAACCCAACAGATGCGTGCGGGCAGACCCTGGAATTCGATCCGATCGCGCGCCATGTCCAACCAGTTGTGCAGGTGGGTGTCGTCAGGAATCAGCTCTTTGACCTTGGCATCGGTCTTGTAGATATCCTCGGGATCGCCGCTCAGTGCGACCCAACGAAACGGGCCGATGCCCTTACAGAACAGCGGCCGCACATAGGCGGGCACGAAGCCGGGGAAGTCGAAGGCATTCTTGCAGCCGTCGTTGAACGCCATCTGGCGGATGTTGTTGCCGTAGTCGAAGGTCGGGATGCCCTGGGCATGGAAGGCAAGCATCGCTTCGACGTGCGTGCGCATCGAGTGCATGGCCTCATCGCGGATGCGCTCGGGCGCCTCGCGCTGACCTTTCTGCCATGCCTCGACCGTCATGCCGATGGGCAGGTAGCCGTGCACCGGATCATGCGCGCTGGTCTGGTCGGTGACCGCATGGGGACGCACGCCGCGGCGGACCATCTCGGGCAGGATCTCCGCCGCGTTGCCCAGCAGGGCGATGGACTTGGCTTCGCCGGCGGCGGTGTACTTCTCGATCCGGGCCAGCGCGTCATCCAGGTCGGTAGCCTGCTCGTCGACGTAGCGGGTGCGCAGGCGCATGTCGATGCGGCTCTGCTGACATTCGATGTTGAGGCTGCTGGCGCCCGCCAGACTTGCGGCCAGCGGCTGCGCGCCGCCCATGCCGCCGAGTCCGGCGGTCAGTATCCAGCGCCCCTTGAGGCTGCCGCCGTAGTGCTGACGACCCATCTCGACGAACGTCTCGTAGGTACCCTGCACGATTCCCTGACTGCCGATGTAGATCCAACTGCCGGCGGTCATTTGGCCGTACATCATCAGCCCCTTGCGATCGAGCTCGTTGAAGTGCTCCCAGTTCGCCCAGTGCGGCACCAGATTGGAGTTGGCGATCAGCACACGTGGGGCGTCGGAATGGGTCTTGAAGACGCCAACCGGCTTGCCCGACTGCACCAGCAAGGTCTGGTCATCCTCCAACGACTTCAGCGACTCGATGATGGCGTCGTAGCTTTCCCAGTCGCGTGCGGCGCGGCCGATGCCGCCGTAAACCACCAGGCTGGTCGGATCCTCGGCAACCTCCACATCCAGATTGTTCTGCAGCATCCGGAACGGGGCTTCGGTCAGCCACGACTTGCAGGTGAGCTGGCTGCCGCGGGGGGAGCGGATGACGCGGCTGGGATCGACACGCGTGTGACTCGGTGGGGTGGACATGGCAAGACCCTGTACGGAAACGGGAAAGCCCCGATTATCGCACCGCCTCTCTTCAACGGCGTTCGCGGGCCAACCGGCGTAAACCTTTGGCACACCCGGCCGTAACATCCTGAGACTAGGATCAACGCATGGACCCATTCAAAGCCGCATTCCGGTCTGTACTGCTCGGCGTACTCGTGGCGTTCCTGGTGGCCTGCGCCTCCGTTCGTCACCACGACGGGCAGCCTGCAGCGACGCCGCCAATGCTGCTGGTGTCACTGGATGGATTTCGGCCGGACTATCTGGACTTGGGCATCACCCCGAATCTGGCACGTATCAGCGCCGCGGGCGTTCAGGCCGAGTGGATGACGCCGTCCTACCCCACTCTCACCTTCCCCAACCATTTCACCATCGTCACCGGTAAGCGTCCCGACCACCACGGCATTGTCCACAACACGATGACCGACCCGGAACTGGGTAAATTCAGTGTAGGCAACCGGGAAGCGGTTTCGGACGGTCGTTGGTGGTCAAGCGAGCCCATCTGGGTGACCGTGGAAAAGGCCGGGCTGCGCGCCGGGACGATGTTCTGGCCCGGCTCAGAAGCAGAGATCGACGGCATTCAGGCGAGCCACTGGAAACCCTTCGATGCAAAAATGCCGATGTCCGAACGCGTCGACACGGTGCTGGGCTGGTTGGCGGAACCTGAAGCGACCCGCCCTCGCTTCAGCACGTTGTACTTCGAGGCGGTGGACAGCGCCGGGCACGCCAACGGACCGGACTCCGACGAAGCCTATGCGGCGATCGCGGAGGTCGACGCCGCGATGGGCCGACTGTTGGACGGGATCGATGCACTTGGTCTGGCGGACAAACTAAACCTGGTAGTGGTGTCAGACCACGGCATGGCGACGGTTCCACCGGAGCAGTTCGTTGTCATTGAGGACATGGTCAATCCGGATGACGCAGCTTTTGTAACCGCCGGGCAATCGGTCGGGTTCGTGCCTCGCCCCGGACGCACGGCCGCGGCCGAATCGCAGCTGCTCGGCGCGCACCAGCACTACGACTGCTGGCGCAAGGGTGAGCTGCCAGAGCGTTGGCATTACGGCAGCCACCCCCGGATCCCGCCCATCGTGTGCCAGATGCACGAAGGCTTTGATGCGGTCCGGCGGGACTGGCTGAAGACCCGGTCGAGAACAGCCACTCGCGGATCACATGGATTTGATCCCGCACTTCCATCCATGCGCGCGATCTTTCTCGCCCGCGGCCCCGCATTCCGTGAAAATATCAGGGTTGCAGCGTTCGACAGCATCGATGTGTACCCCCTGCTGATGTCGCTGATCGAGGTCGCGCCAGCCGCGAATGATGGGGGCGACGGCGCGATGGATACACTCAAATCCGCTGCACGCAGGTCGGCGAGCCCATCCCGATGAGAGGTCACCCATGATCGTATTCACCTACGTTGAGAGCCCCGTCGGTCCATTGCTTCTGGCTGCGGACGATGACGGCTTGCAGTTGGTCGAGTTCCACCAGTCGCGGCATCCGGCCCAGCGCACAGAGGAGTGGCGGGAGGGCGACCATCCTGTACTGCGTGCAGCACGCACGCAGCTGGGCGAGTATTTCGCCGGCGCGCGAACGCAGTTCGATCTACCGCTGAGCCGGAAGGGCACGCCTTTTCAGGAGGACGTCTGGACCGCACTGGCGGACATACCGTATGGAAAAACGGTTACCTACGGCGAGCTTGCGACCAGGACCGGGCGACCCACTGCCGTGCGCGCGGTCGGCGCTGCGATTGGTCGCAATCCGCTGCCAATCGTAGTGCCCTGCCATCGCGTGGTCGGAGCTGATGGGAGTCTGACCGGATTTTCCGGAGGCGTGCCGGCCAAGCATCATCTGCTGGATCTGGAGCGCGCACTGTCCAGTGGCAATCGCGCTGCTTCAGCAGGGTAACGACAGGCATAAAAAGACCCAGACGCGGGGCCACCGCGTCTGGGTCAAAGGGATATTGCCCCGATACCGCCTGACAACTTGTTGCGGTGAATTCAACCTACAGGGACGAAACGTAAGTCCTCGTTAAGAACCTCGTTAATAAATCGCTAGCGACCACCCAATTGCCCCGAACCGTGATTGCGGTACGGTTTAGCGCGCCAAGTGCAGGTGACCGGCGATACACATCACTTTACCGTCGCACTTTTCCCCACAAGCCGCTTGGCCGCGCGGGCTTTGTAGCGGCGCGTCGCGTACTGGATGATCTCGCCCGCTACATCCACTCCACTGGCCTTCTCGATTCCCTCGAGACCGGGCGAGGCATTCACCTCCAGCACCAGCGGCCCACGCCGGGAGCGGATCAAGTCCACACCGGCAACACCGAGCCCAAGGACGCGTGCGGCGCGGATTGCGGCATCCTGCTCTTCCTCGGTGGCCTTGACGGCTTTCGCACTGCCACCACGATGCAGATTGGAACGGAAATCGCCGATTGGCGCCTGACGCTTCATCGCCGCGACGACCTTTGAGCCGACCACAAAGCAACGAACGTCCGCTCCGTCCGCTTCCGGAATGAACTCCTGCACCAGGAACTGGGCATAGAGCCCGCGCAGCGCCTCGATCACGCCGCGCGACGCCGATAGTTTTTCGGTCAACATCACGCCCGCGCCTTGCGTGCCTTCATTGAGCTTGATGACATGTGGCGGGGGACCAAGCATTTCCAACAGGTCCGTGGTGTCGTCGGGGTTGTCGCCGAACACCGTCACGGGCATGCCGATGCCGTGTGCTGCCAGCATCTGGTGGCTGCGCAACTTGTCTCGAGCACGCAGGATCGCGTCCGAAGAATTCGCGCTCAACGTGCCCATCAACTCGAACTGGCGCAGCACTGCCGTGCCATAGCGGGTAACCGACGCGCCGATGCGGGGAATCACGACCTGGTATCCGGAGATTGGCCGACTCTTGTAGCGCATCGCGAATCCATCGCTGGAGATGTGCATGTAGCAGCGCAGCGGATCGAGCGTGCGCACGGTGTGACCCTGCGCACGCGCAGCCTCGACCAGGCGCCGGGTCGAATACAACTTGGAGTTACGCGAGAGGATCGCGAATTTCATGCGTGATGAACCGATGGGGTAGTACTGGGAAGCATCATCGGTGCGCCCATGTGGCGACCGTGAAGGAAAGAGCGTGCGGGGTCTACCGTGAAGGTACGAGCCATCGCGGTGCGGCCCAACAGCATCGGGAACAGCATGCGGCGGCGATCGGTCAGGTTGATGTCGATTTCGCGCTCAATACCACCCAGACGCAGCGTGGTGCGGATGAACGCGCGGCGTGTGCGGTGACCACCGGAGTCGGTGACATCGCGCTCATCCGCCAGCACTGCAGCACCTTCCAGCACGATGCCGTCGCTGGCCCCCGGCGTCAGCCGAAAGCCAACCCAAGGCTGGCCGCCCTCAATAAAGCGCCACTGGGAATCGACGTGCAACGCCGATGTACGCGCACCGCTGTCAACTTTCGCCCGCACCGCGCCCAGACCAAGGCCTGGCAATTCGACCCACTCGCGCCAACCGAGCACCACCGGGAGTGTCATGCACCTTCTCCGCACAACGACGGTCCAATAAAAACGGCGGCCCCGTCCAAAAGGACCCAGGCCACCGCATATGTAGAGCGAACGGGGTGCCTGAATCCGGCCTCTGATCCCGTCAACCGGGATACCCCACTCCCCTCTCGTTGAGGGTGCCGCGATGATCGACCACGCCTGTGACCACGTCAACAAAAAAAGCGTGGCCCGCCGCCGCTCTCGTCTTGCATCCGGAGCGTCGCCGGCGGGCGTCCCCACCGATGGCTGCCTAGGCATAATTCGAGAGTGTTTAACCGAAGATCGAAAATGAAAAACTTCAAGATCAAAGCCGAACACATCAGAGATATCGCACTCGGACAGGGCGGGTGCATTCTGGATATATCGATTTCCAGGTAAGCAAATCCGTTTACAACACTGCAACTGGCGTGCGCAATAAACTATATCGACGCAAGACGTCCTTAGACTCCCACACCGCCAGTGCGCCAAAAGAGTAATCGGCAGGTGTGCTTCCTTTGCGAAACCACCTCGCAAAAAAAACCCGCCGCACAATTGCTTGTGCGGCGGGATACGAAGATTGGAGCGGGTGAAGGGAATCGAACCCTCGTCAGTTGCTTGGGAAGCAACAGCTCTACCATTGAGCTACACCCGCGCGGCAGAAAGTGTAATCCCTTTGCCGCCGCGTGGGGAGCGCTGGGTCAGAAGCTACCGCCGATGGTCGCAAACACTGTGGTGTTGCTTCCGCCCTTCTGGCCGGCAGTCAGGCTTGTGCCCAAGTTTGCGTCCAAGCCCATCACTCGGGTGCGTGCGCCCATGGTGAGGGTGCCGTAGCTGTCGTCGAACGCCACGCCCGGCACGGCAAACGGCGCGGTACCCGGCATTGACTGCAGACGGGCGAACGCTTCACGCGGCACGTCCTCAAACTCGCGATCCACCGTCAGCCGTGCGTACGGCTGCATCTGCTCGCTTGCGGCGTAGCGGATCTGCCAGCCGGCGGTGCCGATCAGCGAGTCGAAGCGGTGTTCCGGGTAGGCAAGCGAGGTCGACAGCTGTGCATCGCTTTCGCTGAACCCGTCGATACGAACCTTCTGGGCCAGCACACCGATCACCGGTCCATGACGCAAAGCGCCGTCACCGAACTCGAAGCCTGCATTGAGACCGGCGCTGAGATTGCTTCCATCGACGTCGGCGCGGTGGGTGCGGGTAGCGTTGCCGAGGTTTACGTTGCGCTTGATGTCCATTCCCAGCTGGCTGTAGCTCAGCTGCCCATTGATCCAGGCGCCATTGGCTGCGATCCAGCCCATGTAGCCACCGACCGTGGTTTCGCTCTGGTTGAAACTGCCACCGTTGCGACCCCAGTCCTGACGTGCACTGCCGTAGCCGCCAAAGGCACCGAAGGTCATACCGTTGTTGTGCCAGTCGATGCCCACCGTCAGTGCAGGGATGCCGCCGTCATACATATCGCCATGGTCGTAGCGCTGGAAATCGCCGCGCACGTCCGCCCACCAACGCTTGCCATCGGTCATCGTCGTGCTGCTGACCTGCGCCAGGACACGGTCGGCGCGGGCACGACCCGTCGCAGCGGCGGAATGGGGCAGCACGGCCATCTGACGGGGAGCGTCCAGTATCGAACTGGCATAGTCGGCGAGCACTGCGTGCGCTGCGCCGGACGGGTGAACGCCATCGGCGAATGCGTAGCTGGTCGCGGCATCCGGGGTCACGTAAGTGCCCGGCTGGCAGGTGACAGACTGCGCAGTGATCTGCGGCTGGCAAGCGGTGCCGGTGATGTTGGAGAAGCCAAACGCCCCCGGGTTGGCGGCGACTTCCTGGAACAGGTGGAAGGTGTCCAACGGGATCACGCGCAAGCCACTGGCGGCCAGCCCACCGTAAAGGGCGTCGTTGTAGACGGTCGCCAGCTGGGTCAACTGACCCTGGGCTGCGGCTCCCTGTGCACGTGCCGACGGGGTCAGACCCATGTCGGGGATGCTCGGCACCAGCACGTAACGGGCACCAGCAGCCTGCAGCGCACCGACCGCACCGATCTGCGCTGCTACGGCGGAGCCAATGGTCGCCTGTACCGGAGCGCCCTGCGCCACCGCAAATAGATCATTGTTGCCACCCCAGACGGTGTAGAGCGCATTTGCATCGGCAACACCGCCGCTGGCGGTCAGGTAGTTGCCCACCTGGGTGGTCATTGAAGGTGTGAAGCCCAACGGACCGACGGAGTCCTCACCAGAACGCGCACCGCCGACGGCGTAGTTGCTGCCCCCCTGATTGGCAGCGTTGGCGTCAGTACCGTAGTAATTCGCCAGGTATTCGGACCACACCAGCCACGGGTTGGTGGTGAACTTGCCGAGGATGCCTGCCTGCGGACCCACCGCGCCCACCAGCACCGGGCGGAAGTGGCCCGAGTCAGTCAGGCTGTCGCCGAAGAAGATGGTCTGCGAGTACGGCTGGGTGTAATTGTTCGGCGCAGCCGACTGGGCAAGGGCCGGCGCAGCAGCCAAAGCGAGCGCCATGGCGAGAACGGAGCGAATGGGTTTCATCGGTCAGGTTCCTGAAATCGGTGGTGGGGGGAAATATCTGAAAACGGGTTCTGGCGGCGACCCGCTTGTCGCGCCCTTTCTAAGCAAACGCCAGCTAGCCGTTCAAGGATACATCCGCCCATCGCGGCGTTCAGGTCCACCACTGGCAACCCACGCCGACGGGCGGGACAATGGTGTGATGAATATCATCTTCAATGGCGAGCCACGCCCACTTGCGGCACTCACCACCCTCGTGGACCTGCTGCAAGCAGAAGGTTTGGCGGAACGGCGAGTCGCTGTAGAGCTGAACGGCGAAATCGTGCCGCGCAGTCAGCATGCCGACCAGATATTGGCTGACGGCGACAAGGTCGAGGTCGTCCATGCGCTCGGTGGCGGCTGAAACCATGCCCCGCACGGTGCGATAATCATCGGATGAACGCACCCAACGCTACCGACCTACAAGCCGCCGATCCGCTGGTGATCGCCGGCGTCGCCTATGGATCACGCCTGCTGACCGGCACCGGCAAGTTTGTTGATCTGGACGAGACCCGCCGCGCCACCGAGGCGGCAGGCTCGCAGATCGTCACCGTCGCGATCCGGCGCACCAACATCGGCCAGAACCCCGGTGAGCCGAACCTGCTCGACGTGTTGTCACCGGACCGCTTCACCATCCTGCCCAACACTGCCGGCTGCTACACCGCCGACGACGCGGTGCGTACTCTGCGACTGGCCCGGGAACTGCTGGACGGCCGCAACTTGGTAAAGCTGGAGGTACTCGGCGACCAGCGCACGCTCTACCCGGACGTGGTGCACACGCTGGCTGCTGCCGAGATCCTCGTGAAGGACGGCTTCGATGTAATGGTCTACACCTCCGACGATCCGATCCTGGCCAAGCGTCTGGAAGAGATCGGCTGCATCGCGGTGATGCCGCTGGCTGCGCCAATCGGCTCCGGACTGGGCATCCAGAACAAATGGAACCTGGTGGAGATCATCGAGAACGCCAAGGTGCCGATCATCGTCGACGCCGGCGTGGGTACCGCGTCGGACGCCGCGATTGCGATGGAGTTGGGCTGCGACGGTGTGTTGATGAACACCGCCATCGCCGGTGCCCGCGAGCCGGTGCTGATGGCGCATGCAATGAAGCTCGCGATTCAGGCGGGGCGCGCCGCATTCAAAGCCGGCCGCATTCCACGCAAGCGCTTTGCCAGTGCCTCCAGCCCGGTGGAAGGCCTTATCGACTGATGGCAGACCCCGAGAAGCCGGAGCTCACGCTCGACGTCCCGTCGTCAAAATCGGTTACCGCCAAACCCTTCACGGTCACCGAGGGGCATCGTCAGATCCGAAGCTTCGTGTTGCGTCAGGGCCGGTTTACGCCAGCGCAGCAACGCGCTTTTGATGATCAGTGGTCGCACTACGGCATCGACTACACCGGCCAGCCACGCGACTTCAATGAAGTGTTCGGCCGCAGCGCGCCGCTGGTGCTGGAAATTGGTTTTGGCAATGGCGAGGCACTACGATTCGCGGCCGAACATGATCGCGGACGCAATCTGGTCGGGATCGAGGTCCATGCCCCTGGTGTGGGTCGACTGCTCAACGCGCTGGCCGCGGACAATGCCAGCAACGTACGTGTGTTTCACCACGATGCGGTCGAGGTGCTGACCAACGAGGTCGCCGACGGCAGTCTGGATGAGGTTCGCATCTACTTCCCTGATCCGTGGCACAAAAAACGCCACAACAAGCGTCGTCTGGTCCAACCGGGGTTTGCCGAGATGCTGGTACGCAAGCTGGCGCCCAATGGCCGCTTGCACCTCGCCACGGATTGGCACGACTATGCAGAGCACATGTGGGACGTTCTGGATGCGACCGCCGGCATCGTTAATCGGACCGGCAAGCGGGGTTCGGTCGCAAGACCGGAGTGGCGCCCACAAACGCATTTCGAGACCCGCGGCCAGAAGCTAGGCCACGGTGTCTGGGACCTCATTTACGATCGCTGTTGATGGATCGCTGACCCGACAGGCCAACCCCCAACGTGTTCGACCAGAGCATGGACACTGCGCTGACACTCACCACCGACATGAAGCTCGTGCTCGGGCTGGTGGTTTTTACGATGGTGATGTTCGTGTTCGAGCGCATTCGCGCCGACGTGGTCGCACTGATCGTGCTGGTGCTTCTGGGCCTGTCTGGACTGGTGGCGCCGGAGGATATCTTCAACGGATTCTCTTCCAACGCCGTGATGAGCATCATCGCCACGATGATCCTTGGCGCAGGACTGGACCGGACCGGTGCGCTCAACCGCTTGGCCGCGTGGCTGCTGCGACGATCGCACGGGATGGAGGAGCGGCTGATGATGCTGACCGGCGCGATCGCCGGCATCAACTCGTCGGTCATGCAGAATCCGGCCGTCATGGCGCTCTATCTACCGGTCGCTTCGCGGTTGTCATCACGCACTGGGTTGACCCTGCCCCGCCTGCTGCTGCCATTGGCCACTGCGATCGTCATGGGCGGATCGCTGACGATGGTGGGCACCTCACCGCTGATCCTGCTCAACGATCTTCTGCTGGCGGCCAACAGCAACCTGCCGTCGGGTGCCGCGACGCTGGTCCCCCTGCAGATGTTTGCGACCCTTCCGATCGGCTTGGTGATGCTGGCCACCTGCCTGCTGTATTTCCGGTTCTACGGTAACCAGCGTCTGCACGAGGGTGGTGGCAAGGGGGCGACACCGGCCCGTACCCAAAGCTACTTTGCCAATGCCTACGGCATCGAGGGCGATGTCTACGAACTCACAGTGACGGCCGACAGCCCACTGGTCGGGATGTCGCTGGGCGAGGCGGAAACGCTGTACGACGCGCCACTGATCCTCGCGATCAAAACCCAGGACGACGCACGCCTGTCGCCGTCGGCCGATGCGCGGATCTGGGTAGGCAGCGTGCTGGGCGCCATGGGTCCGAAGCAGCAAGTCAGCGACTTCGCCCAGAACCAGATGCTGAAGATGAGCTCGCGCCTGCGGGTGTTCGGCGACCTGTTCAATCCCAGCCGCGCCGGCATCTCCGAGGCGGTCGTGCCGCCAACCTCGAAGTTCATAGGAAAGACTGCGCGCGACCTGCACCTGCGCAAATCGCTGGGGCTGAGTCTGTTGGCGGTCAACCGGGACAAGAAAGTACTGCGCGACGACGTCCGCAATCTGCAACTGCGCGCGGGCGACATGCTGGTGCTTCACAGCATCTGGACCAACCTCGCCGAGACCGCCAAAGGCAAGGATGTGGTCGTCGTCACCGATTACCCAAAAGGCGAGCAGCGTCCGCAAAAGCTCAAGATCGCACTGGGGATCTTCGCCCTGGCGATGCTGTTGGCGCTGTCGTCCCGCCTGCCGGTATCGATCGCGCTGATGACCGGTGTGGCCGGCATGCTGCTGGCCGGGGTGATCCACATCGATGAAGCCTACGCAGCGATCAGCTGGAAGACGGTGTTCCTGATGGCTTGTCTGATCCCGCTGGGATGGGCAATGGACTCCAGCGGTGCGGCGGCATGGGTCGCCGGGCACAGCATTGAGCGGCTGCCACACGGCACGCCCACCTGGGTGCTGCAACTGCTGCTCGGTCTGCTGACCACCGCCTTCTCACTGGTGATCGGGCATGTCGGCGCGGCCATCGTGATGGTTCCGCTGGGCATCAACGTCGCGTTGGCAGCCGGCGGCAACCCGACCGCATTCGCGCTGATCATCGCGCTGTCGGCATCCAACAACTTCATGACCGCATCCAACCCGGTGATCTCCATGGTCACCGGCCCGGCGGGCTACACCAGCAAGGAGTTGTGGCGCGTCGGTGGCCCGCTGTCACTGGCTTACACGATGATCGCGGTACTGATGGTCAACCTGCTGTTTTAAGCCACACCGCGCCATCGCGCACTTCAACATCAACGGTGCGCAATGCGTCGCCACGACAAGGGCCGGCAACACAGGTCCCTTCCTGCAACTCGAAGCTGGCGCCATGCGCAGCACATATCAGCAGTCCGTCCTTGCTTTTAAGGAACTGGCCAGGTGCCCAATCCAACTGGCGGCCAGCGTGTGGGCAGACGTTGACCCACGCCCGAACCTGATCGCCATCGCGGTACAGAACCAGCGGCTCCATGTCCCCATCCAGATCCGCGGACGCGTCGGCGAAGCCGCCGTCGGCGATGCGGTCCAATTGAATCAGTGCAGCGGTAGTCATATGGCTGGCCCTCATGTGCGGAGTCAGGCGGGCAACCCCTTGATTAACGAAGCCGTGACAAATCCAGCGGTCCCGACGGGGATACTCGGATGTCCCACCAACGGCCGCATTGTGCCACGATCAATTATATGAACAGCCACAGTTTCCGCTTCAACCAGCAGTTCTTCCAGTCGCGCATGCGCGCTGCTTTCGAGCCGCGCACGCCACGCAACGGGCTCCTGCGCTTTTTGTTGAGAGCCGCAGGGCTCGGGATGTTGGTGGTACTGGTGGTGCTGGGCGCGGTGGTCGGCGCCATGATGCTCGCGGGCGGCGTGGTCTACCGCCTGGTGAGGGGACGCGGACGCCCCGCGACTGGCGTCGCGGTTCGCTCCGATCCCAATATCGTCGAAGGCGAGTTCCGCGTCATCGACAAAACCGAGCCGCCACGCTGAACATGGTCGACGTCATTCCCGTACCGGCACCGGTCCGCATTCCGGTAGGCGTAGCCGGAGACACCTACTTCCCGGTTCGCCGCATTTATTGCGTGGGCCGCAACTTTGCTGATCACGCACGCGAAATGGGCGCTGCTGCCCCCGACTCAGCGGCCGACCGCGGACATCCGGTGCTGTTCTGCAAGCCGGCCGACGCGCTGGTACTTGATGGTGTCGTGCCCTACCCGCGCGGCTCAAATGACTTGCACCATGAAGTCGAGCTGGTCGTGGCACTAGGCCGGGATGCACGTGCGGGGATTCTCGACGTCGCCGATGCCGACGCACTGGTGTTCGGCTATGGGATTGGCCTGGACCTGACCCGGCGCGATCTGCAGGCCGCTGCCAAGGCGAAGGGTCTGCCTTGGGACACCGGCAAGGCATTCGATGCTTCGGCACCGGTCAGTCACCTGATTCCGGTTGCTGACGTCGGTGAACTGGAAAATCGCACGTTGACGCTGACCATCAACGACAGCGTGCGCCAGCGCGGAGCCCTGTCGGACCTGATCTGGAACGTGCCGGAGATCCTGCACGAGTTGTCCCTGCTGTTCGCACTGCGTGCCGGCGACCTCATTTTCATGGGCACCCCGGCAGGCGTCGGTCCGCTGCACGTGGGCGATCGATTCAACGCAAGTCTGGACGGGGTTGTGGAATTGAATGGTCACGTGACAACCGGCGACGCTGGTTTATAGTCGCCCCCCAATTCGTCGGAGAAGAAACATGAGCATGGTCAGCGAGTTCAAGGAATTTATCGCGCGCGGCAACGTCGTTGACCTCGCCATCGCGGTCGTTATCGGCGCCGCGTTCGGCAAGATCGTCACTGCACTGGTCGATGGCATCATCATGCCGGTGGTCGGCATGGCAATGGGCGGGGTCGATTTCTCGCAACTGTTTGTCTCCCTCGACGGCAACGATTACGCCAACCTGGCGCTGGCGCAGGAAGCGGCGGCACCCGTCATCACCTACGGCGCTTTCATCCAGACCATCATCGATTTCCTGCTGATTGCGCTGGTGATCTTCATGGCACTGCGCACCTACAACAAGATGCAGAAGGCCGAGGCAGCTCCGGAAGAAGCACCGGCAGAACGGGCCGAGGAAGTGGTGCTGCTGCGCGAGATCCGCGATTCATTGAAGCGCTGAGCATTTCAATCATCGCGCCGGCACTCCCCGGCGCGTGACTTGCGGCACAAAGCACTGAAGCCACGCGCTGTTAAGCTCGTGGCTTCATTGCTTTTACCGGACGTCCCGCATGCGCATGATGCCGTTGCTGCTTACCCTCGCCCTTGGATCATTGACCGGCGTGGCACCAGCCCAAGAGATTAGACAGACGGTCATCCCTGATCAGGCAATGCGTGCGGCTCCCGCGTTGCGCCAAACAGCGTTGGACAGCGAGCTTGGCTACCGCATCACCGAGTCTTTGACCACCGAGATTGGACCGCGCTTGGCCGGTAGTGAGGCCGATGCTCGGGCGGTGGCGTGGGCCAAGGCGAAGTTCACCGAGCTGGGTTATGACAAGGTCTGGACCGAACCGGTGACTTTCCCGAAATGGGAGCGTCGCAGCGAAAGCGCGCGGGTGGTCGGCATCAATGATCAACCATTGGTACTGACCGCTCTGGGTGGAAGCCCAGGCGGCACGGTGGAGGCCGAGGTAGTGCGCTTTGACAGCCTTGCCGCATTGGAAGCGGTAGCGGCCGGGTCCCTTCAGGGAAAGATCGCCTTCATCGACCACAAGATGGAACGCAGCCGTGACGGCAACGGTTACGGCGGCGGCTCGCGCGTGCGCAGCCGTGGTCCGTCCGCGGCTATCCGTGCAGGTGCTGTCGGATACGTGATGCGCTCGGCCGGCACCGACTCCCACCGTGCGCCGCATACCGGCATCACCCGTTTTGATGAAGGCCTGACCCCGATCCCCTCTGCCGCATTGTCCGCGCCCGACGCGGACCAACTGACCCGTCTGCTCGCCCTGGGACGCCCGATCCGCCTGAACGTGACGCTGGACTGTGGCTGGAATGGCGAGGCGACCTCGCACAACGTGATTGGCGAAATGACCGGCAGCAGCCTGCCCGATGAGGTCGTGGTGATCGGCGGGCATCTGGACTCGTGGGATGCCGGCACTGGCGCAGTCGACGATGGCGCGGGTGTTGGCATCACCATGGCGGCAGGCAAGTTGATCGGTGACCTCAAGCAACGCCCGGCGCGCACCGTTCGGGTGATCGCGTTCGCAAACGAGGAGCAGGGCCTGCACGGCGGCTACGCGTATGCGAAAGCGCACGAGAAGAGTATTCCCAAGCATCTGATTGGTGCGGAAAGTGACTTCGGTGCCGGACGCATCTATGCATTCGACACCTCCGCGCCGGCACACGCAGAAGCGGCCGCTCGACAGATCGCCGATGCGCTGGCGCCACTCGGCATCGCGTACACGCCGGGCGAAGGCGGTCCAGGGCCGGATCTCATCCCCATCGCGGGCAAGGGGATGGCGTGGGCGACCCTCCATCAGGACGGCACCGACTACTTCGACCTCCACCACACGCCCGATGACACCTTCGACAAAATCGATCCGCAGGCGCTGGCGCAGAATGTTGCCGCCTACGCAGTGTTCGCTTATCTGGCGGCCGCTGCCGAGGGCGATTTTGGTAGCGCGCCGCGTGCGACCGACTAGCCTGTAGGCATGATCCAGCGCGCCGACGACTTCGGTTACATCTCGCTTGACCCGGTTTCCGGTGTCTATCGCCTTGGTGCCAACGGACCCAGTTTGACCACCGCGCTGGCGGCCGCAAGCGCAACCCGGCGACGGGTTGCGCTGCTGCATCTCGATATCGACATGTTGCGTTCGATCAACGCCAACATGGGCGAGGACATTGGCGACAAGGTACTTGCGGCTGCCGCCCAACGGCTGCGCAAGACCATGCCGCAGGACGGATGGCTGTGGCGCTTGTCCAGCGACGAGTTCATCGTCGCGATCGGGTATCGCGAGGGCGAGCAGGACGGCAGCCATCTGGCCGACCGGATCCGAGAAGAGTTCGAAATTCCGCTGTCGATCCCTCCGTACACACTGCCGATCACCTTTTCGATCGGCGTCGCTATATTTCCCGACCACGCAGGCAATGCTGCCGCATTGCTGGCCAAAGCGGAGGAGGCACTTCTACGGGCCAAAGAGGAAGGGCTGGACAGCGTTGGCCTGTACTCCCCTGCGCCGGAGCGTACTGCACCCAGCGACGGGTTTGCCGAGCGCTTCATGGAGGCGATGAAAAGTGAGGAGTTGCGGCTTTTCTATCAACCGCTGATCAGTGCCAACGACGGCGGTCTTTGTGGCTTCAGTTCACTGCTTCGGTGGCAGACTCCGAGCCACGGACTGCTTCTGCCCCACCCTTTCCTGGAGATGGTGGAACGCGTGGGCCTGACGGCCCGGCTGAGCTGGTGGGTGGTGGAAGCGGCCATGAGTCAGCTTGCGCAATGGCGCCGGCAGGGGCTCGATTACCTGTCCGTTTCAGTCCAGCTCACCGACCAGCTGCTGGTCGAGCGCGACTGTGTGGACCGTATGGGCGAGCTGATGCACCGCCATGAACTACCGGCGAAGACGTTGGAGTTCGAGATTCCGGAAAGTGCCATGGCGCTGGATGTGCGCCAAGTGGGCAGCAACCTGGCCAGTCTGCGAGAGCTCGGGGCGACCATGACCGTCCGCGATTTCGGTATGGGCGGGCTGAGCCTGTCGTCATTGGCGCAATACCCGATGGACCGCCTGAAGGTGGACCGCAGTTTCATCCGCGATATCGCCAGTGACACCCGCAGCGCGGCGATCGTACGGGGCATCATCGCCATGGGCCACAACCTGGGCATGAAAGTCACGGCCAGGGGCGTGGAAAGCGAAGCGGAACTGGGCTTTTTACGCCGCAACCATTGCGATTTTTTTCAGGGTTATCTGTTCGGTGCACCCGCGCCCGCGGCCGAGCTGGACGAGCTGATCCGCAAGCGTTTCCCGTTGCCAGGCGCATTTGTAACCTCCCGCCCCGAGCGCACTCTGCTGTTGCTCGATGACGAGGAGAACGTGCTGCGCTCGCTGGTGCGTCTTTTCCGCCGCGATGGCTATCGGATACTGACCGCCAACGGCGTGCGCGAGGCATTCGACCTGCTGGCCAGCAACACCGTGCAGGTGATCCTGTCGGATCAACGCATGCCCGACATGAGCGGCACCGAGTTTCTGACCAGGGTTCGCGAGCTGTATCCGGACACGGTCCGTTTGGTGCTGTCGGGCTATACCGATCTGGCGGCAATCACCGATGCGATCAACCGCGGCGCGATCTACCGGTTTCTGACCAAACCGTGGAACGATGATGAGCTGCGCGAACACATCAAAGCCGCGTTCCGGGCGTACGAGAAGCAGTCTCCAGGCAAGCCGCGTTACTAGACCTCCGCCACGACTTCCGCCACCGGTTGCGTGACCGGCAGCACGACTCGGAACGTGCTGCCAATTCCGAGACGGCTGGACACTTCAATGCGACCGTGATGCTTGGCGATGATGCTGTAGCAAATCGCAAGGCCCAGTCCGGTGCCATGTCCGATCGGCTTGGTGGTGTAGAAGGGATCGAAAATCCGTTGCACGACTTCATCGGGCATTCCGCAGCCACTGTCACTGATGCTGATCCATGCCTCCCCATCGTCGGCGCCGGTGGCCAGCACGATCGTTCCGCGCTCCTGGATCGATTGCCCGGCATTGATCAACAGGTTCATCAACACCTGGTTGATCTCCGACGCGTGACACTGCACCAGCGGCAACGGGCTGAAGTACTTCTCGATAGCGACTTTGTACTTCAGGTCGTTCCACACGATGTTGAGTGTGGACTCCAGACCCCGCTGTATATCCGACGGACGCATTGCCTCGTCCGGGCCGATTCGCGAGAAGTCCTTCAGGTCCTGGACGATTTTGGTAACCCGCTCGATCCCCTCGCGCGACTCTTCCAGCAGTTGCGGAAGATCACCGGTAATGAAGTCGATATCCAGCCGGTCCCGCTTCGCCGCCAAGATATCGCGGCTGGCGGCAGGGTCATCGGACTGCAACGCTTCAGCGTACGCGGCCAGTAGCGCGAACAGCGCTTCGACATATTCCTGCAAAGTGCCAAGGTTGGACTGGATGTAGCCAACCGGATTGTTGATCTCGTGCGCGACGCCCGCAGCGAGCTGGCCGATAGATGCCATTTTCTCGGACTGGACGAGCTGTTCCTGGGTGCCGGCCAGACGTTTATAGGTTGTTTCCAGCTCATCATGCCGTCGCTGCAATTCAGCTTCACGCGACGTGCGCAGCGTGACATCAGCAAACGTTGCAAATCGGCGTTGATCACCGCCACCTGGCGCGAAAAGCTTGATCTCGAGGACTGTGGCAGACGTATCGACGATGACGTCGCCCTGCCAGCGCTGATCGCGTCGCGCGATCTCCCACGCACCGTCGGGGACATGCGCGAGTATTCCAGCGACCGCCGCGCGGTCATCGTCGGGATGATTCTGATGCAGCTGGTGCGCGAGCATCACGGCGGCGGGATTCGCCTTGAACCCGTCGCCCACCGGTTCGAACAGAACGAAGGCGATATCAGTCAACGACAGAATCGTCAACAAGTCATCGCTCCACTGATGGGTTAGTTCGGGCTCGCCTTGCTGGTTCATCCCACTCCGAGACTGCGCACCTGCGGACGGGCGCTGGACTGTCCACCCGCATCGTACACGCCAACCGATTCCAGGCGACCGAGGTGGCGCAGTGCCCAAGTAACTTCACGACGCCTACGCGTCAGTAACACGCTGTTGGCGCGATTGAGTTCGCTGAGGGCGACCACCCGGTCGGACACCTCATCGCTCAGAGGCCGCGACTCGACCTGCCTCAATGCGACCAGCTTGGCCTGAGTAGAGTTGAGCAAGGCGTCAACGTTGTTCTCCAGCAGCGCTTGGCGCTCGGCATGCAACGCTTGCTCAAGCGCGTCCAGCGACGCGGTGGTCGATGACTGGAGCGCCACGGCGCTCATTTCTGAAACGCCTCCTCAAAGGCAAGCATTCTGGTCGCGATCTGCTCTGCATCGACCTTGTAGCTGCCATCGGCCAAGGCGGCCCGGACTTCGTTGACACGTGCCACATCAATCCCGGCAGGCGCGGCGCCCAGTGAGCGCTCCAGGGCCTGCAGGCCGGCGGCTTCACCGGTCAGGCGGACGCTGTCGACGGCCGGGGTCGGGGCCACGGGGGCTGAACGGTCTTCTCCGGCCCGCAGGCGTACCGGACCAGTTGAGGCCAATTCGGCGGCGCGGGCTGCTGGCGGCGAACCTTGTATCTGATTGGACATCACACGCTCCTAGTTACTCTGTCGATCCCGGTAACGACCGTGGCGACAGGAACTTTAGCGTCCGTTGTTGCGATGTTCATAGTCCGACCTCGACCACCCCGTCGCCAATCAGTCGACCGCGGATGATACGACGGGACCCCAGGTTCTCCACTGACACGGTATCGCCCGGTGCTGCCCGGCCCAGCGCGCGCCCTGCCATACGTACCTCTACCCCGCCTGTGCGCGACACCAGCACCACCGGGTCGCCGCGCTCAAGCAACGCGCCGTCGGCGAGATTATTCCGGCTCAGCGCGGCTCCGGGCGCCAATCCCTGCACCGCGGTCTTGCCGACCACTGCGGACGTGTCTGCGTAGGTCGCGCCACCTCCTGCGATATCGCGTCGGCGAATGGCGACGTGATCGGCAGTGATCGCCTGTCCCGCCGGGACCGGTCGCGTCAGAACCACTACGTCGGCTTCCTTACGGACCCGGACCGGAACGTACAACCGCCAGCCGGGGGTGTCGGTACATCGCACCTCTACCGTGCGCGGGCCGGTTGGGGTGGCTTGCAGCGGCGTGCTGCACTCACTCATACGTAATGCAGAGTCCACTGTCGCCTGCGAGCCGGTGCCTACAACGCCCAGCGCCTCGAGGGCGGCCGTACGGATTGCTTCAGGATCGGTCACACCTGCGGCAGCCGGCGTCGCACATGCGCAGGTGGTCAACAGGATGGCCAGGAGGCTTAGCAGGATTGGGCGCACGTTGGTCCTTTCTTAAGGGTCGTATCGGGATGCGTCGACAAGCAAAGCAATTCGCGTGCCGCAGTCATGCGGCGGCTGATTCACCCTGTGCGCTCAAGAACTGCCCCGGGATGCCGACAATCACCTCATGACCCACCAATTGCTGGACCGCATCGACCAACGCACGCGCCTGGCTGGCCACAACCGGCTGGCGCTGCTGCTGTTCCGGCTGGGACAGCGTCAGCTTTTTGGCGTCAACGTGTTCAAGGTCCAGGAAGTGATCCCGCGCCCACCGCTGTTCACCCTGCCGCAACTGCCGGCAGCATTCAGCGGTGCCGCGGATATCCGCGGCCGCACCGTGCCGGTCCTCGACTTGGCCAAGGCCATCAACTACGACACCGCAGGGGCCGCGGAGCCGAATTATCTGGTGGTTACCGAGTTCAACCGCAGCGTGCAGGGCTTTCTGGTCGCTGGCGTGGACCGGATCGTCAACATCGCGGTGGAAGATATCCATCCACCACCCGACCTGGGCGGTGAGGGCAACTATCTGACCGGTGTCACCCGTCACCATGGTGAATTGATCCAGCTGATTGACGTCGAAAGTGTCTTGGCCGAGTCCTCCCCCCGGCCCAGCGACGCGACCGGCATCCTCCCTCTACAGGCCACGCCCGGTGTTCCGCATGAGGTGCTGGTGGTGGACGACTCCCGCGTCGCCCGCAACCAGATCCGGATGGTCCTTGAGCAACTCGGGATGCCAGCGACCCTGCTCTCGGACGGTCGTCAAGCGCTGGAGCACCTGCAACAGCTGGCCGAAAGTGGCACGCCACCGCACCTGCGATACGCGATGGTGATCTCCGATATCGAGATGCCGGCGATGGACGGCTACACCCTGACGACAGAAATCCGTCGCGACCCGATGCTGCGAGGCCTGTACGTGCTGCTGCATACCTCGCTGTCGGGTGTGTTCAACCACGCGATGGTGGAACGCGTCGGCGCAGACGACTTCGTGCCCAAATACTCCGAGCACGAGCTGGCTCAACGGATTGCCGCACGCATGGACACGCTGCAAAGAGCCATTTGACACCCCCGCCACGGGATCCGTGGCACGCCACTTGCTTGACTCTCCGCGAACACGCATCCCGGAGGGCGCAATGTCCGACTTTCTCGGTATACACGGCACAGCACTGGCCTTGCGCGAGCAGCGTCTGCAGCTGCTCGCCTCAAACATCGCCAATGCCGACACCCCGGGCTTCAAAGCCCAGGACATGGACTTCAGCAGAGCGCTGCAGGCCGCGCTTCAGCCTGCGCAGGGTCTTGGCGACGCCATCAGCAACGCAGCCCAGGCCGCGCAATTCGCGCCAGCTTCAACCCAACCGAGCATGGATGGGAACACGGTGGACGGCGAGCGTGCGAAGGCGGCTTTCGCACAGGCGTCGCTGGAATATCGGGCATCGCTGTCCTTCGTTGAGGCCAAGGTGCGCGGCATGTTGACCGCGATCACCGGGCAGTAGGGGGCGCGACGATGAGCAACCTTCCGATCTTTGATGTCGCCGGTTCGGCGATGAACGCCCAGTCGGTGCGCCTGAGCACGGTGGCCAGCAACCTGGCCAACGCGGACTCGGTGTCCGGCAACCCGGATGCGGTGTACCGCAGTCTGCATCCGATATTTGCGGCAGAGCCCATCGCCAACAAGCCCGAACTGGCTGGCGTGCAGGTGACCAACGTCACCCAGTCCGACGCCGCCCCGCTTCGCCGCTATGAGCCGGGCCATCCGCTGGCCGACGGCGACGGCTACGTCTATGCCCCGGACATTGATCCGGTGGCGCAGATGGTCGACATGATTTCCGCCTCACGCAGCTATCAAGCCAACGTGGAGGTGTTCAACACCGCCAAGGAACTGGCTATGGCGACCTTGAACCTGGGCAAGTAGCCCATCGAACCACGAGACCCCGCCATGACCAGTATTCCCGGCACCAGTAATGACAACAATCCGTATGGCTCACTTGGCCTGGGCGCGCAGAACAGCGCGCGCAGCACCGCGTTAGGACAGGCCGACTTTCTGCGCCTGATGACCGAGCAGCTCAAGAACCAGGACCCGCTGAAGCCGCTGGACAACAACCAGTTTCTTGGCCAGCTGGCGCAGTTCTCCACGGTGCAGGGCATCGACGACATGCAGGCGGCCATGGGTTCCATGGCCAGCGTGATGGAATCCGACCAGACCCTTCGCGCCGCAGGGCTGGTGGGCCGTGAGGCACTGGTTTCCGCAGACACGGTGGAACTCGCCGCCGGTGCAGGCGCGCATGGCGAGGTGGTTGCGACCGCCCCCGGCACCGTGCAGATCGAGATCGTCGACAGCGCTGGCAGCATCGTGCGCCGGACCACGGTGGAAGCCACCGCCGCCGGCAACGTCCCGTGGGAGTGGGACGGCCGCAACGATGCCGGTGAAGCCATCGCCGCGGGCACCTATTCGATGCGGGCCAGCAGTGGCTCGGGTGAAACGGCCTACCCGGTCGACATCCGTCTGGCTGCGCGGATCGACAGCGTTTCCATCGAGCCGACCGGGCTCGTACTCAACCTGTCCGGTCTGGGCAGTCACCCCCTTTCCTCGATCCGCCGCGTCGGCTGACCGCCGCCACCCCTCACCGCCCCAAAAGGAGCAACCCGCATGAGTTTCCGTATCTCGCTCAGTGGCATGAACGCGGCCACGTCCGACCTCAATGTCACCTCCAACAACATCGCCAACTCCAACACGACCGGCTTCAAACAGTCGCGGGCCGAGTTTGCCGATGTATTCCCGGCATCCGCCTACGGTTTGTCACGCAACGCGATTGGCGCTGGGGTGAAGTTGGCCCAGGTCGCCCAGCAGTTCGACCAGGGCAACGTCGAGTTCAGCGGCAAGGCCCTGGATCTGGCGCTCAGCGGCCAAGGGTTCTTCACCCTGTCCAGCAATGGTGCGACGGTGTACTCGCGGGCCGGTAACTTTGGCGCCGACAGCGATGGTTTCGTGGTCAACCCGGCGGGACACCGCCTGCAGGTATTCCCGCCGAGCGCCAGCGGCTCCGGTTTCGATACCGGCCGACTGGGCGACCTGCAACTGGCAACTGGTGATGCGCCCCCACAGGCCACCAGCAAGATCAACGTCGGCACCAACCTGCCTGCCGATGCGAGCGCACCGGCGGTCACGCCCTTTGATGCCAACGATCCGACCAGTTACAACAACACCACCTCGTTGACCGTGTACGACTCGCTCGGCGCGTCGCATACCCAGTCGCTGCATTTCGTCAAAACCGCCAACGTCAACGAATGGGAGGTCTATACCTCGGTCGATGGCACGCTGGCAGGACCGCCGACCACGCTGCAGTACACCGATACCGGTGCGCTTCAGTCGCCCAACCCGGGCACCTTTCCGATGCCTGCGTACGATCCCGGCAATGGCGCCGCGCCGATGGCGGTCACCCTGGATCTCACCGGCTCGACCCAGTACGGCAACAAGTTCGGCGTCTCCGCGCTGGTCCAGGACGGGCATGCCACTGGCCGATTGACCGGGATCGAGGTCTCCGCCGAGGGCATCGTCAACGCGCGCTACACCCACGGCGTCGCCGTCCCCCTGGGCCAGGTCGCATTGACCAACTTCGCCAACCCGCAGGGCCTGCAATCGCTCGGTGACAACGGGTGGGCAGAGACCTCGGAGTCCGGCAATCCGCGCATCGGTGCCGCTGGGTCGTCGGAATTTGGACTGGTTCAGGGCGGTGCACTGGAAGCGTCCAACGTGGACCTGACCGAGCAGCTGGTGAACATGATCACCGCACAGCGCAACTTCCAGGCCAACGCCCAGATGATTTCCACCCAGGACCAGATCACCCAGACCGTGATCAACATCCGCTGATGTCTAACAGCCGGAGGCTCAGGCGATGATCGACAAGGCCATGTACGTGGCGATGACTGGCGCCAGCGCGACACTCAAAGCGCAGGCGTCCGTTTCGCACAACCTCGCCAACGCCAACACCGTCGGCTTTCAGGCAACGCTGGCCGGAACGGTGGCCGCACCGGTCCTCGGCGACGGACACAACTCACGGATCGCGGCGGATTTCCGTTCACTGGGCGTCAGCGATGCTCCGGGTGGGATCAACGTCACCGGCAACCTGCTGGACGTGGCGATGGATCCTGATCGGTGGCTGGCAGTGCAGACGCCCGGGGGTGAGGTCGCCTACACCCGTGCCGGTGACCTGCAGCTCAGCCAGAACGGCTTGCTGACCACCGCGTCCGGTCTGTCAGTACTTGACCAGGCCGGCGCACCGGTGGCGATTCCACCGCACGAATCGCTGCTGATCGGCAATGACGGCACCATTTCGGTGGTTCCGCTGGGCCAGCCGGCCAACACGATGGCCGAGGTCGGCCGGCTGCAGATCGTCGCTGCCCGAACCGCGGACCTTGAGCGCGGCGAGGACGGACTGATGCGGCTGCCTGCCGGTGCCGATCCTCTGGCCCCCGCGGCCGGTGCGGTTCTGACCGCAGGCGCGCTTGAGCAGAGCAACGTCAACAGCACCTCGATGCTGGTTTCCATGATTCAGCTGTCACGCCAGTTCGAGATGCAGGTACGGGTCTTGCAGAGCGGTGATGACAACGCCAAGGCAAGCAATTCATTGCTCTCCTCGCGCTGATTTCGCACCGCGTGGCAAGCACTGCGCGCCCTGAACCGATTTGACCTGATCTACCGGAGGATTTCCCCATGACCCAGGCACTATGGATCGCCAAGACCGGCCTCGACGCGCAACAGACGCGCATGGCGGTGATCTCCAACAACCTCGCCAACACCAATACCACCGGCTTCAAGCGCGACCGCGCCAGCTTCGAGGACCTGCTGTACCAGACCGTCCGCCAGCCAGGCGGCGCGTCATCCGAGCAGACTCAGTTGCCCACTGGCCTGTCCACCGGCACCGGCGTGCGCGTGGCGGCAACCGACAAACAACATACCCAAGGCAACCTGGCGCAGACCGGCAACGCGCTGGATGTGGCGATCAACGGGCGCGGCTTCTTTGAAGTGCTGATGCCCGACGGCAGCCCGGCCTATACCCGCGACGGCAGCTTCCAGATCAACTCGCAGGGCGAGGTCGTCACCAACGCCGGCTATGCGGTACAGCCGGGCCTGCAGCTGCCGGAAGGCGCACAGGCGGTGACCATCGCCGGCGACGGCACCATCACCGTGCAGATTGCCGGTCAGGCCGAGGGCGTGCAGATCGGTGCGTTGACCCTGGCTGACTTCATCAATCCGGCGGGTCTGCAGTCCAAGGGCGGCAACCTGTACGTGGAAACCGGTGCCAGCGGCCCGGCCCAGCTGGGTGCGCCCGGTGAGAACGGCGCCGGCCTGCTGGTTCAGGGCGCCTTGGAAGGCAGCAACGTCAACGTCGTTGAGGAGCTGGTATCTATGATCGAGACCCAGCGCGCCTACGAGACCAATGCCAAGGCGATCTCCACCACCGACCAGATGCTTGGCTTCCTCAACCAGAACCTGTGAGGACCATGACCATGAATCGCGCCATGCCGACCCTCGCCGCTCTGACCATCCTGATGCTGGCAGGTTGCGCCAGCGTCGCCGGCGACGTGCGGCCGTTCAAATCCACCGGCCCGGCCCCGATGCAGGCGGTTCCGTCCGCCGCCGGATACGCGGCAGGGGTGACCAGCCCCATCGCAGCTGCGCCTGCCGGTGGCGGCTCGATCTACGCCAGCCGCGCGAGCGGCAACAGCAACGGGCTGCGACTTTTCCAGGACAACAAGGCGCGGGAAGTCGGCGATCTGCTGACCATCGTGCTGGTCGAGCGCACCTCTTCGACCTCCAAGGCCAAGACCGGTGTCAGCAAGAGTTCGGGTATTGGCCTGTCCGCGCCGGTGGTGGCCGGAATGCCGGTGACCTACAACGGCAAGTCGATCCTGCAGGCAGAAATCGAAGCCGGCCGTGACTTTACCGGTGCCGGCGACAGCACCCAGAGCAATCGTCTGGATGGCCAGATCACCGTCAGCGTCGTGCAGAACCTGGGCAACGGCAATCTGCTGGTCGCCGGCCAGAAGCAGATGCGCCTGAACCAGGGCGACGAGCTGGTGCAGGTTCAAGGAATCGTCCGCACGGCCGATATAGGACCTGACAACCGCATTACTTCCGACCGCGTTGGCAACGCCGAAATCGTCTATGGAGGACGCGGCACGCTGGCGCGTTCAAACGCGATGGGCTGGCTTGGTCGGTTCTTCAATTCCGCCGCCTTCCCGTACTGAGGACAAGAGCATGCGCGTGTCAATCACATCACTCGCCACCGTCGCCCTGCTAACGCTGTTCGCAGCGGGGCCGGCCTGCGCCGAGCGCATCAAGGATCTGGCCCAGGTGGCCGGCGTGCGCGGCAACGCGTTGATCGGTTACGGACTGGTGGTGGGTCTGGACGGCAGCGGCGACCGCACCAGCCAGACCCAGTTCACCGTGCAGAGCCTGAAAACCATGCTGGACCAGCTGGGCGTCACGCTGCCGCCGGGCGTTAATCCGCAGCTCAAGAACGTGGCCGCCGTCGCCATTCATGCCGAACTGCCGCCCTACGCCAAGCCGGGCCAGACGATTGACGTCACCGTGTCGTCGATCGGCAACGCCGGGTCGCTGCGCGGTGGCAGCCTGCTGATGGCGCCACTGAAAGGTGCCGACGGTCAGGTCTATGCGATTGCCCAGGGCAGCTTGATGGTCAGCGGCTTTGGCGCGTCGGGCCGCGATGGCTCGCGGATCTCGGTGAATGCGCCCAATGGCGGCCGCATTCCCAACGGCGCCACGGTCGAGCTGGCTGTGCCGGCAGGCGCGGGCGGATCCGGTGTGGTCACACTGAACCTGCACGAGTTCGACTTCACCACCGCATCGCGCATCACCACCGCGGTCAACAACGCGTTTGGTCCCGGCCGCGCACGTGCGTTGGACGGCGTCACCATCGAGATCACGCCGCCGTCGGACGACCGCATTGGCTTTCTCGCCCAACTGGAAGCGCTGGATATCAGCCCCGGCTCGGCCGCGGCCAAAGTGATCGTCAACGCGCGCACCGGCACGGTGGTGATGGGCGGACACGTGACCGTATTACCTGCCGCGGTCTCACACGGTTCGCTGACGGTATCGATTACCGAAAGCGCACAGATCAGCCAGCCCGGCGCGTTCGGCAGCGGCACGACCGCCGTGGTGCCCGAGTCCTCGATCGAAGTCAGCGAAGGCACCAACCGAATGTTCCTGTTTGAAGGCAGCTCGCTGCAGGCCATCGTGCGTGCAGTCAACGAGGTGGGTGCAGCACCCGGCGACATCGTCGCAATCCTGGAAGCCCTCAAGCGTGTGGGCGCCCTGCGTGCCGAGCTTGAGGTGATCTGACCCCGCCATGCGCCTGCCAGCCACCACCGCCCTGTCCCTGCAACCGGCCGACGCCTCGCGCGAACGTCTGCAGACGGCTGCGCGCGAGTTGGAAACGCAGTTCGCGCAGATGATGCTCAAGTCCATGCGCAGCGCCACGCTTGGCGACTCGATGATGGGCGACAACACGACCTACCGCGATATGTACGACCAGCAGTTGTCCAAGGAAATCACCAAGGGCCGTGGCCTGGGGCTGGCGCCGATGATCGAGCGCCAGCTGTCCGGCAACCTGCCGCCCTCGACGGTCTTGCCGGGACCGATCCCGCTGAGCAACGCGAGCCACGGCGGCCCGCGGATGCTGGGCCAGAACCTGCCGATTGCGATGCCGCTGTCGAGTACGTCCGGCGTTTCCTATACCGGTCTGAGCGGTGGCGGTCTGGTGCATTCGGGCTTATCGCTCGCCCCGACCCACGCTGGCGTGTCGATGCCGGCAATGGCACCACCGGCCACGCCGGCGCGGCCGCCTGCGCCTGCCATCGCGCCCACGACTGATCGCGTATCCGACGTTTCAGCGGGCGCATCCGTCAGCGACTCAAAATCACCCATCGACTGCAGCAGCCCGGAAGCATTCGTGCGGTCGATCTGGCCGCATGCCAAGGAAACCGCACGCGAGCTGGGCGTGTCCGCCAAGGCGCTGGTTGCCCAAGCGGCGTTGGAAACCGGCTGGGGACGACGTCTGGTGGGCGGCGACGGTTCGCACAATCTGTTCGGAATCAAGGCCGGCGGCAGCTGGAAAGGCAGCAAGGTGGATTCGGGCACCCACGAGTTCGTCAACGGACGCCGCATGGACACCCGTGCCCAGTTCCGCGCCTACGACTCGGTGCGTCAAAGTTTTGCCGACTACGCGAACCTGATGCGCAACGACCGCTACGCCGGCGCACTTGCCGCTGGTGATGACGCATCGCGGTTCGCGTCTGCACTGCAGAAAGCCGGCTACGCCACCGATCCGTCCTACGCCGCCAAAATCTCGGCGATTGCCAACGGCCCCACGCTGCAGCGCGCACTGGGCGCGCTGGCCGATGCCGATGGCCCTGCACCTGATCAGAACAACCAGCGCGCCACGGCCGTCGCCGCGCTCAACACCATCATTCCCCGAGGCTGACCATGAGCGGACTTCTATCCACCGGAAGCTCGGCCCTGCTGGCCTTCCAGCGCGCACTGAACACGGTCGGTCACAACGTCGCCAACGCCTCCACGCCCGGCTACAGCCGTCAGCGCGTGGATCTGGTGGCGCGTCCGGGACACAGCACCACGGCCGGCTACCTCGGCGCCGGGGTCGATGTAGCCGGTCTGCAACGATTGGCCGACGGCCTCGTATTCGGCCGCCAGATCGACAGCAGCGCGGAGATGGGTCGGCTCGGCCAGCTGTCGAGCATGTCGACCCGGCTGGACAAGCTGGTGTCCGATCCGTCCAGCGGATTGGCCGCGCCGTGGTCGGCGTTCTCCGCCGCGGTTGAAGGCGTCACCGCCGAGCCGACCTCGGCATCGGCGCGCAATGCCATGATTGCCGCCGGTGAGCAGTTGGCCAACCGTTGGAGCAACCTGGACAGCCAGATGGCCAGCCAGGAAACGGAGGTCAACCAGCGGATCCAGTCTCAGGTAGCGATCGCCAACCAGCTGGCTAGCGAAATCGCCCTGCTCAACCGCGATATTTCATCATCTGGCGCCAATGCGACGCCCGACCTGCTTGACCAGCGCGCGATGCGGGTCGAAAAGCTGGCCAACCTGGTCGGTGCCGAAACCATCAAGCAGGACGACGGCTCGCTCAATGTGTTCACCACCGGTGGCCAGCCGCTGGTGCTCGGCAACCGGGCCATGGCACTGGGCACGGTGCCCGACCCTTACCGCGCCGACCGACTGCAGATGTCGCTGGAGACTGCGGGCGGTGGATCGATGCCGTTGGCGCCTTCAACAGTGTCGGGTGAGGTCGGTGGCCTGCTGGAGTTCCGCGACCGCGTGCTGGACCCGGCGCGTGCGGAACTGGGGCGTCTGGCGACTGCTTTTGCCACCGAATTCAACGCCACCCAGAACGCAGGCGTCGACTACAACGGTCAGCCGGGCGCGGACTTCTTCTCGATCCCGTCCCCGCGCATCGACCGCCACACCGGCAACACGGGCAACGCCGTGTTCAGCGCCACCGTGGCCGACACGGGCGCGCTGAAGGGCAACGATCTGGTGCTCCGTTTCAATGGCGGAAGCTGGGGCGCAACCCGCGGCGATACCGGAGAAGCAGTGCCCGTCACCGGCACCGGAACCGCCGCTGATCCACTCAAAATCGACGGGGTGGAGCTGGTCATGGCCGGCGCGCCTGCCAATGGCGACCGGTTCTCGCTGCGACCCACCGCGGGCGTCGCCGGAGGCTTTAAGGTCGCATTACGCGACCCCTCCTCCATCGCCGCGGCCTCGCCACTGGAAACCAGTGCTGACGCTGCCAATGTCGGCAGCGCAAAGGCCGGTGCCAGCCGGATCACTGACGCGGGAGCCTTCGCCGGGTTTGCTGGCGCCTCCATCGAGTTCATCGATGCCACCCAGTACACCGTGGACGGCGCCGGCCCGTTCGCCTATGCGCCAGGCACGCCCATCAACGGCAATGGCTGGTCGCTGTCGCTGGACGGCGCACCGGCTGCGGGCGACCAGTTCACGCTGACGCGTACGCCGCCGCGCTCATCCGACAACAGCAACGCGCGTGAGCTGTCGACCACCGACAAGCGCGACATCCTCAACGGCGGCAGCATGAGCCTGACTCAGGGCCTGACGCAGATGA
The DNA here is from genome assembly GCA_038242455.1 of Lysobacterales bacterium. GTDB lineage: Bacteria > Pseudomonadota > Gammaproteobacteria > Xanthomonadales > Xanthomonadaceae > Novilysobacter. The sequence goes on from JBBSSB010000002.1 coordinate 160,408, forward strand.
CCGGAAAGACCGGCGGCGCGGCCCGACACGCGTCGCTGAACCTGGAAGCGCAAGCCGCGATCCACGGCCAGGTGATCGCCGAGCGCGAGTCAGTCTCGGGCGTCAACCTGGACGAAGAAGCCACCGACCTGCTGCGCTTCCAGCAGGCGTATCAGGCTGCTGCCCAGATCATCGCCACCTCCGACACCCTGTTCCAGTCGCTACTCAACGCTGTACGTCGCTGATGTTTGAAGCACACGCCAGCCTGCGTTACACGAGGTCGAACCCATGAGAATCTCCACCGCCGGTATGTATGCGCAAGGGCTGCAAAGCATGCTGCAGCGCCAGTCCGAACTGGTCCGCACGCAGGAGCAGATGAGCACTGGCCGACGCTTCATGCACGCCGGTCAGGACCCGGCCGCAGCCTCCGCCGCGCAAGGGATGGATAACGCGCTGGCTGCGCTGGACAGCTACAAGACCAGCGCCGGGCATCTGGATCGCCGGCTGAATTTGCAGGAGAGCGCACTGACCAATGCGAACGACCGCGTCGGCCGCGCTCGTGACCTGATGGTGCAGGCCAATACCGCCACGCTGTCCGGCGAGGACCGCAAACTGATCGCGATCGAGCTGCGCCACCTGCACGCCGAGATGATCTCGATTGCCAACAGTGATGACGGCACGGGCGGCGCGCTATTTGCCGGCACCCGCGACGGCGTGGTGCCGTTTGCGAATAACGGTGGCACGGTGACCTATGCCGGTAATGACGGTCAAAACAGCATCACCGTCGCTCCCGGCCTTGGACTGGCCGACACTGATCCGGGCAGCGCATTGTTTATGCGCGTACCCACTGGCGACGGCAACGTCCGCGGCACGGCAAGCAGTACCAACACCGGCACGGGCGTGTTGTCTTCGTCTGGGATCACCAATCACGCCGCGTGGGACGGCAACGGCGTCACGCTGGAATTCACCGCTGGCGACGCGTATCGCGTACTGGACGGTGGCGGCAACGAGATCGCTACTGGCACGTGGGAGAAAGGCCAGACCATCACCGCCGGCGGCGTAGAGTTCCGTCTGGGTGGCGAGCCTGACGCGGGCGACAGCTTCAGCGTCGATCCCTCGCCAAAGTCGGACATATTCAGCACCCTCAAATCGCTGGCAGACATTCTGGATGCCCCGGGTAACTCGCCCGCCGATGCCGCACGTCGTACCAACGCCCTCAACGCCGGGCTGGGCGACCTGTCGGCCGCCCACGAGCATTTTGTCGCGGCACGAGCCAGCACGGGCAGTCGGTTGTCGTCGATGGTTGCTGCCGAAGACAGTCGCAGCGCCACCACTTTGGCCTTGAAGACCAGCCTGTCCGGGTTGCGCGACGTTGATTACGCCGAAGCCGCTACCCAGTTCACTTTGCAACTCACTGCCTTGGAAGCCGCGCAACAGGTGACTTTGCGGATCCAGGGTCTCTCGCTGTTCAACAAATTGGGCTGAATTGCAAGTTTTTTCCTAAAGCTTTCACCCGGGGCGCCGTTACCTATCTCAGCAGCGGACAGGACCTAAACGGGACGCCCCTGCAAGCTAACCGGCCCAACGCCGGCACCCCTTCCAGGAGATCGAAAAAATGTCTGTCATCAATACCAACGTCATGTCGCTGAACGCCCAGCGCAACCTCACCACCAACAGCGCCGACCTGGGCACCACCATCCAGCGCCTGTCGTCCGGCCTGCGCATCAACAGCGCCAAGGACGACGCCGCCGGTCTGGCGATCTCCGAGCGTTTCACCACCCAGATCCGCGGTATGGATCAGGCCGCCCGCAACGCGAACGACGGCATCTCGCTGGCGCAGACCGCGGAAGGCGCACTGGGCGAGATCGGCAACAACCTGCAGCGCATCCGTGAGCTTTCGGTGCAGTCACGTAACGCCACGAACTCCGACAGCGATCGCAAGGCGCTGAACGCCGAAGTAACCCAGCTGAAGGCAGAGATCCAGCGGGTTGCCGAGCAGACCAACTTCAATGGCACCAAGCTGCTGGACGGCAATTTCGGTGACGCAGTGTTTCAGGTTGGTGCCGATCAGGGCCAGACGATCACTGTGACCAACATGGCAAATGCCAATACTGCGTCCCTGGGTTCTTGGACGTCTCCAACGGTAACCAGCGCAACCGCTACCGGCGCAGCAATGGCCGACAAGACCGGTGCAGCGACGTTTGCGGCTATCGGAACTGGCGACCTGGTCATCAATGGCACGAACGTACTGGTAGCAGAATCGGCTGGCGACGCCACCGCCGCCAGCCAGGCTACCGCGCTCAGCGCTGCGATCACCGCCGCCGGAATCACCGGTGTTACCGCGACAGTTAATGGCACCGGTGACGGTGTGGTTCTGAACTCCGCCAAAGAGATCACGATTGTCGCGACGGCAACGGGTACCGCCTCCAGTGGCATCGCAAATGGGAACGTGGCAACCACAACGGTTGCAGGAACGCCTCAGACCGGCTTCGCATCGGAAGATGTTCTCTCCACGGACGGCGCTGACCGCATGATCAAGGCGATGGACGCGGCGCTGACTTCCGTCAACTCCTCCCGCGCCGACCTGGGTGCGATCCAGAACCGCTTCTCCTCGGTGGTCACCAACCTGCAGACCAGCTCCGAGAACCTCTCGGCTGCGCGCAGCCGGATCATGGACGCGGATTACGCCAAGGAAACCGCCAACCTGAGCCGCACCCAGATCCTGGCCCAGGCCGGTACCGCGATGCTGGCGCAGGCCAACCAGGTGCCGCAGAACGTGCTCAGCCTGCTGCGTTAATCGCTCGCGCTTTACAACTCGACCGGTCAGTGGCTCTGCTGCTGACCGGTTTTTTTTTGCGCAAGAAAGATTGTCTACCGTTCGAGAACCCGCGAAATTTCGCCGCCTCAGTCACACCGGCGCGGCTGGAGCGATGTCGCCATCGATCACTCAGCGCTACGCCGGCTAAAGGTTACGAGAACCCAGCCGTTACCGGTATCAACGATGCAGAAGCAGCGCTAGAAATTCATCGAACCGATGGCCGCTGATTTCTCTGATCGACCTGTCAGCTTCCCGAGGAGATTCCCGTGGCATCAGTATCCAGTCCAGGTTTTGCGTCCGGCCTAGGTAATCTGGTGCCGCAACTTGTGGCCGCCGAGCGTGCCCCGGGCGATCTGCGATTCAATCGGATCGAAAGCACGACCAACGCGCAGATCTCCGCGTTCGGCAAGGTCAATAGTGGCCTGGCCGGGCTACAAAGCGCGATGGCAAAATTCGAAGGCATCGGCGCTTCACTGGGACGCTCGGTTAGCGTGGCCGCCGACGCCGGCTTTACCGCCACGGCTTCGGCCAAGGCCGCCCTCGGCAACTACGATATCTCAGTGGAAAGTCTCGCCACCAACCACAAACTGCAATCACTGCCGCTGGCCAAGGATGCACAGTTGGGACATGGCAGTCTTTCCATCACGGTGGGTGATGGCGACACGATTGATGTGCAGATTGCCGAGGGCAAGGGCTCACTCGCCGATATCCGCGACGCGATCAACGCGCAAGCCGGGGGCAAAGGCGTGACCGCCACCGTCGTGCATGGGGACGACGGCGACGTACTGGTACTGGCGTCCACCAAAACGGGCAGCGAAGGTCGCATGCAGATCACCGCTAGTGGGGGCGACGGTGGGCTCACCGCGCTTGCAACGACTGGCGGGACCCTCAACGTCGTTAACGCCGGTAATGACGCGCGAGTCAAAATCGACGGCATCGTCCATACCAGCAGCACCAACCATCTGACGGAAGTCATCGACGGAATCACGATCGACCTGACCAAGGCGAAGCCCGGCGAGAACTTCTCGTTGAAGCTCAGCTCCGATGCCAGCCCCCTGAAAGCCAGCATGTTGAGCCTGATCAGCGCCTACAACACCGCGCTGACAGCGCTGCGCACACAGAGTACTGCTGGCGGTGTAGATAGCTCGGGGGCGCCGTTGAGTGGCGACTCCGCGCCGCGCTCGATCACGGGGGCTCTTCGCAGCGCCATCAGCGAGAACTACGCGCAACTCTCCGCTCTCGGAATGAAGACTGCGGTGGACGGTTCGCTGAGCATGGATGGCGCCACGTTTGATGCGGCAATCGCCGCTGACCCCGAAGCGGTGCAACGACTGCTCGGCGACGAGGGCAGCCTGCAAAAGTCCATGGGGAATTCACTGAAATCCTGGCTCGGCGACGGCGGCATGATCAAGGGCCGCACCGACGCACTCAATGCGCGCCTGAAGTCATTGAAAACCGAGCGTGAGAGCTTTGATGTGCGGATCAAGAACGTCGAGGCGCGGTATCTACGCCAGTTCACCGCGCTGGACATGATGGTCTCGCAGATGCAGAGCACCAGCTCCTTCCTCAACCAGCAACTCAGCCAGCTCTCGTCCCTAAAACAATCCTGAGAACGCCATGCACAGCGCCCGCAACTACGCCAACCAGTATCGCCAGGCCAGCGTCAACAGTGCCGTCCTGGACGCCAGCCCACACCAGCTTATTGCACTGATGCTGGCCGGAGCGCGCGAACGCGCACGTCTGGCCATCGCCTGCCTCGAGCGCGGCGACCTGCCGCGCAAGTCGCAGGCCATCAGCGATGCCAGCGCCATCATTGGCGGCCTCAATGGCGCGCTGGACCTGAAAGCCGGCGGCGAGATCGCCGACGGACTGAACTCGCTGTATGACTACGCGCAGCGCCGGCTGCTGGAGGCCAACGTCGGCAATGACACTGGAGCGCTGCAGGAGATCGATGGCCTGTTGGGCGACATCGAGACCGCCTGGCTGGCTATCGGTCCTGACCAGCTCGCCGCTGCCGAGATCGGAACCCGCCAATGAGCGCCGTCATGATCCCGCCGATTCTCCCAAGTGCGGCGATCCGCGAGGCGCTGGAATCGGGTGCGTTGGAAACCGCCGTGGATCTGATCTCGCGTCACGAGCGCGACGTGCGCAGTGCGCTGAGCACCACCACCGACACCATTCACGATTTTCCCGGCTGGCAAACCCTGCTGAAAGAGCAACGCGAATTGCTTGAGCAACTGCAGGGTGCGCGCAGCGAAGCGTCCGACGCTCTGCAACGATTGCACGGCAACCGTCGCGGGGTTGAGGCCTACCGTTCCGGAGGTCAGGTGTGAACGCTGACAACGCCCGTGCACTGGTGTTTGGCGATTCACTGGCTTGTGAAGAAATCCGGCCAGCTGCGTTCGTAGCCGGTTCGCTGGATGCAACCGCGGAGCGCATCGCCTGCGTGCGCGGCGAGGCCCTGTTGGGTGCAATCGCCGTCGTGGAAGACAGCCGCAACGACGACGGCGAGGAGCGCGGCGCGCAGGAACTGGCGATCCAGCGACTGGAGGCCAAGATCGATCTGCTGACCTCGCTGGTCGCGACCCTGGTCAACCGCCAGGAGCAACACGACCCCGCACAGATGATTCGATGGTCCGCGTTGGGCGTGTGTCTGACCGTGGACCTGCCAACCGCTAACGGCGCCGCCCCCGGCACCGAGGGCGTTTTTCGCGTTCAGCCCTGTGATTGGCTGCCTGAAACCCTTCAGCTGCCGGCAACGGTGCTGGCCAATCTCGCCGACGACAGTGGGCACCATCTGTGGCTGCGCTTCCAGCGTCTGCCGTCCGGACTCGCGTCGGGCTTGGAGCGCCACCTGTTCAGGGTTCATCGGCGGGCCATCGCGGAGTCACGCCGCTCGCGGTAAGCAGTGGCGGCTCGCGCTGGTCTTCACTCGCAGCCTTGGCGTGTCGGCGGCTGGTCGGATAAGGTGACTACGTTCACCTTTTTTGCTCCGCCACGCTGCCACGGAGTCATTCTTGCTGCGAGTGCTGATCTGCGACGACCACACCCTGATCCGCGCGGGATTGCGGCGGCTGCTGGAATCGTTTGATGAGGTCGAGGTGGTGGCCGAGGCGGCCAGCGCCGATGAGGCCGTGCTGCGTTCGCGCGATACCCTTCCCGATGTCGTGCTGCTTGACCTGTCGATGCCCGGCCGCAATGGTCTGGAGGCGCTGGACGAGCTGCGAGTGGTTTGCCCCGACACTGCCGTAGTGATCATGTCGATGCATGACGATGCCAGCCACGTCCGCGAGGCGCTGGCCCGTGGTGCGTCCGGGTTTGTGGTGAAGGAGGCCGCGCCTGCCGAGCTGGAGATCGCCCTGCGCGCGGCGGCTGCCGGCCGAACCTACCTCAGCCCCCAGGTGTCGGGGCCGCAGTTGCGCGGCGGGTCTACGACACCGACAAGTGGCGTCGACGCCCTGCCCCCGCGGCAGCGGGAAATACTCGCCGCGCTGGGGGCCGGACGCAGCACAAAACAGATTGCCGGCGACCTGGGCATCAGCGTCAAGACGGTGGAAACGCACCGGGCACGGATGATGGAAACCCTCGATTGCCCCAATGCGACCGAACTGCTGCGCATTGCCCTGCGTCTGCACGGCGGCGGTCTCTAAGCGGACATCCAACACTGTCGGAAACCCGGCACCGGTGTCGGGGAAACCCTTACAGCGCGTCAGTTTCACCCCTACTGCAGTCGGGTTTGCCCCGATTCGATATCCGTCGCCAGCGGCGCAATATCGTCCATGCAGGATCCGTACCGCGGAACCTCAGGCGCACCACAGGGGGGGAGCCGTGAAAACCACCATCCGCACGCAGCTGACGCAAACCGTCAATCTGACACCGCAGTTGCTGCAGTCGATCCGGCTGTTGCAGCTGACTGCCCCTCAGCTGGAGATGGAGCTGCTGCAGGCATTGGAGCTGAACCCGATGCTGGAGCACGACGAGTCCGACGAAGCCGGTGAAACCGACGCGACTGCCGAACAGACTGAAGGCGACGACGCTGCGCTGGAAGCGGCTGCGTGGGACGAACTGCCGGAACCGATGTTCAACTCGACCGGGTCAGGCAGCGGCAGCGCGGATGGGGATTCCGACGCCACCGCGCGGATTGCCGCCGGCAGCTCCAGTGACCCGCGCGTGCGGTTGCTGCAGGAGCTGGCGCTGAACTGGAATATGGAGGATCTGCGTGTTGCGCAGTGGTGGCTGGATCAATGCGATGACCGGGGTTACCTGGAGCATCCGCTGGCGGAGCTGATCGTGGCCGGCGCCAGCGCGCTGGATGTGAGCCGCGAGGACATGACGACCACGCGCCTGCGTCTGCTCAACGGCCCCTGGCCGGGGATGGCGGCTGCCGACGCTACCGAATGCCTGCTCGCACAGCTGGCCCAGCAGCGCGCTGCCATACAGCGCACGCCCGGCGATACGGCAACGACGCGCGACGCGCTGGCTGACTGTGCCGTGGCCGAGCGCATCCTGAGCGGCCATATCGAGTTGCTTGCCGGTCACAACTACGCCGCGCTTGCCACCAAGCTCAAGGTCGGGCGTGACGCCGTGGAGCGCGCCACAGCACTGATCCTGACGCTGCGCCCTACCGCTATCGAGGAGCCCGCAGACGCGGTCGCCTCCTACATCGTTCCGGATGTGGTCGTGCGTTTTATCGGCGGCGAGTGGCGGGTGGCACTGAACAGCCGCGCGGCGCCGCGCATCCGCATCGCCGCCCACTGCGAGCGCGCGCTGGCCGGCGCATCAGGCGACCAGAGCGTGCTGCGCGGGTTACTGGACGAAGCACGCTGGCTGGTCCGCGGCGTGGCGATGCGCAATGACACCCTGTTGCGCACTGCGCAGGTGCTGGCCGAGCGACAACGCGGCTTCCTGGAGCGTGGCGACGAGGCGATTGCGCCCCTGACCCTGCGCGAGGTCGCCGACGCGATTGGCATGCACGAATCCACCGTTTCGCGCATTACCACCGGAAAATACATCCAGACACCGCGCGGCACCGTCGAACTCAAGCGGCTGTTCGCAGTACGGCTGGAGGGCGCGGCGGTGTCCGGCGCGGCGGTGAAGGCGATGGTGAAACGAATGATTGACTCTGAACCCCGTCACGCACCACTGGCAGACGACACCATCGCCGGTATGCTCGAACGACAGGGCGTGCGCATTGCACGTCGTACCGTGGCCAAATACCGCGACCAACTTTGCATCGGCCCTGCCCGCTCGCGCCAGCGTCCGGCATCACCCACCATCACCGGCTGAACTGGAGTAGCCCCTCATGCGCAATCTGGACGTTCTGCTGGTCGATGACCACGAAGGCTTCATCAACGCGGCTCTGCGGCATTTGCGGAAGGTCGAGTGGATCACCGTGGTCGGCTCGGCCGCCAACGGGATCGAGGCGATTGCCCAGTGCGAGGCGCTGAACCCCAACGCGGTGCTGATGGATCTGGCGATGCCCGAAATGGGCGGCCTGCAGGCAACCCGGCTGATCAAGGCACAGGACCACCCGCCCTACGTGGTCATTGCCAGCCACTTTGACGACGCCGAGCACCGCGAGCACGCGCTGCGCGCGGGTGCCGACGCGTTTGTCAGCAAGCTGTCCTATATCCACGATGTAATGCCGCTGCTGGAGAAGCTCTCCAACGACATGCGTGATGCGGATTCGCCATGAGTGAATCCCGAATTCTGGTACTCGACCGGGACATGGAGCGCGCCGAGCGCATCGCAACGCTGCTCGAATTCATGGACTTCACCCCGCGCCTGTCCGAGCCGGGTGATATTAACCTCAAGCGCGCACGACCCAACGACTGGGTCGCCGTGGTGGTCGGCGACGTGGAGGGCGATCCCGCCTGGCCCGCCTTTGTGGAGTGGATTGCGGCCCAGCCGCTGCACCCACCACTGATGGTATTGCCGGGCAACCCGGATGATGCGGAGTGGCGTGGGGCGTTGCATCCTGAAAACCTGTGGCCGCTGCATTACCCGGTCCGCCGCCCGCAATTGCAGGAGGCGCTGCGTCGCGCCAGCCTGAAGCGCATCAACCAGGACGAGGAGCGCGAGCACTCCGCCGGCGGACCAACCGGACAAAGTGCCCCGGCACTGCGCCTGTCGCGGATGATCGACCAGGTGGCGCCACACGACACCACCGTGCTGATCCTGGGTGAGTCCGGTACTGGTAAAGAGGTTGCCGCACGCGCTATCCATGCACGCTCCAAGCGTCACGCGAACGCGTTTGTCGCCATCAACTGTGGCGCGATCCCGGCTGAGCTGCTGGAAAGCGAGCTGTTTGGCCACGAAAAAGGCGCGTTTACCGGCGCGCTGACCCAACGCAAAGGCCGGTTCGAAATGGCCGACGGCGGCACCCTGCTGCTGGATGAGATCGGCGATATGAGCATGCCGATGCAGGTCAAGCTGCTGCGCGTGTTGCAGGAGCGCAACTTCGAGCGTGTCGGCGGCAACCAGACCATCGAGTGCGACGTGCGGGTCATCGCCGCCACCCATCGCAATCTGGAAGCACATATTGCCGAAGGCAAGTTCCGCGAGGATCTGTTCTATCGCCTCAACGTGTTTCCCATCGAGATGCCCGCCTTGCGCGAGCGCGCGGATGATCTGCCCGACCTGATCGCGGCGATCACCCGCCAATTGGCGGATGCCGGGCGCGGCCGTGTGTCGCTGAGCTCAGGCGCGGTGGAGGTGCTTCGTCATTACGCCTGGCCGGGTAACGTGCGCGAGTTGGCCAACCTGTTGGAACGCCTTGCCGTGCTCCACCCTGCCGAGACCGTCCGCGCTGCAGATCTGCCTGCCCGCTACCGTGCCGCAGTGCCGGAGCTGCCAGAGGAAGTCGCGGCAGTCGCGGCAGTCGCTGAAACAATCGCCAAGGTGGACCCGACCACCCTGTCGCCACGGGCCACGCTGCCCGCCGAAGGCATGGACCTGCGCTCGCACATCGCCGATGTCGAGCTGGAACTGATCCGCGCCGCGCTGGAACAGGCAGACGGCGTCGTCGCGCACGCCGCGCCATTGCTCGGTCTGCGTCGGACCACGCTGGTCGAGAAGCTGCGCAAGTACGGCATCGAACGCTAAAGCGCTTCACCGCTACACCGCTTCAGCACGTCCGGCGACGGGATTCCGGCACACCTCTGGCACGCAGCTTGCATCGTCAACTGCAGTAGCCAGAACCAGTGAAGCCCGTCCATGTCCGACGCGATTTCCTCAATCCTTTCCCAGATCCGTGCACACCAGATGCACAGCGGCGGCGCCATGGCCGAATCGCCGGCGAGTACGGCGATTGATCCGCGCAACCTGGGCGGGCCGGGCAAGGTCGAGGGCGTCAAAGGACCGGGATTCTCGGAAACCCTCAACAACGCGATCGATAACGTCAGCCGCGCGCAGAACAACGCCGGGCAGCTGCAACAAGCTTTTGAAATGGGCGACCCACGTGCCGATCTGGCGCGGGTGATGGTGGCCATGCAGCAGTCGTCGGTCGCCTTCCGCGCGACAGTGGAAGTCCGCAACCGCATGGTCCAGGCCTATCAGGACGTGATGAACATGCCGGTCTAGTGGGGACATCTCACTTGTCACCCGACCGCCACCGAAGCCCCGCACGCCGCAACCGAGCATTCCCGAGACCGCATCAATGAGCGCCATTTCCCTTCCCAAGAACGCCTTCGCAAACCTGCGCGAGATGGGTCCGCTGCAGGACATTCCGGTGGTGCGCCAGATGGGCACATTCGCGCTGGTAGCAGCGGCCGTTGCGATCGGGCTGTGGCTGTTTTTCTGGACCCAGCGCCCGGATTACGTGCCGGTGTTTGCCGGGCTGGATCCCAAGTCGACCAGTGAGGCATCCGATCTGCTGCGCAGCGCGCAGATCCCGTTCCGGATCGATCAGTCGACTGGCGCACTCGCCGTGCCCACCGACCAGAGTGGTCAGGCGAAGCTGGCGCTGGCATCCGCCGGGCTGCCTGCCAACAACGCGGGTGGCTTTGAAGCCCTGCAGGGCGATCAGGGATTTGGCACCAGCCAGTTCGTGGAAACCGCCCGCTACCAGCACGCGCTGGAAACCGAGCTGGCACGCACCATCGCCAACCTGCGCCCGGTGCTGGAAGCGCGCGTGCATCTGGCCATTCCCAAGCCGAGCGCCTTCACCCGTCAAAAAGAGCCGGCCAGCGCGTCGGTCGTACTGCATCTGCGCAACGGCGCGGTGCTGGAGCCGGGCCAGGTCAACGCGATCGTGCACCTGGTGTCCAACAGTATTCCGCAGCTGCCGGTCCAGAGCATCACCGTGGTCGACCAGTTCGGCCGCATGTTGTCCGAGTCCGACCCCGACAGCGACTCGGCGATAGGCGCCAAACGCTTTGAGCAACAGCGCCGTCAGGAAGCCGTCTACGTGCAGCGTATCCAGGAGCTGCTGGCGCCGATGACCGGCCCCGGCCGCGTCAGTGCGCAAGTCAGCGTCGACATGGATTTCGCCCAGACCGAGCAGGCGCGCGAGGTGTACGGACCAGACCCGGCCATCGTGCGCAGCGAGCAGATCTCCGAATCCGGCAACCTCTCCACACCCGCGCCGCAGGGCATCCCGGGTAGTGCCAGCAACACCCCCGAAGCAGTCGCCGCAGCGGCGGCCACCGCTGCCGGCAACGCTGCCGTGGCCGGGACCGACCCCGCGCCTGCCGCCGCCACGAATGCTGACGCCAATAACGGCTCGCGCACCGCTGTACGCAACTACGAAATTGACCGCACCCTGACCCATACCCGTCAGGCACCGGGTCGGGTACTGCGGGTGAGCGCGGCCGTACTGGTCGACCATCTCGCGGGCGTCGCCGACAAGGATGGCAAAGCCTCCTCGCGCGAACTCAGTGATGCCGAGTTGGGCCGAATCGAATCACTCGTGCAGCAGGCGATCGGCTACGACGCGGCGCGCGGCGACATGGTGACCGTGGTCAACGCTGCGTTTGCACGTGATCTGATCGAAGAACCCGAAGGCCCACCGTTCTGGCAGAACCCGCGCATCAAGGAACTGTTGCGGATCGCGTTGGGTGGACTGGCCGTGTTGGCACTGATCTTCACCGTACTGCGCCCGGCAATGCGCCAGTTGATGGGACCGGTCAAGCCGCGCGTCGCGGTCGCCACGCTGGTCGAGGAAGAGGATGAGGTGCCGGTGCTGCTATCCAGCGACACGCGTCCGCCGGCCCGCTTGCAAGGTGATCCGGTCGAGGCACCGATGCAGTTTGACGAGAAGCTGCAGGTGGCACGCACCGCCGTCAGCAACGACCCCAAGCGGGTCGCCAATGTGATCCGCAACTGGGTGGAAGTCGATGGCTGATCCAATCGTCAAGGAAGAACCACTCACCGGCGTGCAACGTGCCGCCGTCGTGCTGCTGTCGCTGGGCGAGTCGCAGGCGGCGGAAGTGCTCAAGCACATGGGCGCGCGCGAGGTGCAGAAGCTCGGCATGGCCATGACGTCTGTCGGTGGTGTGTCCCGTGAGACGGTCAGCAAGGTGTTCGATGACTTTGTAGACACCCTTGCCCAGCCCAGTTCGCTGGGTGCCGGGGCCGATGACTACATCCGCGCCGTGTTGACCCAGGCGCTTGGTGAGGAGCGTGCCGGTGGGCTGATCGACCGCATTCTGGCCGGACGCAACACCTCTGGACTGGACACGCTGAAGTGGATGGAGCCGCGTGCGATCTCCGAGCTGGTGCGCAACGAGCATCCGCAGATCATCGCCATTGTCTTGGCGCATCTGGACGAGGATCAGGCCGCAGAAGTGCTCAAGTGCCTTCCCGACCGCGTGCGCGCCGACGTTCTGCTGCGTATCGCAACGCTGGACGGGATTCCGCCCCATGCGCTCAATGAATTGAACGACGTCATGGCGCGCCAGTTTGCCGGCAGCCAGAACCTGCAGTCATCGACAGTCGGTGGCGTGCGGGTGGCCGCCAACATTCTGAACTTTATGGACTCCGGCCAGGACGAAACCATTCTGGGCAACATTGGCCAAATCGACGAGGCGCTGAGTGTCCAGATCCGCGATCTGATGTTTGTATTCGACAATCTGGCGGAGATGGACGATCGCGCGATCCAGACTGTGCTGCGTGAGATCTCCACCGACAAACTGGCGCTGGCGCTGCGCGGGGCAGATCAGAAAGTGCACGCCAAGATCACCGCCAACATGTCGTCGCGCGCTGCCGAAATCCTTATCGAGGATATGGAGGCACGCGGTCCCGTGCGCTTGGCCGAGGTGGAGGCCGCGCAGAAAGAGATCCTGGCCGATGTCCGGCGCATGGCTGACGAAGGCACCATCCAGCTGGCCGCCAAGGCGGAGGCATTCGTTTGATCGCCATGGCCGACAGCGCACACGCCGTCCGCTGGACGGCCCCCGATCTGGAAAGCGCCTTTGCGCCGCCCGTTGAGCCGTGTTCTGAGGTCGCCGAACCAGCGCCAGCTCTGCCCAGCGTTGAAGAGCTGCAAGCCATAGAGCAGGCGGCACACGACGAGGGATACGCCACCGGACATGCCGAAGGGCTTGCTGCCGGCCAGGGAGAGATACGCCGGATGATCGCCCAGATGGAAGGCATTCTGGATGGCTTCACGCGTCCATTGGCCCGTCTGGATACCGAGGTCGCCGACGCGCTGGGTGAGCTGGCCGTGCGGATCGCCGGCAACTTGCTCGGAAGGACCTACCGCGCCGACCCCACATTGCTGGCTGATCTGGTGCGCGAAGCACTGGACGCAGTTGGCACCAGTTCGCGAGAGATCGAGCTGCGTCTGCACCCCGATGACATGGGCGTGCTGGCACCGCATTTGGCTGGCCTGAGCGGCGTGCGCCTGACCGACGACAGCAGCCTCGCGCGCGGCGAACTGCGCCTGCACAGCGAAAGCATGCGTATCGACGGCACCTTGGAGGCGCGCTTGCAGGCCTGCTTGGAAGAAACGATTTCCGCCAGCGAGACGGAGGGCAATCAGCCATGAACCGCGTCGCTGCCGACCAGTGGGAAGAGATGCGCAACCTGCGCCTGGCCGCACGTCTGTCGACCATCAACCCGCAGCCGTCATCACTGGGTCTGGCCCGCGAGGGCGTGTTGCGACGCGCGGTTGGCCTTACCCTGGAAGCTTCTGGCTGCAGCGCTCCTCTGGGCTCGCGCTGCCGCGTGGAAACGTCCGGCGGCCGGTGGGTGGATACCGAGGTCGTGGGCTTTTCGGGGGATCGAACCTTTCTGATGCCCACCGCCGATTTGGCCGGCCTGCTACCCAACGCGCGCGTTGTGACCACCCGCCTGCGCGGTGAAGTTGCCGTTGGCGAGGGCCTGCTCGGACGTGTGATCGACAGCGACGGCGTGCCCCTGGACGGCCGCGGCCCGCTGCGGCCGGAGAGCTGGGTTGGATTGGGCGGTCAGATCATCAATCCGCTGACCCGCGAACCCATCACCCAGTCGCTGGATGTCGGCGTACGCTCAATCAATGCATTGCTGCCGATCGGCCGTGGCCAGCGTATCGGGCTGTTTGCCGGCTCGGGCGTGGGTAAATCCACTCTGCTGGGCATGATGACCCGCTACACCGCCGCCGACGTGATCGTGGTCGGTCTGGTCGGCGAGCGCGGCCGGGAAGTACGCGATTTTGTCGAAGCCACACTTGGCGAAGAAGGCATGCGCCGCGCCGTAGTCGTGGCGGCTCCCGCGGACCGCCCGCCACTGGCACGCCTGCACGGTGCGCTGCGGGCGACCGCGATTGCCGAGTGGTACCGCGATCAGGGTCTGCATGTATTGCTGCTGATGGACTCGCTGACCCGCTTTGCGCAGGCCCAGCGCGAGATTGGACTTTCAGTGGGTGAGCCACCGACCACACGCGGCTATCCGCCATCGGTGTTCGCCAAGCTGCCACAGCTGGTTGAGCGCGCCGGCAACGGCTCCGATGGCCGCGGTTCAATCACCGCGTTCTATACCGTTTTGACTGAAGGCGACGATCAGCAAGAGCCGATTGCCGATGCCGCACGGGCCATCCTGGATGGCCACATCGTGCTGACCCGCCGCATTGCCGACGCAGGCCAGTACCCGGCGATTGATGTTGAGGTCTCGATCAGCCGGGTGATGCAGGACATCACCGATGCACCGTGGCGCGAACGCATCCGAAAGCTGCGCAGACTGCTGGCCGCCTACTCCGCGCAACGCGACTTGATTGCCATCGGCGCCTACCAGCGCGGCAGCGATCCGGCCGTCGACGAGGCCGTCGCCCGCTGGCCGGCAATCCAGGCTTTCCTCGGCCAGGACGTCAACGAGGCTGCCGACGTCGAGTCCAGCCGCGCGGCGCTGGCGCAATTGCTCGATGACACACCCGATATTCCGCAACCCGCTACAACCAACGCGCAGGAGATGTAACCGACATGCGATCGCAACGATTGGATCCACTGTTGAAAGTGAAGCAACGCCATCAGGACGACGCCGCTCGCAATGTCGCGGAGCGCGATCGCGCCGTGGCCGAGCAAGAGGCCCGTCTGGACGCGTTGCGCCGGTATGCACTTGAGTACGCCGCACCCGGTGGCACGCCGCTTACCAGTCCTGCCTTGCTGGCCAACCGGCTGGCGTTCCGCGACCGGCTGGACGTTGCGATCGCGCAGCAGAGCCGCGTGGTCAGCGACAGCCGACAGCAAAGTGATGTCGAGCGTGCGCGCCTGATGCTGGCCAGCCGCGAGACCCACGTGCTGGAAAAACTGTCCGCCAGCTATCGGGCCGAGGAGTCGCGCGCCGATGAAAAGCGCAGCCAGCGTGAGATGGATGACCTTGGTGCGCGTCGGGCCGTGAACGCCGCTCAGAACGGCGAGCCGGACGCAGCATCGTGATGGCGTCCGGTATGGGCAGCGGCACCGCCGGCGCGCCTGCAGCCGCGGCGACAGCACCCGCTTCAAAAGTAGGCGCGAACGCGAATGGGCGCGACAGTGAGCCCACCGCAGCAGGTGGTTTCGCGGGGGTTCTCGCCGGGACACGCCAGGCCGACGCTTCACCAGCGGACGGGGCGCGTTTGCCGCCGCCACCCGACACCACCACGGCAGCCAGCGACGACACCGAGCTGCCGCTGGACTCCGAGTTGGATGACAGCGTTCTTCCCGACCAGATCCTTAACCTCCTCGGTGGCTGGCCACCGCCAGCGCCTGATACCCCAGTCCCCGCCAGCGGCATGGGCGAGGAAACCGTTGAGACATTGGGCACTCTCGCCCTGCCCGGCCTCGTGCCGTCGACCAGTGCTGAGGACGGAAGTGACGTTGCTACGGGTCTACAGCCCTTAGTGAACAAGACCAACGCCACGCCTGAGCCCAGCATCACCGGTGCGGCAACGCTATCGCCCACAGGGATTGATGCGGCCGATAGCGACAAAACTGAAGCGTTCGCCAAATCCCTCGCTCTGGCGGCTGGTGCGGACGGGCCGGACGAGGCTCTGTCGACGCCCAGCACCGATGACGCGGTGGTCGAGCGGGTGGAGTTCGCCCTTCCGACAAGCCAGTCGATGGCCGCCAGTCCGGCCCGCCAGGCCGCTGCTGCAGCCGCCGCACAACCACTGGCGATGCCCGCCGATCCGGATGCCGGCTTCGACGACGACTTTGGTGCCCGCCTCGGCTGGCTGGCCGACCAGCGCATCGGTCACGCCCAGATCCGGGTCAGCCCCGAGCATGTGGGGCCGATCGACGTCCGCCTGCATCTGGACGGAACCCGGGTCAACGCCGAATTCAGCTCCGCCAATGCCGACGTACGCCAGGCATTGGAAGCCAGCGTCGGTAAGCTGCGCGACATGCTGAACCAGCAAGGCCTGCAACTGGGCCATACCGATGTCGGCAGCGGCCAGTCCGGTAGCGGCGATCGCGGCCAAGCCGGTCCCAGCGCGGGTATCAGTTCAGGCGAGGACGCCTTTGGCGACGCCACCGTGCTGCCACCCGCGTTCACCACCCGTCGCGGCCTGCTGGACGAGTACGCCTGAGGTCACAACCGGCCTGCAACGCGGGCCGGTTCCGGTGAGTAAAGCCCGGAAATAGCGTTAGTTCGGCCGCGTCAATCCTCTGTCACCGGCCGTTTTTCGCAGAGTGTCAAATCCCCGTCACTCACGATCCCCACGGCGCGGCACGCCACTTGCACAGTACCGGCAACCATTGTCAGCCGGAGCTCCCGAGTGTCTGCCCAGACCCAACCAAAACCCAGCAAACTGCCCTGGATCATCGTGTCCATTCTGGTCGTGGCTATGGCCGCCGCCGGTGGCTGGTTCTGGTATTCACGCGCCGATGCAGGCGTGCCGGCCACTCAGGCGGTCGACATCGATGACGAGGATGAGACCGACAGCCCGAAGGCAGCCCGCAAGCCGGCGATCTACTTCGCGCTGGAGCCCTCGTTCGTCGTCAACCTGATTGATACCGACTCGGTGCGCTACCTGCAGGCCGACGTGCAGCTGATGACCCGCGACGACGCGACAGCCAAGGCGCTGGAGCTGCATGCCCCCGCCGTGCGCAACCGGCTTCTGCTGTTGTTTGGCGAGCACTCGGCCACTCAGCTGTCCCTTCGCAGCGCCAAAGAGCGCCTGCAGGAAAAATCGCGCGACGAGGTCCGCGCGTTGCTTAAAGCCGAAGGCGCGCCCAACAAGGTCGAGGCCGTCTACTTCACCAGCTTCGTGACCCAGTAGGAATCTGCGATGAGCATGGACCTGCTTTCCCAAGACGAAATCGATGCCCTGCTGCATGGCGTTGACAGCGGCGCGGTGGATGTCGAGGAAGCGCCACCCGCACCCGACGAGGCGCGTAACTACGACTTCACCAGTCAGGACCGCATTGTCCGCGGCCGCCTGCCGACGCTGGAGATGATCAACGAGCGCTTCGCTCGCACTTGGCGGATTGGTCTGTTCAGCCTGTTGCGGCGGTCTGCCGACCTGTCGGTGCGGGGCATCGAGCTGGTGCGTTTTGGCGAGTACATGCACTCGCTGCAGGTCCCCACCAACCTCAACCTGGTGAAGATGAAACCACTGCGCGGGACCGCACTCGTGCTGTTCGAGCCGCGACTGGTCTTTACCGTTGTCGACAACTTCTTTGGTGGTTCCGGCAAGTACCACACCCGTATCGAGGGCCGCGAATTCACCCCGACCGAGATGCGGGTGATCCAGTTGCTTTTGAAGCAAACATTCGCCGATCTGGTCGAAGCCTGGGCACCGGTGATGCCGGTCGAATTCGAGTATCTGAACTCGGAAGTCAACCCGCACTTCGCCAATATCATCAGCCCACGCGAGTACATCGTGGTCAGCCGTTTCCATGTCGAACTGGAGGGCGGCGGAGGCGAGTTCCACGTCTCCTTCCCCTACTCGATGCTGGAGCCGATCCGCGAACAGCTGGATGCCGGCGTGCAGAGCGATCGTGTCGAACGTGACGAAAGCTGGAGCCGGGCGATGCGCGAGCAGCTGCAGGATGCGCAGGTCGAGCTGAGCAGCTGCCTGGCCCAGCGTCAGATCACCCTGCGCCAGTTAAGCCGGCTCAAGGTCGGCGACGTGATTCCGATCGACCTGCCCGACAAGGTGACTCTGAATGTCGAACAGACGCCGCTGTTCTCCGGCACGTTCGGCACCCACAACGGCCGCAACGCCATCAAGGTCGCCACCGTGCACGCCGCGCGCACCCTTCCCACTCTGGACATCCTCACAACGCCATGAACCCATCCGATACCGCCACGATCGAAAACGACACCCCGCGTGCTGCCTTCGACGCGCTGACCGCCGATGCGGATTGCAACGATTCTGACCTGAATCTGGACGTGATCCTGGACGTCTCGGTCTCGCTGTCACTGGAGGTCGGGCGGACGCGTATTCCCATCCGCAACCTGCTGCAGCTCAATCAGGGCTCGGTGGTCGAACTGGAACGCGGTGCCGGCGAGCCGCTGGACGTGTTCGTCAACGGCACCCTCATCGCGCAGGGCGAAGTCGTGGTGGTCAATGACCGCTTCGGTGTGCGTCTCACCGATGTCGTCAGCCCCGCCGAACGCATCAAGCGCCTGCGATGAATTCATCGCCCGCCATCGATCCGTTGCATGATTTCGCCCAGGTCACGGTGGTGGTAGACACCACCGCAGCCATCCCGGTCATGCCACTGATCGCGACCCGCACCACCACCGCGTCGACCACCGCACCGCCGGTGTTTGCGCCGGCGAGCAGCGGTGCTGGCGCAGTCGGCGGCAGCGTGTTGGCGCTGCTGTTGGTGGTCAGCCTGATCCTCGCACTGGCCTGGTTGGCCAAGCGGATGCCCGGCATCGGGGCTGGCGCAGGCGTTGCTGCCAATCCCACGTTGCGGGTGGTTGGCTCGCTGGCGCTGAGTCCACGCGAGCGTGTGATCGTGGTTGCGGTGGGCGATACCCAGCTGCTGCTCAGTGTCGGTGCAAGCGGGACACGCACCCTGCATACCTTGACCGAACCGCTGCCAGTGACTGAAAGCGGCCCGTCGCCATTCGCCAACCTGTTGGCACAACATTTTGGAAAGAAGGCATGAATGCGCTCACCTCCAATCGCGGCATGGGCTGGGCATTGCGCCTGATGGCCAGTCTGCTGCTGGCTGGCATGCTGATGCTGGCCAACGATGCCGCCGCGCAGACCGCGCCGGCGGCGCCTTCGGCCCCCGCGTCGCAGCCTTCCACGCCTTCTGCCATGCCGGCGCTGCCAAACCTCAACGTCGGCAACATTGGCGGCGAGCCGGTCAGCATGCCGCTGCAGGTCTTGCTGCTGATGACCGGCATTTCCCTGCTGCCGGCAGCGCTGCTGGGCCTGACCGCATTCACCCGCATCATCATCGTGCTGGGCCTGCTCCGGCAGGCACTGGGTACCGGCCAGACGCCGAGCAACCAGGTCCTGCTGGCATTGGCGCTGTTTCTCACAGTGATGATCATGATGCCGGTGTTCGATCAGTCGTGGGCGGCCGGAATTTCGCCCTACCTCAATGACGAGATGGACTTTCGAACTGCGTGGACGGCCGCGATCGAACCATTCCGCGGGTTCATGCTGGCTCAGGTGCGCGAGAACGACCTGATGACCTTTGCCGGGCTGTCAGGTACCGGACCGTTTGCCGAACCCGGCGACGTGCCCTTCGGCGTGCTGGCCGCATCCTTCCTGACCAGCGAGCTGAAGACCGCCTTCGAGATCGCCTTTCTGGTCTATATCCCGTTCGTGATCATCGATCTGGTGGTCGCCAGCGTGCTGATGTCGATGGGCATGATGATGCTGTCGCCCATGCTGATCTCCGCGCCATTCAAGATCCTGCTGTTCGTGCTGGTGGACGGCTGGATTCTGGTCGTCGGATCCCTCGCCGCCAGCTTCAACATGGTGTGATGCGATGACCCCCGAAGTTGCGATTACTGAAATCGGCCGCGGCCTGCAGATGGCCCTCCTGATGGGCGCCCCGCCACTGCTGGCGGTTCTGGTGGTCGGCGTGACCGTCGGCATCGTTCAAGCTGCGACCCAGATCAACGAGCAGACCATCGCGTTCGTGATGAAAGCCATTGCACTGGCGACCACGCTGGCACTGACTGGGCACTTTTTGCTCGGCAAGATGGTCGCCTTTACCACCGAACTGTTCCATCGCATCCCGCACCTGATCGGGTAGCGATGGACCCGGTCACCGCCACCACCGTCGACGGGCTCAACCTGTTCGGCATGCTGGGCCAGGTGTTGTGGCACCTGCTGCGCATCGGTGCGGCCTTGCAGGTTCTGCCGATGATCGGCGGCCGCGGCATGCCGGTGCGCGCGCGGATGATCCTTGCGATCGCACTGTCCGCAGCGATGTCCACCGTGCTGCCGGCAGCGCCACTGGCGGCGGTGGACGCGACCACCGTACTCAACGTATTTCGCGAGATGGCCGTCGGCATCGCGATTGGGCTGGTGCTGCGGCTGGCGTTCGAGGCCGGACAGCTGGCCGGGGAGCTGGTCAGCCAAGGCATGGGTTTGTCATTTGCGACCATGGCCGACCCCTTGAGTGGCGCCTCATCGACGGTGCTGTCGCAGTGGTTCTTCCTGACCTTCGGCCTGTTGTTTTTTACCCTCGATGGCCACCTGGCGCTGGTCGAACTGCTGGCCGACAGCTACCGGACGCTACCGATCGGAACGCCCTTGAGCGACGTGGATGGATTTCTGGCGACCCTGCCGACCTTCTTTGCAACCTGCCTGCGGGCCGGGCTGCTGCTGGCGCTGCCGGTGATGATGGCGCTGCTGGCCTCCAATCTGGCCTTCGGCGTGCTCTCACGTGCCGCGGCCGCACTCAACCCGATCGCGATCGGGCTGCCGGTCGGAATGCTGGTCGGGATGGTGTTGTTGACGCTGGTGGCACGGGAACTGCAAGAGCCTATACAGCGACTGTTTGAGGAGGCTTTCTTCACAGCGCGCGCATTGACCGGCTGAACCTTCTGCCGGCGGCGCCCACCCGTGAGGCCCTACACAGGCCGGCCGAGGAAGCGAGCGATGTCCGGCGATAAAGAGGACCGTACCGAACAACCGACCGAGAAACGCCTGCGCGAGGCCAAGGAGAAGGGTGACGTTCCACGCTCGCGAGAGTTGGCCAACGTTTCCGTACTAGGTGTAACCGCGCTGGCGGTCATGGTCCTGGCACCCGGTATCAGCACCAACGCACAGAGCTGGTTGGGCGGTGCGCTGTCGGTGGACCCGACGATTCTCGGCAAACCCGACCGGCTGGTAACCCACGCGGTGATGCTGGTTTCCACCCTGGTAGTGCAGATATTGCCGTTGCTGGCCGCATCGCTGGCCGCCTGCCTGCTGGCACCGGCGCTGATGAGCGGCATCCGCTTTTCGGGCAAGTCACTGAAGGTTGACGTCAAACGTCTCAACCCCGCGTCCGGGCTCAAACGCATCTATGGCAAGGAAGGATTCGCTGAGCTGCTGCGCTCGCTGATGCGCGTGGTGCTGGTGGTGGGTACCGGCGTGTTGGTGGTGTACGGCTCCTTCGACAACCTTTTGTCGATGCCGCGTATGGCGCTGGACATGGCGATCACCACCGGTTTGAACACCGCGATGCGTGCGCTGCTGGCGATGTCCGCGTCACTGGCGTTTATCGCGGCGATCGACGTGCCGTGGCAGCGCTACCAGCACAACGCCAAGCTGAAGATGACCAAGCAGGAAATCCGCGATGAGATGAAGCAGACCGAGGGCAACCCGGAGATCAAGGGCCGGGCCCGCCAGGTGGCACGCCAACTCTCGCAGCGCCAGACGATGCAGGCCGTCCCCTCCGCCGACGTGCTGGTGATGAATCCGACCCATTACGCGGTCGCGCTGAAGTACGACGCCGACAAGATGGGCGCCCCACGGGTGGTCGCCAAGGGCTTGGACGAGATGGCCCTGATGATGCGCGATGTCGCCGAAAAACACCGTATCAGCGTGATCGAAGCGCCGCCTCTGGCACGGGCCTTGTATAGGCAAGCGAAAGTCGATCAGGAAATTCCGGTGAACCTCTACGCCGCCGTCGCTCAAGTGCTCTCCTACGTCTACCAGCTCAAGCACTGGCACCCCACGCATGGGCCGGCGCCGTCGCTGCGGCCGATGGACGTCGGTCCTGACGGCGCGGTTGATCCGGTTGATACCGGCGCGGGTGGCCGAGCATGAGTGCCACGACGTTCTCCCTGCCCGAGTTCGCGCGTTCACTGCGCAACGGCGCCGCCGCACCAATCGTGGTGTTGGCGATGCTGGCCATGGTCGTGGTGCCGTTGGCGCCGCTGGTGCTGGATGCGTTGTTCACCATCAACATCGCCCTGTCGCTGGTGGTGTTGCTGGCGGTGGTCTACGTCAAACGACCGCTTGAGTTCTCGGTATTTCCGTCGGTCCTGCTGATGGTCACCCTGCTGCGTCTGGCGCTGAACGTGGCCTCGACGCGGGTCGTGCTGCTGCACGGCCATGAGGGTCCCGGCGCGGCCGGACACGTGATCGAATCGTTTGGCCAGTTCGTCATCGGCGGCAGCTACGCGGTAGGCATCATCGTTTTCGCAATCCTGACGATCGTCAACTTCATTGTGGTGACCAAGGGCTCCGGGCGCATCGCCGAGGTATCGGCACGCTTCATCCTTGATGCGATGCCCGGCAAGCAGATGGCGATCGACGCCGACCTCAACGCCGGCCTGTTGACCCGCGAGGATGCGAAGGCGCGGCGTCAGGAAGTCGCCGAGGAGGCCGATTTCTACGGCTCGATGGACGGCGCGAGCAAGTTTGTACGCGGCGATGCCATTGCCGGGCTGTTGATTCTGGTGATCAACCTGGTCGGCGGAATCCTGATTGGCATCCTCCAGCACGACATGGCCTTCGGTACAGCAGCGGAGGTCTATGCACTGCTGACCATCGGCGACGGTCTGGTCGCGCAGCTTCCCGCGCTGCTGGTCTCCACCGCGGTCGCAATGCTGGTCACCCGTGCGACCCGCGAGCAGGAGATGGGTCCTGCGGTGTCCAAACAGGTATTCGGGCAAAAGCGTGCGCTGATCGTCGCATCGCTGCTGCTGGGACTGATCGGGGTGGTACCGGGCATGCCCAACCTGCCATTCCTGGTGTTGTCGGCCGTCCTTGGCTACGCGGCCTGGCAGCTGCACAAGCGCGAGGCAGCCGCCGCCGATGAGCCGGAAGAAGGCACGTCAGCTTCCGGTGCCGGCCAGGCCAACCAGGCCATGGCCGAGCTGAGCTGGGACGAAGTACGCCCGGTTGAGCCGCTCGCACTGGAGGTCGGCTACAAGCTGATCGCGCTGGTCGACAAAGCCCAGGGCGGTGAACTGCTGGCCCGGCTGAAGGGTATACGCCGCAAACTGACCCAGGACCTCGGCTTCCTGATTCCCGCGGTGCACGTTCGCGACAATCTGGAGTTGGCACCGGGTCAGTACCGGATCCTTGTTCACGGCGTGCCGATGGCCACCGGCGATCTGCATCCGGACCGCGATCTGGCACTGGATCCGGGTCAGGTGTTCGGACCGCTGGAAGGCATTCCCGGCAAGGACCCCGCGTTCGGTCTGGACGCGGTGTGGATCCCGCCGGGCCAGCGCGCGCATGCCGAATCGCTGGGCTACACGGTCGTGGATGCCGCCACCGTGGTCGCCACCCACCTGTCGCATGTCGTGCGCGAGCGTGCGTCCGAGCTGCTCGGTCACGACGAAGTACAGCAATTGCTGGCCAGTGTCGGTAAAGCGACGCCGCGCCTCGTCGAGGATTTGACACCCAAGCTGCTGCCGCTGTCGGTGGTGGTGCGGGTACTGCAGTCGCTGCTGATCGAGAAGGTCCCGTTGCGGCAGATGCGCCAGATCGTCGAGGCCCTGCTGGAGCATGGCGCGCAGACCCAGGACCCGGCTGTACTGACGGCGGCCGTGCGCAATGCGCTGGGCCGTTTCATCGTCCAGGAGCTCAACGGACTCAATCCCGAGCTGCCCGTCTACACCTTGGCGCCGGCTTTGGAACGGGTATTGCAGGAGTCGGTCAACGGCGCTGGCGCCGCGTTGGAACCCGGACTCGCTGAGCGGTTGCACCAGAACCTCAGTGATTGCGTGGCTCAGCAGGAAGGTCGCGGTGAACCCGCGGTGCTGCTGGTGCCCGGCGGGATCCGCGCGACGATCGCGCGGTTGGTACGCCACAGCGTTCCGGCACTTTCGGTCCTCGCCTACACCGAGGTACCCGAAGACAAGCGTCTACGGCTGGTGGGATCGATTGGTTGAACGATGGCAATGAATAACGGAAGCAGGGGACGACACACATGAGAATCAAACGATTCATCGCCGCCGACATGCGCAGTGCGCTGCAGATGGTCCGCGCAGAACAGGGCGCGGAAGCGGTGATCCTGTCCAGTCACCCGACTGCCAATGGCATCGAGGTCGTCGCGGCCACCGATTACGACGAAGCGCTGGTCCACCAGGCCTTGCGCGCTGCTGCTCCGGGAATGCAGCGGACCGCGGCCCAGCGTGACGCGGGCTCGAGCGCGGCGACGGCGGGTGCAGTACCTGCTGCCGCAACTGCCGCAGCCGGCATCCACGCAGAAGCCACCGCCGACGCGTCCGCTGCTCCCTCACGCGAGAGCTTCGCCAGCCGCGCACGCGCTGTGTTCCGCCTCGGCGAATCGCCTGCTGCCGAGAAGCCCGCCAAGCCTGCCGCCGAGCAGACATTGGCAGAGCTGATCGGTCGCAGCCACGCTGCCCCGCTGGCGGTAGACCCGGTCGCCGCACTGGCCGCACCACGGGTCAGCGCAGCCGCCAACGCTCCTTCCGAGGCGCCTGTTCGCTTCCCGACGGGCTCTGCTGCGTCGAGCCAGTTCCACGCAATGATGGCCGCGATGGTGGAGCCGGAAGCGGTGAATTCCGCGCCCGCCGCGATGCCTGCTGCAATGCCTGCTGCAATGGCGGCGGTTGCTGCTGCCCCCGCTACTCCGGAAATCGTGCACGCCGCCGCCGCGGCTGCACCTGCACCTGCACCGGCACCCGTGGCGCCTGCGGTTCCAGCCACTCTGGTTGAGCGTTCCAACCCGGTCCCGTTTCCAAACAACGTTCCGACGGCGCCGGAAATCGCCCAGCGCTCGGCATTCGACGCGACGGCCCAACAACCCGACACCAGCGTCGCGATCGCCACTGACGTCGCCGCAGAGGTTGCCCGGATAGCGGAACCCGTTGCTCCGATACTGCACGCAGTCGCCGATCCGGATCCCGGCATCATCGCCATGCGCGAGGAACTGTCCTCGATGCGGCACATGATCGAACGTGAGATGGGCCAGTTCACCGTCGAGCGTCTGCGCGGCTCCCCCGCGCGGGCCGCGGCTTACGACATGCTGCTGGGCTACGGCTGCGATGAGAGCCTGGCCCAGACCATCGTCGCCAAACTCAACCCCGCGCTGGCACCCGATCAGGTCCGTGCACCGATCCTGGCCGAGCTGGCCCGATCGCTGACGATCACCCGCAGCGAGCCGATCGACGAAGGCGGCGTGATCGCCCTGATCGGCCCGACCGGTGCCGGCAAGACCACCACGGTGGCCAAGTTGGCCGCACGGTTTGCCGCCCGCCACCGCGCGCGCGACGTCGCCATGGTCACCACCGACAGCGAGCGTCCGGGTGCGATCGAACAACTGTATGCACATGGCCGCCGCCTCGGAATCACCGTGTGCGAGGCGCGCGGCGCGCAGGGCTTGGAGGAGACACTCGAGCAACTGCAGGACTACCCGCTGGTGCTGGTTGATACCGCTGGCTACGGCGCCCGCGACCGCGCCCTGCTCGGCCAGATCACCTGGCTGCGAGCCACGGGCAAATTGCGCAGCCTGCTGGTGATGCCAGCCAACGCCCATCCGCACGACCTCAATGAACTGGTCCGCCGCTACCGCATGGCCTGCGTGGAGGGCGTAATCCTGAGCAAGACCGATGAGACCGGGCGCCTTGGCGCCGTCCTGTCAGTGGCGGTCCGCAACGGTCTCAGCCTGGCCTACACCACCAACGGCCAGCAGGTTCCCGGCGATTTGGAAGCCGCCGACGCATCCAACCTGGTACTGCAGCTCGAGAAGTTGCGCCGCGCCGCCGATAACCCCTTTGTCACCGAGGATCACCATGCCATCGCCTGACCTCCAACCCGTCTCCCCGATCGTGGTGCCATCCTCAATGACCGCCTCCGAGTCCACTGCCTCCCCGGCACCGGTGCGCGTGATCGCCGTCGCCAGCGGCAAGGGCGGCGTGGGAAAGACCAGCGTATCGGTCAACCTCGCCCTGTCGCTGGTCAATGCCGGTCAACGCACCTTGTTGCTGGACACCGACCTGGGCCTTGCGAACGTCGACGTCATGCTCGGCCTGTCGCCTAAATTCACTTTGGCCGATGTGTTCGCCGGACGATGCGAGCTGCGCGACACGCTGCTGGAGGGTCCCGGCGGACTGTGGGTCGTACCAGCGGCGTCTGGCAAGCGCCACATGACCGAGCTGCTGCCGCAGGAACACATCGGTCTGGTGCACGCTTTCAGCCAGCTGGACCTGCCGATCGACGCGATGGTGATCGACAACGCCGCTGGCATCGCCGACGGTGTGCTGACCTTCTGCCAGGCCGCCCAGGACGTGATCGTGGTGGTGTGCGACGAGCCAGCGTCGGTGACTGACGCCTACGCGCTGATCAAGGTGCTCAACCGCGAACGCGGCGTCACCCGGATCCAGGTGCTGGCCAACCAGGTGCAGAACCCCGCCGAGGGCCGCCAGTTGTTCGCCAAGCTGGAACGGGTGGCATCCCGATTCCTCGATGTCACCCTCAATTATCTGGGCGCGATCCCGCGCGATGAATGGCTGCGACGCGCGATACAGCGTCAGGAAGCCGTCACCGAGGCGTTCCCGTCCAGTCCATCGGCTATTGCATTCCGCGACATCGCCCGTCGCGCCCGCGAGTGGCAGTCGCCGGTCGGGCCGCGCGGCCACGTCGAGTTCTACATGGAACGGCTGATCAACCAGCCGAGGAGCGCCGTCGCATGAACGTTGCCGCTGCTGCCTATCGCGCCAGCCTACCGCGCCACGATGCCGCCGACGTGGTCGAGCGGCACGGTGAGCTGGTCCGCCGCATTGCCCACCACATGGCAGCGCGCCTGCCGTCCAGCGTCGAGGTCGATGACCTGATCCAGGCCGGCATGCTCGGCCTGCTGGATGCCGCGCGCAACTTCCAGGACGACCAGGGCGCCGCATTCGAGACCTACGCGTCGATCCGCATCCGTGGCGCAATGATCGATGAAATCCGCCGCGGTGACTGGGTGCCGCGCTCCGTGCACCGCCGCTATCGGGACGTGATTGGTGCGACCCGACGGATTGAGCAGGCCACTGGCCGCGCCGCCACCGCCACGGAGGTCGCAGCCGAGCTGGAGGTCTCTATGGAGGAGTACTACAAGATGCTGGAAGAAGCCGCACGCGGCCAGCTGATCAGCTTGGACGCGCATTCCGAGGAACACGACGGCGAACCGCGTGTCGCCACACCCGGCGATGCAACTCCGGCGCGCGCATTCGACTACGCCGCATTCCGCGATTCACTCGGTGGCGCTATCGCCGAACTGCCGGAGCGCGAACAACTGGTGTTGTCGCTGTACTACGAGCAGGAAATGAACATGCGCGAGATCGGCGCGGTGCTCTCGGTCAGCGAATCGCGGGTCTGTCAGATCCACGGTCAGTCGATGCTGCGCCTGCGCGCACGTCTGGGCGAATGGCGCGACACCGCGATGGACACACCCAGCTGACGGTCATCCGACCGACGCGGCCAACCTTCCGAATCCAAGCAATCCAACACATCACAGGTACTACGAGCATCCATGGACAAGAACATTCGCATCCTTATCGTCGACGACTTCTCGACCATGCGCCGCATCGTCAAGAACCTGCTCAGCGACCTGGGCTTCACCAACACGACCGAGGCGGACGACGGCACCACCGCGATGGTGGAGCTGGGCAAGTCCAGCTTCGATCTGGTGATCACTGACTGGAATATGCCTGGCATGCCCGGCATCGACCTGCTGAGGGCAATCCGCGCCAACCCGGCGCTGGCTGCAACTCCGGTACTGATGGTGACCGCCGAAGCCAAGCGCGAGCAGATTATCGAGGCCGCACAGGCCGGCGTGAACGGCTACGTGATCAAGCCCTTCACCGCTGCCACGCTCGGCGACAAGCTCGCCAAGGTGTTCGAACGGTTGGGAGCCAACGCGTGACCACCCACGACCGCCAGGCGATCAGCGAACGCCTGCACGCGGCACTGCTGGCGTTGGAGAACGACGACCAGGCAGGCTGGCGGTCGAACGTCGACGCGTTGATCGAGTGGCGCACCCAACCTTTTGTGCAGGGCCTGACCCGGCTTGCACGTGAGTTGGAACAGGCGCTGGGCGATCATGCCGGCGCCGGCGCGAATGCATCCTCGCTGCCGGATGCCTGCGCACGTCTGGAACACGTGGTGACTCTGACCGAGAAGGCCAGCATGCGTTCTCTGGACCTGGTCGACGAATGCGGACAGCTGCTGCGACAGTTGCCGGTTCCGGACGACGAAGCGCAGGCAGCGGCGATGTCCGGTATCCGTTCGCGTCTGTCCGAGCTGACGGCCGCGCAGGGCTACCAGGACCTGACCGGACAGATCATTTTGCGAGTGGTTGCGCTGGTGCGTGCAGTGCATGTCGGCCTCGGCGAGGTCATCGGTGAAGATGACCGCCCGCTGCAACTTTCCAATCGCGGCCATGGACCTGCGGTCACCGGTCTGGATCCCGCTCCGGTGAGCCAGGACGACGCCAACTCACTGTTGTCGTCGCTGGGGCTGTAACGACGTGGACACCGCCTCCGACATCTGCGCCGACTTCCTGGTTGAGGCGCGTGAAATTCTCGACCAGCTGGGCGAGCAGATGGTCGCCCTGGAGCATGCACCGACCGACCGCGAAAGCCTCAACACGGTCTTCCGCGGCTTTCATACCATCAAGGGCGGCGCGGGGTTCCTCGATTTCCCGCCGATGGTGGTCATCTGTCACGCCGTCGAAGACCGGCTGAATCTGGCCCGGACCGGTGAGTTCCCCCTCGACGCCGCCGCGTTTGACGGCGCCCAGCAATCTCTGGATTTGTTGGTCGACATGCTGGACTGCGTGTCCGCTGGCGAACCCCCGGCCGATGCACCACAGGCGCTGATCGACAGCTTGCGCACCGATAACAGTCCAGCCCATGCCGCGGGCTCGACCGCAGACTCAACGGGCAGCAGCGACGATCTGGACGATCTGGATTTCGAAGCCTTGCTCGACAGCCTGCATGGCAGTGGTGGCGCGCCTGGCAGCGGGCCGAGCGATAACGCGGCTACCGCCACGACGCCCGCCGATACACCGCCTCCGGTCGCTACGCCACCTGTAACGCCACCCTCTGTGGCCCCCAAATCCGCACCTACCGCGCCGCGCAAACCGGCCGGGCCTGCCCCCCATGAAGAACCCACCGTCCGGGTCGATGTCAAACGCCTGGATGCGATGGTCAACCTGGTGGGCGAGCTGGTATTGGCGCGCAACCGCCTGAAAACGCTGCGCCCACGCCTGCACGACGAGGAACTCGACCGGGCGGTGGGTGCGCTGGACGGCGCCACGTCGCGGCTGCAATCAGCGGTGATGATGGCGCGCATGCAGCCCGTCGGGCGCGTGTTCGCACGCTTCCCCAAGCTGGCGCGCGACGTCGCCCGGCAGTTGCAGAAGAACGTCGAGCTGGAAGTCGCCGGCGCCGAGACCGAGCTCGACCGCACTCTTGTCGAGGCACTGGCCGATCCTCTGGTGCATCTGGTCCGCAACGCCATCGATCACGGCATCGAATCACCCCAGGTCCGCCGCGAGAGCGGTAAACCCGAGCAGGGGCACGTGCGACTGTCCGCCCAGCAGGAAGGCGACCATGTGGTGATCGAGGTGCGCGATGACGGCGCCGGGATCGACCCCGACCGTATCCGCGATGGCGCCGTGCGCAAGGGGCTGATTGACGCCGATGCCGCCGCCCGCCTCTCTCCGGACGAATCCTTACAGCTGTTGTTCCTGCCCGGCTTCTCTACCCGCGCCGAAGTTAGCGACCTGTCCGGACGCGGAGTCGGCATGGACGTGGTCCAGTCCCGCATCCGTGAACTGTCAGGCCAGGTGCAGATCCAATCCGAACCCGGCCACGGCAGTCGCTTCGTTATCCGCGTACCGCTGACCCTCGCGATCCTGCCGACCCTGCTGGTGGAGATCGACAACGACGTCTACGCATTGCCACTGGTGCGGGTCATGGAAGTCCTGGCGCACGTGCCCGGCGAGCCGATGTCGATCGATGGCCAGCGCGTGCTCGACCTGCGCGAGCAGCCGGTCCCGTTGCTGGATCTGCGCGACTGGCTGGGTCTGGACCCGGCTGACAGCGATATCGCCGAGCGCACGGTCGTCGTACTGCAGGCGGGCGAGCAACGTTTCTGCCTGGCCGTGGACCGCGTACGCGGACGCGAGGAGGTCGTGATCAAGGCGCTGCCCAAGACCCTGCGTGGTCTGGCGGGCTATGCCGGCGCAAGCCTGATCGGCGATGGCCGGATGTCATTGATCCTCGACGTCGACGCGCTCTACCGCACCGGGATACGCAACACATCCCGGCTCAAGCATTCCCACTTCTGACCGTTAACAGACCTATGGACAAACTCAGCGTCATCGGCACGGTACTCGCGCTCATCGCCCTGATCGGCGGCAGCATCCTGAAGGGTGCAGGCCTGTCCGGGCTCTGGTCGCCGGCCGCCTTCGTGGTGGTGATCGTCGGCACGATGGCGGCGATCCTGGTGCAGACCCCGATGGATACTTTCATGCGCGCGATGAAAATCTCCGGCTGGGTCTTCAAGCCACCGTCCCACGACCGTCGTTCACTGATCACCAAGATCGTGGAATGGAGCACTATTGCGCGTCGCCAGGGCCTGCTTGGGCTGGAGCCTGAGGTCGAAGCGCAGGATGACACCTTTGTGCGCAAGGGCCTGCAGATGGTGGTGGACGGCGTGGAGCCGGAAGCCATCCGGCAAATGCTGGAAATTGAACTGCACGGCCAATCAAGCCGCGACTTCGCCGCCGCCAAGGTGTTCGAAGGCATGGGCATCTACGCCCCGACGCTCGGCATCGTCGGCGCCGTGCTGGGACTGATCGCGGTCATGAAGAATCTCGCCGACCCGAGCATGTTGGGCTCCGGCATCGCCGCAGCGTTTACCGCGACCATCTACGGCATCGGCACCGCCAACCTGGCGCTGTTGCCGGCGGCGAGCAAATTGAAGGGGCTGATCACTCATCAGGCGGAGACGCGCGAGATGGTGATCGAGGGTCTTATCGCCATCGCCCAAGGTGAGAACCCGCGCAACATCGAGACACGTCTGAACGGTTTCGTGCACTGATATGGCCCGTCGCGCGAAACATGAAGAGCATCAGAACCACGAAGCGTGGGCGATCCCCTACGCCGACCTGATGACGCTGTTGTTGGCTTTCTTCGTGGTCATGTACGCGATTTCATCCGTCAATGAAGGCAAGTACCGCGTGCTTGCGGACTCCTTATCGTCCGCTTTCGGCGGTCCGCCGCGCACGATCAGCCCGATCCAGCTGGGCAAGACCCAGCTGCGCGGCTCCGCGTTCGACCGTCCATCGATGCAGACCGCCGCGTCCAAGGCCGGTCCGGCCGCGGCAACACCGATCAACTCGCCGCGCATGCTGCAAGTCCTCGACATGCCGACCTTCGGAATCCAGCATCGCGACGAAGCGTCGGCGGGTGCAACCTCCTCCGAGATCATCAACCCCATCGAGCTTGAGAGCCGCCGGCAAGGCCAGCTGCACGTGCTCGGCGAGCGGATCCAGGCAGCGCTATCCGAACTGGTACGCCAGAACCTGGTGACGGTACGCCGCGGACCCGCCTTCCTTGAAGTCGAGATCCAGAGCGACATCCTGTTCTCCAGCGGCGTGGCTACGCCCAGCCCGCTCGCGGTGGAAACCGTCCACAAGCTGGCCCACATCCTGCGCGACGAGCCCAACTCGGTGCGGGTCGAGGGCTACACCGACAACATGCCGATTGCGACGGCCCGGTTCCCTTCCAACTGGGAGCTGTCCGCTGCGCGCGCCGGCAGCGTCGTGCACGAGATGATCGACGCCGGCGTGCAGGCCGCACGACTGGCCGTGGTGGGTTACGGCGAGTATCAGCCGGTCGAAGACAACGCCACGGTGGAAGGGCGCAATTCAAACCGGCGCGTGCTGCTGGTGATTCTGGCCACGCCAATGGGTCCGGATGCCATTACCGCTCCCCTGCCCCCTGCTACGTCACCGGCAACCGATGCGCTGACACCGACGACTGGCACCGCCGCGATTGCCACCGACCCCTTACTGAACTCCGGAGCCGGCTGACATGCAGACTTGGGCCATAGCCAACCAGAAGGGTGGCGTAGGCAAGACCACCACCTCGCTGTGTCTGGCGCGCGGACTGGCCGGCATGGGCGAGCGCGTTCTACTGATTGATCTGGACCCGCATGCGTCGTTGACGCGGGCATTCCGTATCCCATCCGACCCCACGCCGCCGGGCACCCACGATGTGTTTTCCAGCATCAGCGTGGAGATGGGAAGTCTGGCCCGTCGCACCGATATCGACGGCTTGATGCTGGTGGCTGCGCAGCCCGCGCTGGCGACACTGGAACGCCGCGGGGCAACTCAACCCGGCCTCGGGCTTGCGCTCGGCCGGGCGCTCCACGCTGCGCGCGACAAGTACGACTACGCGTTACTCGACTGTCCTCCAACGCTGGGCTTGTTGATGGTCAACGCACTGGCCGCGGCCGACCGTTTGATCATCCCGACCCAGACTGATCCGCTCGCCGTGCATGGTCTGAACGACATGCTTCGTACCGCCGACATGGTGGAGCGCTCACGTCGACGACCGTTGCCGCGCCACATTCTGCCCACGCTGTACGACCGCCGCACCCGTGCGGGGGTGACCGTGCTGGCCCAGCTGAAAGAGCACTACGAGGGCCGGGTCTGGCCCAAGGCGATACCAATGGACACCCGCCTGCGCGACGCCATGGAGTTGACCACCGCGGTGGCACCGACGGGGCGCGGCGCAGATGCCTATCGCTCAGCGCTGAACTGGCTGTTGAACGCAATGACCGAGCAGAAGGAGGCCGCGTGAGCTCCCAGATGATCGACCTCTACCTGGACGAGCTGCTGGCGCCACTGGCAGAACCCGCGCGGGACGCGATCTCTGGCATGGCATCGATCGCAAGCACTACAGAAGCATTCAACAAGGCGGACATCGCCGTCGTGTCCAATGCGCCGGGCACCGCGCTTGGTGCGGCTGCCAACCAGGATGATCCCGCCAAGTCCGAGCTTGCGTCGCCACCAGCACCACGACCGGCGCCAGTTCCGGTGCCAGTAATACCACCTGCCATCGCTGAGCCGGCTGCACCGATGCGTGCTGCGCCAACACCTTTGCCCCAACGCACGCACTCCGAGCCATCCCATCGCCCGACCCAGGGCAGCGCCAACGGAACCCGCTGGCTGCGCGCGATGCTGGACCGTGACCGCTACGCATTCGAGCTGCTTCGCGTGCAGGAAGTCGTGCGGATGGCCCCGATCATCGCCCTGCGTGGCACCTCCCGCGCGATGCTCGGAGTAATGAACCTGCGTGGACGCATCGTGCCGGTCTTCGATCTCGCCTTGTGGTTGGGCACCGGTCACGTAACCGTCGACGAGCACGCCCGGATCATCGTGGTCGAGCGTGACGATGAGCTGATCGGCGTACTGGTCTCGGCAGTCGATGACGTCGTCACGCTTGCGCGCGAACACATCGAACCGCCGCTGCCAGGCAACGATCCGGGCGGGGTGCTGGGCATCGCCCGTGTCAGCCGCGCACCCACCGTATTGCTGGATGCCAACGCCCTGTTCGCCTGACCCATCAAGGCCCCAGCACTCAAGTTCCGGCAGCTGCCGCCGTTATCAATCTCGACTGCACAGACTTCCGGCCAAATGAATCAACTGTCGCTACAACCTGACCTGGGCATCGAACACGTCGCCGAACTGCGGGCTGCGCTTGCAGCCCATTTTGAAAGCGACGGCCCGTTGGCAATCACCGGAGATCGCGTCCAGCGCGTCCACACAGCCGGTCTGCAACTGCTGCATGCCTTCGTTCGCGACCGCGCAAGCGCAGGACGCAGCACCTCGATCACTCTCGCCTCCCCCACCCTGGTCGACGCCGCCCGCGTTCTGGCGCTTTCCACCAGTCTGGGCATTGGCGCAGATGCCACCGAAACCCCTGGAGAGCTCGCATGAGCGCACAACTGCTAATCGTCGATGATTCCACCTCCATGCGGCAGATGGTGGCCTTCGCATTGTCATCGGGCGGCTTCAACGTGCGTGAGGCGGAAGACGGCCAGGCCGCGCTGGATATCGCCAAGACCGCGCAGTTCGATGCGGTGGTTACCGACGTCAACATGCCGCGCATGGATGGGATCGAGTTGATCCGTGAACTGCGAAAGTTGCCCGGTTACAAGTTCACACCGCTGCTGATGCTGACCACCGAGTCAGGCGGCGACAAGAAACAGGAAGGTCGCGCGGCCGGCGCCACGGGCTGGCTGGTAAAGCCATTTGATCCTGAGCAGCTGCTCGCCACGGTTCGCAAGGTTCTCGCCTGACGCCATGGACATCACCCAGGTCCACGCCGCGTTCTTTGAGGAAAGCCGCGAAGGCCTGCAGGCCATGGAGGCCGGCTTGCTGCGACTGGAAACTGGCATGGGGCCGGGCGCGGTCGACAACGACACGATCAATGTCATTTTCCGCGCCGCCCACTCGATCAAGGGCGGCGCCGCCACCTTCGGCTTTCGTGCTGTCACCGATCTGACCCACTTGCTGGAAACGCTGCTTGATGAGACGCGCGCCGGTCACCGCAGCCTCGACAGCGCCGGAATCGATGCGCTGCTGGATTCGGTGGACGTGCTGGGTGGACTGCTGGCGGTGGCCGAGCACGGCGGCGACACCGATCAGGTGGCCGTGGATCAGGCGCGCGCTGAACTGGATCGACTGCTCGCCGCGGGTGCCGAGGCTCCCGTCGCTGTAGCAGCGGCCGTCCAAACCACGGACGCGGAAACCGACCACTGGCGCATAGGTTTCCGTCCGGAAGCCTCATTGTTCATGAGCGGCAACGATCCGTTGCGAATCATCCGCGAGCTGGGCAGCCACGGCGAGCTGACCGCAACCTGCCTGGACGACCTGCTCCCTTCATTTGAATCTCTGGACCCGTTCGAAGCCCACCTGGCGTGGGACCTGATGTTGCCCGGTCACGTCTCACGCGAGGCTATCGACGAGGCGTTCGCCTGGGTCGAGGACCAGTGCCAGCTGTCGATCGAACCGGTCTCCGCAGCATCCGCACCTGCCGCAAGCCCAGCCGTTGCCTGCGCCGACGCCACCACCGCCGACGATCAAGTCGCGTCAACCGCTTCAACCACCGCGCGCACCGCCTCCGCCGATGCCGATACGTCGATCCGCGTCGCGGTGGCGAAAGTGGATGCACTGATCAATCTGGTCGGGGAACTGGTCATCACCCAGGCCATGCTGCGTCAGCGCTCCGAAAGCCTGGACCCGGTCGCCAATGAGACCCTGCTGACCGGTCTCGGCCAGCTGGACCGCAATACCCGCGACCTCCAGGAAGCGGTGATGAGTGTCCGCATGCTGCCGGTGGAGTTCGCCTTCAGCCGCTTCCCGCGCATGGTCCGCGACCTGTCCTCGCGGCTGGATAAAAAGGTCCGCCTGCGTACGTTCGGCGAGGCCACCGAACTGGACAAGGGCATGATCGAGAAGATCGTAGACCCGCTGGTTCACCTGATGCGCAACGCAATCGACCACGGCCTTGAGTCGCCGGCCGAGCGTCGTGCCACCGGCAAGGACGAGACCGGCACCATCACCATGAACGCCTCCCATCAGGGCGGTCACATCATCATCGAGGTCAGCGACGACGGCCGTGGCATGGACCGTGAGCGGATCATTGCCAAGGCCACCGAGCGCGGTCTGCCGTTGCCGGAGAACGCCAGCGACGCACAAGTCTGGGACATGGCGTTCCACCCCGGCTTCTCAACCGCCGACGCACTGTCCGACCTGTCCGGTCGCGGCGTCGGCATGGACGTGGTGAAAAGCAACATCCTCGCGCTGGGCGGCCAAGTCGAAGTACACAGCGAAAAACATGTCGGCACCACCGTATCCATCCGCCTGCCACTGACCTTGGCCATCCTGGACGGCATGTCGGTAGCGGTCGGCGATGAAGTGTTCATCCTGCCGCTGAACATGGTGATCGAATCGCTGCAGCCTCAGCCGCACGAGGTGCGAACGATTGCCGGCGACACCCGGGTACTCCACGTTCGCGACGATTACCTACCGCTGATCAACTTGCGCGAGCAATTCCGTTTACCTGCGAGCGACAGCCCGACCGCGCCCATCGCGGTGGTGGTCGAAAGCGGCGGCCGCCGTCTGGCGCTGGAGGTCGATGAACTGCTCGGCCAGCAGCAGGTCGTGGTGAAGAACCTGGAAACCAACTACCGCCGCATCCCCGGCATCTCCGGCGCGACGATCCTGGGCGACGGCCGGGTCGCATTGATCATCGACGCCGGCGGTATCAGCATCGCCTCCCCTCTCTCCGCCGCAGCCTGACCGCAGGACCCCGCTATGAGCTCGACCAACCCCAACGCCAGCCGAAGTTCGTCCGCCGATACCCGCGCAGCGCGCGACCAGTCCGGACTGGATATCGACGCCGACAACAACGAGTTCCTGACCTTCGCCCTGGGCGAGGAGGAATACGGCGTCGACATTCTCAAGGTGCAGGAGATCCGCGGCTACGACGCAGTGACGCGCCTGCCCGACGCACCCGACTACATCAAGGGCGTGATCAACCTGCGCGGCACCATCGTGCCAGTGATCGACATGCGCCTTAAGTTCCGGCTCGCCTCGGCCGAATACACCGCTGTGACGGTGATGATCGTGCTCAACGTGTCCAATCGGATTGTTGGCATCGTTGTCGACAGCGTGTCGGACGTGATCCGCCTTTCGGCCGATCAGATCCGTCCGGTGCCGGAACTGGGCGCCACCATCGACCGTCAGTTCCTGACCGGTATCGGCACCCAGGACGAGCGCATGCTGATCCTGCTCGACATCGAGCGGCTGATGACCAGTCAGGAGATGGGACTGGTGGCAGCGGCCGCCCTCCAATAAGTCACGTTTGCTGATTGCGGGGCAAAAAAAACGCGCCGATCAGGCGCGTTTTTCTATCTCCGGGTCCAAAGCCTCAGAGTTTGAAGTCCAGACGCACTTTGCCATTGCCGCCGCCGGGCGCAAACGTCCACTGCTTGACCGCAGCAACCGCTGCCGTCTCAAACGTGCGCGACGGCCGCGCATTGACGACCGAGACACGTTCAACCTTGCCGGTTGCATCGACGGTAAATTCAACTTCAACAAAACCTTCAACGCGCGAGCGAGCGGCCTCGGCAGGATAAGAAGGCTCAACACGCTTGGTCGGAACCAGTTGGGCGTGGGCAGGCAGGGTAAACGCCAGCGCAAGCGCGGCGACGGCAAGGGTGCGGTAGTGAAACATGGGGGGGACTCCTGGAATTGGGGCGTGCACCCCTTGCATCGGCCGCGCGCGCAGAATCTTTAGGCCAGCCGTCCTGTTCAGTTCAGCTCCGAGGCGCGATCGCAGTGCTTGGCCCAGCGCCCGCGCACGGCCCCGGATCCCGCCGCCGCTAAAGTTCCACGCCGCACGGCCGTTGTCGCGGATGACGAAACGATCCGCTACCCGAGGCCTCCGATGTCCAACCGCCCCACACCCTCCGTGCTAGACCGTGCATTGGCACCCGCCACGAAACTCATGTCGCGCCTGCGCTTCGGTCACAAGGCGTTGGTCATCGGCGCAGCATTCATGCTCACCTGCGGAATTCTGGCCGGCATTCTGGTGATGCGTACCAATGCCGACATCAACGCTGTGCGCCAACAGCAGACGGCCGTGGTTGGACTGCAACATCTGCAGCGCTCAATGCTGGCAATGCAGTCGCATCGGCAGATGCAGACGCGGGTAGCAGCGAAGGAAGCCGTGCCAGCGCAGGACATCGCCGTCGCCGCCGCAACTGCCGGCACCGAACTGGACGCGGCTTCGCGTTGGGCCGAGCAGCAGATCGCGCAAACCGATGTACGCGACGCCTTCAAGCAGGCCCGCGACAGCTGGTCGTCGGTCGCCACTGGCGCCGCCGGCGGCGATGTCGCGAATGCCTCAATCCTCCAGGTCCGCGGGTTGATGGGACTGGTGGCAGAACGCACCGGGCTGTCGCACTCCCAGGAGCCGACCGTGCTGTACATGGGCCGCGCTTCAAGCGAGTGGCTGCCTACCCTCGCCGAATACACCTCACAACAGGGCGAAGTCGGGTTGCGCGTGCTCGGCGAAGGCGCGATCTGGGTCGATGACCGTACCGGGCTCGCAGTCTCGCGCACCATGCAGGATTTCCTGCGCAGCCGGATCGAGTTGGAGTTGTCCAACGCCGAGCAACGGATGCCCTCTCTGGCCACAACCGCCGGCAAGCCCATGCGCGTAGCACTTGACGCGATGGGCAAGCAGAACTCGGCGATCGCCACCCACATTCTAGATGCAGATACTCCGGAGCTGCCCGTGGCAAGCATGGCGGCACGCGAACATGCCACCCATCTGGCCATGGCAGCGGCCATGCTCGGTGCCATCAACGGCGTCGACACCGCCGCCAGCGCACAGATCACCAAATTGACCACGACCGCCAACCTGACGTGGATGGTCGTGGTCCTGCTGTTGCTGGTGGCTGGCTACCTGTTCCTCGGATTCAGTCGCAGCACGCGCCAGTCACTGCAGAAGATCGAGCACGCCGCCGACGCCATCGCGTCCGGCGAGTTCCCTGAAAGCGTCCGCGTGGACAGCCAGGATGAACTGCGCGATATCGGCCGTAGTCTGGAGCGCGCGGTCACGACTCTGCGAGGATTTGCCCGCGCTCAGCGCGAATTGTTTGAAGCCCATGCAGCAGGCGACATCGATCAGCGTTTGGACACCCAGGCGTTTCCCGGTGCGTTCTCAACCATGGCCGACGAGAGCAATTCGCTGCTCTCATCGCATATCGACGTGAAGATGCGCGTGGTCGAGATCGTCGGCCACTATGCGCGCGGCGACCTGTCGCACGACATGGAGAAACTCCCGGGCAAGAAGGCCGAAGTCACCGCAGCGGTAGAAGCGGTCAAAGCGAACATGCAGGCGGTTACCGCGGAGATCCAGACGCTGGTGGATGCTGCGGTCGCTGGCGATTTCAGCCGCCGTGGCGACGCGACACAGTTCGAGTTCGTCTACCGCGAAATGATCGAAAGCCTGAACGAGTTGATGGCCAGCGCCGATCGCGGGCTCAATGAGGTTGGCTCATTGTTGGCCGCCGTTGCCGAAGGTGACCTCAGCCGCGAGGCAGCCACCGACCTGCCCGGCCAGTTCGGCCGTCTTGCCAGTGATGCCAACGGCACCGTGCGTCACCTCGCCGAGATCGTCGGCCAGATCCGCCAAGGCAGCGACGCGATCAGCGCCGCCGCCGGTGAGATCGCTGCCGGCAACGACGACCTGTCACGCCGTACCGAGCAGCAGGCTGCATCACTGGAGGAAACCGCCTCCTCAATGGAAGAGCTCACGTCCACCGTGCGCCAGAACGCCGACAACGCCCGCCAAGCCAATCAGTTGGCGCTCGGCGCCGCTGACGTCGCCGGACAAGGTGGCGAGGTGGTGGGCCGCGTGGTCGATACGATGACCGGCATCAATGAGTCGTCGCGCAAGATCGTCGACATCATCAGCGTGATCGACGGCATCGCTTTCCAGACCAATATCCTGGCGCTGAACGCCGCGGTGGAAGCCGCCCGAGCCGGCGAGCAAGGCCGCGGATTTGCGGTCGTCGCCTCCGAGGTGCGCTCGCTCGCGCAACGCTCCGCAGCCGCGGCCAAAGAGATCAAGACCCTGATCGACGACTCGGTCATCAAGGTCGAGAACGGTAGCGCGCTGGTCGATCAGGCCGGCAAAACGATGAGCGAAATCGTGTCCAGCGTGAAGCGCGTCACCGACATCATCGCCGACATCAGTGCGGCCTCGCAGGAGCAGAGCAGCGGGATCGAGCAGGTCAGCCACGTCATCACCCAGATGGACGAGGGCACCCAGCAGAACGCCGCATTGGTCGAGGAAGCCACCGCCGCTGCACGCGCACTGGAACAGCAGTCCGGGCACTTGGTACAGACGGTTGCTGCCTTCCGCCTGCACGCCGAAGGCAATGCTCCACCGGCAAAAGCCCAGGTTGCAGATCGTGTGGTCGAGATTGGCGGAAAGTTCGGTCAGCCGCGCGGCAACCGGCCCCTGCCCAGCCAAGCAAGAATGCGTTCACGGCCGGCTGCAGCCGCGGTCGTCAATGACCAGCACTGGGAAGAATTCTGAGTAACCGGACCGCTACATTCGAAGCATAGAGAACGCGCCGATCCCGGCGCGTTTTTTTCTGTCGCGATCCGATATTCGTCGCTCAAGCCGGACACCCGCGCGCCGTTACTGTTCTCAGCGCCTGGCGCACTTTCCATCACCCGACGGACCAGACCCACATGCACGGCCAAATCACCGACGACCGCGTGCCGGCATCCGCCCTGACGATGCCGGGACGAGCAGCACGTTCGCCCTTCGCTGGCTGGGGTCTGCTGGTGGGATGGTGCGTCATGGTCAGCACCGCGTTTTTCATC
Source organism: Lysobacterales bacterium (assembly GCA_038242455.1). GTDB lineage: Bacteria > Pseudomonadota > Gammaproteobacteria > Xanthomonadales > Xanthomonadaceae > Novilysobacter. Next base: position 201,457 of record JBBSSB010000002.1, read on the forward strand.
CTGTTCGGCAGCGCGGGAGCTGGCACCGCAAAAGGCCACATCAGCGACGCAGATGCGCTCGCGATCAGCACGTGGCTAAAGGCCTCGCCCGACTATCGTCCCGGGCGTACCACTGTGGCCCGAATCGCAACCGCAGGCTGCCGTTGCGACCCGATGACCTCAGGCCAATGGCAGGACGTACAGGCGCGCTGGAGCAAGCGTGCTACGACGCTCTACGAAGTGGCTGCACCGGATCGAACTCCGCCGTCGTTGGCCCACGTCGAGATCGCCATTGCCGACGCAGCGGGCCGTCTGGTCTACGCAGGCCCGTTCGACGCCAGCCCTATGTGCGGTAACCGACCAGCCATGGACATCGTCATCGCCAGCGCTCACAACACGTCCGCCCGTACGGCCATAAGCACCGCCACCTCATCCTGTCACTGCGCCTAAGAGCATGAAAATGTCCACAAGCCCCAATTCGAGCTCGATGGCGCCGCACAGCCAGATGACCTTCACCAGAACCGCCGGTAGCAACCGCTATCTGCAGCAACTTCAGACCAAGGCCGACCGCCTGTTTCTTGTGGTCGTGGCGGTGTTGAGCTTGCTCTCCTTCGGCATGGCGCTCGCTTTGGAGGAGTGGCTGCCTTTCGCGCTTGTGTCGCTGCCCACCCTGTTGGTTTGCATCGCACAGGTACTGTTGCGCCCCGGCACCAGCTCGACCCGGATCACCATCGCACTGGCGTTCGTCGCCCTGACCGGCGCGATGATCCAGCAGGCCCACGGCTTGGTGGAAATGCACTTCGGGCTGTTCGTACTTCTCGCGTTCCTCTTGTACTACCGCGATGTGTTTCCGATCCTTGCCGCCGCTGCGGCCATCGCTGTCCACCATGTCGCATTCTTCTGGATGCAAAGCAGCGGCATGGGCATCTGGCTGTTCGCCGCAGGCAGCGGCTTTGAATTCGTCCTTCTGCACGCCGCTTACGTGGTCGCCGAAACAGTGATTCTGTGCGTGATCTGCGTCCAGTTGCGGCGCGAGGTACTGCTCACCGGTGCGTCTCCCATTGAACTGGCGACGCTTACCCAAAAGGTGTCGCGCGGCGACGTCGTCGAGGACACTGGTTCGCAGTTCCCGCAAGGCTCCGTTGCCGACGTCATGCTGCACATGGGCACGAATCTCAACGCCTTGCTGAACGAGCTGCACGACGCCTCGAAGCTCCAGTCGGCTGGGGACTTCACGATGCGCATTCCACTCGAGGGTCGCAGCGGCACTGTGCTGCAACTGGTGGAGGCCATCAACAACGGCAATGCTCGAACACAAGACACGTTCAACGACCTCACTCGAGCGATGTCCGAGTTGGCTGCCGGCCGACTCGACATTGACGTCGGGTTTGCCGCCGACGGCGAGTTCGCTGCGCTGCGCGATTACCTGGCTCAGACCACAACGGCCCTGATCCGCTTCCGCGATGCACAGGCGCTGGCCGTATCGGCCGCAGCGGCGGGCGATCTCTCGCGGCGACTGCCTGAAGAGGGTGAAGTCGGCTTCACGCTCGACTTGGCGCAGCGCTTCAACGAGCTGCTCGACAATGTTGATCGCAGTCTGGTCGATATCGACCGGATGCTCGCCGCCCTGATCGAAGGCGACCTGCAGGCACGCATCCAGTCGGAACACTCGGGGGTTTTCGGCGAGCTGGCCACCCACGCCAACATCATGGCCGACACGTTGCATGCGACCGTCCACCAGATCCGCTGCGCCAGCGACGCGATCAGCTCGGCCGCCAGTGAAATCGCCGCCGGCAACAACGACCTCTCCCGTCGTACCGAGCAGCAGGCCGCATCACTGGAGGAGACCGCATCCTCCATGGAGGAGCTGACCTCCACGGTGCGCCAAAACGCCGACAACGCCCGCCAGGCCAACCAGCTGGCACTCGGTGCTGCGGATGTCGCCGGACAGGGTGGCGAGGTCGTTGGCCGAGTGGTCGATACGATGACCGGCATCAACGAGTCCTCGCGCCGGATCGTCGACATCATCAGCGTGATTGATGGCATCGCGTTTCAGACCAACATCTTGGCACTGAACGCCGCAGTGGAAGCGGCTCGCGCCGGTGATCAGGGTCGCGGTTTCGCGGTCGTCGCGTCCGAAGTGCGCTCGTTAGCGCAGCGCTCCGCGGCCGCCGCCAAGGAGATCAAGACCCTGATCGACGACTCGGTGAAAAAGGTCGAGCACGGAACCACACTGGTGGATCAGGCCGGCAAGACCATGAGCGAAATCGTCACCAGCGTGAAAAAGGTCACCGACATCATGGCCGAGATCAGCGCGGCTTCGCAGGAGCAGAGCAGCGGTATCGAGCAGGTCAGCCAGGTCATCGTGAACATGGACGAAGGCACCCAGCAAAACGCCGCATTGGTCGAAGAAGCGACCGCCGCGGCACGTGCACTGGAACAGCAGTCCGGCAATCTGGTTCAGACCGTTGCGGCCTTCCGACTCGACGCCAGCAACAACGTAGCTGGCCACCAGCACCCTGTTGAATACGCGGCGGATACGAACGTCAGACCCCTGAAAACTGCCAGCACTCGCCCAGCAGCCGCCCGCCAACGCACTGGGCGCGCTCACGCAGCAGAGGCGTTGAACGACCCGCACTGGCAGGAGTTCTGACGTCCACACCGATCGATTCTGAAAGCCGGCTCACCCCCGCCATTCAAGACTTGCACGCAACGGCCGATATCCGGAGTGCCGGCGGAGCGCTTCGGCGTCCGCCTCTTTCGTTGCCGCAGCTGCGGCTACAGCGGTCCCCACGCCGCGGAGTGCCTCATGCGCAACAACCTTCCAGTCACTGGAATCGAAGTCGAGATCGACGACGCCACCGCCCTGGTCTCTTACACCGATCCGAAGGGGATCATCCTGTGGGCGAACCCGGATTTTGTCCGCGTGAGTGGTTTTACAGAAGCCGAGCTGATTGGCCAGCCGCACAACATCGTGCGTCACCCCGATATGCCACCGGCGGCGTTTGTCGATTTCTGGCAGACGCTCAAAGCCGGCCGGCCATGGGTCGGCATCATCAAGAACCGCGCCTGCAACGGCGACCATTACTGGGTCCAGGCTCACGTCACGCAAGTCCATGAGGGTGGGCGCGTCGCTGGATACATGTCGGTCAGGCGCCGCGCACCGCGCGATGCGATCGTGGCGGCCGAGCGCGCGTACGCGGGCTTTCGCAACGGCGATAGAAACGGTCTGCGGATAAAGGCTGGCGTGATCGGCAAACGCAACTGGTTGCGTGATCTGAACCCCTTGTGGCGGTTGTCCCTGCGCCAGCGCCTGATACTGGCCGCTGTCGGCGTGGGCAGCCTCGCACTCGGTCTGGTGGCACTGGCCGCCTCCGGAGTCGACGCCCGTGTCCTGTACGCAGTTGCAGCATCCGCCGGCGTGTTTGGCCTTTACAGCGCCCTATGGTTGTCACGCGACGTCGTGGGTCGACTTGAGCAGGCGATCGCCCATTTCCGCCACATCAGCGCTGGCGACTACACCGATGTCATTGAGATCGCGCGAAACGACGAGATCGGCCGGGTACTGCAGGCGAGCAAGTCGATGCAGGTACGGCTCGGCTTTGAAGTCCAGGAGCAGAAGCGCCATCAGCGCGAGACCAAGCGCCTGCGCAACGCATTGGATTTTGCCAACGCAAGCATCCTGATCGCCAACCAGGACCTGTCCGTCGTCTACGCGAACACCGCGGCGCAGTCGTTGTTGGAACAGCACCGGTCCTCGTCGCATGACAGCGTGTCCGATACCCCGATGACCGATGTCGTCGGCAGCGATATCTGGCAGCTGCTCCAGCAGGCCGGGGAGAATCGCGACGCCCTGCTGACGCTGGAAGGCACCACCATCCGGCGGCTGCAGCTCGGAACACAAACACTGGACGTCACCCTCAGCCCGGTACTGGACGACGACGGCATCCAGATCGGTCTGGTCACCGAATGGCACGACCGTACCGTCGAGCTGGCGATGGAGGACGAGGTCACCCACGTACTTCAGGCGGCGGCCGATGGCGACTTCAGCCGACGGATCCGTACCGATGACAAACAGGGCTTCCTGCTGCTGTTGGCCGAAAGCATTGGACGTTTGCTCGCATCGACCAGTACCAGCCTGGAGGCCACCCAGTCAGTGCTGCATGCACTGGCGGAAGGCGATCTAAGCCGCCGCATCGATGCCGATCTGCGCGGCGTGTTCGGTGAGATGAAACACAGCACCAATCGCACGGTCGAACAGATCGCCGCCACGGTCGGTGCTATCCAGTCGGGCGCGCAGGCCATTGATGCCGCCGCTGCGCAGATCGCCGCAGGCAACCGAGACCTGTCCCAGCGAACCGAACAGCAGGCCGCATCGCTGCAGGAAACGACCTCGTCAATGGAGGAGCTGACCGCCACCGTGCGTCGCAACGCCGACAACGCCCATCAGGCCAACCAGTTGGCCAGCAGCGCAGCCGGGGTCGCAGGCCAGGGCGGCGATGTGGTCGGCCAAGTCGTGGAGACCATGGATGCCATCAATACCTCATCGCGCAAGATCGTCGACATCATCAGCGTCATTGACGGCATCGCGTTCCAGACCAACATCCTGGCGCTGAATGCCGCCGTAGAAGCCGCACGTGCCGGCGATCAGGGCCGCGGATTCGCCGTGGTCGCCGCCGAGGTCCGTGAGCTCGCACAGCGCTCGGCCGCCGCCGCCAAGGAGATCAAGTCGCTGATAGAGGACTCGGTGCAGAAGGTCAGTGTAGGCAATCGACTGGTTGATCAGGCGGGCCGCACCATGCAGGAAATCGTCACCAGCGTGGAGCAGGTGGCCCGTCTGGTGGCCGACATCAGCCAGGCCTCGCAGGAGCAGTCCGCCGGCATCGGCCTGTTGAACCAGACCATTGTGCAGATCGATGAGGGTACCCAGCAGAATGCTGCGCTGGTCGAGCAAGCGGCGGCCGCGGCTCGCAGCCTGGAGCAACAATCCGGCCACCTGGTACAGACAGCGTCCGCGTTCCGTTTGGACACCAGCGCTGAGCATTTTTCGCCGGCCGAAGCGCAGCACCCCGCCGGCGCGCCAACGCGGCGCTCGCTGCCCCCGCATCGCCAAACGCAGGATGTCCATCCGCGGCAACGTCGGGAAAAAGCTCATGCGTGACGCAATAGCTACAGCTGCACCTCCAGGCGTGGCGCGCGGCGAGGACTCAACACGCGAGTTCGCGTTCGACGAGCGCGATTTCCGCCGCGTCGCGCGGCTGATCCACACCCATGCCGGCATCCACCTCAGCGCGCACAAACGCGACATGGTCTACAGCCGACTGGCGCGACGGGTCCGGGCCACGGGGATGCAGCGGTTCACCGACTACCTGGACGCGCTCGACCAGGATGATGGCGAAGAGTGGGAGCACTTCACCAACGCGTTGACTACCAACCTGACCTCGTTTTTCCGTGAGTCGCACCACTTCGATGCCCTCGCCCAACACCTTCTCAACGCTCATCAGGAACGCAGCGACAATCGCGCCCCGCTGACCGTCTGGTGCTGCGCCGCGTCCACGGGCGAGGAGCCCTACTCCATTGCGATTGCCGCCTGTGAGGCGTTCGACACCTTGACCCCGCCGGTGCGCATTCTGGCGACCGACATCGATACCAGCGTCCTGCAGACGGCCGCGCGTGGGGTCTACTCGACCGAGCGGATCGATGGGCTCTCTGCGAAACGACGCAACGCCTACTTCCAGCGGGGCAGCGGCCCCAACGCGGGAATGTGCCGGGTACGCCCAGAACTTCAGGCGCTGGTGACCTTCCGCGCGCTCAACCTGCTGGACGATAGCTACCGGCTGCGTGGCGGATTCTCGGCGGTGTTCTGCCGCAACGTGATGATCTATTTCGACAAGCCGACTCAGTACCAGGTCCTCGCGAGGATCGCGCCGTTGTTGGCGCCGGGCGGCGTGCTGTACGCCGGCCATTCGGAGAGCTTCACCCACGCACTGGATGTGGTCACCTCGTGTGGCCGTACCACCTACCGCGCAACTGAAACGGTGCCGGCGCGATGAATACCGCCTACCTCCCCGAGATCACCGAGCCGGACCATTACTACGACCGTGCGCTGCAGACCCACGCGGTGCGATTGATGCCGGCCGACTACCGGGTCAGCGACCAGTCCATTGCACTGGTCACTCTGCTCGGCTCCTGCGTTGCCGCGTGTCTGTACGACCCGCTGGTTCGCGTCGGCGGGATGAATCACTTCATGCTCCCCGGCAGCTCCGGCACCACCCGCAACGACATCGCCGATGGCGACATGAGTGCCCGCTACGGCGCCCACGCGATGGAGCTGCTGATCAACGACCTGCTCAAACGCGGCGCCAGTCGGTCGCGCCTGCTGGCCAAGGTGTTCGGTGGCGGCAATGTACTCAGCGGATTCCACACCGATCCCATTGGCACGCGCAACGCCAAGTTCGTGCTGCAGTATCTGTCCGCCGAGCGCATTCCCGTGGTCGCGCAGGACCTCGGTGAAACCCAGCCGCGCAAAGTGTGTTTTTTCGTGCAGACCGGCCGCACCCTGGTACGGCGCCTGCCCTCGACCCGCGACGATGAGATCGTCCGCGCCGAGCGCGCGTACTACGGCACCATCAACCGCGCACCGGTGCGCGGCAGCGTCGAGCTGTTCTGATGAAGCCGGATACCGTCTTCCACTCCGCATCAGGTGGCCCTCGGGTGCGGGTGCTGGTAGTCGACGACTCGGCGCTGATGCGCCAGATGATGAGCGAGCTGTTGTCGGTTGATCCGCACATCGACGTGGTCGGCACGGCTGCTGATCCGTTTATCGCCCGCGACAAGATCAAGCGTCTGGAGCCCGACGTACTGACGCTGGACGTGGAGATGCCACGCATGGACGGGCTGAGCTTCCTGCGCAACCTGATGCGGCTGCGGCCGATGCCGGTAGTGATGGTGTCGTCGCTGACCGCTCGCGGCGCTGCAGTCGCGCTGGAGGCGCTGGCCGCAGGAGCGATCGACTGTGTTGCCAAGCCGGAACCCGACGCCTGCGGTGATCTCACCGCTTACGGAGAGGAACTCCGCAGCAAAGTCCGCCAAGCGGCCCTCACCCACGTGGGTCGTCGGGTCACCTCCTCGGACGAGTCGGCGCTCACTGCTCCAGCACTCCGCCACCGCGATATCCGCATGATTGCGATCGGCGCATCCACCGGCGGTACCAACGCGATTTTTGATGTGCTGACGGCCCTACCCGGCGACGCGCCCCCGGTCGTGATCGCACAACATATCCCGGCCGCGTTCAGCGCAGCCTTTGCCCAGCGCCTGGACCGCAACAGCGCGATCACTGTGATGCACGCGGGTCTGGACCAGCCGTTGCTACAGGGTCACGCCTATGTGGCTCCGGGCGGCCGGCACCTGCGGGTTTACCGCCGCGGACTGGCATGGCATTGCCGCACGGACACCGAGCCTGCTGTGGGCGGACATCGCCCGAGTGTGGATGTGCTGTTTGAATCGGTCGCCAAGCACGTGGGCGGTATGGCCGGCGCTGCGCTGCTGACCGGCATGGGCAGCGATGGCGCACGCGGCTTGCTGGCGCTGCGTGAGGCTGGCGCGTACACGCTGGCGCAAGATCAGCCCAGCAGCGTCGTCTGGGGCATGCCGGGCGCCGCCGTTGCGCTCGGCGGCGCGCAGCAAGTCGCGCCGTTGCACGAGGTCGCCGCCCGCTTGCTCGGCCGCGGCGAGTTGCCCTAAAGCTGGGCGCTCTTCGGCCGTTATCGAAAGTGACCGTTTCCGAATGAGAGCAGCAATGGACTCCCGTGTAATCATCCGTCTGGCAGCGCCGCTGGCATTAACCGCCCTCCTACTGATTGCGCAACTGCTCGATTGGCCTTCAGCCGCTCAGCTAGGCGCAACAGTAGCCGTAGTCGCCGCCTGGCTGGTGTTCGCCTGGGCCCAGAACCACGGCACGCCTTCCGCGGTGATGCGTGAGCAGAGGCGCCTGCTGGAGGACCTTCGCTCCTTTATCGGCGCCGAAGTGAACGGCTCACGCACCGAGATCGAGCGCACCCGCGAGCTGATCCGCGAATCGGTAGGCAAGCTCGGCGGCAGCTTCGAAGCGGTCAACCGCAAATCACGTCAGCAGAGTGAAGTAGTCACCCGCATCATCGACCGCACCGGCGAAGACGGCGGCATGGACGTGCACCAGTTCGCCCTTCAGGCCAGCCAGAAAATGGAGCAGCTGGTCGAAGCGCTGGAAGAAGTAAGCGGTCAAAGCGGCAATACGGTCACCCACATTGATGCCATGGCGGAACACCTGGACGGGATCTTCGCCCTGCTGGAAGACGTCAAGTCGATCGCCGACCAGACCAACCTATTGGCACTCAACGCGGCCATTGAAGCGGCCCGCGCCGGAGAGGCAGGACGCGGATTCGCGGTGGTCGCTGACGAAGTACGTAACCTGTCCGAGCGCTCGACCGCCTTCAACGAGCAGATCCGCAAACTTGCCCACAGCTCCAAAGATGCCATCGCCAAGGTCCGCGACACGGTCAGCCGCATGGCGTCGCGCGATCTGGACCGCTCCCGCGGTGCCCGTGCTGAAGCGGCCGGAATGCTTGAGCGGGTGGACGGCATGAACCGCGGTCTGGGAAACGGCATGCGCGAGATTGCCGAATGCGGCCGCGCAATCGATGGCTCGGTGGCTGACGCCGTGCGTTCACTGCAGTTCGAAGACATTGCGACCCAGGCCCTTGGTGCTGCCGCAGTCCATCTGGACAGGTTGGGCGAGATCAACCGCGAGGCCGCTACGTTGCAGGAGCTTTTGCACGCTAATCGCAGCGACGTTGATGTCCAGCTGGCGCTGAAGCAATTGATGCAACGTGTCGGTCAGATGCGCGGCGAGTGGGAGCGCCCACCGCACAAGCCGGTGATGCAGCAATCGATGGATGCCGGCAGCGTCGAACTGTTCTGAGTCAGTCGTGTTGGGCCCGGTCATTCGGGCCTGCGTCACCACAAGATCGCCCTTGTCGCGTTACCTTGGGGCCATGACGACCGATGCGCCAACGCTACGTTCCTCGCCTGCCCAGCCTGTCTGGCCCGCGATCGGCATCGTCGTGGCGCTGACGCTCGTCGCACAGGCCCTCGTATTCCGGTTCTCGCCGGTAACCGGCATTGGACCTGTTCTGTTGGGCGGCCTGCTCGGCGCCGGCTTGGGACTGCTTCTGGTAAACGGGAGATCGCAGCGAACTGTCGCCTCCACACTACCCGGCGAGCGCGAAAACAGCCTGATCGAGCAGCGCCTGACGTTGCAGCGCGAGGAGCTTCGCGCGCTGGCGCAGCGCATCATCACTCTGCAGGAAGACGAACGCAGCGCGCTGTCGCGTGAACTGCACGACGACATCGGTCAGGACATCACGGCAATCAAACTCAGCGTGATGTCACTCAACGATGAGGACGCCATCCAGCGCGCAGCCACCATCGTTGCCATCGGTGAGATCGCCGACCAATCGGTCATCAAACTACGCAACATCTCGCTGCTGCTGAGGCCTCCGCAACTGGATGCGCTAGGGCTTGAATCCGCATTGCGCTGGCAAGCCGGAGCACTGGTGCGCAGCGGCGGCCCGACCGTGAAGCTGGACCTGCAGGCCTTGCCAGTTCGTCCCGATCCAGCGGTAGAAGTCGCGTGCTTCCGCATCGCCCAGGAAGCGCTGACCAATGCACTGCGTCATTCCTCTGCCCACACCGTCACCCTGACGCTGACCTGCGATGACCAGTCACTGCACCTGAGCGTGCATGACGACGGCACGGGTTTCGACCGCGCCCACACGCGTGGACTGGGGCTGATCACCATGCGCGAGCGCGCCCAGCAATTGGGCGGCGCGCTGGAGATTGTCAGCGACGCCGACCGTGGAACCCGCGTCGACGCCCGACTGCCGTTTCAGCCTAGTTGGCCCGACGTTGCTTCCACGCTGCCAGAAATACCGCTGTAGCCGCGGAAACGTTCAGACTCTCCACCGCACCGCTGCCGGGGATGGAGACGCGCAGGTCACAGGCGTCGATAAGTGCCCGGTCCATGCCTTCGCCTTCCGCCCCCAATACGTAGACCAGCCTTTCTGGCAACGGCGTTGCGAACAGATCACTGCCGCCCTGCACCACCGTGGCCGCCAGCTTGAAGCCTGCAGCATGCAGCGCGGACACCGCATCGGCGGGATCCGGCAGACGCACCAGCGATACCGCTTCGCAGCCGCCTTCTGCGACACGCGCCGCCGAGCCTGAGACCGCCAGTGAAGACTGCTCCGGCAACATCACCGCGTGCACGCCGAAGTGCGCGGCAGATCGGAGAATCGCGCCAAAGTTGTGTGGATTGCCGACGCCATCCAGCCAGATCACACACTGCGGCCCGTCGGCGAGCGTGTCCAGCCACTCCGCCAGCAACGTGGGTTCTGCCCGCAGTACGTCAGCGACCACACCTTCGTGGTGACCACTCGCGGCAAGCTTCTTCAGATCGTCATCTTCCACGACCCGATAGCCGACACGGTTGGCCGCACACCACTTCAGCAATGGCTGCAGAGTCGGGATCCGCGCGTTGGTCAGATACAGCTTGCGGATCGCTTCTGGCCGACGGTCGAACACCGCCTTCACCGCGTTCAGTCCATGCAGGCGAAGCTCGCGCACCGGGCGATTGGACGCGTGCCATCCGCCGGAGGGTGCCTCCGCAGCCGGCACGTCGCTTGGCGGCGCTGGAGCGTCTTCGCGCGGGGCCTTGCCCCACGGACCCGACGTGCCACCTCGCGGCGCGTCAACGCGCGGCTTGTCGCCAGCCGGCTTGCCAGAACCGCCACCACGGCCACGGCCGCCCCAGGGGTCAATGCTCATTACGTTTTACTTCCTTTGGTTGTCCTGACTGTTGCGGCGCTGCGGCCTGGAGATCCTCCAGACCATTCGATCGCCGCTCCCAGAATTCTGCGTGGCGGATACCCAACGCGACTGGATCGAACTTGTACTCGCTGACACCCGCCTTGTGCTGCGCCTCGTAGTCACGCAAGGACGCCAAGGCCGGCTTCTGCAGAATCAGGATCGCGATGATATTCAACCACGCCATCAGACCGACGCCGATGTCGCCGAGGGTCCAGCTCATGCCTGCCGTGCGCACGCAGCCAAACGTGACGGCCACCAGCAACGCAATACGCAAGCCGAAAATCAGCCATGGCCGATGGATCTTGCGGTTGATGTAGGCGATGTTCGTCTCCGCCATGTAGTAGTAGGCCACGATCGTGGTAAAGGCGAAAAACAGCAGCGCCAAGGCCACGAAGGCAGCGCCGTAGCCGGGCAGCATCGACTCCACCGCGCTCTGCGCAAACCCGGGTCCCGGCTCGATGCCAGGCAATGCTTCCTTCAGCATTGACCCGCTTTTACCGACCACGTTGTACATCCCGGTGGACAGAATCATGAAAGCGGTCGCCGAGCACACCAGCAACGTATCCACGTACACCGAGAACGCCTGCACATAACCCTGCTGCGCCGGATGTTGGACCTCTGCTGCGGCCGCGGCATGCGGACTGGTGCCCTGTCCGGCCTCGTTGGAGTAGATGCCGCGCTTGACGCCCCACTCGATCGCCAACCCGAGCATCGCGCCAAAGCCCGCTTCCATGCCGAACGCGCTCTTGATGATCAGCGTGAACATCACCGGCACCTGCTCGACGTTGAGCAGCAGGATCACCATCGCGACCAGCATGTAAGCCAGCGCCATGAACGGCACCACGATCTCGGCAAAGCGCGCAATACGCTTGACGCCACCAAAAATAATGAAGCCGAGCGCGACCACAATGAACGCAGCGGTGACTTCCGGCTTCAGTCCCCAGGCGGTGGTCATGCTGGAGGCGATACCGTTGGCCTGCACCCCGGGCAACAGGAATCCGGTCGCAACAATGGTCACGACGGCAAACAGCCAGCCGTACCACTTCTGACCCATGCCCTTTTCGATGTAGTACGCCGGGCCGCCGCGGTACTTGCCGTTCGGATCCTTCTCTTTGTAGATCTGCGCCAGCGTGGATTCCACGTAGGCCGTGGATGCGCCCAGGAAGGCCATCACCCACATCCAGAACACCGCGCCGGGACCGCCGAACGCAATCGCGGTCGCGACGCCGGCGATATTGCCGATGCCGACCCGGCCTGACAGCGACATCGCCAGCGCCTGGAACGAGGACACACCGGCTTCTGAGCTCTTGTTGTTGAGCATCAGGCGAATCATTTCAGGTACACCACGTACCTGCATGAAGCGCGTGCGTATGGAGAAGTACAGGCCAGCGCCGAGGCACAGGGCGATCAGCGCCTTGCTCCAAAGGATGGCGTTGAGTGCATTGATCAGGTCTTCCACGTGCGGTCTCCCCAGAGCCTTGGACGCGCCGCCTGTGGTCGGCGACAAGAGTGGCACCTTAACCGGATTGGGGCTCCACAAAAAAGCCCGGTCGCGTGGACCGGGCCAAAAACGTGATCAGGCGTGCCCGCCGACTTCCGGCGTCTTTGCTGCGAGTTCGTCCAACTCCTGCGATACCGCGTGCGGAGAACGGGTAAACGGCGCCAACACCACATAGAACGCCGGCACCACAAACAGCGACAGCAAGGTCGACAGGGATACACCAAACATGATCACCACACCGATCGTCGCGCGGCTGGCCGAGCCCGGACCGCCGGCCAGCACCAGCGGCAACGCGCCCACCGCGGTGGCGATGGAGGTCATCAGGATCGGCCGCATGCGCACCCCGGCCGACTCGATCACCGCCTCGGTGATGGTTCGTCCAGCGTCGCGCAGTTGGTTGGCGAACTCGACAATCAGGATGCCGTTCTTCGCGGCGAGTCCCACCAGCATCACGATGCCGATCTGGCTGAACAGGTTGAGCGTGCCCCCTGTCACCGCCAGGCCAACCAGCGCGCCGAGCACCGCCAGCGGCACGGTCAGCATGATCACGAATGGATGGATGAAACTCTCGAACTGCGCCGCCAGTACCAGAAACACCACCAGCAACGCCAGCGCGAAGGTCAGCAGCACCGCGCCGCCGGCCTTCTGGTATTCCCGCGACTCACCCTTCCAGGCCACCTGCGCGTAGTCCGGCAGGCTGGTGGCGACGGTGTCATTGAGGAACGCCAGTGCCTCGCCCATCGTGTAGCCCGGTGCGAGACCGGCAGTGATGGTGATTGCGCGCATGCGGTCGAAACGATTGAGACTGCCCGCCTCCGCCAGCTCGGACAGGGTCACCAGATTCGACAGCGGCACCAGTGCACCGCCCTTGCCACGCACCTCGATTGCCGTCAGATCAGCCGGCGACGCACGCCCCGCACGGCCTGCCTGCACGAGTACGTCGTACTCCTCGCCGTCCTGGACAAAGGTGGTGACCCGGCGGCTACCCATCATCGTCTCCAGTGCGTGGCCGATGTCGGACACGCTGACGCCCAGATCGGACGCACGCTGGCGGTTGATCTCAACCCGCATCTGCGGCCGGGTTTCCTTGTAGTCGGAGTCGATCGAGAACAGGCCCGGATTGGCCTCCATCTTGGCCATCACGATGTCACGCCATTGCGCGATCTCCGCGTACTCCGGGCCACCCAGCACCAACTGGATCGGCTGTCCCCGGCTGCCAACCAGCCCGCCGCCAACGCGCGGCATCGCGGTCACTCCGGTCAACTTGCCCAGATCGCCACGCAGCGAGTTGGCGACCTCCGCGGTGCTCATGTCGCGTTGCTGCCAGTCCTGCAGGAACACGATCACGTTGCCCGTGTGCATTTCCTCGGTCGCGCCCCAGCCACCGGGTGCACGGCTGTTGTAGCGCCGGATCGCCTTGTCCTCGCCGGTGTGCGCAGCGACCACGGCCTCCACCTGCGCCAGCTGGTCAACTGTGTAGTCAAAGCCTGCACCTTCCGGCCCGGTGATCGATACGAAGAACGAACCGCGATCCTCGGCCGGTGCGAGCTCGGATGGGACCAGACGGATCAACCCATAGCTCAACGCCAATGCGGCGAGCATCAACCCGAACACCAGCCAGCGCTTGCCGACATGACGGCCGAGCCACGCTTGGTAGCCCGTGCTCAGGCGGGTCAACTGGCGGTTGCTCCAGCGGTGGATCGCGTTGGACCGCTCATCGGTGCGCGCCCGGACCAGCTTGGAGGACATCATCGGGGTCAGCGTCAGCGCGACGAACGCCGACAACGCCACGGCACCCGCCAGCGCCACCGACAATTCCCGGAACAACCGTCCGGTGTTGCCTTCCATGAAGCCCACGGGAAGGAATACCGCGACCAGCACAGTGGTGGTCGCGACGACCGCAAATGCGACCTGCTTGGTGCCACGCGCGGCGGCGACCAGAGGCGGTTCGCCCAGATCCGCGCGGCGCTGGATGTTCTCCAGCACCACGATCGCGTCATCCACCACCAGACCGATCGACAGCACCAACGCCAGCAGTGTCAGCAGGTTGATCGAGTACCCAAACAGGTACAGCGGGATGAACGCGGCAATCAGGCACACCGGGACCGTTACCGCCGGGATCAGCGCCGCGCGGAAGCTGCCGAGGAACATCCAGATCACCAGCAACACCAGCACCATTGCCTCGATCAGCGTGTGATAAACGCGCTTGATCGACTCGTCGATGAATACCGTGGCGTCGTAGGCGACGAAGATGTCGGTGCCTTCGGGCAGGGTTTTCTGGATCTCTACCGCCTCCGCGCGCGCGGCGCGGGTCACGTCCAGCGCGTTGGCGGTCGACGTCTTGACGATGCCAAGACCGACGTTGGGCTGGCCGTTGCTCTTGTAATAGGCGCGTCGCTCAGCCGATGCCAGCTCCACTTGGGCGACGTCGCCGATGCGCACGATGTAGCCATCGGCACCTTCGCGGATCGGGATCTTGGCAAAGTCTTCCGGCTTTTCGTACTGGCGAGCAACGCGCAGAGTGAAATCGCGTGTTTCCGACTCGATCCGTCCCGCCGGCAACTCGACGTTTTCCGTGCGCAGTGCCGATTCGATATCGGTCGCGGTAATCCCGCGCGCGGCCATCGCGCCACTGTCCAGCCAGATCCGCATTGCATACCGCTGGCGGCCACCGATTTGCACCTGAGCCACGCCATCCAGGCTCGACAACCGGTCGGAGATGTAGCGGTCCGCATAGTCCGACAGCTGCAGCGCGTCCATCTTGGTGGAGCTCATGTTGAGCCAGATGATGGTGTCCGAATCGCTGTCGGCCTTGCGTACCTGTGGCGCATCGGCCTCATCGGGCAAGCGGCCGGCGACACCACTGATGGCGTCACGCACATCGTTGGCGGCGGCCTCGATATCGCGCTCCAAGGTGAACTCCAGCGTGACCGAGGAGCGTCCGTTGACGCTGCGCGACTGGATCGTTTCCACGCCTTCAATGCCCGACAGCGCATCCTCCAGCGTCTGGGTGATGCGGGTCTCGATCACGGCTGCCGATGCGCCCGGATAGGTGACATTGACCGAGACAATCGGCGGATCAATGGCCGGCAGCTCGCGCAGGGTCAAGCGCGAGAACGCCATGACGCCCAGCACCATCAGCAACAGGCTCACCACGGTGGCGAACACCGGGCGACGGATGGAGAGGTCGGATAGGTTCATGCGTTGCCGGCCGCCTGCTCGGGCGCTGGCTGCGGTGCGGTCTCGCTGTCACCGGTGGGAGCGCTCGACGCTGCTTCGATCGTGGCGCCAGCTCGCAACTTGCCGGTGCCATCGACCACCACCTCGTCGCCCGATGCCAACCCACTGATCACTTCGGCCAATCCGTTGCGGCGGTTGCCCACCGTTACATCGGCACGCTCCACGGTACGGTCGGCGCGCACCCGGTACACAAATGAACTGTTGCCCATCTGCACGATCGAAATCTCCGGGACCAACAGGGCCTGGCGCTCCGGCCGCACCAGGGTGACCTGCATCAACATGCCCGGGCGCAACTTGCGGTCATCGTTGGGGAATTCACCACGAACCAGAACGGCGCGAGTGGATGGATCGATCCGGGAGTCCACTATCCGGACCACGCCGTCAAACTCCTGACCCGGCCACGACGCGCTGGTCGCGTGCAGAATCTGGCCAGCATCCAGAAACGCCAATGCCGGCTCGGGCACCGGAAAGTCCACGTAAACACGCTGTGTGTCATCCAACGTCGCAATCGCGGTACCCGGAGTTACCAGCGCGCCGGGGCTGACCTGACGCAGTCCGAGCACTCCCGCAAACGGGGCACGAATCTCGCGGTCAGAAAGCTGCGCGCGGATCTGATCGACACGCGCCACTGCTGCATCACGCGCGGCGCGCTGCGTCTCCAGCGTCGCGCGTGCCACCAGCTGCTGCTCGCTCAACTGGGACATGCGGCGATACATCTGTCCGGCTTCGGCAGCGCTCGCCTGCGCTTCGACCAAGGCCGACTGCTGCTGGTTGCCGCTCAGGGTGACCAGCGGCGTACCGGCTTTGACCACGTCGCCGCTCTCAAAATGCACCTCGCGGACCGTCTCGCTGACCTTGGCGGTAATCGTCACCGACTCACGCGCTTTGACTGTGCCCAGCGCCTGCAACGTGTCGCTCCACGCCCGCATCCGCACTTGCTCGGTCGTTACCGGCACCGCAGAGGCGGGAGGCGCGCGCGGCGCTTCTTTACTGCACGCGGTCAGGGTGAGGGCGAGCATGAACGCGCAGATCGCGCCGGGGCCAGTGGAAGTTCGCATGCTGTCTCAAAAGTCGGTCAAAAGTGGGAGGCGCGCGCTACGGCAGCTGGCCGCGCAGGCAATTAAGGTGAGTCTAGTAGGGCTGGGCAACGGGCGCGTGGGCCATTGGTTGACCTGCCGTCCGCCAAGCAGCCGAACAGGCAAAGTACTGCAATGCTGCGTTTCATCCTGTCAACGCTGGTTGCCGCCGTTTGGGCGCATTCTGGGGAGATCGATAGCAATCCGGGCCCTAGGCCCGCGTAAGGAAAGGCAAATGATCCACGACAGCATCCTCGACACCATCGGCCGCACGCCGATCGTGCGCCTGCCTCGCCTCTCGCCACCCGGCGTTTCTGTCTACGCCAAGGTCGAGTCCTTCAACCCCGGTGGTTCGGTCAAGGACCGCCTGGCACTGGCGATCATCCTTGACGCCGAAGCACGCGGCCTGCTGAAGCCCGGCGACACGGTCGTCGAGGCGACGTCAGGCAATACCGGCGTGGCCTTGGCGATGGTCTGTGCGGCGCGCGGCTACAAGTTCGTCGCGGTGATGACCGAAACTTTCTCGGTGGAGCGGCGCAAGCTGATGCGTGCCTACGGCGCCAAGGTCATCCTGACCCCGGCGGCCGCCCGCGGCACTGGCATGGTCGACAAGGCCGCCGAGCTGGCCACGGAGCGCGGCTGGTTTCTGGCCAACCAGTTCGCCAACCCCGCCAACCCGGCTTACCACCGTCAGACCACCGCGGCAGAGATCCTGCAGGACTTTGCCGGTCGCCGGCTGGACGCTTTCGTCAGCGGCTGGGGCACCGGTGGCACGCTGACCGGCGTCGGCGAAGTGCTCAAATGTGCCCGTCCGGACGTGCGCATCGTCGCCTGCGAGCCAGCGGGCGCGTCGATGCTGGCCGGCGACCCGTGGCAGTCGCACAAGATCCAGGGCTGGACGCCAGACTTTCTGCCCGAGGTGCTCAATCAGTCCATCGCCGACGAAGTGCTGCCAGTGGACGATCTGCTGGCACGCGACACCGCGCGTCGTCTGGCACAGGAAGAAGGGATATTCGTCGGCATCTCCGCCGGCGCGACGGTTGCCGCCGCGTTGGACGTTGCCCGCAACTCCGAGGAAGGCTCGGTGATTTTGGCAATGCTGCCCGACAGCGGCGAGCGCTACCTCAGCACCTTCCTGATGGAGGACGTCAACGAAGGCTCTGATGACGAGTGGCTGGCGGCTGGGCTGCCGTGAGTCGACCGCTTCCCTAGTCGCCACCCACCGGCGGCAGACACAAAAACGCCGGCAGATGCCGGCGTTTTTGATGCAGCGGTAGCAGCCCGATCAGATCAGACCGTCCACTCACCCAGTGCAGCCAGACCGTTGGCGCGAGCGCGCTCGAACACCATGTCCTGCGCCTTGCCGATGTTGCCGGTCAGGTCTTTCGCCCAGATGGCCAGCGCAGCGGACTGCATCGCGCGGCCGTAGGAGAACGACAGCGGCCACGGGTTCGGGCCGGCGAGGTTCATCGCGTTGAGGTGCGCGGTTGCGTCCTCGTCGGACTGGCCGCCGGACAGGAACACCACGCCCGGCAGGGTCGCCGGGACGGTCGACTTCAGGCAGCGCAGGGTCTCTGCGGCCACTTCCTCGATCGACGCGATGTCACTGCAGGTCGAGCCCGGCAGAACCATCGATGCCTTCAGGATCGTGCCTTCCAGCATCACGTTGTGCTCGTACAACGAGCCGAACAGCGAGCGCAGGGTGACTTCGGTGACATCAAAGCAGGTATCGATGTCGTGGTTGCCTTCCATGATCACTTCCGGCTCAACCATCGGCACCAGGCCCTGCTCCTGACACAGTGCAGCGTAGCGAGCCAGCGCGTGCGAGTTGGCCTCGATGCTGGTGCCGGACGGGATGTCGTCGCCGATGTTGATCACCGCGCGCCACTTGGCGAAGCGGGCACCCAGCTTGTAATACTCTTCAAGACGGGCGCGCAAGCCGTCCAGACCCTCGGTGACCACTTCACCCGGAAAGCCGGCCAGAGCATGGGTGCCCTTGTCGACCTTGATGCCCGGGATGATGCCGTTGTCCATCATCAGCTTGGCGAACGGCACGCCGCCCTTGGTGGACTGACGCAGCGTCTCGTCGAACAGGATCGCGCCGGAGATGTGCTGGTTCAGGTTGGGCGTGGACAGCAGCATTTCGCGGTAGGCGCGGCGGTTCTCTTCGGTGCACTCGATACCCACGCCATCAAAACGCTTCTTGATGGTACCGGTGGACTCGTCGATCGCGATGATGCCCTTGCCCGGGGCGACCATTGCTTGGGCGATGTCGGCAAGCTGTTCGATGCTCATGGAATTCCTGCAGGAAGTGGGGGAGTCAGCTCGTAAGTATAGCCACCCGACCGCTCAAAGGCCATTGGGAAACAGTGGCTTACGGGGCGCTAGAACTCCGCGACACCTTCCGTATTGCCGCCCTCGCCTACCAGCAGCAGACGCAGGCTGTTGGTCGCGCCGCGCAACTCCATATGGTCGCCGCTGGTGAAGATGACCCGCTCACCCACGGCCAGCTGATCGGCCTCGAACAGGCGCCGCACGCCGTTGCGTACCGCATCCCGGGTGTCCATGCCGCGGCTGTCGAAATCCATCGGTATGACGCCACGCATCAAGGCCATCTTCCGGCGTGTTCCAGGGTACGACGACAGCCCGAAGATCGGCACCGGCGAGCGGAACCGGGACAGGAAGCCCGCGGTTCCGCCGGACTCGGTGATCGCAACAATCGCGCGCACGCCGATGTGCTCGGAGACGAACATCGCGGCCATCGCAATCGCCTGATCGGCACGCTGCAGGTTGCGCGGCGCGGCTTCGAAGTCGGTGTCGTGATCGAACTGCCGCTCGGCGCCGAGGCAGATGCGGTGCAGCGCCTCAACCGCACGCACCGGATAACGGCCGGCGGCCGACTCGGCCGAGAGCATCACCGCGTCGGTCCCGTCGATCACCGCATTGGCCACGTCGAGCACTTCGGCGCGGGTCGGGATGGGACTTTCCACCATCGACTGCAGCATCTGGGTCGCGGTAATCACCACCCGGTGCCGGGCCAGCGATTCGCGGATGATCTTCTTCTGCAGACCGGGCAGCTCCGCATCGCCGATTTCAACGCCCAGATCGCCCCGCGCAACCATCACCACGTCGCTGGCGTCGATGATCTCGCCGAGATTCTCGATGGCTTCCGCGCGCTCGATCTTGGACACCAGCAGCGCATCACTGCCGGCGGCGCGCGCGATCCGACGCGCATCGTGCATGTCCGCTGCGGTGCGGCAGAAGGACACGGCGATGAAGTCCGCATCCATCGCTGCGGCGACAACAATCAAGGTCTCATCGTGTGGGGTCAGTGCCCCCAGCGACAGCCCGCCACCCTGTTTGTTCAGGCCTTTGCGGTCGGACAGCTCGCCATCATTGAGCACCACGGTGGAAATCCGCTCTCCATCCACCAAGGTGACCCGCAACTGCACCATCCCATCGTCCAGCAACAGCACGTCGCCAGGCGCAACATCGCCAGGCAAGCCGAGGTAGCTGACACCGACCTCGGCCGCGGTACCGAGTGCAGCGTCTGCGCGGGCCAGCAGGTCGAAGCGGTTGCCCGCAATCAGCTGAACCTTGCCATCGGCAAAACGGTCGATACGGATCTTGGGACCTGGCAGATCGACCAGGATGCCAACCTCGCGCCCCAGTCGCCGTGCCACTTCACGCACAGCCTCAGCGCGGGCGCGATGCGAATCCGGATCGCCGTGGGAGAAATTCAGCCGGACGACATCGACACCGGCGGCGATAATGGCTTCCAGTACGCCGGGCGCGTCAGTGGCGGGCCCGAGAGTGGCGAGGATCTTGGTACGTCGCAGCAACGTGGCCATGGCTGAGCAATCCGATCGGGGTCAAGCCGATGACGCTAGCACGATTGCATTGCCGCGCAGCGACGCCGCTGTGAAGCTCGGAACAACACTCGAACGAGTCGCACCTCAGCGCGCAATCAGCCCCGGAATATCTGACGGCGCGCGTGCCAGACACTCTGCTCCAGCCGCCTTAAGCTCGACCTCACCGCCGAAGCCCCACAGCACCCCGATGTTGCGCATGCCGTGATGGCGAGCGCCTTCGATGTCCATGTGGCGGTCGCCGATCATCCAGCAGCGCGACGGGTCGAGATCCAGACGCGCAAGCGCCTCGGCAATCAGCTCAGGCTTCTCACTGATACGACCATCTTCGGTCGCGCCAATCACATCATCGAACAGATGACCGAAGGGCAGGTACTCAACAATCTTGCGCGCGTGCGGCTCGTTCTTGGCGGTGACCACGGCCATCCGATGTCCGGATGCGTGCAGGGATGCAATCACCTCGCCGATGCCGGGGTAGATCTCGTGCTCGGCCCAACCGTGACTTTCGAAACGCTCACGGTAGTGCTCGACCGCGCGCTCGACGCGCGCCGGATCATGCAGCAGCGGACCGAAACTGGTCCGCAGCGACGGGCCGATCCAGCGCCGCAGCTGGGCCTGTTCCGGGACCGGCACGTCCATCTGCGTCAACGCATGCGCCACGCATCGGGTGATGCCGACCGCCGAGTCGATCAGGGTGCCGTCCATATCCAGGAACAGCATGGGCTTCACGCTCGGCTCCGATATCGCGAAAGTGTTCAGGCCCGCGCCTGCAGCGCAGCCACTGCCGGAAGCTCCTTGCCTTCCAGGAACTCCAGGAACGCGCCGCCACCGGTGGAGATGTAGTCCACGCGATCCGCAATACCGTACTTGTCGACCGCCGCCAGGGTGTCGCCACCGCCGGCAATCGAGAACGCCTTGCTGTCGGCGATGGCCGTTGCGAGCGTTCGTGTGCCGTTGCCGAACGCATCGAATTCAAACACACCCACCGGGCCGTTCCAGACCACGGTGCCGGCCTTGGCAATCATCTGCGCATAGCGCGCGGCCGTGTCCGGGCCTATGTCGAGGATCATGTCGTCCGCATCCACCGCATCCACCGCTTTGACCGTAGCCGGCGCATCAGCAGCAAACGCCGGCGCGACCACCACATCGCTGGGCAGCGGGATGTCCGCGCCACGCGCCTTTGCGTCCTTGATGATCTGGCGCGCAGTGTCGAGCAGGTCCATCTCGACCAGCGACTTGCCGACACCATGTCCCATCGCGGCGATAAAGGTGTTGGCGATACCGCCGCCGACGATCAGCTGGTCGACCTTGCTGACCAGCGACGACAACAGCTCCAGCTTGGTGCTGACTTTGGAGCCGGCAACGATCGCCAGCAGCGGTCGCGCCGGCTCATGCAACGCCTTGCCCAGTGCGTCCAGCTCAGCCATCAGCAGCGGCCCACCAGCGGCGACTTTTGCCTGACGGATGACGCCGTGGGTCGACGCCTGCGCGCGATGGGAAGTACCAAATGCGTCCATCACGAACACATCGCACAACGCGGCATAGCGCTTGGACAGCGCTTCATCGTCGGCTTTTTCGCCGATGTTCATGCGGCAGTTTTCCAGCAGCACCAGTTGACCCGGGGCGACTTCGACACCGTCGACCCAGTCCTTGACCAGTGGCACGTCCATCCCGAGCAACTGCGACAGCCGCGCCGCCACTGGTGCCAACGAATCGGCTTCACTCCACTGTCCTTCAGTCGGACGACCGCGATGCGACATCACCATCACTGTCGCGCCTTTCTCCAGCGCCAGACGCAATGTCGGCAACGCCGCGGTGATGCGCTGGTCGGAGGTGATCACACCATCGGCATCGATCGGGACGTTGAGGTCCTCGCGGATCAGCACGCGCTTGCCGGCAAGGTCGAGATCGGACATACGGATGATGGACACGGAAAACTCCTGGGCGCATTGCCGGCTGACGAAGGCGGGCATTGTCGCGGGCTGCGCCGACGATTGGAACCGCGGAGTGGTCCGGCCAAGTGGTTGCGGCCGGACGACTTGGCCGTGAGCAGCCTCAGCTGGCCGGCGGCGGTAGCGCCCGCAACACCCGTATTGCAAGGCTGGCAACAATGAGCGCCCCCAGCACCAGCACGCCCCAAAGAATCCAGGTGGTCCAGTCCCGGCGCGGTTTCAACGCCGCGTCACCCGCAAGCACGGCCGGAGGCCCAAGACTGGCCTGCGCTGGCTGCCAATCAGCACCACGCTGCGCGCGCAAGGCAGCCACCAGCTGCAACACCGGGCTGACACCCGCGCTGGGGCGAACACTCCCGGCGACCAAAACATGCGGGCCGGGCTGCGCGGGCAGAAACACCAATGATTCCGGCAGGTAACCCAGTCGCAGCAACGGCTCACCCTGCACATGGGATGGCGTGCTCAAGCGCCAGTACCGGTCACGCACTGGCGCCGTCAATTTCTGCGGAATCGAACGATTACCCAAGCCTTCATCATCCACTCGGTATGCCATCCACGGCCCCGCGCGCGACCGCCATTCGGCAGCGGGATCGTCACGACTCTCCAGACGCCATTGCATTGCGTGGTTGCCCGGCAGTGCGACATCCAGCTGCTGAATCGGAAAGCGCCCGTCCATCCGGTATTCGACAATCGTGCGGCCATCTTTCCTGACCGGGCTGCCTTGCAGTTCCAGCCATTCAAATGCAACCACCGGAATCAACGACTCCAGTTCGGCGACCACGCCTATCACCTCAGGGACTTGCGCCGAACCTTCGGGCAACAGCCGCAGGTAGCGATCCTGCCGTCCGGCGGGCATCGCTTCGGACAGCTCGATGAACCGTTGTTGCAGGTACTCGCCGTCGCGCTGAAGATCCATCATTCGGGGCTGGACCGCCAATACGCGCCATTGATTCAGGTCGGCACTGGCTTCTACCCGGTACGCAAGATCCAGCGGCTCGGTCGGCGCCCGCCATTCCAGCCGTAACGCGGTCACCGCGCTTCCTCCCTGGCCCAGATCCACCAGCAGCGCCCGCGGTGGCGCGTCAGCCGGCGTCTGCTCCAGCAGGCTCGCCGCAACCCGGCGCAGGCTGCCGTCTGAGCCCACCTCACGCACCAGTTCCCATGCACGCTCGCTACTGCCGCGCGCGCCCGGCATTGGCAGCGGGAACCAGGCCAAATCGATCATCATCGACTCTCGCGCAGGCGTTTCCGGCGGAAATACCGAAGCGGGCACTGGCACGCCGTCGATATCCAGCACGGCCAGATCCACGAGGCCCGGATCCTGTATCTGCCGGTATACCGATGCATCCAACGTGACCCGGTACGCCCCGGCGTTATCGCCGGGCATGACCAGCGGCCATTGCGATGCGTAGTCATCGTGCGCGGAGGCAAGCGCCAGCGTCACAGGTAGCATCAGCGCAACCACGAACCATCCCGGCCGCTTCATGCTGACGGATCCTCCGGGGTAGCTTCGGATAGCCCATCCTGACGGGCAGGCGCTGGCGCGAAGTAACCCACCGCTGTACACAGCAATCCGTAGGCAATGAACGACGCGATACCGAAGCCAGACCCGAGGTGTTGGCGATCGACCAGTACCAGTTTGGCCAATACCACCGCCATCAGCACCGCACCAACGCGCCAGAGCCCGCGGTGGCCGCGCCGCGAGCCGATGACCCAACCCAGCACGCCCAGCACGCTCCACACGACCGTCAGGCTCATCTGCACCAGGCTGGTCCCGAACATCGCGCTGTTCCACACCACCCCACCCCAATGATGCGTCGCGCGCAGGGTGATCACGCTGAGCAGCAGGAAGCCGGCACCGGCCAGCCATTGCGTGCGCCGGTCGCGCAGCAACGCCGTCGCAGTGGGCGTGGCCAACCATGCGGCCAGCAAAGCCAACACCAGCCACTGGGCAAGGTCGAGCGGATTGAGCACGGCAACCCACGGCAACGGTGCGCTGCTACCCGGCATCACCAGGGCTTGCACCCAGCCAATGGTCAACAGGGCCGCAAACGACGCCTGCAGTACCGGCCGTGATTTCTCCAGCCCACCGCCAAGCAGCAGCGACAGACGCTGCGGCTGCCATTGCACGGCGGCGGCCAAGACCAGCCACGGAAGCGTAATCAGGGTGATACGCCAGCCGTCGCCCAGCATTCGCCCGGCTATGGCGTGTTCGATACAGGCACTGGTCATCAGCCCCCACGCCAGCAGCCACATCGCGTGGCCAAGGCTCACTTGCCGCGGCTCGCTTTCACGCAAACCGCTCAGCGTCCGCCAGCCGCCCGCGGCGTAAATCAGCCACGCCCAAAGACCCATCCCGCCCAGCGGCCATCCGTGCAGTCGGTTCTGCGCGAATACGAGCGGCACGCCTGCCGCCAGCGCGGCGATAGCCGTCCACTTCAGCGCGGGCGCAGGTTGACGACGGTGGAGCTCGGACGCGATCCAACCAGTGATCGCAAACAGCCCCAGAATCCAGTCCGGTTGCACGTCAGCGGGGACAAAACGGTAGACCTCTTGCAGGCAGCCACCCAGCCACCAGGCCAGCCCCCAGAGGTAGAACAGGCCTGCCCCCTGGTTCTGGTTCGCCGCACGCAAACACCAGGCGCTGGCCAGGCCAGCCAGCGCAATCAGCAGCGCTCCCATGAACGCGGCGTTCGCGATCGGTGCCGACGGGACCACCAGATCCTGAGCCGCCAGCATATACGCCACCGCGGCGAGCAGCTGCAACAGCACACCTGCTGCCACCTGCAGTCGCCTGTCCTGGCGCAAGCCCAACCAGATCAATGCCGCGCCTTCCAGCGCAAACACGCTAGCCGTGGCGTGGGCGGAGAGCGCCAACGGCACGGCAAGAGTCGCGAAACCGAACCCGAGCACGGCATAGGCTGGTACCAACGCTGCGTAGTGGGGGCGACGCTGTAGCGCCCATGCCAGTCCCACGTAGATGGCCGCCAAACCGACCGCGCACATTGCCAGCGGCATCCGGGCACCTTCCATCAGTGCGGCCTGCAACGCGAAGGCCACCAGCGGCATGCCGAATACCAGGCATCCGTCGACCAGGTCACGTCGAACTGCCGCGCGCCGTCTTGCGTACAGAATCGGAATCAGCAGATAGAACCCGAAGAACAACAGAAGGAACGGCTCGGTACTGGCGAAGTCCTCAGGCCGATACTTCAGTACGCCCCAGAAGGTGCCAATGACGAACGTAAAGGCGAACCCCATGAGGTTCAGCATCCGCCACGGCCGTATCCACGCAATTCCCAGAATGGCGGCATTGAGCAGCGCGTAGTAGCCGAACAACTCCACATGACTGCCCTGCCCGGTCGACAGCCACAGCGGCGCCAGGAAGCCGGCGAGGATACCCAGCACGGCCAGCGCCAAGGACTCTTGGCGGACAGCCAGCACGCCCGCACCTGCCACCAACGCAACGCTGAGTACAAACGCGGCGCTGACCGGAAGGAAGGGATACAGCCGCGACGCGGCAAACACGACCAGCAGCAGGACACCGATCGCCCCACCCTGCAGGCTGAGGGCGAACCCACGTTTTTGCTCGCGCTGGCGCCAGCCGAAAACGAGTCCCGCCAGGGCGGCCAGTGCAATACCTGCCAGTCGCAGTTCAACCGGGAGTCGCATCCAGCCTTCGTCGCTGGCGTACTTGAGCAGTGCGGCCACGCCGGCAAACAGCACCAGCATGCCGACCTTGACCGGGACATTGCCTTCGGTGAACCAGCGACGCACCCAACGCGCCAGCCGCACCAGCGGGTCTGGACCGCTCGGTGGTGCCGGTCTCCGGGGCGATGCTGGAGCGGCACGAGGTGGAACCGCGCGGGACGCCAGCTCGGCGTCTTCTGGGCTCACATCATCGTCGCTAGCGCCCAGGTCGGGCGTCGTCCACGCCGCCGGAATGTGCTGCTCGTTGGCCGCCGTCCCCACGGGCGCCGGTTGTTGCGCCGGCGCTGCCCGTTCAACACGCGTAGTCGAGGTTTGCGGCACAGAGCGGACATCGGGCGCGTCGACAGGGGCTTGTCGCGTCGACGCAGCCGCAGCTTGCAGTTCGTCGGCGGCACGCGCTGCCTGCATGGCCTTCAGAGCATGCTCCAGTGCTCCAACCCGGGACTTCAGGCCGCTGACCATCGCCAGCAGCACGATGACCATGACAGGCACCGCAAGAACCACCAGTGCCAGCAGCAGCAAAATGCCTTCCATAGCCAGAATTCCCCTGTATCCAACGCGGAAAGGTACACCACATCGAGGCCCGCCAAGTCCATGTAAATGCTGGACGAAACCACGTAAGAAACTCCGCCACCCACCACATATCGTGTTGACGTATCGACCTACCCACATTATGTTGTGTCGGTCGGTGCCGGCCATTGCGGTCGGACTAAAAGGGAAGCCGGTGTGAATCCGGCGCTGCCCCGCAGCGGTAAATGGAAACAAACATCGTCATTGCACTGGGGCTCCAAGCTCTGGGAAGCGACGACCAGTAGGTGGAACGGCCCAATCGCCGTCCGCGTCCAAAGCCCGAAGACCTGCCGACAGCCACGCGAAGCACACCGCGTGGTGACCGGCCAGCGAGTCTTCGGGGGAAGACGGCCGGTGTCGCCGCATGCCGTACCGGGCGTGGGGGCGCGCGTCTTTCCGGCGCCGCATGACACCGCAACTCCCTCCAGAAACTCGACGCCCGCGGGGGCGTGGCCGCGCCGTTCGACGCCGCCTGATCGCGGAGCCGATGTCGTGGACCGCTCCCGTGGGCCGACCTTCGAGGGAAGGGCGGCGACCGTGCACCCTGCACCGGAGTAGTTCGATGACCCAGCAAGACCACGCCACCGCGCTCGCGGAGCCCGATTCCGCTTCCTCCGGCGATGCGCCTATTGCAACTGACACGTCCAGCGTCCCAGGCTTCTCCCTCACACCGCCTGCCGCCGCCTTGAGCATGCAGGTCACCAAGCGCAACGGCAGCCGCGAACCGGTAGATCTGAACAAGATCGTGCGCGCGATTTCCCGCTGCAGTGAGGACCTGTACGCCATCGACCCGATGCGCGTGGCCACGCGCACCATCTCGGGCCTGTATGACGGCGCGACCACGTCCGAGCTGGACGAACTGTCGATCCGTACCGCCGCCCTGCTCACTGCGGAGGAGCCGGAATACGGTCGTCTAGCCGCGCGCCTGCTGGCCGGTGTGATCGAGAAGGAAGTCGCTGCGATCGACATCAACGCGTTCTCGCAGTCGATACAGCGTGGCTACGACGTCGGTCTGATCAACGAGCGTCTGCTGGAATTCGTGCAGGCCAACGCACGCAAACTCAACGATGCGATCGACATCTCGCTCAGCAACCGATTCGACTATTTCGGCCTGCGCACGGTGTACGACCGCTACCTGCTGCGCCACCCGACGGCGCGCACGGTGATCGAGACCCCACAACAGTTCTTCCTGCGTATCGCCTGCGCGCTCAGCGAGGACGTTACCGACGCGCTGGCGCTGTACCGTCGCATGGCCCAGCTGGACTACATTCCCAGCTCGCCGACCCTGTTCAATGCCGGCACCACCCACGAGCAACTCTCCAGCTGCTTCCTGCTGGACTCTCCGGAGGACTCGCTCGAGGCAATCTACAAACGCTATATCGACGTCGCCAAACTGAGCAAGTTCAGCGGCGGTATCGGCCTGTCCTACAGCCGGGTGCGCTCGCGCGGCTCACTGATCCGCTCCACCAACGGGCTGAGCAACGGCATCGTGCCGTGGCTGAAGACGCTGGATGCCTCGGTCGCGGCGGTCAACCAGGGCGGCAAGCGAAAGGGCGCCGCCTGCGTGTATCTGGAGCCGTGGCATGCGGACGTCGAGGAGTTCCTGGAGCTTCGCGACAACACCGGCGAGGACGCCCGCCGTACCCACAACCTCAACTTGGCCAACTGGATTCCCGACGAATTCATGCGTCGGGTCGAGGCCGATGCGATGTGGTCCCTGTTTGACCCGGCGACGCTGGCTCGCCACGGCACGCACCTGACCGACCTGTTCGGCAAGGCCTTCGATGAGGCTTACCACGCTGCCGAAGCGGCTGGCTTGGCGGCTCGCAAGGTCAAGGCGCGCGACCTTTACACGCGGATGATCCGCACCCTGGCCCAGACCGGCAACGGCTGGATGAACTTCAAGGACAAGTCCAACCTCGCCTGCAACCAGACCCTGCGCGAGGGCAACGTGGTGCACCTGTCCAACCTGTGCACCGAGATTCTGGAGGTGACCTCGCAGGAAGAGACCGCAGTCTGCAATCTTGGCTCGATCAACCTCGCCCACCACGTGGATACCGGCAAGGTCGGCGACGTCGCCCGCTTCGACTACGAGAAGCTTGCCGAAACCGTGCGTCTGGCCGTGCGCCAGCTTGACCGGGTGATCGACCTGAACTTCTACCCGATCGACACCGCCCGCCACGCCAATCTGAAGTGGCGCCCGGTCGGACTGGGTGCGATGGGCCTGCAGGATGTCTTCTTCAAGCTGCGCTTGCCGTTCGACTCCGAGCCGGCGCGCGAGTTATCCAAGCGCATCGCCGAGGAGATCTACTTCCACGCGCTGTCCGCGTCCTGCGAGCTGGCGCACGAATATCAGCCGCACCCGGCGTTCAATGACACCCGTGCATCGGTCGGTGAGCTGCAGTTTGAGGCTTGGAACGTCACCCCGACCGACACGGCGCGCTGGGACGGGCTTCGCGCGCGGATCCGTGAACACGGCCTGCGCAACTCGCTGCTGATCGCAATCGCACCCACCGCGACCATCGCTTCTATCGCTGGGTGCTATGAGTGCATCGAGCCGCAGGTGTCCAACCTGTTCAAGCGCGAAACGCTGTCGGGCGACTTCCTGGTCATCAACAAGTACCTGGTGGAAGAGCTGAAAACCCTCGGCATGTGGACGCCGGAACTGCGTGACGCGGTGAAAATGGCGGACGGCTCCATTCAGGGCATCCCGACGATTCCCGAATCGCTGCGTCAGGTCTATCGCACCGCGTGGGAGCTGCCGATGCGCTCGCTGATCGACATGGCCGCTGATCGCGGCGCATTTATCGACCAGAGCCAGTCACTGAACCTGTTTATCGAGAGCCCGAATATCGGCCAGCTGTCCTCGATGTACATGTACGCGTGGAATAAGGGCCTGAAGACCACCTACTACCTGCGCTCACGGCCAGCGACCCGGATCGCCAAGACGACCGTCAGCGCGCCGGTGCAGGTGCAGGCGCCCATCCCCAGCTCCGATGCCGACGCGATTGCCTGCTCGCTGGAAAACCCCGAGAGCTGCGAGTCCTGCCAGTAAACCCCGGCAGCCGACCGCACGTCCCCTACTTTTTCAGGAACCATCATGTCCACCCAACACCTGCTCGACCCCGGCTTTGACCTGACCTTGCGACCGATGCGCTATCCGCAGTTCTACGACATGTACCGCGATGCGATCCGCAACACCTGGACGGTCGAAGAGGTCGACTTCTCGCTCGACGTCAACGACCTGCGCGGCAAGCTCGGTCCGGCCGAACGCCATCTGGTCGAGCGTCTGGTCGCGTTCTTCGCCACCGGCGACTCGATCGTCGCCAACAATCTGGTCCTCAACCTCTACCAGCACATCAATGCCCCCGAGGCGCGGATGTACCTGTCGCGCCAGCTATACGAAGAGGCGCTACACGTGCAGTTCTACCTCACTCTGCTGGACACCTACCTGCCAGACGACAAGGCTCGCACCGAAGCATTCGCCGCGGTGGAAAACATTCCCTCGATCCGGGCCAAGGCCGAGTTCTGCTTCAAGTGGATCGATTCCATCCAGGACCTCAAGCGGATCGAAACCCGCGAGCAGCGCCGCCAGTTCATGCTCAACCTGATCTGCTTCGCCGCCTGTATCGAAGGACTGTTCTTCTTCGGCGCCTTCGCCTACGTCTACTACCTGCGCTCGCGCGGCTTGCTGCATGGGCTGGCCTCGGGCACCAACTGGGTGTTCCGCGACGAGAGCTGCCACATGGCGTTCGCGTTCGAGGTCATCCGCACCGCACGCGAGGAGGATCCAGAACTGTTCGACGAATCCATGCAGCGCGACGTGGTGGAGATGATCAACGAAGCGGTCGAGTGCGAAATGATGTTCGCCGCCGACACCCTGTCGGGTGGTGTGGCCGGGCTGTCGCTGAAAGACATGCGTCAGTACCTGGAGTACTGCGCGGACCAACGCTTGGGCCAGTTGGGCATGCCAAAACACTTTGGCGCCCGCAACCCGTTCGGATTCATGGACCTGCAGGACGTCCAGGAAGTGGCCAACTTCTTCGAGCGCCGGGTATCGGCGTATCAGGTCGGTGTAGAAGGGGAAGTTGCGTTCGACGCCAGTTTCTGAGATCTAGGTGCCATCTCGGCGTGATGGACCGACCTGATCGGCGGCATGGACGCCGCCAACCTACTATTGCCGCACGATCTGCCGCGGATCGTGACCCGGAGTGCCGATGTCGATAAGTACGCCCCAGACAATGCCCGCCACCGAGGCGCGCATGACCGAGATTGTGTTTCCTGATCACACCAACCACCTCGGCACGCTGTTCGGCGGCCAGGCGCTGGCATGGATGGACAAGGCGGCATTCATTGCCGCTTCCCGCTATGCCCGCTGCACCGTGGTCACCGCCCGTTCCGAGCAGGTCGACTTCCACACCGCGGTCAATCAAGGCGCACTGGTCCAACTGGTCGCGCGGGTGGTTGCGACCGGGCGCACGTCGCTGCAGGTGGATGTGGAAATGCACAGCGAGGATCTGCAGTCCGGCGTGACGGTACTCGCCACCCGCGGACGTTTCACGATGGTGGCACTGAATGCCGATTGTGCGCCTACGCCAGTACCTGCCTTGTGCGCGACGCCAGAATCCAGCGGCGGCGACACCCACAACGGTTGACCCGGATCAGTCGCTATTGACCGGCGACCCGCCGGCATTGCTTACATACCGACGATCGGTATCTGCAGCGATCGCACACCTTCCTGAAGTCCCAAACCATACTTCAGGCTACGTCCAATACGCGTCGCGTACTCGTGCACCATGGCGGCATGCTCGGGGTCCAGAACCTCGTCAGCGGTCTGGCGCCACAGCACCAGCCATTCATCAAAATGCCCGGCATGAATGTTGTGGCCGCGATGTTGCGCCATCGGATTGCCACGATAGCTGCGTGTGCCAAGTGCCACGGACGACCAGAACGACGTCAGCAGACGTTTGTGCTCAGGCCAGTCGTCCACCGCCGCATTGAAAACAGGCCCCAGCGTCGGATGGACCTGGATCTTGTCGTAGAAACGGTCAACCAGTGCGGACAGTTGCTGCTCGGTGAGTTCGGTGGATTCGCGTGTCATGGCTCTCGGATGGGTCCTAACAACAGGAAAGGGCGGCCACCTGGGCCGCCCTCTTCACAGATGGTGCCTTACTTGCCCAGAGTCAAGCTGCCCTTCATGAGCGCCGCGTGGCCCGGGAACGAACAGAAGAACGTGTAGTCCTCACCGGCTTTGAGTTTGGCGACCGGAATCGTGACCGTGGTCGACTCGCCACCGCCAATCAGCTTGCTGGCCGCGATCACTCGCGTATCGCCGGCCTTGACGAAGTTCGCGTCCGCACCGGCCTTCATGCCGTCAGCGTTGATGCCACTGACATCGCTGGTTTTGCCAAGAACGAAGTTATGGCCCATTACGGCCTTCGCCAACTTGCCGACGTGCTTCAGGGTGACCTTGAACTCTTTGCACGACGCCGGGACCTGCAGGCTCTTGGTGGTGAACTGCATCGCGTCGGTGCTATCCACCGTGGCGGCACAGTCGGCGGCCATCGCGGGAAGTGCGAGGGTGCCGGCAATGGCAAACAGGGCGGCGGCTGACAGCTTGCGAATCATTGGTGCTGACTCCATGTGGTAGGGGTGTTGTGGGATATCGGCGTCAATTGTCCGGCCACAACCACCGAGCCGCCTTGATCCATGTCAGGGGCACAGATGTTCGTTCCGCGAGACAATGGCACCGCCGGAAGCAACACGATTGGAACCTCCCCATGACCCACGTCGTCACTGAAAACTGTATCAACTGCAAGCACACCGATTGCGTCGAGGTGTGTCCGGTTGACTGTTTCCACGAAGGCCCGAACTTCCTCGTCATCGATCCAGACGAGTGCATCGACTGCACCCTGTGTGTCGACGAGTGCCCGGTGGGCGCGATCTACCCGGAGGATGATGTGCCGATCGGGCAGGAGCACTTCCTGGCCATCAACGCCGAGCTGGCGCCGCTGTGGCCGGTGATCGACCGTAAGATCCCAGCGATGGAAGACGCCGCGAAATGGGACGGGGTCCCGGACAAGCTGCCGCTGCTCAAACGCGAACGCGATTAGCTCGCGGCAACGCGCATCGCATCGTGGGGCGACACGTTTGATTGAGATGACAGACACGAAAAAGCCGGGCACGATGCCCGGCTTTTTGCATGATCACTGAAGGTTTCGGCGCGTATTACTTCGCGATGACCTTGACCATCTCCAAGCACTTGTTCGAGTAGCCCCACTCGTTGTCGTACCAGGCGACCAGCTTGACGAAGGTGTCATCCATCGCGATGCCTGCACCGGCGTCGAAGATCGAGGTACGGGTGTCACCACGGAAATCGGTGGCGACCACCATGTCAGTGGTGTAGCCCAGAACGCCCTTCATCGCGCCTTCTGACTGCGCCTTCATCTCCGCGCAGATCTCAGCGTAGGTCGCGCCCTTCTCCAACTCGACGGTCAGATCGACCACCGACACGTCCGAGGTCGGCACGCGGAAGCTCATGCCGGTGAGCTTCTTGTTGAGCTCCGGGATCACCACGCCGACGGCCTTTGCAGCACCGGTCGAGGACGGGATGATGTTCTCCAGGATGCCGCGACCGCCGCGCCAGTCCTTGTTGGACGGACCATCGACAACCTTCTGGCTCGCGGTCGCCGCATGAACGGTGGTCATCAGGCCACGCTTGATGCCCCACTTGTCGTGCAGCACCTTGGCGACCGGCGCCAGGCAGTTGGTGGTGCACGAAGCGTTGGAGATGATCGCCTCACCCTTGTAGGTCTTGTCGTTGACGCCGAAGACGAACATCGGGGTGTCGTCCTTGGACGGCGCGGACAGGATCACCTTCTTGGCGCCCGCGTCGAGGTGCTTCTGTGCGGTTTCCTTGGTCAGGAACAGACCGGTCGACTCGATCACCACGTCGACGTCGACCTCGCCCCACTTCAGGTTGGCCGGATCACGCTCCTGGGTCAGGCGGATCTTCTTACCGTTGACGATGATGTTCTCGCCGTCAACCTTGACGTCGCCCTTGAAGCGGCCGTGCACGGAGTCGTACTGCAGCATGTAGGCCAGGTAATCCGGCTCCAGCAGGTCGTTGATCGCAACCACTTCGATGTCGCTACCGAAATTCTCAATCGCCGAACGAAGTACGTTGCGTCCGATACGGCCAAAACCGTTGATACCAACCTTGATCGCCATTGCAGGGCTCCTGACGGGCATATATAGAGGGATTAAAGCCCCCATTTTAGCCCATTCCCGGCCCCATCCGCCGGGCCAGCACGACGGGCATCAAGCACGTTTGATCCGGCTCAACGTTCTGGATCACGGAAGCGCCGAAAATTCGCTGGCTGCATCCACTCATCCATTTACGAGTCCCCCATGAAAGCTCGCAACGCCCTCGCTTTTGCTCTCGCCGCGGCCATAGCCGCTATCTCCACCCCGGCCTTTGCCCAGTCGGCCGGTGACTGGAGCGTCGGAATCGGCGCCCACCAGGTCTCGCCGAAATCCAGCAACGGCTCGCTCGTTGGTAACACCCTGCAGGTTGACGTGAGCAACGACATCCGCCCGACCATCACCGCAGAATATTTTGTTCGCGACAACCTCGGAATCGAGGTGCTGGCCGCCCTGCCCTTTGAACACGACATCCGGATCAAGGGTCTGGGCAAGGTCGGCTCCACACGTCACCTGCCGCCAGTGGTTTCGGTCCAGTACCACTTCGGCCAGGGCAATGTCCGGCCGTTCCTCGGTGCGGGCGTCAACTACACCCGCTTCTTCCGCGAGAAGACCAGCGGCGCCTTGGCCGGCAGCACACTCGACCTGGACACGTCGTGGGGCTTGGCACTGCACGCGGGCATCGACATCAAGCTCAGTGACAACGGCGCGCTGCGCCTGGACGCGCGCTGGATGGATATCGACTCGGACGTCCGGCTCGACGGCGCACGCATCGGCACGGTAAACATCGATCCGCTGGTGTACGGCGCGGCGTATGTCATGACGTTCTAAGCACTGTTGGAAAAGGGTGCGCTCAACTCCGGCTATCCTGTCGGCATGAGCGCATCCCTTGTTTTTCGCAGTATCCGCGGCGGCCTGTTCGTCGTTGCCCTGCTCGCCCCCTGCGTGGCGAGCGCGTGGGGTCCGCAGGGACATCGTCTGATTGCCCAGTTGGCGTGGGACCAGTTGACCCCCAACGCAAAAGCGCAGATTCAAACGCTGCTGCAAGATGAGCCAGAACCGACTCTGCCCGGAATCGCAAACTGGGCCGACAATCTGCGCGCAACGGACAAGGATCTGGGGCGCCGCAGCGGTCCCTGGCATTACGTCAATATCGGTGGCGACCGTTGCACGTTCAACCAGATGCGCGATTGCCCCAAAGGCAACTGCATCGTTGATTCGATCCCGGCCCAGGCACGGTTACTGGCCGATACCCGCCAAACCACTGCTGCGCGCAACCAAGCGTTGAAATTTCTGGTGCATTTCATTGGCGATATCCACCAGCCGCTGCACGCCGGCCACGCGGTCGACAAGGGGGGCAACACCGTGCAGATCAATTTCGATGGCAAGGGCAGCAATCTGCACCGGCTGTGGGATAGCGGCTTGCTCAGTACCCGCAAACTTGACGACAGCCGCTATCTGCAAACGCTCCGGGCAAAGACCGTGCGCCCCGCAAAGACAGCGGCATCCGTGTCGTTGAAAAGCCGCTCCGCAAGCTGGGCGAACCAGTCATGCGCAATCGTGGTCACACCTGGGTTCTATCCGGCGACAGCCAAGCTCGGCAATGACTACGTGACCCAATGGCTGCCGGTCGCCGAACAGCAGTTGCGTCTGGGTGGCGACCGGCTGGCCACGGTGCTCAACCAGCTGTTCGACGTGCCAACACGCCGCTAGGTCGCTGAACAACCTGCGCAGCGCAGATCTAGTCCGCTGAAACCGCTTTGGCGCGCTGATGCCCGCGGCTTTTGCGCGCCATCGCTGGCAGCACCGGCGGCTCATGCGTTTCCATTGGCTTGGGGGTGGGAAGCTTGCGAACTGTTGCGCGAACCGGGCGAGCGTTGTCGTCCATGTGCAGGACGATGATCTTCGCGGTCGCCATGGATGCGGCCAGTGACTGGTTTGCACCCAGGTCGTCGGCAACGACGTGAATCGGGATGTTGTCTGCCCGCCGGCGCCGGTCGGTGCCGGCAAACCGGGCGCGGTTGTACTCGGCCCAGATGCCCATTATCAGCGTGGCAAGGACCGCGATTACGGGCAAGGCGATCAGCAGAAACGGTTCGACTGCGTGTTCGCGCATGTACAACTCGAACACCGCCGTCCGCACACCCAACATCCACAGTATCAGGGTGAGCAATGGCAACCACAGGTAGGCATAGATCAGCCAGAAAACGCCGGTAACCACGCCCCACAGGGTACGGCGGACTCTTGACTGCTTTTCGGGCTTCTGGATCAGCCGCAAGTCGATCTTCATGCTATTGGATCCCCCGATCCGGACTGACCCACACGGCGCGGCCACGCGTTCGCTTGAGCAGGACCTTGGGCAGTGCGACCACCGTGGTGGAAAGACTCAACAGCCAGTACACCATCGGGTACCAGATCATCCAGTAGTAGTTGCGCCCCACCGCCGCTTCGTAGCGCCGGTCGATGATGATGCTGGCGGCAAACTGGAGCAGGCAGACAACCCCGATCACCACCCCGTGCCAGGACGGCAGCAGGCTGTCGATCCGCAGGTAGGCCGGCAGCGTGAACACCAGGCCGACGAAGAACAGGACGAAAATAAACAGCATCGTGTATGCCCACAACACGCTGAGGCTGTATTCGAACAGCACGCCCCACATGCGCCGACGGCGCCAGTTCATGAGCTTGGATCCGTGTTTGATCAATACTTCCACGCCGCCCTGCGCCCAGCGCAGGCGCTGTTTCCACAGGCCCTTGAGGGTCTCCGGCATCAGGATGAAGCACAGCGCGTTGGGCTCGTAGCGGATGTCCCAATGGTCCATCTGCAGCCGCCAGCTGATGTCGATGTCCTCGGTGATCATCAACTCGGACCAGTAGCCGATGCGGTGCAGCGCGGTCCGGCGAAACCCGGAGATCACACCGGATACGGTGAACACGGTTCCATACACGCGTTGGGCGCGCTTGATCATGCCGATGATCGAGGAGAACTCACCCACCTGCAGCCTGCCCAGCAGCGTGGACCGGTTGCGGATACGAGGATTGCCGGTTACCGCACCGACGCGCGGTCCCATCGACAGGTGGGAAATCATCCAATGGGTGGCGTACTCGTCGAGCAGCGCA
This sequence comes from Lysobacterales bacterium, assembly GCA_038242455.1. Classification (GTDB taxonomy): domain Bacteria; phylum Pseudomonadota; class Gammaproteobacteria; order Xanthomonadales; family Xanthomonadaceae; genus Novilysobacter. The sequence continues at coordinate 238,577 of JBBSSB010000002.1, forward strand.
TCGCCATCGATGCAGATCAGGTATTCCGACTGCGCGGCCAGTGCCCCCATGCGCAGCGCATTCGCCTTGCCGAGGTTGCGATCAAGATGGATCACTCGCAGCCGCGGGTACGTGGCCGCCAGCTGGTCGAGTTGCTCGGCGGTGTCGTCGGTACTGCCGTCGTTGATCGCGATGACTTCGTAATCGGGATAACGCTGGTGCACCGCCGCAGAGATAGTGTCCTGTACGTTTGCGCCTTCGTTGTGGCACGGGATCAGGATCGTGGCGAACGGATAGTTATCCAGCGGTGGCGGGTCGACCCGGGTGCGATCGAATCGCTCGCGACGGAAGTAGTAGTACAACCCTCCGGCGATCCAGAAGAACGCCATCACGATCGGATAGAAGAACGCGAACTGGAACAGGGTATGGATGACCGTGCCGCCGCCCATCATCGTTCCTCGTAGGGAAATGTGCGTGCTGAGATCGCCTCGCGCGCTGCATCTACTCGGGGATGGTTGCCGATGAAGTCATCCGGGTACCAACCAATGTGATTCACGCCCTTGGCAATCAAACGTCGGACCTGCGTTTTCAGAACCTCATCCGAAATTCTGGTCTGGTCACGCCAGTCAACCGTCTGCAGCTCGAACATGGTCTGTTTGAATTCGGGGTCGTGTTCCCGCGCGGCGTCCACGAGGCGGTCCATCCAGCGCACCGGCGAATCGCTGTTCTCCATCCATGGCATGGCCATCAGTGCGGTGTAGTCATAGGACAGGTTGAACAGGTCCAGCCGCTGGGCAAACCAGACTTGGCTTTCGGGGTCCAGGACCGGACGCGCGTAAAGATTGCGAATCGTCTTCAGCTTGGGCTGCCAGCGCTGGGCCGACTGTTGTAGTGCCAACGTGAAATCGATCAGTTGGCGTGTGCGGTGACCGTTGCCATCGGGGACGATATCGGTGAGCTCGGTATCGCGCAGGTAGGCGTCGTCATGGAACAGCAAACCTTCGATGCGGGCGTTCGCGGTGAGATCCTGGTAGATCCCTGAGATGCGTTTGCGCATTTCCGGAGACGTAAAATCGACCCGGTACACCTCATTGCCGGTGACACCGGGAATGGCGTTCGCTTCTGGCTTTTCGCCAGGGAATTCGTAACCCAGAACCGGCAACCATGCGTAGACGGAGACACCGGTGCGGGTCTTCAGTTGCCAGGCAACCCTGTTGAAAAGGTCGGCCCGCATCGGCATGTAACGATTGGGAAAGTACAGCGCGTCAGCCGATCCATTGCCGTCCGGATCGGCGAAGGCCTGCAGGAAAACCGCGTTGGGTCCGATCCGCTTGATCCGGTCCAGCAGCACGCCCAGATTGCGTTCCATCTGCGCAGGGTCTTCATCGTAGAGCGAGTCCAGGTCTACCTGGACAGCACGCAGCGCTGGGGTGTCCACTTCCGCGCGCAACGAGTAAGCCAGATCTGCAGTGGTCGGATTGTCGGTCAACAGCAGCCGGGCCAAGCCATGCAGGCCGGACGGCATTGGGGTCGTCCGGCCTTCCAGATCAAAGGACACAGGCATGCCGAGCTCTTCGGCGATCTGATTGGCTTCCGAGTTGTAGGCCGCATACGGCCACACGATGGCGCGCGGGGCTTGGCCGGTTTTTTGATTGATCAGGGACGAGCTTTGTTTCAGGTCGGCGCGGATACGGGCGAAGTAAACCGCCTCACTCTCGTATTTCCCGCTGACGGGATCGAACAGGCGCGTGACCGCAGCGGGTTGGCTGTTGCCCTGTGGGTTGGAGAGGATGCCGTGATGAAGGTCGTGGCTGTGGCTGGCGATTTCGATCAGGCCCGACGCCTTCATCTCGCGCAGCTGCTCCCAGGTGAGGAAGTCGGCGCGGTTGAAGCCCCTCGGCCCGTAGTCGATAACCTTTCCATGCGCCAAGTCGACCCAATCGGTGACCACAGCGACCAGTGCCGGGTATTGGTAGGCACGCAGCAGCGGGTACGCCTTGGTGTAGACACTGCTCAAACCATCATCAAAGGTCAGCAAGACGGCCCGCTCGGGCAGTTCAGTGCGGCCGTTGGCGGCGTCGATGACCTGCTGCAAACTCACAGGCTGATAGCCGTGACCATCCAGCCAATCCAGATGCGCCGCAAAATTCTGGGTGCTGACCGCGTATCCGTCAGCATCGCCCTTGGGTGCCACGTCATCGCGGATATCGTGGTAGCTCAGTACCAAGAGCGGGTTGCCGGCTATCGCCACCGGTGCAAGCAGAGCCGACAAAAGTACGAACACTGTGAGCAGAAGACTACGCATGGGTTTCCGTATTGATGGGTGGCGCGTTTCCAGAGGAAGGTTGGGGGACCTCATGGCGAATTCCCCCAGCGGTATTCCAGGTCGAAGGCAACACGCTCCTCGCGGTTGCCGTCGTAGACCGGCCGCGACCAGCTGGCGCCGTACAACAGGGAGCTGCCCAACGTCTTGATGCGCCACTCGTGTTCGTAGCGAACCGCCGGGACCCAGTGGCTACCGAAATCCTCTTGCCAATAGGTACCCAGCGAGGCGGTCAGCCGCTCGCGGAACCGGCGTTCGTAGCGACGCCAGCCGATGTGATCCAGACGTACGCCGATCTCTCCTGACGCATCGCGAGAGGGGTTGAAATAGGGCACATCGTCAAGGTTGGATTGGCTGGTGCCGGCATTGCCCAGCACGTCCACCAACAGGTGCGCACGGCTTATGAAGCGATGACTGACGGCTGCCGAGACACGGTCCCGACGGTTGCCGTCGTCATAGCGGAGCTGCGAGAGCGAAACCCCCGCCGAGGTACGTTCATTGCGCGAGTAATCGGCATTCACGATCACTGAGTCGGCGCTGATACCGGAACCACGTGCCTGCAGCGAGGCTTCGGGATCATTGATGCGGACCGCGCCACCGAAGAGCCACTGGTCGTTCCTCCGCCAACGCGCGGCGAGCGTCGCGCCGGTGCCACCGATGCCGTCGGTCGCGCGGCCAACGCTGGCTCTTGCTTCCCAGTGGTTGAAGGCGTACTCGACGCCCACGTCGGTGCGATGCACGCGAATGTCCTGGCCCTGAAAATCAGTGCTTCGATGGTCATTGGATGCGTACCAGCGCCAGCGATCGTCATACAGCGGTCCGTGCACCTCCACGCCGTATTCGACGTCGCGGTTACCGAGTGGCGAAGTACCGATGCTCTTGCCGTCGGCACCGTTGCTGCGGCCGCTGGCGCCGTAGGCCCGCCCGCCCCAACCGCGACCCAGACGCCAGTCACGTTCCATGGCGACAACGCGTACGCTATTCGGGTACAGGTTCAGCAGTTCATCGTGGATAGGACGGGCGAGGTCGTAGCGATTCAGCTCGGACAACGTTGCCACTTGGCCGAGGCGGGACTCCACATTGCGCTCGTCCAAGGTCGAGGCCATGCGGTAGCGCTCCAGCGCCCGCTCAGGCCAGCCGCGAAAACTGTAGACCGAGCCAAGCGACGACTGCGTACCGGAATGCTTGGGCCCTACGACTGCCAGCGCTTCCAGCCGTGCCTGCGCAGACGGGAGGTCCTCGGCAAACGCCTGCATCATCGCGTACGCGGTTTCCGCGTCGTAGCGGTTCCAGTTCTGGTAGGCCACCCGCGCGCCTGACGCGCGCAGCCACGGCGATTGAGCGGTGGTGAGCTCGCGCATCGAGGACACGGCGAGGTCGATGCGCTCCCGTTCCAGGTCGGCGTACGCCAGCAGGGTGGTCAGATTGACGTTGCCCGGATCGGCGGCAAGGGCGCGGCGCAATACGCTGGCGGCCTCGGTGGGATAGCGCAGTGTCAGCAGCGAGTCACCGACCGCTTCCAACACGTAAACGGGCACCGGCACATCGTTTGCCAGCGCGTCGTGGTAGCTGTCGACTACTTCCTGGTGTCGAGTCAGCTTATTGAGCAGCAGCAACCGGTCAAAGCGAAGATTCGGCGGCGTCGGGGTACCGGTCTCGGCGGCCCACTGCTCAAACCGCAGGATCGTCGCCTCTGCGGCCTCTGCCTCGTCGAAGCGCGTTTCCTCATCGGGCGCGTACAGCCGGCTCCAGTTGATCCGGCGCGACAGCTCGGCACCTTCCAGTCGGGAGGCCTCTTCCTTGGTGAAAATGTCGCGCTTGGCGCGATAGAGCGAATAGGCGCGGTGGTGGGTGCCGATGTCCGAGAGCGCGAAGACCCTCAAACGGTAAAGCGCCGGGCTGTCCGGATAAGCGACCAGCCCATTTTCCGCCGCTGCAAGGGCGTCCATCCATTTTGCGCTATCGCGCAGCTGATCCACGCGGGCTACCCAGTCCTCCACCCTCGCCGGGTTGGTGACGGTGGATTGACGCTCTGCGGCGAAAACGGGCACCGCGCCGCTGGATAGAAACAGGCCGGTGGCCACAGCGCAGGCAAGCAGTCTCGGATGGGGCATGGCGATAGACACCGGTAGTAGGCAACAATTTCATGGGGTTCTGTGCTGATCAGCACGGAACCCCATGAAGTACGTGTTGGGATCGACTTAATTTGGGCGGAGTGTCAGCGCAGAAAATCTCCGATCCAGTCAAATCCCTGGATAGGACAGGCAATTAACGTGCCATTGATTCGCTGCCCCCCAGTTGATACGGGGGAGAGATCATCACGGATGCAACGTGAGCATCGTCACGTTTGCAGACCGCGGTAAGGCCGGAGCGAGGGTAGCAGCCGGTTTCCTAGACGTGCAAATTGTTGTGACGCACATCACCAATGCGGCCAGTACTGGCACACACTTTGCAAAGGGTATGTACACCAACGCGTTCAGTGGCGGCGCTGCTCGCAACGCCTGAAATGCGTACACCTCGGTCCGTCCGCGTGGCCTGCGGCGCACTGCCGGCGACAGGCGAGCAGCAATCCTGCTCAATCCTGATGAGGTTGGATGCTCGCCCGGTCGAACCCAGACTAGGTGGTGGCTACGTAAAAACGTTCTGTCCGGTTGCCCAGCGGAAGTTCATGGCAGCCAAAACGTCCGCCCCAGCCTTCAGCAGCTTGAGTCTGCTTGGCATGCGCTGACGGGCGTGGATTGGATTACCTCGCGTACTCGAGGCTCCAGGCTGCCAAGCCCGGCGCTGCGGCCGAATGCCAGGGCCTGCTCAGCCGCCAAACCGCGGCTTTCCAGCTCACCCAGAGCCAGCAGCGCACCAACCCGATTGCCAGATGCGCAATGCACCAGCACGGGCCCCGGTGCTGAGTCGATCAACCGTTCCAAGGCCATCGCATTGACCATAGTGATGTCATCAGGCCCGGCGACTGGAATCTCGAAATACGCCAAGCCGGCTGCAGCAACTTCCGTTGCCTCGTCGCGTCCCGCCATCTCCGCCACCGGGCGCAAGTTGATCACTGTCGTGATGCCATGCGCGGCCACCGACTGCCACGCCGCAGCGGGCGGCTGACCGGCGGTATACAAGTCAGCGCGAGGCTGGTGGAGGTCGGCGATCGCCGCATCAAGCGATGCGGTCTCGGAACTCGCGTCCGCGCTGCTCGATGCTGCGGTGGGCTGAGCGCTGATGGTCACGCCGTCGCCAGAGCTGCACGCAAGCAGCGATGCTGCGAACAGAAGCGAAAGGCCGACATCCCGAGCCGCGCGTGCGACGCAAGGAGAGTGCTTCATGTCAATCATCCGGGATGGGAATTGACTCCCATGATCGCCGCTTCCCCGCCCTCTGTCGCGCCCTTCGCGCTCCTGCATGGGTGCGGCGTTCATGAGGGAAGGTACTGCCGAGTCCAACGCACTATGTCCGCGGCTGACATTGCGCCCGCCTGCCGCGCCATCTCCTTGCCGTCCTTGAACAAGGCCAGCGTCGGTATGCTGCGGATGGCGTATTGCTGGGCCAACGTTGGCTCACTCTGGGTGTCGACCTTGGCCAGTCGTACGTGCGGCTCCAGATCGGCCGCAGCGCGCTCGAAATGTGGGCCCATCACTTTGCACGGCCCACACCAGGGAGCCCAGAAATCCACCAGCACTGGCAAACCGCCGCGGCTGATGTGCGTGGTGAAGCTATCGACACCGAGCGCCACTGGCTTGCCATCAAACAGGGCCTTTCCACATTTCCCACAGGTAGGCGCATCCGACAGTCGCGCTTCCGGCACCCGGTTGGGCGAATGGCAATGAGGGCAAACGACCAGCAGGGCTTCCTGTGCGCGGTCAGCGGATGGGGAACTCATGCGTGCACCTCCTTCTTGGGCGCCTGCCAATGCAGCAGCGTGTAGTAAAGCAAGGGAATCACTACCAGCGTGAGGACGGTGCTTACCAGGATGCCGAAGATCAGCGACACGGCCAGTCCGTTGAAGATCGGATCATCAAGAATGAAGAACGCACCCATCATTGCGGCAGCGCCGGTCAGGATGATCGGCTTGGCACGCACCGCACAGGCATCCACGACCGCCTGCTCAATCGAGCGCCCCTCGCTCATCGAGTGGTTGATGAAATCCACCAGCAATATCGAGTTGCGCACGATGATGCCGGCCAGCGCGATCATCCCGATCATCGAAGTCGCCGTGAACTGTGCACCCATCAATGCATGGCCAGGCATTACGCCAATGACCGTCAGTGGGATCGGCGCCATGATCACCAGCGGCACCAGGTAGCTACGGAACTGTGCGACCACCAGCAGGTAGATCAGCACCATCCCGGCGGCGTAGGCGATGCCCATGTCGCGGAAGGTCTCGAAGGTGATCTGCCACTCGCCATCCCACTTCACTGAAAAATCACTGGTGTCGGCTGGCTGCGAAATGAAGGTCTGAGCGACGTGCTGGCCGCCTACCAGTTCGCGCTTGAGCTGACCGACCAGGGCGAACATGCCGTACAGAGGGCTGTCGAGATCGCCCGCTTCGTCGCCGGTCACGTACACCACGGGCAACAGATCCTTGTGGTGGATCGCACCGTCCCAAAGGCCTTTACGCACAGTTACCAGCTCCGACAACGGAACCAACTGGCCCTGCCCTCCCCGCACCTGCAAGGCAAGCAAGCGATCCAGTCCTCCCTGCTCCGAGGCCGGCAACCGCAAGCGCACCGGGCGCGGATATTTGGACGCACCATCGTGCACGTAGGTCGCATCCACGCCGCTGACCGCCGCCTGCAGTGCATCGGCAATCGCGGACTGCGGCACACCCAGGCGCGCGGCGCGAGCCCGGTCGATTACCAGCGTCTCGCGCGGTGAAGCCGCCTCCACACTGGTGTCCACATCAACCACACCTTCGGTAGTGCGGAAGCGCTCTGCCAGCTCCAACGCCAGCTCGCGGCTGCGTTGATAGTCCGGGCCGTAGACCTCGGCAACCAGTGGCGAGAGCACCGGCGGACCGGGCGGCACTTCGACCACTTTTACCGACGCCCCGTGGCGCTCTCCAATCGCCACCAGCGACGGCCGAAGCGCGCGGGCAATCTCATGGCTCTGGCGTTTCCGATCGTGTTTGCCCACCAGATTGACCTGCAGGTCGCCGACATTGCTGCCGCTACGCAGGAAGTACTGCCGGACCAGACCGTTGAAGTTCATCGGCGCCGACGTGCCGGCATAGCCTTGGTAGTCATGCACCTCGGGTACCGAGTCCAAGGTCGCCGCCAGCTCGACCAACAGTGCGTTGGTGTCTTCCAAGGTCCGGCCTTCGGGCATATCGACCACCACCTGGAACTCGGACTTGTTGTCGAACGGGAGCATCTTCATCACCACCAGCTGGAAGACCGCCAGTGACGCCGCCAGCACGACCAACATGGCCATGCCGCCAAACAGCCATCCGCGGCGGCGACCGCCACGCTCTGTATCCAGGAACGGGTTCATCAAGGCGCCGAACCAGCGATGCAGCCTCGTTTCCCGGATCGTGGTGGATCCACTGTCCTGCACCGCCCCGTCCGGCACGACATCGTCATGATCCGCTTGCCGGCGCAGCAACTTCAGCGACAGCCACGGCGTCACGATCAAAGCGATCGCAAGCGACAGGAACATGCCGACCGAGGCATTAATCGGGATCGGGCGCATATACGGGCCCATCAGCCCGGACACGAACGCCATCGGCATCAATGCGGCGATCACGGTGAAGGTAGCCAAAATGGTCGGCCCACCCACCTCGTCCACAGCGGGCGGAATCGCCTGAAACAGGGTTCGCGGCTTGCCGTCGGGTCCCGGCAATGCCATGTGTCGGTGGATATTTTCGACCACAACGATCGCGTCATCGACCAGGATGCCGATCGAGAAAATCAGCGCGAACAGCGAGACGCGGTTGAGGGTGAAACCCATCGCCCATGATGCAAACAACGTCAGCGCGAGGGTAAGCACGACCGCGCTGCCCACCACGAGCGCTTCGCGCCAGCCGAGTACGAACAGGATCAGCAGCACCACCGATCCCGTCGCGAACACCAGCTTCTGGATCAGCTTCTGAGCCTTGTCATTGGCGGTACGGCCGTAGTCGCGGGTGACGGTGACATGCACGCCCTGCGGAATCAGCTCGCCGTCCAGCTGCGCGATCCGCTTGGTAATACCGCGGGTGATGTCGGACGCGTTGCTGCCGGGTTTCTTCGCGATCGCAATGGTGACCGCCGGAGTAACGCCTGCCGCCGGGCCCGCAGTACCGGGTGGCGTGCCGTGCCACGCATATTCGCTGGCAACGTCGCCGCCGGCGTGGATCGTCGCCACATCGGACAGACGCAACGGATTGCCGTCACTCAGACCGATCACCAGATTCGCCACGGCGTCGGCGTCGACCAGAAACTCACCCGCCGTCAGCGGTATCGCACCCTCGGGACCGACGCGCTCGCCCACCTGCCTCACCGCGTTGGCGGCCTGCAACGACTGCATCAGATCGGTCACGGTCAAGCCGTAAGCCGCGAGGCTGGCGGAATCCAAAGTCACCGCGACCACTCGCTCGGGTGCGCCCAATGTATAGACATCACGCGTGCCCGGAACCCGCTTTATTTCGGTTTCCAGCGTATGCGCAACCTCGGCCAGATCAGTCGCACTGCGATCCGGGTCATCGGTCCACAAGGTCAACGCCATCACCGGTACGTCGTCAATCCCCTTGGGCTTGATCAGCGGCTGACCCACGCCCATGCCCGGCGGGAGCCAGTCCTGATTGGAAAATACCTGGTTGTACAGACGCACGATCGCCGGCTGGCGCTCAACGCCGACCGTGTACTCAACCGTCAGAACAGCCATGCCAGGACGGCTGATCGAGTAGACGTGCTTGACGCCCTCGATCTCGGAAAGTTTTTGCTCCAGCGGCGAACTGACCAGCTGCTCAACGTCGCGCGCGCTGGCACCGGCAAACGGGACGAACACGTTGGCCATCGTGACATCGATCTGCGGCTCTTCTTCCTTGGGCGTGATCATTACGGCAACCACGCCCAGCAGCAGGCCGAGGATCGCAAGAATCGGGGTCAGCGGATTGGCCTGAAACGTCGCCGCAAGCCAACCCGACAGCCCCATACGCAAGGGCGCTTCAGCAACGCTGCGGTCAGTCACGCGAACCACCGTCGGCGCGGCGCTGTGCCGCCAAAGCCTGTACCGCTGCCGTTGGGTCGGACACAACCTCATCGCCGTCCTTCAAGCCGGCCAGAACTTCAAACGTATCGTGTCCACGCCGGCCCAGCCGCAACTGACGCAGAGCGAGACGATTGTCTGCAAGCACATACACGCCACTGAGCTCGCCGCGCTGGACGACGGCATATTGCGGGACAAGGATGTGGGCTTCGCCCTGCACGCTGGCCACAGGGAATACGACCTTGGCCGTTGCACCCGGCGTGGGCGCATCGTCAAGCGGCGGCAGAGTTACCCGAACGCCGACGCTGTGGGTGGCTGGATCGGCCGCCGGATAGACGGCCACCTCGGCCGCTTCGACGCTACGACCATCGGCAAGGACCACCTCGGCACCACCGGCAGCACGGATCGCTGCCGCGTCCGATTGCGGGACATGCACCTGGATCCGCAGCGCACCCGGCGCGTGGATGGCCAACAGCGGCTGGCCTGGGGCGACACTCTCGCCCGGCTCGACCCGGCGCGCGCTGATGATGCCGGCAAACGGTGCACGAATGACGGTGTAATCGGCTTGTTGGCCGGCTTGCGAAAGCTGCGCCCTGGCGGCATCACGCGATGCCACGGCACTGTCGCGTGCCGCGCGGACCTGGTCCAGCTGCGCCTTGGATACAAACTGGTCACTGGCCAAAGCCGCATGACGCCGAAAGTTGGCAGTGGCCTCGGCAACCGCTGCATCCGCCGCGCGCAACTGAGCGCGCGCTGTGTTTGCCCCGGCCTGCTGCTCAACGGCCGTCAGACGCAACAGAACATCACCGGCCTTGACCCGGTCATTGATATCGACATTGACCGCGGTGACGCGACCGGCGGTCTGCGCCGTCAGCTCGGCCTGCTGGACCGCTTCCACCACGCCATCCCACGAGCGACTTGCGCCAGCTTCGCCGGACGCGACGATGAAGGTCGGCAGATTTGGCAAAGGCGAGCTGGTACTGGTCTCGGCTGTGCCGCCACAGGCCGCCAGCGTCACCAGCAACACTCCGGCAAGCACGTACCGCAGGTGCTTGCCGGTTGTCGTTGCTGGCCGGCTCAGCGGGAGCAACTCTCGCCTCCGACGTTCTTACCGACGCCCAATTTGCGCATGACCATCGCGGCGGGGCAGAAGCCGGTAAAGCTCGACTGGAACAGGTTGAAGCCGATAAATGCCGTCAACCACCACCAGTTGGGCGACACCAGTTGAGTGAGCGCAACGCTGATCAGGATCATCACGCCTGCAAATGCGGATACGGCACGCTCGATGCTCATGGAAATCTCCCTACCAGGCCGGCCGCGGCGGATGCAGCGACTACGGCAACGCCACAACATTAGCGATATCTTATATTAGAGTCAAGTGATATTATCAATTCCCAACCTAGGAGTCTTTCTATGCATATCACCGCCAACCAGCTCGTCGCTGAGGCACGCGAGCAAATCCGCGAAGTCACGCCGCAGGCGTTCGCCGCAAATCGCGGCGACGCCGTACTGATCGACGTACGCGAACCCGCCGAATTCCAGACCGGGCACATTTCCGACGCTATCAACATCCCGCGTGGCGTGCTTGAGTTCCAGGTCGACGCACACCCCGCAGTGGCCAATGTCAGCGACCCGGCGCTGTCGTCGAAGGCCTGTCCGATCGTGCTCTATTGCCGCACTGGTGGCCGCGCTGCGCTGTCCACACTGAGCCTGCAGCAGATGGGTTTCACCAACGTGCGCTCGATCAGCGGCGGAATCACCGATTGGACCGATGCCGGGTTGCCGGTTACCACACGCTGAGGACATATTGGAATGACTCACAAGCCCTCGATTGATTCTGAAGTGATGCGCACCCACGCGGGCGACGCGGTGCGCCTGCTCAAGGCCTTGGGCAATGAGAAGCGACTGATGCTGCTGTGCATGCTGGTGGATGGTGAGCACTCGGTTGGTGAGCTCAATGCCAAACTCGACCTGAGCCAATCGGCGTTGTCGCAACATCTGGCCCTGCTGCGTACTGATGGTCTGGTGCGTACCCGTCGCGACGCGCAAACGATCTACTACGCGCTCTGCGAAGGCCCCGCGCGTCAGATCATCGATACCCTGCATGGGATCTTCTGCGCCGTGGACGGCGCCCCCGCCGGAGCGCCGCAATGACCACCGAAGCGCATGTGCAACCGTTCTTTCACGAATCGACGGGAACGTGGACTTACGTCGTTCATGCTGGCCGCGATGCGGTGGTCATCGACCCGGTGCTCGACTACGACCACCGCTCCGGCCGTATCCACACCGGTTCGGCGCGCGAAGTGCTGGATTACCTCGACGCCAGCGAACTGCAGGTGCACCAGATCCTGGAGACCCACGCCCATGCCGACCATCTGAGCGCCGCCGCATTCCTTCGTGCACGGATCGACGCGCCGATCGCGATCGGCAATGGCATCCGCTCGGTGCAGGAGCACTTCTCGAAGGTGTTCGGGATGGAAGCGGATGACCCGTTACTGTCCAGCGCGTTCGACCGCCTGCTCACCGATGGCGAGACGTTCACCGCGGGCGGTCTATCGATCGAGGTCATGGCCACTCCCGGCCATACTGCCGACAGCCTCAGCTACCGGATCGGTAACAACGTTTTCGTCGGCGATACCGTATTCGCGCCCGACCTGGGCACCGCACGTTGCGACTTCCCCGGCGGCAGTATCGACCAGCTGTATGCGTCAATCACGCGGCTGCACGGGCTGCCGGACCAAACCGTGCTGTGGTTGTGCCACGACTATCCGCCTGAAGGTCGCGAGCGCCGTTCAAGTGTCCCTGTGGAAGAGTCACGACATAACAACCGGATGCTTTCGGCGGACACGACGCTGGAGGCATTCCGCGCTGCCCGCTCTGAGCGGGATGCAGGCTTGGCTGCTCCCAATCTGCTGTATCCCTCGTTGCAGGTGAACATCCGCGGCGGTCGCCTGCCGGCACCGCAAACCAACGACCGCCGCTATCTGTGCACGCCACTGCAGGTGGAGCCGCCCGCCGAAGGCCTATGAGCCCTTGCGGATGGGTGGCTTGGGAGCGCTCTCCCACGCGGGGGGCGGCGGCGGCATTAGTGGTGCATTTGCTGCAGACGAGGCGGTCGGAGCGGGTGGTGCCGGCGGTGAGGGAGGTGCCGGTGGCGCCGGTGGTGCGGTAGCGTCAGATTCAAACTCGACCGGAACCCGCACTCTGCTGGCCACGGCCTTGCCATTTTTCATCGCAGGTTCGAATTTCCACTGACGAGCGGCGCCCACTGCTGCATCTTCGAAGACTCCGGCCGGATGCGAACGTTCAACTTCGACGTTGCTCACCTGGCCTTGCGCATCCACCCGGATAACCAGCACTACTTTTCCGCTGACGTTTTGGTCGGCAGCTTCTTTGGGGTAGTGGGGCCGTGCCTTTTCCACCAGTACGGCGTCACGATCCGCGGAAGGTTTAACGGGCTGCGCGGCCCAGGCGCCGAAGCCGACCGTCAGAGCCAATGCAGCGACAGCGGTGGTACCGGCGATCCAGCGCGACATTCCCGGTAGGGGTTGCTTGAGCATCTCGATTCTCTCCTTGAGTGGATGGCTGTAGCCCCAGTGGCATCCCAGCGGCAGGGGCTGTGCAGCCAGCTGGGTCTTCAACATGGCCTCGCCATAGGCGCGACGGGATTGCGGGTTAACGGCGATCACACGCTGATCGCAGGCCAGCTCCTGGTCGTGCCGGAAATGGCCGGCGGCGAAATGGACCAGTGGGTTAAACCAGAGCAGGCAGCGCAGTGCGGCCACGCCGGCGTTGATGTGCAGGTCGCCGCGACGAATGTGAGTGGTTTCATGCAGGTGCATCAACCGACGTTGCTCGGGGTCGTAGCGCTGGTCGAAATCGACCGGTACCACGATGTGCGGTCGCCACAAGCCCATCGCTGCGGGCAAGCCACTGCGGACATTGGCTTGACGACTGCCATCGCTGCGCTCGCTCAATGGGCCCAGCTCACGCCGGAAACGCCGCTGCTGAATAGCGAAACGCCACGCCATCGCAATCATCCCTGCGAGCCAGAGCGGCAGGATCAAGGCAGTGACACTGATAGCGGCTAGCGATTGCGCCGCAACCGTTTCCGACACCGGACGGGCGACCAGAACTTCGATCCACTGCGGTGCCGGCGAGAACCCGGCGACGGGCACCACCACCGCAAGCAACACCACTGGCACTGCCAGCCAGGCCGCGTAGGCAGTCGCCGCGCCAAACCAGTGACGCAACGGGCGGCGAATCAGCAGCACCAGAATGATCGCCACGCTTGACGCCACCGCGCCCCGACCCAACAGGCTCAGAACCTCAGGCGCGTTCATCGTCGATCTCCGCAAGCAGCTCGCGCAGCTGGTCGACATCCGCGGCACTGAGTTTGCGATGGGCGCTGAAGTGGGCAACCAGCGGCGCGACCCGGCCATCAAAAAGACGGTCCAGCAAACCCACACTCTGGTCGCTGATCCAGTCTTCGCGCTGCAGGACCGGCGCGTACAGATAACGACGACCATCCTTGGTTGCGCTGATGGCGCCCTTCTTGAGCAGCCGGTTGAGCAGGGTCTTGATGGTGGGTTCCTGCCACTGCTTACTGACTGCCAGTGCGGCCACCACGTCCTCCGCCGCCAACGGCTGCTGCCGCCAGAGGACGTCCATGACAATCGATTCGGCTTCGCTGATCTGCATCGTTTACACCCGTAATCTTTTCCACAGATTACAGGCGTAAACAGTCGTGTCAAGTGGAACGGCTCGCCCGCCTCGGCGAAAGTGATGCGGTCAGAAAAAAGCCGCTGGCGTGGGGGGGGGGGGGCACAACACAACCCCGCCCCCCCCCCCCCGCGAGGACCCCCCGCCCGCGCGCCCCCCCCCCCCCACCAACAACCCCCAACCCACCACACCCACCCCCCAGGACGCCCG
>JBBSSB010000003.1:0-159735 GCA_038242455.1 Lysobacterales bacterium
CAAAATTTCGGAGGCGGCACCCGCCCCCGGCGGAGGCGGGGGCACATTCGCCCGCCCGGTCTCCAGGACCCGCCCCGCGCCGATCCACCAAAAAAAACGGCCGGATTGCTCCGGCCGTTTTTGTGCGCTGCGTAGCGTCTTCTTTACTTCAGGTTAGCGGCGACGAAGTCCCAGTTCACCAGGTTCCAGAACGTCTCCACGTACTTCGGCCGCGCGTTGCGGTAGTCGATGTAGTACGCGTGCTCCCACACATCGCAGGTCAGCAGCGCGGTGTCGCTGCCGGTCAGTGGGGTGTTGGCATTGGACGTGCTGACCAGTGCCAGCGAGCCGTCGGTGCGCTGCACCAACCAGCCCCAGCCGGAGCCGAAGGTCTTGACTGCGGTGTCGCTGAACTGCTGCTTGAACGTGGCGAATTCACCGAAGGACTTGTTGATCGCCTCGGCCAGCTTGCCGGTCGGCTCGCCGCCGCCGTTCGGGCTCAGGCAATTCCAGTAGAAGGTGTGGTTCCAGATCTGGGCGGCGTTGTTGAACATCCCACCCTGCGACTTGCGGATGATGTCCTCAAGCGGCATATCGGCGAACTCGGTGCCCTCGATCATCTTGTTGAGATTGTCGACGTAGGACTTGTGGTGCTTGCCGTAGTGAAAGTCGATCGTCTCACCGGAGATATGTGGCTCCAGAGCGGTACGGTCGTACGGAAGCGGTGGCAGTTCGATGGCCATTGGCGGGCTCCTTGCATGGGTGGCGGGGGAGGTGACGACGCGCGGATGGGTCGTCGACGTGATGAACGATTACAATTACCCATTCTATCCCCACACATTGTTTCCGGGCCGTCAAAGCCGGGACACGCCATTGCAGGAGTCGCACCCATGTCGGTGATCGACCAGATTCGGGCAGAAGTCGAAAGTCACCCGGTTGTGCTGTTCATGAAAGGCACGCCGCAGTTCCCGATGTGCGGATTTTCCAGTCGTGCGGTGCAGATCCTGCATGCTGCCGGCGGTGCAGGGATGCATACCATCAACGTGCTGGAGGAGCCGGATATCCGCGCCAACCTGCCGCGCTACTCCAACTGGCCCACCTTCCCCCAGCTGTTCATCCACGGCGAGTTGATCGGCGGCAGTGACATCACCTCCGAGCTTTCCGAGTCAGGTGAGCTGGCGCGCATGATGAGCGAGGCGTTGTCGAAGTGAGCACATCGGGGGACACGCCCTTGGCCGGCGCGTTGCAAGATCGCGTCGTCCTGTTGACCGGTGCACACGGCGGACTGGGTACCGCTGCTGCGATTGCCTGCGCAAAGGCCGGTGCGACATTGGTCCTGTTGGGGCGCAAGGTTCCGCGGTTGAACCGTGTCTATGATGCTGTCGCCGCTGTGGGAGCAGAGCCACTTCTGTATCCGCTCGACTTGGAGGGCGCCTCGCCAGACGACTATGCACAGATGGCCGAGCGTATTGAGACAGAACTCGGCCGATTGGACGGCGTTTTGCATTGCGCTGCGGACTTCGCCGGTCTGACCCCATTGCTGCATACCGACCCTGCCGCGTTCGCCCGTTCCATCCACATCAACCTCACCGCGCCGTGGTGGCTCAGCCAAGCCTGCCTGCCATTGCTGTTGAAAGCGCCCGATGCCGCAGTGGTATTCACCACGGACGATCCAGCACGGGTGGGGAAGGCGTTCTGGGGTGGCTACGGTGTCGCCCAACACGGACTGCGTGGGCTGATCAGCATGTTGCACGCCGAGCTTGCCAACGGTCCGGTGCGGGTTTCGGGCCTGCAGCCAGGTCCGATGCGCACCGCATTGCGGGCGAAAGCCTACGTCGAGGAAAGCGTCAAGCTCGCTGCCGACCCAGAGCGCTACGCACCTGCGTGTGTGAGCTTGCTATCCAGTGCCGGTGTCGCCCACCGCGGCCAAGTCTGGGCACCCACCCCGTAAAGTACGTCCAATGACTATTACCGCTGCCGCCCTGCTGCTGTTTCTGATTCTCGATCCGCTGGGCAATATCCCGATTTTTCTCAGCATGTTGAGAACCCTGTCGCCCGAGCGGCAGAGATACGTCCTTGCGCGTGAACTGCTGATCGCGCTCGGTGTGTTGATGATGTTCCTGTGGGGCGGCAAGTACGCGCTGGAGGCCATGCATCTGCGTCAGGAATCGGTTTCCATCGCCGGTGGCATCGTCTTGTTTCTGATCGGTCTCCGGATGATCTTCCCGCCGCCTGAAGGCTTGATGGGAGAGCTGCCAGACGGCGAGCCATTCATCGTGCCGCTGGCGATCCCGCTGGTTGCCGGCCCATCGGGTATGGCGGCGGTGCTGCTGCTTGGCAGCAACGAGCCCCATCGGTTGATGGAGTGGAGTCTGGCGTTGATGATCGCTTGGGGCGCGACCGCCGCGATCCTGTTCTCCGCGACCTATCTCTACAAGCTGCTGGGCATGCGGGTGTTGACCGCAGTAGAGCGCTTGATGGGCATGCTGCTTGTGGCCATTTCCGTGCAGATGTTTCTTGATGGTCTGGTGGGATATCTCAATCTCTCCATCTGAGTTTCGTCGCGTACCTGCCTAGCCCTGTCATATACCAGTAAGAAAAGCTGGGTACTGTTTGCCCATGTTAAAGTCGCGTTAACCGACATCGCTGTCGGTTTCTGTCGTACGCAGCGTCCCTGAAACCACGGTCCGCCAGTCATCGCAGGCCGCGTCCCGTTACCCCACGCCGAGGCCACATCGTCATGACTCACCCCAGCCGCGTCCGGTTGTCGAAGCTCACCCTTGGACTGCTTTTCGTACTTGCTTCCGCACCCGTGTTTGCACAAAGCACTTCCGCCGGGGTTGGCGGTCAGGTCGTGGGTACCGACGGCCAGCCGGTTGCCGGGGCTGAAGTCACCATCGTCCACGCCGAGTCCGGCACAGTCAGTCGGGTCACGACCGACGCCAGTGGCCGCTACAACGCCCGCGGTCTGCGCGTCGGTGGCCCGTACACGGTGACGATCAACAAGGCGGGCGCCGGAACGCGTTCGCAGGATGACATCTACCTGCCGTTGAACCAGGTCGCCACGGTCAACGCCCAGCTCAATAATGACGTGACCACGCTTGGTTCGGTCCAAGCGGTTGCCACTATGGGGGGCTCGGAGATTTTCAGCGCCGAGAAGATGGGTACCGGTACCAACGTAACCCGCGACACCATTGACGCGCTGCCTTCGGCGAACCGCAACATCCAGGATTACATCCGTCTGGATCCCCGTATCGCACAGACGAGCAAGGCCGACGGAGCGATCTCCGCAGGCGGGCAGAACACCCGCTACAACGCGATCCGCATCGACGGTATCAATGCGTCCGATCCGTTCGGGCTGGAATCAAACAACCTGCCGACCGAGCGCCAGCCGGTTTCGATGGATGCGATCGAAGAGATCACCATTGATCTGGCCAATTACGACACCACCATCAGCGGTGGCACCGGCGCCGTGATCAACGCAGTGACCAAGTCGGGAACCAACGAGTATCACGGCACGGTGTACTACGCCTACCGCGACAAGGATCTGGTGCGTACGCGTCTGAAAAGTGACCGGGGCGACTTCAACGGCTTCAACGACGAGCAGACCTATGGCATGACGTTTGGCGGCCCAATCGTCAAGGACAGGCTGTTCTTCTTTGCCAATTACGAGAAGTACGAGCGCTCCGCCCCCGGTGTCGCGCTGGCCAGCACCCCGTTCGGCTCCGGTGCCATCACCGATGCCAACATCAAGGCCGTGCAGGACCTGATGTCCGCCAAGGGGTATGACGTGGGCGGTCTGTCCGCACCCGACAGCAAGACCGAGATCGAGGAGTACGCGGTCAAGCTGGACTGGAACATCAGCGACAACCACCGTGCCACGCTGCGCTACAACAAGATGGAACAGGACGTGATGCGCTTCCCCGGCATCAGCAACAGCACCCTGTCGCTGAGCAACTACTGGTACGCGCAGCCGAAGATCTATGAGACATGGATGGGTGAGGTGTTCTCCGACTGGAGCGAGAATTTCTCCACCGAGCTGAAGATCTCGCACAAGGACTACTCGGCAAACCGCGTTCCGAACGTCGATCTTCCCCAGATCCGGATCAACGGCTTCGGTAGCAAAAACGATGCGTTGCTGCTCGGTACCGAGCAGAACACCCACGTCAACATCGTTGAGAGCAAGGAGCTGAGCGCGTTCGGTGCAGCCACGTGGTATGTCGGCGACCATTCGGTGAAGTTCGGTTTCGACTACTCCGACAATGACCTGATGAACTTCTACGGCCGTAACCTCAACGGCGTCTACGAGTTCGACAACCTCAACGCGTTCCTCGTGGGCACCGCGTCGCGATACCAGCTGCGCGCACCGCGTCCCGGTGGCAGCCGCGCGGATATCCCGGCCAGTTTCAGCCTGAAGAACACCGGCGTGTTCGTGCAAGACACCTGGGCGATCAACTACAACCTCAACGTGATGGCGGGCGTGCGCGTCGACATGCCATCGTTCAGCGATCAGCGCCTGTACAACCCGCGGATCGAAGAGCTCTACGGATACAACAACACCAATCTGGTGGACAGCAATCTGGTTCAGCCGCGCGTCGGCTTCAACTACACCTTCGACAGCGATCGTCCGACCCAGCTGCGCGGTGGTATCGGCCTGTTCGGCGGTGCGGCGCCTAATGTCTGGCTGGCAGGTGCGTACCAGAACACGGGTCTGAACTACGTCGAATACGACCTGAAGAATGCGCAGGCCCCAGCGTTTGATCCGACGGTACCGCCGTCCACCGCGGGACTGACCCCCGGTTCCGCGCGCCAGAACGTCGATCTGATCGAGCCGGGCACCCGACTGCCGTCGGTTTGGAAGACCAACCTGGCACTCGATCACGAGCTGCCATGGCACGGGATCGTCGCCTCCGCTGAGTTGCTCTTCACCAAGGTCAACGACGGCATCTACTTTGAACGTATCGATTTGCAGAACGCACAAGGCGTTGCCGCAACCGGCGCTGGTCAGGACGGCCGTGCATTGCATTGGAACGGCGCAGGCTACAACGCTGCCAACGCCTACATCGACAACAAGGGTAATTTCCAGGGAATTACCGACGGAAAGAACGGTGCCGGCAACCGCGCCAATCGCCCGCGCGATATTGGCGACGTGCTTCTGCTGCGCAATACCGACAAGGGCAGCAGCTCCCAGGCGACGTTCTCGCTGAGCAAGCCGATGGCCGATGACTGGGCATGGTCACTGGGTTACACCTTCACGCAGGCGAAAGAGGTCAGCCCGTTGACCAGTTCGCAAAACACGTCCAACTGGGGCAACACGCTGATCTACAACGCCAATGAGAACGTGGCCTACGATTCGCGCTACGCGATCAAGGACCGCGTGACCGGTGTGGTGGAGTGGAAGCACAACTTCTTCGGTGACAACGCCACCCGCGTGGGCATGTTCTATGAGGGCCGCTCCGGCCGTCCCTACAGCTACATCTTCTACAACGACCTCAACGGCGATGGCGCCAGTACCAACGATCTGTTCTACGTTCCGGCGGGTCCGGGTGACGTGCTGTGGACCGGCGGCACCGCGATGGAGACGGAATTCTTCGACTGGATGGCCAAAAGTGCCCCTGAGCTTCAGGGTCACCGCGGTAGCGTGGCTCCCGCCAATCGCTTCCGTGCGGACTGGACCAACAGCTTCGACGTCCGCGTCAGTCAGGCGCTGCCCGGGTTCTTCAAGGGTCACAAAGCCGAGCTGGCGCTGGATGTCATGAACATCGGCAACCTGCTCAATAAGGACTGGGGTCTGATCGAGGACTACGGCTTCTACGCGACCCGTCGCGTCGCCAACTACGCTGGTATCGATCCTGCCACCGGCAAGTACATCTACAACTTCAGGGGTAACGGTGATTCCGCATCGGTGCAGGAAAACAACAACGACAAGGGCAACACCGCGGTGTCGCGTTGGTCGATGATGTTGAGCGTGAAGTACAAGTTCTGATTCGGCACAGCGCCGACTGATACGGAAACGGCTGGGGAAACCCGGCCGTTTTCATGTGGCTGCGCTAAAGTCCCACGGTCAAGCGAACAACAAGAAGGAAGTCTGCCCCGATGAGTCACCCCAGCAATGCCATCCTGCCCACCGTCAATGCGCGCATCCATCCTCGCGGTGGACTGGATATTCTCTCGCGCCGTGAGGTTGCCCGTCTGGCTGACGCCTCCAGCGGTGGCATGCATGACCTGTTGCGGCGCTGCGCGTTGGCGGTATTGACCAGCGGCAGCACGTCCGATGATCCCCGCGCTGCACAGGAGCTCTATCCGAACTTCGACATCCAGGTGCATCAACAGGATCGCGGTGTTCGAATCGACCTTCAGCACGCGCCTGCCATGGCGTTTGTCGATGGAGAGATCATCCGGGGCGTCGCCGAGCTGCTTGCAGCCGTAGTGCGTGATCTCGCCTATCGCTCCATTGAGATGGCAGAGAACGGTGATCGTGACCTCGCCAGCAGCGAAGGCATCACCGACTCGGTATTCGGCTTGCTGCGCAACGCCGAGGCCTTGTATCCCGTCGACCCCAACCTTGTGGTGTGCTGGGGCGGTCACTCAATCAACCGTGAGGAGTACCTCTACACCAAGGAGGTCGGTTACGAGCTTGGCCTGCGCGGTCTGGACATCTGTACCGGCTGTGGCCCGGGGGCGATGAAGGGACCGATGAAGGGCGCCACGATTGCGCATGCCAAACAGCGTCGGCGCCATATGCGCTATATCGGCGTGACCGAGCCGGGCATCATCGCCGCTGAATCGCCCAACCCGATCGTCAACCACTTGGTGATCATGCCGGACATCGAGAAGCGGCTTGAAGCGTTTGTCCGACTGGGTCACGGCATTGTGGTGTTTCCCGGCGGAGTTGGAACGGCCGAGGAGATCCTCTACATGCTCGGCATCCTGCTGCGCGAGGAGAACGCCGACGTGCCGTTCCCGCTGGTATTCAGCGGACCGACCAGTGCCGCCCCGTACTTCGAGCAAATTGATCGCTTTATCCGGCTGACCCTGGGCGACGAAGCGACCAAGTTGTACCAGATCATCACTGGCGACCCGACTGCGGTCGCCCGCCGGATGGCCAATGGCGTTCGAAAGGTGCGCGAACACCGCCTCAACATGGGCGACTCGTTCTTCTTCAACTGGTCCCTAAAGGTCCCGCTGGAGTTTCAGCAGCCGTTCGTCCCCACCCATGAAGCGATGGCCTCACTGGACCTGCATCACGGACGCAAACCGTTTGAACTCGCCGCCGACCTACGTCGCGCGTTCTCCGGCATCGTAGCCGGCAACGTCAAGGAAGACAGCCTGCGTCGCATCGAAGAGAACGGCCCATTCGAAATTCACGGTGACCCGGAGATCATGGCGTCGCTGGATGCCTTGTTGAAGGCCTTTGTTGAGCAGCGCAGGATGAAGATCGCAGGTGACTACAAGCCTTGCTATCGCGTAGTTGCTTGATATGACTGTAGTCGCAAGGCCGGGCTCATTTCACCAGGATCGGCAATCGGACGGTAGCGATGAACCGTCCGCCTTCGATTTGAGTCAGCACGCTGCCGCGACCATCGGTCATTGCTTCAATCCGCACCTGTGACGCATTGAGACCGACGTTGTGCCCCGTGGAAGAAATGCCGCCGGCAGGCGGAGTGGGGTTGCTGATCCGCACAATCACCTGGTCAGGCGTGGTCGTGACGCGCACGTCGACGTCGCCGCTTGGGAGAAGCTCCACCCCGTGGCGAACCGCGTTCTCCACCAGCGGTTGAATCGACAACGCTGGTACGGTCACTGCAGGCAACTCTCTTGGCAGGTGCCAGTACACCGTCAGTCGGTCGCCGAAGCGCAGCGCCTCGATTTCCAGATACCGGCGTGCCAGCGATAGCTCGTCCTGCAGCGGAATCTGGCGCGGACCACCAAGCGCGGCACGGAACAGGTCGGAAAGGTCCAGCAGCAAGCGCTCCGCTTCCTCCGGACGCTCATGCACCAGTGCCACCCCGGTGTTGAGGGTGTTGAACAGAAAATGCGGACGGATCCGCGCCTGCAGGGCTTGAAGCTCGGATTGTTTTGCACGCACCGCATGCAGACGACCCCGCCAGTGGTTCTGGAAGGCACCGAGTCCCAGAAGTCCTACCGCGAGCACGATGCCGGTCAAGCGCCATTGCATGCCGTTCCATTGGCCGGCCGGTAGATCCCAGCTGTCGCGAAAGAAGAACCATGCAAGGTTTGAGAGAGCCAGAGTGAAAACCACCAAGAACCCGAGCGCGATCTGGGCAACGCGTTGCGGACTGAGAGTAGCCAGTGGTTTACGCAAGATGTAAAGCGAAGCGAGAGTGGACAGCGCTATCCATTGGATTGCTATTGAGAGCATGCCAAAGTAGCGCCAACGGTCGTCCTCGACGCCGGGTGCCAGTGCGAGCACGAGCGCGACGCCCTCGCCAGTCAGCAGCATCCATGCGATGGCGGGCGCCTGCCAAAGCGTGTCAAGCGGGTCATGACGTTCGATAGTAGCCTCCATCGGTGAAGCGTAGTGCATCTGCGGCGTCAACCCTGACGCTTGGCGGCTGAAAGCGACCGTTCATCGCCCCCCGCTTGTTTCCTTGTTCCCTACACACGACAGTTACCGTCACCACGCTGGGGAGAGCGTATGTCTGTCATGAAAAAAAATTCCGGCTTCACGCTCATCGAGTTGATGGTAACGATCGCCATCGTCGCGATTAGCGCAGCTTTGGCCTATCCGTCATTCGCAAGCCTTATCAGTTCTAACCGTGCCGCAACGGGCGCCAACGAGCTCATCGCATCGCTGACCCTTGCGCGGTCCGAGGCGTTGCGGCATCCCGGAGGTGTCGCCATCTGTGCAAGTAAAGATGGGGACAGTTGCGGCGGTGATGCCACCTGGACCGACGGCTGGATGGTTTGGGTCGACACAGATGGCAACGGTTCCTACAGCGCTGCAGACGAAGTACTGCGTTACACGCAGGGGCCGTCGGGTCTGGAAGTAACGATCGCGACAGAGGGCAACGCGACAGAGCGGCGGATGGTGCAGTTTGACCGAAGAGGCAGGGCGTTGGGCCCACGTCGAGAGTTTGCCGTCCAGCCCACCAACTGCGGCGACAAGATGTACAGACGCGAAATCACACTGAGTGTCACCGGACAGGTTGCCGGAAGCCAGGGGGCGACAGAATGCGAGTGATAACGATTTCGAAAGCAGCGGATTTCACCACGCGGAAACGTGGCCGACAGTCAGGATTTACGATGATTGAGGTCCTGGTGGCGCTGTTCGTCCTTGCGGTAGGGCTATTGGGCTTTGCGATGATGCAGACCATGAGCGTGCGCTTTACCCAAAGCGCAAGCCACCGCACGCATGCGGTAAACCTCGCCTATGACTTGCTGGACCAGATGCGAGCCAATCGCTACCAGGCTGCAGGGTATGGAGGGGCGGCTGGCGCGAGCTTCGACGTTGGCGACGTGACTGCGGCTGGCTGCTCAAGGCCTGTGGATAACGTCACAATTCAACAGAGCATTACGCGATGGCAGTGTCAGGTCGTATCCGCGCTTGGAGAGAACGCAAGCGCAACGGTTAACTTCGGTGCTGGCGGCGCTGTGAGCGTCGCTGTCAGTTGGGGTGACGAGCGTTGGAATGCCGACGATACCGATGCGCTGACCAGTTTCTCCTTGGCGACTCAACTATGACGCAGAATATCTACCTAACTCGAAGAGATGCAGCCGGTTTGTCGCTGGTTGAACTGCTGATAGCGATGACGATCGGTTTGATCCTGTTGCTTGGGTTGATGCAGGTCTTCTCGGCATCCCGAGCCGCTTATCAGCTTTCTGAGGGCATCGCACGTACGCAGGAAAATGCACGTTTCGCGATGGATTTTTTGCAGCGAGATATCCGCATGGCTGGCCATTTTGGATGTGTCAATGACCAAGCGCATCTTGTGAAAAATGAAGGCGATCCCGTTGTCCATCTGGGAGCTGCTCTTGCGTCAACCCATCCGCTGAATTTCAACTTCTCAGTTCAGGGTTTCGAGGCAAACGGCACAGCACCCGGGGGTGCCTCCGTCATTGGTAGCCCCGCTGCCAGCTGGACTCCTGGACTGCCAGGGTCTATCTCGGCGCTTAGCCCAATTCCCGGTAGCGACATCATCGTCCTGCGCTACTTGGCGGGTCCCGGCGTGCCTGTTACCGCCATCGGCGGAGTGCCTGGTGGTGAAACGCTCCAAGTGGCTGCCTCAGGTTGGAGCGTTCTTGCGAGCGACGGTGTATCGCAACCCTCTCTGTATGCAGTCGCAGACTGTAGCCATGCGGACGTATTCCCAGCGGCAGGTGCCGTGCCCGGCGCTGGAGATGCAGTAACCACCGTTCAGGTATCGTCACCAGTTCCAGCGACGGAGCTGCAAACGAGGTATACCTCCCAGCCCGCTGGTCAGGCGATGTTGTACCGCGCTGAATCCGTCGTTTACTACGTTGCGGAAGGCGCGTCAGGCATCCCCGCACTATGGCGCGCTCGAGCTGACTCGACAGGTGTTTACGCGCTAGCAGAAGAGCTGGTGGAGGGGGTCGAGGCGCTCCAGTTTCTATACGGCCAAGACACAGTTGCCAACATTACGTCGACGACACCGCCGGTTGGAAATATCACCTCCCAGCACACTGCGAGCGGCGTCTGGGCAGCTGCAGGTGGCGACTCCCTGACGCAGGCAAATGCTTGGCGCCGCGTGGGGCTCGTACAGGCCGGTGTGTTGATGTCCAGTCCGCAACGAGCATCAGCACCCGCTACTGCTGGCGCCGACTCAAATATCCGAGTTCTCGGTGTGCAATACACGCCTGCGACCATCAATGATGGACGCTACCGTTCAAGCTACGAATCGACGATCGCGCTACGCAATCGCCTGTTCGGGAACTGACCTATGAACACTATTCCGCAACGAATTCAACATCGGTCATCGCGATACCGAGAGAGCGGTGCAGTGCTGTACGTGGCACTGATTATGCTCCTGCTTATTTCACTGATTGGCCTCGCAAGTATGCGCGTCGCCAGCATGCAGGAAAGGATGTCGTCCAACTATTACGCGACTAATCGTGCGTTTCAGCGGGTGGAAGGGCTCGTCCGTAACACCGAGTGTGGTCTTGAGGGCTTTATTAACGACACCGGAAACGTTGCGGGCTGCACGCCAGTAACCAGATCTGATATCAACGGCTTCTGTACCGACGGATTTAACGCATACAGCTGGGTGGCTGATCAAGAGTTAGCATCCGCGCCAGCGGTCAATATCCGTCAGATTGACAGTTGTATTTCAGGCGAGTCGAATATCGCTATGGGAGTAGGTCCCAAGGGAGAGGTCTCCCCCGTGCAGGTTTTCCAGATAACCGCCTACGAGTCCGATTTTGCCGCTGATGCAACCGCGGTTTCCGCAGTTGACACCGTATTCAAGCTCTGAGGTACATGCATATGTCATCACGTCGAAATAAACAGGGTGCCGATTTTGTAGTCGCAGCGCTGATTGTTGGGAGCTGGCTCGGTTACTCGGTATTCGCTGCGCAAGCGCTTCCTGGTAGCGATCTCGCCCAAGCGCCGTTGAATAATCAGGTCCAAGTACCGCCTGCGTTCATCATGTCGGTCGATGATTCCAACTCCATGACCTTTGAGCGCATGTTCCCAGGCGGCGATGGGCGGATGCAGTGGAATTCGGGTAAATCAAGCTTCTTCAGCTCCGCCGAGAAATTTCACGCGGTTGGGGCGGCCTGCCAAAGCAACAGCGCAGACTGTTACCTGTACTTGTTTCCTCATAGTGGTTACAACAGCTCATACAGCTACGGACGGGCGATACCTCCGCTGGATGAATACGGTTTTGCTCGCTCACACGCCTATAACGCAGGGTACTTCGACCCCAAAGTTGTTTATGAGCCTTGGAAGAACTCTGACGGCACGCTCTGGCCAAACGCAAATCCAAAAAGTACGCGCGCTGATCCTCGCGATTCAACCTTCGGTGCGAGCTACTCGACCGCATACAATGTCGTGTACGACTTGACTTCGAATCGGGTTAGGACGGACGAGCGCTTCCAGTTTGTCGCTGGGATGGATATCCCGAACCTTAGTGGCACCGGTAACCGATATTACAACAACAATGGCTGGAGAACCAATGCCGCTAATGTCAATAACAATGCAGCCCTTGCTGTCGACTATTTTCCTGCGACATTCTATCTGCCAGTCTCTGATCCCGTTCCTGACGGGTATAAGCCATCGGCGCGTCGATTAGCTGAGAATGCATGTGGTCCCAATTGCGACCTTTGGCGATATCAAATAAAGAGCGCCAACTACACGTCATCTACGCACTACGATGCCGCGATAAAGAGCTTCGCTAACTGGTTCCAGTACCATCGCGACCGTCTTCTCTCGATGGTTGGCGCAATGAGCTACGCGATGAGCGATGTTCAGAATCTTCGCGTCGGCTACTTTACGATCAATGATCGGAAAGACGTCACGATGCGGGATATCTCCAACGACCGCGCGGGGCTCTACACTGAAATGATGAAGCTGCAGGCTGGTGCGCTCACCGGCAAGGGCGGCGGCACTCCCAACCGTAGTGCCGTTGCGCACTTGGGTGAGCAGTTCAAGCGGCAGGATGCTGGCGCTCCAGTCATCAGCCAGTGTCAGAAGAACGGTGGCATGCTGTTCACCGATGGGTTTACCAACAGCAGCGATAAGCCGAGCGGCTACGGCAACGTTGATGGCTCACTTGCCGCTCCTTTCTCCGATGGATTCGCCAATACCATTGCCGATATGGCCGCGGCGTATTACTACAGCGGGCAGCCAGGGAGCAAGGCACCTTTGCGCACTGGTCCCGGTTTCCCGTTGGGGAAAGTTAAAGCGCCTGACGGGTGTGACGCATTCGCAGTCGGCAGCGTGGAGCGCAAGCGTCTGGATTGCGAAACCAATTTGCACATGAATTTCTATGGGGTGACGCTGGGTGCAACCGGTTCCATTTACGATGTCAATATGGCATCCACCAATGATCCGTTTAAAAATCCCCCCAATTGGGCTGCTGGCGGTAATCCGACTACGTCGGATGGAGGCCCCACCGTAGATGAAATTTGGCATGCTGCACTGAATGCAAGGGGCGAGTACATCAGTGCGCGTACGCCTGCAGATGTGACTGCGGCTATGCGTCGTGTCCTGCAGTCGGTTACTGCTGGAAAGTCTCCGTCCGGTAGTATTGGAATGAGTGGTGCTCGGGTCGGTAGTAAGTCCCTTTCCGTGATCCCTACTTATGAGGCTAAGAACTCAGGCACAGACTGGTTCAGTTATCTCAGTGGATACAAGTTGGCGGTCGATCCGATGACTGGCCGTGCGGAGCAGACACTCGCCTGGGAAGCGAGCGCTAAGCTTCCGCCGGCGGGTTCCCGCAGTAGTAAGACTTACTTTTCCGAGAATGGTGGCGTAAAGCAGTTCAGCGCCGGTAATATTACGTTGGATAAGCTCTGTTCCAAGCCGGCTGGCCTCTACCTCGGTATAGCACGTTGCACGGCGGCAGAACTGACATCCCTGGGTGCGGACGCGGGGAAGGCAGTTCGATATATCCTCGGTGATGTGAGCTTGGAGAAGCGCAATGGGGGTGAGTTTCGCGACCGGTCTAGCCGACTCGGTGACATTGTCAATTCCTCGCCTGTTATCAGTTCCCCAACCGACGACTATGGCTACCAGTCACTGACAGGGCCGCTTGGGGCAAGCTACTCAAACTACTTGGCCGCCAAGGCTGCCGGTAGCCGGCCTTACATGGTCTACGTGGGGGCAAATGATGGCATGTTGCATGCCTTCAATGGTGGCCAGAATCCCGACGGGACAAGCAACGGGCTCGGTGGGACGGAGATGTTTGCCTATATTCCCAGTACTGCCGTCGGGCATATGGGTAATCTGCTATTCCCGTATGACCCGGCAAATAAGAATGATCAAAAGTTTGCGCATCGCTACTATGTGGATGGCCCGGTCGCGGTATCTGATACAAATGATGGATCCACCTGGCGTACTTCGCTGGTAGGAACAGCCGGTGCGGGCGGGCGTAGTGTCTTTGCGCTTGATGTAAGCGATCCGACATCTTTCTCAGGTGGAAGTCGCTTGTGGGAGATCAGCGATCTTGATCCGACGCTTCCAGCTGCAGTCCGGGATAATATCGGCTTTGTGTTGGGCGCGCCGGTTATTGTCCCAATCAAGACTGCTAGTGGGTCTCCAAAGTGGGTGACCATATTTGGAAATGGATACAACAGTAAAAGCGGCCGCGCCGCTCTGTTCATGGTCGAACTGAAGGCCGGAGTACCGTCGATCACGATGATTGAAGCAGTAGAGTCCGGACCTGACGTGCCATCCGGTTCTAACGGACTCGGAAACATCGTCGCCGTCGATCTCTGGACCGCGGATCCTCAGCAGGGTGGTGCTCTTAAGCGGCGGGGAAGCGATGGGTACGCCGACACCGTGTATGCAGCTGACCAGAAGGGCGCGGTTTGGAAGTTTGATATCAGGGGGACGACTGTTCCTGCGACTACCACGCCAATTCAACAGCCACTCTTCACCACGAAGCCGCACGTCGAGAGTGGTAAAAAGTTTCGTCAGCCGATCACCGGTGGTCTCACTGCGGCAGCCGGTCCGATGGGTGGCGTAACGCTCTTCTTCGGTACAGGCAGCTTCGCGTTCATCGGCGACCCCGCTGACAAAACGATTCAGACGATGTACTCGATCAACGACACGTCGGATGAAATTGTTACAACGCTTGAACGCTCTGACCTTGTCATTGGTGGGGTCGCCGCGACCGGGGTGAGCCCCACGGAGCGCACGGTTACGTTCCCTCTGATTACGTTAGCGAATACGGTTGGTTGGGGCGTGGATCTACCAGCTGGTGAGCGGTTTGTAGGTAATCCGCGCCTGGTTTCGGGTGTGATCTTTATGCCGACCTATGCCCCAACCTCTGAGGGAGGAGGCTGTTCCACGGATGGTTTTAACTGGCTATACGGGCTGAATTCGATCAGTGGGCGTCCAGGGCTACAGAACGCTCGACTGGGCTCACCTACCGGTGACGCCGTATCTGAGGGTACTGCAGGCTTGGCGCTTGATACCGGTGGTACTGCTCCCGTCAAGGACGTAGGCGTCAGCGTGCTGCCAAGGCAGGGGCCACCCGCGCTCGATCCGGGTATTCCACCCGTTGCGCCACCGCCTTTCGCGTGCTGGATGCAGGTTTCGGTCGCTGGCTTGAGCACACCTGTGCTCCTGCCATATCCTTGCGGTCGTCAATCCTGGCGGCAGGTAGATTAATCACCATGAGAATCTATATGGCGGCACTTAACTCGAAAGACCGGTTTGCCTCACGCGAGAGCCGGTCTATGTGGAAGCGTTCGGCGGCCGGCTTTACCTTGATCGAGCTGATGATCGTTGTGGCGATCGTTGCCATTCTTGCTGCGATCGCCTACCCGTCCTATCAAACTCAGATACAGAAGACTCGTCGGGGCCAAGCGAAAGCGGACCTTGTGGAGTACGCGCAGTTGGCTGAGCGCTTCCATACGGTCAACAACACTTATGTGGGGTTCGTGCTTCCGACTGACCGATCGCCGAGAGAGTCGGTCGGGACGCCTTACTACTCACTTGCGTTGGACCCTGTAAGCACGCAGTCAACCTTCACCATTGTCGCGACGGCTGATGGTAGACAGGTGAAGGATAGTTGCGGAGATCTCAGTGTGAATCAGGCAACGGTAAAGACGAGTAGTAAGGATGACGTTGCCTCTTGTTGGTAGAGGAACGTGCGATCCCAGTTGACCCACGGGTCAACTGGGTGCTGAACATCGCCGGCGACTATGATGCCCGGCTCTTGACGCGAAGCTTTTTGTGGTTCGGATGAGAGGATGCAGGAAGGGGCGAGTTTGCCCGTTCCGCGTATGGAGAAGTGGCGTCGCGCCTGCACGACCAGTCTCGCTCTTCGGTGTCCGCTAGGTTATGACACCGACTAATGGCGATTTCTAGAGCTATTTGTCCTTCACCTGGGCCAGGCAGTCGCCTGTGCCTTAAGTGGTGGCAGGGTGTAGCGGATCTCATGCGGTCGAAGTCGATGGGTCGACGCAGGTCCCGGTTTCAACTCCTCATAAGGAACTTGTCAGTGACTTCGCATTGATTTTCGCGAATAGGCAAGGGAACTATTCCTCTTTCCACCGATTCAATTTTTTGAAGAGATCAAATAGAAAAGGCTTGCGATGTGATCGCAAGCCTTTTCTATTATTTTGGCGCCCGAAGCTGGACTCGAACCAGCGACCCCCTGATTAACAGTCAAGTGCTCTAACCAGCTGAGCTATTCGGGCGGGGACCGGCATTGTAAGCGTTCGGTGGCTAAGGTCAAGCCCTCTGGGTGAATTTATTGTGTGAAGGGGCACTGGCCGGCTGCTATGCGTTCGACACGTGCGCGTCCGGAGTTGTTGATGATGACGGTCCCTAAGTGATCACGTCGATGGGTCGCGCAAAGGCGGATGCTGACGTTGCTGCCGTAGGCTCTGCCATTGGGCTGAAAGCGGACCCGCTGTCTACCGACGGTACTACGCAAGTTCAGTCCCGCACCCACACCGGATACGTGGTGCGCTACGACTTTTGGAGCGCCGGTGCGGGAACGGTCGATCATGTCCTCATAGACAATCCATCCGTCGTCCCAGACAGCGTCATTCCTGCAAGTAGAGCCATCACGGCTGGGGCAAACGCTAAAGGGTCGTTGCCGCGTGATGGCGGCGAGGCGGGCGCCTGCCAACGACGTGGTTAACAGGTGCAAGGCGTTGTTCGCGCGTACCCGTTCATGCACGCGTTGAAACGACGGTACGCCAATCCCCAACAGGATCCCCGATACAGCAACGGTGATCAGCAGCTCCAGCAGGGTTACTCCACGGGCTTGCTTGCGCATGGCATCTCGTCCTTTCGTAATCCGGTCAGGACGCAGGATTACGCGCGGAAAATGAACAGTCATCCGGACAACCGCCGTGCGGCTGTAGGGATCCACCGTGCAAGCCCCCATCACGGAAGGGTCTTACACTGATCCGTTGAGTATTCCCACGCTTGGACAAGATGAAGGAAGAAACACAGACACCCGCCGCCGTCACCGACGCGCCTCCTGAGCGATTCCCGGGCGCGCGCCAGCGGGAGGGTACGTTCGAGCTCGTCTCGCCCTATTCGCCGGCGGGGGAGCAGCCGCAGGCGATCGAGAAGCTGGTCGCGGGATTTCAGGCGGGCGTGGCTCATCAGACGCTGCTGGGCGTAACCGGCTCGGGCAAGACCTACACCATCGCCAACGTGATCCAGCAGGTGCAGAAGCCGACGCTGGTGATGGCTCCGAACAAGACCCTGGCGGCGCAGTTGTACGGCGAGTTCAAGTCGTTCTTCCCGAACAACGCGGTCGAGTACTTCGTCAGCTACTACGACTACTACCAGCCGGAAGCCTACGTGGCGTCATCGGACACCTTCATCGAGAAGGACAGTTCGGTGAACGAGCACATCGAGCAGATGCGGTTGTCGGCGACCAAGGCGTTGCTGGAGCGACGGGATGCGATCATCGTCTGCACCGTGTCGGCCATCTACGGGTTGGGCGATCCGAACGAGTATTTTCGGATGGTTTTGCACATGGTCCGCGGTGAGCGCATCGACCAACGAGAGCTGATCCGCCGCCTGACCGAAATGCAGTACGTCCGCAACGACACGGAGTTGCGTCGAGGCACGTACCGGGTACGCGGTGAGGTGATCGACGTCCATCCCGCGGAGTCGGAGATGGAAGCGGTCCGCATCGAGCTGTTCGACGGAGAGATTGAGGGCGTTTCGACATTTGACCCACTCACGGGCGAGTCGTTGAGCAAACTGCAGCGCTACACGATCTATCCCAAGTCGCACTACGTCACCACGCGGCGCACGGTGCTGGACGCCGTTGAGGCGATCAAGGAGGAGCTGCGGGAGCGACTGGAGCAGCTGTACTCGCAGAACAAGCTGGTCGAGGCACAGCGGCTCGCCCAGCGCACCCAGTTCGACTTGGAGATGCTCGCCGAGGTCGGTTTCTGCAACGGGGTAGAGAACTACTCCCGCCACATGACCGGGCAGATGCCGGGCGAGCCGCCTCCGTGCCTGTTCGACTACCTGCCACCGGACGCACTGTTGGTGGTGGATGAGTCGCACGTCACCGTTCCCCAGGTGGGTGCCATGTACAAGGGCGACCGCTCGCGCAAGGAAACACTGGTCGAGTTCGGATTCCGCCTTCCGTCCGCGCTGGACAACCGGCCGCTGCGTTTCGAGGAGTGGGAAGGTCGATCACCGCGAACGATCTTCGTGACGGCTACCCCGCGTGCGTACGAGCTGGAGAAGTCAGAAGGTGAGGTTGTGGAGTTGGTGGTCCGCCCGACCGGACTGATTGACCCGGAGGTGGAGGTGCGCCCGGTCGGTACCCAGGTCGATGACGTGCTCGGCGAGATCACCCTGCGTGTCGCGATGGGCGATCGGGTCCTGATCACGACGTTGACCAAACGCATGGCGGAGAACCTCACCGAGTATCTGTCCGAGCATGGAGTGCGCGTGCGCTACCTGCATTCGGACATCGACACCGTCGAGCGCGTCGAGATCATCCGTGACCTGCGTCTGGGCAAGTTCGACGTGGTGGTGGGCATCAACCTGCTGCGCGAAGGTCTGGACATGCCGGAGGTGTCGCTGGTGGCCATCCTGGATGCCGACAAGGAGGGCTTCCTGCGCTCGACCGGGTCCCTGATCCAGACGATTGGTCGTGCGGCCCGCAACGTGCGTGGTAAGGCGATTCTGTACGGGGACAGGATCACCGACTCGATGCGTCGCGCAATCGACGAGACGGACCGCCGCCGTGCCAAGCAGGTCGAGTACAACGTCGAGCACGGCATCACGCCGACGTCGGTGACCCGCGCCGTGGTGGACATCATGGAAGGCGCCCGGGTGGACCCGGAGGCGCTCAAGGAGCGGAACCGTGCGCGGCAGGTCGCGGAAGAGATGGCCGAGTACGCAAGGCTCAGTCCAGGACAGCTGTCTGCCAGAATGAAGAAGCTCGAGCAGAAGATGTACCAGCACGCCCGCGACCTGGAATTCGAGGAGGCCGGGGCGGTGAGAGACCAGCTGCATCTGTTGAAAGAACAGGGCTTTGGGGTCTGAATGCCGAAAGCTGTTGCCGTAATGCGAAAGGCGGGCTAAACTGCGCGCCCTCTCGCCGGGTTCATGCAGTTGGCGAATATGGGCGGTTAGCTCAGTGGTAGAGCACTACCTTGACATGGTAGGGGTCGGGGGTTCGAAACCCTCACCGCCCACCAATTTACGTCAGCAGCTCGTTTATAGCGGTTGGCAGGATTGGATAAAAGCGAGAGTACGACGAAAACCGCCTCTTCAAGGGCGGTTTTTCCGTTTCAGAATTCCGCACTTCGGCGAGGCACTTTTAGGCGGGTGAGCGCGTGCTCGCGGCAGCGCGATCCCTGCACCGATTCCAGAAGTGCGAGCAGTGAGGGCATCATTGGATCCGCGCCGTCGTTGACTTGCGACGCGTAGTCAACAATATTAGAGCGTCATGCGGTGAGGATTTGCCGCTTCATCTCTGCAAAGGTGGCCCGCACCAACGTGCCGGTCGAGTGTGTGACATGAGCACTACGCGCATTCAATCCTAGAACCGCCCGGGCCTTCCGTTCGACGCAGGTGCCTTTGTGGCGCCTTTTTTCTTTGCAGGTCGTGAACCTCCGATCTCCAGCCAGACCTAGACAGAAACCGCCATGATTGCCATTACCCTTCCCGACGGCAGCCGCCGTGAATTCGATGCTCCGCTGAGCATTGCCGACGTTGCTGCGTCTATTGGTCCCGGTCTTGCCAAGGCAGCGTTGGCTGGCAAGGTCGACGGCCAGCTGGTCGATACCAGCTTCTGCCTTCGCGAAGACGCCGTGCTTGAGATCGTCACCGACAAGCACCCGGACGCGCTGGAAGTGATTCGTCACTCCACCGCGCATCTGCTTGCGCAGGCGGTGCAACGGCTGTTCCCGAGTGCCCAGGTCACCATCGGCCCGGTAATCGAAAACGGCTTCTATTACGACTTTGCGTTTGAACGCGCGTTCACCCCCGAGGATCTGCCCGCCATCGAAGCGGAGATGCAGAAAATCGCGAAGGAAGCGCTACCCGTCTCGCGCAGCGTCAAGTCGCGTCACGAGGCGATTCACTTCTTCAACAGCATCGGCGAGCACTACAAGGCCGAGATCATCGCGTCCATCCCGGACGGCGAGGACCTCTCGCTGTACAGCCAGGGCGATTTCACTGATCTGTGCCGCGGCCCGCACGTGCCGAGCACCGACAAGCTGCGCAGCTTCAAGTTGATGAAGGTTGCCGGCGCGTACTGGCGTGGCGACCACAACAATCAGATGCTTAGCCGGATCTACGGCACCGCGTGGCTCAACGACAAGGATCTGAAGGCACACCTGTTCCAGCTGGAGGAAGCGGAGAAGCGCGACCACCGCAAGATCGGTCGCCAGCAGGAACTGTTTCATATGCAGGAAGAGGCGCCGGGCCTGGTGTTCTGGCATCCCAAGGGCTGGGCGATCTGGCAGGCCGTCGAGCAGTACATGCGCGGTGTATATCGCCAGAGTGGCTACGACGAAGTGCGCTGCCCGCAGATCCTCGACGTGTCGCTGTGGAAGAAGTCCGGTCACTGGGACAACTATCAGGACAACATGTTCTTCACCGAGTCGGAGAAGCGCACTTATGCGCTGAAGCCGATGAACTGCCCGGGCCACGTGCAGATCTTCAACCACGGCCTGCACAGCTACCGCGACCTGCCGATCCGCTACGGCGAGTTCGGCGCCTGCCATCGCAACGAGCCGTCAGGTGCGTTGCACGGCATCCTGCGCGTGCGCGGTTTCACCCAGGATGACGGCCACATCTTCTGCACCGAGGGGCAGATCGAGTCCGAGGTCACCGCGTTCCATCTGCAGGCAATGAAGGTATACGAGGATTTCGGCTTTACGGACGTCCAAGTCAAGCTGGCTCTGCGCCCTGAGCCACGTATGGGCGACAACGAGACCTGGGACAAGGCCGAGGAAGCGTTGCGACTGGCGTTGCGCGCAACGGGCGTGCAATGGGAGGAGTTGCCCGGGGAGGGCGCGTTCTACGGCCCCAAGATCGAATACCACCTGAGCGATGCGATCGGCCGTACCTGGCAGCTGGGCACGATGCAGGTCGACTTCATGATGCCCGGTCGTCTCGGCGCCGAGTACATCGACGAAGCAAGCCAGCGCCGTCACCCGGTGATGTTGCACCGCGCGATCGTCGGCTCGATGGAGCGCTTCATCGGCGTCCTGATTGAGCACCACGCCGGCCTTTTCCCGACGTGGCTGGCGCCAGTGCAGGCGGTGGTGGTGAACATCACCGATGCGCAGGCGGATTATGTGGTCGAGGTCACCGAGGCCCTTGCGAATCAAGGCTTCCGGGTTGACAAGGATTTGCGCAACGAGAAAATCGGCCGTAAGATTCGCGAGCACACGCTCCAGCGCGTGCCGTACCTGCTTGTGGTCGGAGACCGCGAGAAGGAAGACGGCCTGGTCGCGGTGCGCACGCGTGGAGGGGAGGATCTCGGGTCGATGTCCGTTGCCGAGTTCGCTGCGCGTTTACGTAACGAAGACGCTCGCTGACGCAGCGTAGTCCATACTGGTTCGGCTGCACGTGCGGCCGACCGACCCATACCGGAGATTGCAACATCAGTACCCCCGACAAGCGGAACCGTAAGAATCAGGAGATCCGCGCGCTCAAGGTGCGCGTGATCGGCAGCGATGGCGAACAGGTTGGCGTGCTCACACGCGACGAAGCGCTTGAGTTGTCTCAGGAACAAGGACTCGATCTGGTCGAGATCCAGCCGCACGGCGATCCGCCGGTCTGCCGGATCATGGATTTCGGCAAGTTCATCTTCGATCTGCAGAAGAAGGCCAACGCGGCCAAGAAGAAACAGAAGCAGGTCGAGATCAAGGAGATCAAGTTCCGTCCTGTCACCGACGAAGGTGACTACCAGATCAAGCTGCGCAACATGCGACGCTTTCTGGAGGATGGCGACAAGATCAAGGTCAACATCCGCTTCCGCGGTCGCGAGATGCGCCACCAGGAGTTGGGTCGCCAGATGGCCGACCGCATCGAACTGGATCTGGGCGAAGACATCGTGATCGAGTCGCGTCCGCGCTTGGAAGGGCGGCAGATGGTGATGATGATCGCGCCTAAGAAGAAGTAGGGCGCGCTGCCACTGGTCGGACCCAAGAGTCACCGATCTACCCAATCATTTTTGTTGCGCCTGCTGTGCGGGCGCGGCATAATGCGTGGTCCGGTTCGCCGGAATTGTTGTATGTAGTATCAGGACCGGTTGCTGATCCTTTTCGGATCAACGACTTATCGACCGGCAAGGGCAGGACGGAAAGTGTGGCTATGCCACCGCCCGTGTCAGTGACAAATACCCGAAGGGATCTTCGTAATGCCCAAGATGAAAACCCACCGTGGGGCGGCTAAGCGTTTTACTAAAACCGCTACCGGCAAGTTCAAGTGCGGCCACGCAAACCGTAGCCACATCCTCACCAAGAAGGCGACCAAGCGGAAGCGCAATCTGAGGCGGACTAATTACGCCAATCCATCAGATGCTGGACGTATCAATCGCATGCTGCCGTACGCCTGAGGAGGACTGAGAAATGGCACGAGTCAAACGTGGTGTACAGGCGCGCCGTCGCCACAAGAAGGTGTTGGACCTCGCAAAGGGCTATTACCATGCCCGTCGCAAGGTTTATCGCGTAGCCCATCAGGCCGTTATCAAGGCACAGCAGTACGCCTATATCGGCCGTAAACAGAAGAAGCGCAACTTCCGCAGGTTGTGGATCACCCGCATCAACGCGGCTGCCCGCATCAACGGTATGAGTTACAGCCGCTTTATCAATGGCATGATGAAGGCCGGTATTACCCTGGATCGCAAAGTGCTGGCCGATATCGCCGTGCACGACGCTGCGGGTTTTGCCGCGCTGACCGAGAAGGCCAAGGGCGCGCTCACAGCGTAAAGCTGCCGCATCGGCGCGCGGGCCAACGCCCGCGTTTGCCGATCAGCAACGAGATACACGCATGGGGAAGGGCGCAAGTCCTTCCCCATGCTTTTTTTTGGGATTTGCTATGAGCGCAATCGAAACCCTGACTGCCCAGGCGCTGACGGACGTCGCCGCGGCTGATTCCTCCGCTGCGGTGGAAGCCCTGCGCGTAGCGCTGCTGGGCAAGTCCGGCAGCATCACTGCCCAACTTAAGCAGTTGGGGACGCTGCCCGGCGATCAACGCAAGGCGGCTGGCGAGGCCATCAACAAGGCCCGCAACACCGTCACCGACGCGCTTACCGCCCGCAGGGAAGAGCTTGATGCCGCTGCGCTGGACACGCGTTTGACCGCAGAGACCATCGACGTGACCCTGCCGGGGATCAATGCATCCCGTGGCGGAGTGCATCCGGTCAGCCGGACCCTGGAGCGCATCAGCGATATCTTTGGCCGACTCGGCTTCGAGCTTGCCGACGGGCCGGAGATCGAGGACGACTGGCACAACTTTGAAGCACTGAATTTTCCGCCGCACCATCCGGCGCGGGCGATGCATGACACGTTTTATATGCGTCCCGACGGCAGTGGTGTCGCGCGTCTGCTGCGCACCCACACCTCCGGGGTGCAGGTCCGTTACATGAAGGACCACACACCACCGCTGCGGATGATTGCCGCCGGCAAGGTCTACCGTAGCGACAGTGACCAGACCCACACGCCGATGTTCCATCAGGTCGAAGGCCTGCTGGTGGACGAGCACGCCAGCTTTGCCGATCTGAAAGGCACGCTGACCGAGTTTGTGCGCGCGTTCTTCGAGCGCGATTTCGAGATGCGGTTCCGGCCCAGCTATTTCCCGTTTACCGAGCCGTCGGCTGAGGTCGATATCGCCTGGGAGCAGCCCGACGGGAGCAAGCGTTGGTTGGAGGTATTGGGCTGCGGCATGGTGCATCCCAACGTGCTGCGCAACATCGGCATCGATCCAGAGAAATACACCGGATACGCATTCGGTCTGGGCGTGGAGCGGTTCGCGATGCTCCGCTACGGGGTCGACGACCTGCGCAGCTTCTTCGAGAACGATGTGCGTTTCCTGAAACAGTTCGCGTAAGCCGGGGATCGATTGAATGAAGTTTTCCGAAAACTGGCTGCGCCAGCACGTCTCCACGACCGCCAGCCACGACGAGTTGATCGCTACCCTCACAGCGATCGGGCTTGAGGTGGAAGAGGTCACCCGCATGGGTGAATCGCTGGATGGCGTCGTCGCCGCCCGGATCGTCTCCGCCGAGAAGCACCCTGAAGCCGACCGGCTGCAGGTGTGCCAGGTGGATGCTGGCAATGGTGAGATCGTCCAAATCGTCTGCGGAGCGCCCAACGCGCGTCCCGGCCTGATTGCACCGCTGGCGAAAGTCGGAGCGGTGCTGCCTGGCGGTATGCAAATCAAGCCAGCCAAGCTGCGCGGGGTGGAGTCCTTCGGCATGCTGTGCTCCGCGAAGGAGCTCGGCACCGACGGTGACGCCTCAGGCCTGCTGGAGCTGCCAGCCGACGCTGCCGTGGGCACGCTGGTGACCGAGCTGCTTGGCCTGCCGGATGCGGCGATCGAGATCAAGCTGACCCCGAACCGTG
The DNA here is from genome assembly GCA_038242455.1 of Lysobacterales bacterium. GTDB lineage: Bacteria > Pseudomonadota > Gammaproteobacteria > Xanthomonadales > Xanthomonadaceae > Novilysobacter. Next base: position 24,703 of record JBBSSB010000003.1, read on the forward strand.
CGGACTGCTTCGGCGTGCGCGGGATCGCGTTTGACGTCGCTGCAGCGTCGGGCGTGGAAGTTTCCGCATTTGATGTCGATCCAGTGGCGCCGCAGATCGATGACGCACTGTCCATCAATCTGGACGCCGGGGCTGATGCGCCGCGTTATTGCGGTCGCGTACTGCACGACGTCGATGCCACCAAGCCGACGCCGTTGTGGATGGCCGAAATGCTGCGTCGCAGTGGCGTGCGGCCGGTATCGCTGCTGGTGGATGTCACCCAGTACGTGATGCTCGAGCTCGGACAGCCGATGCACGCGTTCGACCGCGACCTGGTCACGGGTCCGATTGGTGTTCGTCGCGCTCAGGCGGGTGAACGCCTCAAGCTGCTGGATGGCAAGGATGCAGCGGTGGATCCGCAGTTTCTGGTCGTCACCGATGCCGACAAGCCGATTGCGTTGGCTGGAATCATGGGCGGATTCGATTCGCGCGTAACGGATCGCAGCCGCAACGTCTTCCTCGAGGCCGCGCACTTTGCGCCCGCGGCGATCATTGGTCGCAGCCGCAAGCTCGGCTTGCACACCGATGCCAGCCACCGTTTTGAACGCGGTGTGGACCCGGAACTACCGCGCATCGCGATTGAGTATGCGACCCGGCTGATCCTCGAGGCCGGCGGTGGCACAGCCGGTCCTGTGGTCGAAGCTGCACTGATTGAACATCTGCCGCAGCCCCAATCGATCCTCCTGCGCCGCGCGCGTTTGTCCCGCGTACTAGGCATGCAGGTGCCAGACGCTCGGGTCGAGCGGATTCTTGTCGCACTCGGGTTGGCGGTGGAGGCGCGCGATGAGGGTTGGCAGGTCACCGCGCCCAGTCGTCGCTTCGACATTGCGATCGAGGAGGACCTGATCGAGGAGGTCGCCCGCATCCACGGCTACGACAATATTCCGACCACCCTGCCCAGCGGTGCGTCTCGACTTGCGGCGCCTAGCGAAACCCGCGTTGAGACTGCTGACGTTCGCCGTCACCTCGCGACGCGTGACTATCTGGAGGCGATCAACTACGCATTCGTCGATGCCGACCTGCTCGATTCGTGGGCCGCCATGGACGGTGCGGTTTCGATCGCCAATCCGCTCAGTGCAGAGCTTGGTGTGATGCGTACGATGCTGCTGCCTGGTCTGGTGGCCGCACTGGGCCGCAACGCAGCCCGGCAGCAGTCGCGTGTGCGTCTGTTCGAAACTGGCAACATATTCACCGCCGTTGACGGCGAGGCGCCGCTGCATACCCAGCGAGTTGCCGCCGTTGCCTGCGGCGACGCATTGGGCGAGCAGTGGTCCCAGCCGTCAAGCGAGGTCGGATTCCATGACCTCAAGGGTGATCTCGACAGCCTCGCGGCGCTGTCGGGGGTGACTCTGACGTACGACCCGGTGGCTGCGCCTTGGGCGCACCCGGGTCGCTGTGCACGCGTCCTGCGGGTGGGGCAGGACGGTCAATCCGAGGCGTTGGGCTGGATCGGTCAGTTGCATCCGCGTCTGCTTCAGACGCTGGACATCGATGTGAATGTGGTTGCGTTTGAGCTTGATATGACGCCATTGCTCGCGCGTCCGGTGCCCAAGGCCCTCGCGCGCTCCAGGTATCCGTCCGTGCGTCGCGACCTGGCCTTTGTGCTGCCCGAGGACGTGTCTTGGGCCGCTGTGTCGCAGACAGTGCGTAAGGTCGCCGGTCCGGCGTTGCGTGAGCTGGTTCTGTTTGATCGCTATCAGGGCAAGGGTGTGGAAAGCGGGTGTAAGAGTCTTGCTATGGGCTTGATTTTGCAGGAAGAATCACGCACGCTCGTTGATTCCGACGTGGATCAGGTTGTGGCTTCTGTCACGGCAGCACTGCACGCGGATCACGCAGCAAAGATCCGCGCCTGACCGGTTTTTCCGCGCTCAGGGTGGGTTCCCGCGGCAATCAGAAGCAGGGGATGGAAACGGGCAATGGCGTTGACCAAAGCGGAAATGGCCGAGCGGTTGTTCGACGAGGTTGGCCTCAACAAGCGTGAGGCCAAGGAATTCGTGGACGCATTTTTCGACTCCCTGCGCCAAGCGCTGCAGAGTGGGCGTCAGGTCAAGCTTTCGGGCTTTGGCAATTTCGACTTGCGTCGAAAGAAGGAGCGCCCAGGGCGTAATCCCAAAACTGGCGAAGAGATTCCGATCTCCGCACGCACCGTGGTCACCTTTCGCCCCGGGCAAAAGTTGAAGGAGCGTGTTGAGGCCTACGCTGGAACCGGTAATGCTTGATCCTGGCAGCAATCGCGAGCTTCCCCCGATCCCGGCCAAGCGCTATTTCACGATCGGCGAGGTCAGTGAACTGTGCGACGTAAAGCCGCACGTGTTGCGCTATTGGGAAACAGAGTTCCCATCGCTGAAACCGCTCAAGCGACGCGGCAACCGGCGCTACTATCAGCGCCACGAAGTGCTGATGATCCGCCAGATCCGCGGCCTGTTGTACGAGCAGGGTTACACGATCGGCGGTGCGCGTCTGCGGCTGGAGGGTGAAGATGCCAAGGACGAGTCGGCGCTGAGCACCCAGATCATCCGTCAGGTCCGTATGGAGCTGGAGGAAGTGTTGCAGCTCCTGCGACGTTGAGTTGCGGGAGAAGGAATCCGGGCCTGAGAGGACTCGCGATTCGCTTATTTTCGGCTATACTTGTCGGCCGCCAGCAATAGGGCGGATGGCAACATCTTCGGGGCGTAGCGCAGCCTGGTAGCGCACTTGTCTGGGGGACAAGTGGTCGTCGGTTCAAATCCGGCCGTCCCGACCAATTAACCATATATATCAACGGCTTGCGGCCTTCACCGCGAGCCGTTTTTATTGCGTCACCCTATTCCCACCCTATTCCCACCCTATCGGTAGCGTGATCCCGGTGGAAACGGGCACCCATGGGGCTTCGTGGCCTTCCAGGTAGTGCTCCGTCATGCTGGCACTGGCGTGGCCCATCAGGCGCTGGACTTGGTCGATGGTCCAGCCGGAATCCTGCAGCATTGCACCGCCCAGACTGCGGATTTCGTGGAAGGTGGGGGCGTTGGCACCGGTGATGCCGGCGGCGGTGCGGGCGTCGGCAAATGCGCGGGTCAGTTGCTCGGGCAGTACCTGGGTGTGGTGGGTGCGGTCCTTTGCGCGCATGCTGGTGGGGCGGGCTTTGCCGGGTAGGCGGTGGATCACGAAGGGTGACACCACGGCGTCGCGGCAGCGGGATAGCAGGGCGGCCAGTTGGTCGTCGACGGCGATCTGCAGGCGGACATTGGTGCTGGCTTCGGTTTTGCTGGGCACGACATACAGGGCGCCGTCGCGCAGGTCGGCAAACTTCACGGTCACCAAATCCTCGCGCCGCAGCAATGTGAGTAGCGATAGATCCATCGAATTTTGCAGCCACGTGGGGGCTTTGGCGCGGATCGCTTGATATGCGTCCACGGTGAGTCGTTCGCGTTGGCGGGTGTGGGTGAACTTGCGGGTGGCTTCGGCGGGGTTGGTGTCGATCCATCCTTCCTGCACGGCGCAGGCGAGGATCCAGCCCAGCAGCAGGCGGTAGGTCTGGCGGCTGCGGGGTGATTCGGTGACGGTTCGGATGTAGGTGGCGCAGTCCTTCACGGTCAGCGATTCCAGCGGGCGATCGCCGATGTCGGTCTGCAGGCGGCTCAGGTAGACGCCGTACCATGCGGCCGTTTTGGGCGACCAGCCGCGGTGGGGCAGGTCGTCGTCGCGGAATACCTTGATTGCGGTGGCGACGGTGTTTGCGGCGCCGGCGACTTTGGCGACCAGGTCGTCGGCGGGGGTCAGCAGGGTGTTGAGTTTCTTGGCGGCCGCGAAGGCTTTGGCCTTGTCGCGGCCCATCCACGTCTCTTTGCGGGTAACCGGGTGCCGGTATTTGAACCCGTCCCGGTTGGGGTACAGGTTGTCTGGCCAGCCGGCCCGGGTGCGGCTTCGTGTGCGTCCCATCATGCGACGTTACCCCGCTTCCAGTACGCGTTGCACGAGGTCGTCGCCGTCGGCAAGCCATTCGTGTTCGTCGATGTACCACGTGCCGCCGACCTTTTTGCCCGGGATTTTGCCGGCGCGCAGCCAGCGTTGCAGGGTGATTTCGGACGGGCGGCTGTCGGCATCGAAGTACTTTTCCAGCCACAGTTGGGGTGTCATCAGCATCACGTTGATGTTTCCTCCCTGGGGGTGGTGGTGCTGGCCTTTGCAGTCTTGCCGCGGCGCTTCGTTTCGCGGCGGGCGTGGGCCAGCATTGATTGTTTCAGCGCGGCGACGATGGCGAGCTCGGACACCAGTGCTTTTAGATCGGCATCGGGCATGGCGCGGATGCGATCTCGGATTGGCTTGTAGCCCTTCATGCAGTCACCGACGGCCCGCGGCCGCTCAGAAGTTCAATCAGCCACGGTTGGTGCGCGGCGGGGATGCGGCGCAGCTCAAATGCCATGGGGTTGTCGATCAGAAACTGGCGCAGGTTCTTGGGCGTGACCGACCACATGGTGATGCGGCCGTCTTCGCGTTGCTGCCCGGCGGCGCTTGCCTTCAGGATGCCTTGGCGGATCCAACGCGAAACGGTCGACTGGTCGTAGCCCAGCAGCTCGGCAGCCTGGGCGCCGGTGTAATCGCTGCGGTCGGATTGGAAGATGCCAACGCGTTTGCGCTTGACGGCGATAGCCGCATCCGACCGGGTGAACCCAGCGCGTGCCAGGCGGCGACGGATTGCAGGCGGGCTGAGGTCGATGGTGTCTTCCAGAATGTCGATTTCAGCGGGTGACCACGGCGCCTCCCGAAAGCGCGGCGTCAGCAGGCCAAGGTCACGGGCGCGGCGGCTGATCCACCACACTGGGCGGTCCAGTCGCTGGGCGAGGCGTGTGACCTGGTCTTTGCCGGGTGGCGTGGCGTGCAACTGGCGTATGGCGTCGTCGATCTCGGGCGACTTTGGGTAGCTCGGCCGCACGGTTTCGGAGCCGCCAGGGCGTTTGATGCCCATGATCCGCGCCTGTTGGTAGATCGCGGTGCGGCTGCGTCCCGGTAGCCGCGCTTCGATTTCGCTGATGTTGCCGATCGGGTATTCACGGCGAATCACCGCGAGCTCTGGCGTGGTCCAGAAGCGGCGGGGCGTGCGGTTGGTCATGCGGCCACCCTTGCTGCTTCGACGGCGTGATCCAGATTGACGCGGGCCAGCGCCAGCAATGGCGGCGGGCTGACCGAGTTGCCGACCATGCGGACCTGCGCGCTGATGGTCAGCGGGCGGCCGTCGGCAGTGCGCTTGATGATGTAGTCGGGTGGGAAGCCCTGTGCGCGGTACAGCTCGGGCGGGCGCAGCATGCGCAGGGCGATGTCGACAATGACGTATGGCGTGCCTTGGATGGTGACTGTTACCAGCGCCATGCGGTCGCGGGTGGTGACGGTGGGCAGCGGGTCTGTGGGGTCCAGTGCGGTGCCGTTGCCGTAGTAATTGATCAGGAACGCAGCCACGCGCAGCGCGCCGGCCTCTGATTCTTGGCTCAGCCTGCACTCGACCAGCGCGTGATGCTCACCGCCCGCCGAGATTGTGGAAAGCGGTGTGTCTGCGGCGGCGCCCGTCATGTTGTTCCTGAGCGTGGCCAAGTGCGCTGTCACCAGCTGTTGTTGACTGCCGGTGGCGGTGATCGTGCTCATCGGTTGGCGGGAATCGCGTCCGGTACCGGCGTAGAAGCCGCCGTTGGCCTGCTCCAGGAAGGCGGACACCAGCGCGTGCTTTACGCCACCGGCCACGACGGTGCCCAGTGGTTGGTGAATGTCGAGGCTGCGCGGCGCTTGGCCTTCCCGCTCGCCGTAGCCGGCCTGCACCAATGTGGGCACCACAGCCGCAAAGTGCCCGCCCTTCACGCCAGCACATTGCGTGCGCAGTGGCTCGCCGGCGGACCAGGTGCGGGCGCTGCTGGCGTTGGCGTGTTCGGTGATAAAGAACGGCTCAGCCGCCTCGATGACGTGACGCATCACGCCCCGGGCGATGCGGCGCATGGTGGCGTCGGCCAGTGGGCGGGGGCGGTCGAAGATCGATTTGCCGCGATCGCTGAAATCGATGCAGTCGGCGGCGGTGACGAAGGGATGGGCGCGGCCCGGGCCGTGGGTCGGTTCTGGCCACTGGACGGCCTCGCCGTCGCGACGTGCGAGCAGGAACAGGCGCTTGCGGCTGGTGCCCGCGCCGAAGTCGCTGGCGATCAGTGCGCGCCATTCGACGGCATAGCCCAGCCGCTGCAGCGCAGCCACAAAGTGCGACCAGGTGCGGCCTGATCGGCGTTTGTCGGGCACCAGCGACTGATCCCAGACGCTGACGCGCTCGCCGGAGGCCGCGATGGTGCCGTCCAGCTTGACGACGCGGCCGGTGACCTTGTCGCGCTTTGCGATCAGCGGTCCCCACGTGAGGATCTGCACGACGTTCTCGAGGCTCGCGATTCGTGGGGCAAATCCGGCCTTGGCGAGCGAGCCGAGCCACTTCAGAACGACCCACGACAGCGAGCGGGTCGCCTTGGATCGAGGCTGCCCGCCCTTGGCTTGGCTGAAGTGCGTGCAATCCGGGCTAGCGTGAAACCAGCCAACGGCGCGGGCACCCACGTCGCGCACCGGGTCCGCGTGCCAAATGTCTTCGCGGTGGTGGTCGGTCATCGGGTGGTTTGCCGCGTGCATGCCGATGGCGTCGGCGTCGTGGTTGTAGGCAAGCGCGGGATCCACGCCGAGAGCTTGCTTCAACGCCTCGGATGCACCGCCGCCGCCGGCGAAGAGGTCGACCACGATCTCGCCCTGGCGCAGCGCGGATGTCTGCGGCGTGGGAAAGCCGAAGCCGCGTTGGTAGTCGCGGGAACCGTCAGCCATGGGTGGTGCCCCTTTGTATTTCGGCGGGTGCCGTCAGCGCGTAGGTGCGGCGGGATTTCTGCCCGTACCGTCGGACGCGGCCGCTGTTGATCAGGTGCGCAACGTAGCTGCTGATCCCAACCGCGCCACCGCCTTGCATGTCGAGGCGCTCAACCAGCTCGGCCGCTGTCTGTGGCCCGTGTGCAAGCGCGTCGAGGATGCGTTTTGAAATGGGTGCGGGTGTGGCGCTGGCCGGCGGCCAGGTGCGGAAGCCCCAGCCGGCGGTCATGCAGCCACCGCTTGGGTTTTGAGCGCGTCGTATTCCTTTACGGCATGGGCGATGGCGTAAAGGCGCCAGGTGAAATGGAACGTATGCTGCTGCATTGACGATGCCGCTTCCCACGCGTCGTGGAAGCGGAAGTCATCGCCGCCGCCGCCGTTTGGCTCAAATTCGTGCATCGCATTGAGCGCCATCCGCAGATCTTCGTGGTCATCGCTGATGGACAGCACCTCATCTTCGATCTGGTCCCACAAGCGATCAGACCAGTAAGGCTTGGCGGCGTCTTCCTCGTGGTGGCTGTCCACGAATTCATCAAAGCATTCCTTCGCGTACTCGCGGAATAGCTCAGGTCTGAATTCCAATCTCTCGCCGTTGTTTGCGACCAGCTTCTCGGCCCAGTAGCCGGGGTTTATGAAGAGGCCGCCGGCCCGGTCGTGACGCTCCGGTGTCTCGCGGAAGAATTGCAGCATGTCGTGCAGGCGTGAGAACACCGACGCGCCCATGTCCCCGGTGATGGCGAGGTGGTCGGGCCACGTCATGACGTCGAAGCCATAGCAGTAGGTGCCTGGCTTGCGGAAGCGCAGATGGCGATAGACGCCGTTGTCCATCACCACTTCCATTACGTGGCTCGCGGTGTCTTTGCGGAACTGTTCGAGTACGTTTTCGTTGCTCACGACCCCACCTCCGGCTTGGGTGCTGGTGGTAGCTCGGTCCAGTAGGTCACTGGGTCATTTACGCTCCAGTTCGTCTCCTCATATTCGTTCTTTTCGTACCAGCCAGCCGGACACCAGTACGTGTCAGATGCCTCGTCGTAGTCTCCACAGTCGCCATCGGCGTCGCCGTCGCCGTTGCTTTCGAGTGTTCTAGGGACGGCATACATGGCGCGGATGCGGCGAGTGAAGCCGTTTGGATTCGTCACGAACGCGATGACCGGCATCCCGGAATCAGGTAGTCGCTCAGAGGCCAGCACCCACCCATCCGGCACGCCAGCCGCCTGCTGCGGTATCCAGTGGACTCCGCCAGAGTTGTCGATAAGCCCTCGGTGGCGTGTCTCTGGATGGATTACTGACACACCGTTAACGACATACCCGCGATCGGAAACATGCGCAACCTTGTTCCTTGCGACACTGCAAAGACTGTCCACCCCGCTCGGCTGCTGCGAGGGTTCGCACTCTAAACCGCGCAACGTCCGCAGCATCGCTTGTGCGTAACCGGCGGCATCCAGTAGCTCTTCAGTGAGGTGCTGAAGCCACTGGTCAGGGGTGAGGTCGGTGCGGTCCAGGGTGGTGCCGTATTTCGCCAGACCTAGGGCGTCGCGTTGGGTCAGCATGTCGATCAGTAGCTGCGTTGTCGTCGACGGCTGATGGCGTTGCGGCATCACGACTCCACCGCCTTAATCTCAGGCGCAGCACACGGCGTCACCAGGATGTGGGTTGTGCCTGGTGGCAGGCCCGCCATCGCCGCGCTGAAATCGCCGTAGTCAGGCTCGAATGTTGGAAAACACGGGTCGGCATAAATCGCGACCACCGCGCCAGCCTCGCCCAGCGTCGTTGCCGTCGCCCCAGTGATCCGGTCAGTAAGCTCCCGCGCTGCCTTCTTCATGTCACCCATGCGCCTGCTCCCGGCTCTGTTCGCCCGGCGTTTGATTCGCGGCTGGGGTCTTGACGGAGTCCATCACCGCGCGGATCGCGCAGCGCAAGCTCGCGACGTTTTGCAGGACCGCCCAGCTGGGCAGGGTCACGTTGGCGATGTTCTGCTGCCGGTCGGCAAGGAAATCCAACAGCGCGGCGTCTTCGCGGGCGGTGTCTTCGGCGATCATCAGGCGTGCTTCGGCCTGGTGCCGGGCGCGGGCTTCCTCCCGCCACTGGGTGGCGCGGCGGCGGTACTCGGCGGCGTTGATGTAGCTGCAGTTTGCTTCTTCGACGTCGGCCACGCTGTCGAGAAAGTCGGGGCCAGATAGTGGTTCGTGGGTCATGGTGGGTCCTTAGCGGTTTGCGATGTCGACGCGGATCAGGTGGCGGACGGCAACCCCAGCGCGGGGTGTCCCGGCGGTGTGGCCGGTGCCGAGCGGGTTGGCGGATGCGCCCCGCGAGAGCTTTTCAATGCGACCTCCGCGACGTTTGAACGCGGCGATATCGCGGGCGATGTCGCGGCTGTCCATCGGGCCGGTGGGCAGCGTGGCGACGGTGGTCGGCACGGGGTCTGCGACTTCGGCCACTTCTGCTGGCGCTGTCACTGGCTTCGGTTTCGGCTCTTTGGCCGGGAAGAACCGCCGGGTCTTGTACGAGCCCCGCGTCGTGGCCTGCCCGGTGCGAACCAGGTGATGCAGCAGCGATATAGTCGACTTCTGTTTTGCGGCTGGATCGATCTCGCGCAGCGCGGCGAACACTTCGACGTGTGTTGATCCGCGTGGTCTTGCGGCCAGCAGGGCGAGGATGCGCGTGGTGCGGTAGTTGGTACTCATCCCTGGCACCCCGCCCCGGTCTCGCCGGTCGCGCCGGGCTTGGTGAAGCGGGCGAAGTCGATCCAACCTTCATGCGGGCAGTGGAAGCCCCAGCGGCGCATGCGTGGGCCGGTGATGAAGAGGGTCCAGCAGGCGGTGCGGCGGAGCTCAACGCGATGGGCGCGCCACGGGCCGCTGGCTTTGAGGCTGCCGACCTGTCGCACGGTGCGGCGATGAATGCCGCCGGCGGCGATGGTGTGCTCGATGTAGCTGCCGGACAGCAGCACCGACAGCCACGCCCAGGGGTGGTCGTGCAGGGCGCGGTCGTCGTCGTCGCGCAGGAACTGGTGCAAGTAGACGTTCAGCACGCGGTTGCGCGGCAGCAGATACCAACGGCGCAGGTACGGCCCCTCGAAGTCGTCAGCGCCGACGATGAAGTCGGGCGGGCGGATGGCTGCGGTGCGGGCGTGCAGGCGCTTGAACAGGCCGACAGCAAGGCGAGGGAATCGCATCACAACGCCCTCCCGTGTACGTGCCAGAACAGATCGGCAGCTTCGCGGGGGATCTCGGCCATGCGTCGCACTGCGAGGTAGGCGCGTTCGATGGTGTTTTCGCGTAGCGACACATCGCCGTCGCCAATGGGGGTGTATCCATTGGCTTTCGCGATCTCGGCCAGCTCGTCGCTGCTCAGGGATTCAAGGATGTCATCGACATCAACCTCGACGTCGACGCTGACCCAGTGGCGCTTCACGCCGCCACCGCCTTAACGCTGTCCGCCTCGCGCAGCGATTCCGCCGCTGCGACGCCTTCAACTGTCAGTACCGCCGTCTCGGCGAACTGGTCGCGGTAGCCGATCAGCCCGTCACGCTCCATGGCGCGGATCGTCCTGGTCGTGAACACGGTGCGCTCGCCCGAGGTTGGCAGGTAACCGCCACGGGTGCGCTGGAAGCTGTGCCCCGTCGCGGCAAGGCCGGCGCGCAGTGCAGCGCGTTGCAGGGGCTTCAATGTGGTGATGTCGGTCATGGCGTGGCGCCTCCTCAGGCGGCAATGGCGACGGCAGCGCGTTCCCGCGCGAGCCGTAGTTGGGACAAGGGGATACGCTGGGCGACGTCGCGCCAGCGGAGTTCGGTGATGGCGCGGCTGGTGTGGGGCACGGTTGCGCAGCTGCAGGCGTGACACTCGATGTGCCAGGTGGCCGGGCAGGGCGTGCCAACCCGGTGCCCGCGTATCGGCGCCCCGCGGGTCTGCACCAGCTGTGGGCGGTGCCCTGGGATGCAGTGAGGGATGCCAGCGGGCAGCGGTTGGCTGTGCTGCATCATTTCTGCGGCTCCTGACGGGCGTGCTCACCCGTGGCGTTGCGCGACAGCACGGCGCAGGCGACAAACCCCACACAGAAACCGGTCGCAAGGAACACATACGCCGCGCAGATCATCGGGATCGTGTTCATTGGTGGCCCCCTGCATGAGGGGCCTGTGGCGCGTCCAGCAAGCGGGCTTTGTAGCGCTCAACTTCCAGCCGGGCCGCGTTGATCTCGGCGAGCGATGGCATGACGAAATCCCCGTCCTCGACGGCTATCTGTGCTGGGTCGTTGTCAGGCTTCGGCAGGTAGTCCTGCCCGGCGCCGCTGAACGTCCGGAAGCTGCGCACCATTGGCGCAGGGATCGGTTCGCGATCCGGCACGATGAACACCGACCGCTCGCCGGGTGTTGCGGCCTTGTTGCGACGGCTGTGCAGGTCAGTGCGAACGGATCGGGCCAGCACAGCGCGTTGATCGGCGGCAGACATTGCAGTTGCAGCGCTCATGCCGCACCGCCCGGGCGCTGGGCCAGTCGGGCGCCGCGCAGTTCGCGCTGACCCTGAGTGACTGCCCACGCAACGCTGGCACCGGTGCGCAGCTGGGCATAGGCCACCGCCACGGCGCGCAGGCGGCGGGCCTCACAGGCAGCATTGGCGACGGCGCGATGATTGATCGCGGTGCGGGCGGCGTTGAACGCAGCGGGCTGCGATGGTAGCTGGATCACCAGGGCAGACATCAGCGCGCCTCCGCACGTAGGTCATCGGCCCGCGCTTCGGCCCGAAGGGCCACGCGGGTCAGTCGGTCCGTGCGCGGCTTATAGCGACGCGACGGCTGGGACTGCCCGGACTTGCGGGCGCGTTCGGCATACACGTGCTCACGGGCCGCCAAGTGGATCACTGCGCGGACGCAGGCGGCAGACACTGGGACGGGCAATAGACGCCGTGCGGATGCGTTCTGCTCGGCGAGGTCGTTGCGGTGGTCAATCATCGTGGCGCCTCCATCAAGGATGAAGGGCGGCCGGGACACGGCAGGGGCGTCGTGTCCCGGCTAAGCCATCCGCCGGCCAGGGGAGGGGAGCCGGTGGGCGGTTGCCCTGTCAGCCCTAGGGAGCTGACAGGTACGAGTCAAACATAGTTGACCGGTGGAGGTCAAGCGCAATTGACTAGGCGGGCGTGTCCAAGTCGCCCTGGGCTATAGAATCAATCCGAGCGGGCACGGGTGTTTATCGCTGATAGCTTGCAGTGCTTGCGCTGCAGGTGGCTGGCTCTAATGAATAGCGCAGCGGCTAATTCTTGCAGCCCTCTACAACCATCCGCACGTTTCGGTCTGCTCGCTCAGCCGTTTCGGCCGCGTTTGCGTAGGCATATTTCCCGAAGGTGGCGTCCTCCATGAACTCCACCATGCCTTTCACCGTTGCCGTCTTTGACTCTACGAGATACGGCTTCGCGGCACTCAAACACCCAGGCAACTCAAGCGCTTCGTACTCGCGTGCCTGGGCCTGAAGATCTTGAACCACCGGCGCCAGCTGGATCCGACTGGTGACGCTCGCGAGCTTCACGGCATCTTCCCACCGCCTTTCCCGCCGCTGGAGGTCAGCAAGTCTGGCCTTGTCGGCGTCAGTAGCGATAGCGGTTGGCTGAAGGGTGACTGGAGCCGTAGTGCCGCCTACTGACTCCAGCACTAGTGTTTTTGCTGGTGGCTTCGGTGGGTCAAGTAGATGCTTCCCAGCGACAACTAGAACAATTCCTGCGACGGCAATTGCCGCGACGTGTGTGACCTTCATCATTCCTCCAGCATCAGTGTTTCCGCAGGGTCCACCAAGCAACGACGCGTCCAGCGATATGCAGTTGATCAATTTCCCCGGGCGGGACGTCCTCAGGCGGGTAGGCCGCTGAGTTAGCAGACAAGATCTGCAGTTGTCCGGTGCGCAGGTTTGGTGCCAAGCGTTTGATGAGTGCGCGGCCCTGCCAGTTGAATACGTAGATCCCTTCGCCGTCGTAATGCGTTATGCCGGAGTCCACGAACACGACATCACCATGATTGATGACGCCCGCCATGCTGTCACCGCGAGAGCTAATAACCTTGACCCTGTCGAGGTTCGGGGGAAGGTTGGATCTCGCCCACCACTCGGCAACATCAAGCAGTTGAACTACTTCTGGTGGTTGATCGTTGTATGAGCCATGTCCCATGTCCCCCTCCATGTTAAGAATTTGGAGTCGAACGTAGCCGGGCGGGATCTCATTTGTTGCGATGCTCACTGGCGCGCGATCGGATCCGACGTTCGGCGCCTGCGGCTGAGGGTGCTTCGGTCCTTTCCCTGATTTCAACCAGCTGGGGTTCAGGTTCAGGCGACGGCAGATCCCCATCAGCGTGTCATGTTCCGGGTCCAAGGTCTTCCCGTTCTCGATCGCGGAAATTGCTTGTTTGGACACGTTCGCTGCCACGGCAAGATCTAGTTGATTGAGCTTTGCGGCGAAGCGTTCAGCTTTAATTCGGTCGGCCATTGTCTCCATGTCAATCATTCTTGACCAAGAGTGGTCAAATAAGGTTGACCAAAGACGGTCAACTGTGTTTGACTTAGCGCATGAACAAATTGCAGATCATGAAAGCCGATGCAGTTGCCGCCTACGGCGGCAATCAAGCGGCATTGGCCAAGGATCTTTGCTTGAGTCGTCAGGCCGTAAGCGCGTGGCCAGACGGCCCCATCGCTGAGGGCTACGCGCTGAAGCTCCGGTTCGTGCTCAAGCCCGAGGTCTTCGGCTCTGGTGTCCCACTCACTGGCGCCGGTGAGGGCGCCCCTAACGCTCGGAAGGTGGCTTGAAATGAATGACAGAATTGCCCAGCACAAGGCGCGGATTGCCCGGCTTGTACTTGACCGGCTCAACCAGCTTGAAGCCGACTCAACACGTCTTCCGCCAGCGTCGCCTTCCAGTGCAGCTCCGGATCGTCCGCAGAGCTCGTTTCCAGGTCCGCAAGCGCCTGCAGTTGTGCTTCCAACTGCGCTCGCGTCCCGGAGCCGGCAATGATCGGCGGCAGGAAGTCGACGATGAACGCTTCCAGCGCTGCGACGCGCTCGCAAAGAAATTCGAGATCTGTTTCGTTCATGCCGGTCTCCGTTGTGGTTGGTTTGTTCGTGCTCCCGGCCGTCCAACTCACTGGCGCCGGTGAGGGCGCCCCTAACGCTCGGAAGGTGGCTTGAAATGAATGGCCCACTCGCTTCACCAAAGTTGATCCGCCCGCCCTTCAGCACTCTGTTTGTGGAGTGCCATTGCCAGGCAGTTGAGAAGGATGATTGCCGTTGCTGGTGGTCAGACGCCCAGCGGCGCGAAGCATCAGCTCCGCGATCTGAATCGCATGTTCTGGGGTCGCGTTTTCCTCGAACACTGCACGGGCCGAGCACCACGCGAGATCCAGTGTGTCCGTGACGTCGACGGCTGCTGATAGATACGGCTCTCGTACGTTGCGGACTTCCAGTGCGCGGTCGAATGGGTTGATGTCTTTCATGCCGGTCTCCGGTGTGGTTGGTTTGTTCGCGCTTCCAGCCTACAACGGGGACCGGCCCCACCAGCACAGCGACCACGTCGCCCACGCCTCCGTTGACGGTGTCCCTCTCACTGGCGCCGGTGAGGGCGCCCCTAACGCTCGGAAGGTGGCTTGAAATGAAGCCGGAATCACTCGAACATTTCAGTGTTGGACAACGCCGGGCTCTTGCAGCAGGGCTAGGCGTCAGTCTTTCGCATCTGCGCGAGGGCATGCCGACTGGTATTGCTGAGCATGACGCAGTGGCCGGTGTGCTGAAGATGGGCACCGTCACGATCCGTCGGACCTCTGAAGGTGTGCAAGCGTCGTTCGGGTCCCGTGGCTTCAGCGAGGCAGAGTTGTCCGCGCTCGCATCGGCCGTCGTCCAGGCTACTGCTGCATGCTGTCCCGCATCCGGGTCTCCGAATGCTGGCACGACGGACACTGATGGGTGTCCTGCATGACCCCCAGATCGCCCATCACTGGGTCTGGCGCGGTGGCTGTCCTTCGGAATCCGGGCGCCATGCATACCGGGCATTGCGGCCCGTCCTTGCCGGCAAGCTTCTGCTCCAAGGCGTCGAGCCGCGCCTGCATCTGCTCCATCTGTTTTGGCATCAATGCCAGCCGCCGCCAGAGCGGTATGCGCTCCAGTGCCTTCATCACGTCTTCGATGACTCCCATGCCGGTCTCCGTTGTGGTTGGTTTGTTCGCGCTTCCAGCCTATAACGGGGACCGGCCCTATCAGCACCGCGACCACGTCGCCCACGCCTCCGTTGACGGTGTAGCGGCGCAGGGCGGTAAAGCGGCGGCGGGTGTGTGTGTTTTCCATGCCTGCAATGCTCGCCCGGCGCAGGGGTTGCGCGCATGAAGCGCGGGCCTCAGTTCCAGCCGCCGCGCCAGTCCGTGGTGTACGCCTACACGCGGCGCATGCTGGATGAAACCGCCATCAACGCCAACAGTTTTGCGATGGCAGTGGCAGAGCAGTATCTGAGCAACGTCGCGCCTGATGTCCGCAGCGTGCCGTTCAAGCTGGGCGAGGGCGACGACCTGATCCGGGCGCTCAAGGCCAATGGGCAGATCCTGCGTCGGTTCATGGATGGCACGGTCAAGGCGCTGCCTGCCGATGTCGAAGATGCGTGGGTGATGGCACTGTCTGAGCCGTATCGCAGCGACTGTGAGCGCGATCTGGCGCAGCGGCGCGGCCGCTGGTCCATGCGTCAAGTGGACGCTACCGAGTCCGGCCAGATGATCGGCCTGGGCGAGCTGATGACCGAGGTCGGCAAGCTGTGCGAATCCCTTGCCCCGGCAGTCGCCGACGGGCGGATCGACCACGCCGACCTGCCGCATGCGCGGCGAATTCTATCGAACTCTGACGATGTGATCGGCGCGGTGTTGAGCATGCGCCGCCGCATCACTGACGTGCTTGCGGCTGAGGGTATGTCGCAAGCAATGCATGGGGAGGGAAGCCGTCATGGCTGATCAAATCGACGAGGCGCAAGGCATTAGCGACCGGCATCTTGACGCGGCACTGCGCAACCACGCGGACCGGTCACAGCCAGTGGGTCGCCGAATGTGTGCAAATTTGGACTGCGGTGACCCGATCAGCGACTACTGCCGCCTACATGGCGCGCAGTTGTGCCTTGCGGGCCAAGGCGACGAAGAGAATCGCGCCAAGCAGCTCTCCACGTGGTCGAGGTTTTAACCGTGAGCGTCGCCCACTGCATGCACCACGCCCTGGCCATTGCCGCGACACCGGATGCCACGTGGAAGGACCAGATTGCTGAAGTCCCGACCGGTTGTGCGCACGACGACTGCGGCAAGCCCAACGACTGCCGTCAGCGGGTCGCTGAGTACCTGCGTATGCAGTACCGCAGCAAGCGGCATCGCCAGCACATGAAGGACGTGGCCAAGTCATGAGCGATCAGCAGAAGACGCGTATCGACGTGGAAGCCCTGCGCGCCAGCTTGGACATCGTGGCCATTGTTGGCGGCTATGTGCCGTTGAAGAAAGACGGCGCCGAGTACAAGGGATGCTGTCCGTTCCATGATGAGCGCACGCCCAGCTTCTATGTGTCGCCCGCCAAGGGGTTTGTGCACTGCTTTGGCTGCGGTGCGCATCACGACGCGATCGGTTTCGTGCAGCGCTATGAAAGCCTGGGCTTTGTAGAGGCATGCGAGCGACTGGGTCATCGGGACTTCGCGCCCGTTGCAACCAACCGCCCGCAGCCTGTGGCCGCGACGCCTGCCGAGGGCAAGTGGGTGCCGCTGTTGCCGGTGCCGTTGGATGCCCCGGACCTGTTGCGCGCGGATGGTTGGACGGTGCCGATCTGGAACCCGAAGCGCAGCAAGTTCTCGCGCTTCAAGCCGACCCGCGCTGATGAGTACCGCAACGCCGATGGCAGACTGTTGGGCTACGTGCTGCGTTGCGAGTTCGCCGCCGGGAAGATCACCCCAGCGGTGACGTGGTGCATCGGCCCTGACGGCGCAATGCAGTGGTGCATTCGCCCGTTCCCCTCGCCACGCCCGCTTCAGGGCCTAGACGCACTGGCGGCTCGTCCGGACGCGCCTGTGTTGTTGGTCGAGGGCGAAAAGTGCCGCGCTGCTGGCGCTGGCGCGTTGCCCATGTACGTGGTCGTTGCGTGGCCGGGTGGCAGCAAGGGTTTGGCGCAGGTCGACTGGTCACCGCTTGAAGGCCGCGACGTGGCGCTCTGGCCTGATGCAGACCGTCCGGGCCGCGAAGCAATGCTTGGTCACGTGAATCTGGCCGGTGACTTAACGATAGGCGCAGCTCAGCACCTCAACCGGGCGGGCGTGCGGTCCATGCGTTACATCGATACGGAAGGGCAGCCCAAGGGTTGGGACATAGCCGACGCGTTGGCCGATGGCTGGACAGCCCGGCAGATCGCGACCTGGGCGGCGCATCGCGTCGCTGAAATCACAGTGGTGCGGGGATGAACGTGGCGCGTAAACGACTTGAGGTCATCGACGGTGGCGGCACGCCGCCAGGCGGGGGCGCGGCAGCTGGCGGTGAGTGGACCCACCTGCTGACCCGAAACAAGGATCAGCGCATTGAAGGGACGTTGCACAACCTCCTGTTGATCCTCGAGAACGACGAGCGGTTCAAGGGTTTGTTCTGGCTCAATGAGTCCAGTAATCAGGTGGTGTTAGCGAAGGATCCACCATGGATCGGTGGCAATCGTGACGAGTTCACCGACACCGACGGCTGCGAGATGGCGGCCTGGCTGCAGCACCCGGATCACTACCGCATGGCGGTGTCGGATGAGTTGGCGTTGAAGGCGGTGATCACCGTGTCGCGTCGTCACCGTCGCCATCCAATCCGCCAGTACCTGCAGTCGCTCAAGTGGGACGGTGTGCCGCGGGTCGATCGTATGTTTGTCGACCTGTTCGGCGCTGAGGATCGCACTTACAACGTTCAGGCGGCTCGGTGCTTCATGGTCAGCGCGGTGTCGCGCATTCTGTGGTTCGACCCCAAGCAGCCGTTCGTCGGCAGCAAGGTTGACTTCATGCTGGTGTTGGAAGGTCTGCAGGGTAAGAAGAAGACCACGTCAATGCAGTCGTTGTTCGGCGCATCGTGGTACGTCGAGACGCTTGAGTCGCCGGCGGGCAAGGACTTCTACCAGGTCATCCTCGGCTGCTGGGGTGTCGAGATTGCAGAGATGGACAGCTTCAACAAAGCTGACGTCACCGCGGTCAAGGGCGCCATCACTCGGCTGGTCGACAAGTACCGCGCCCCCTATGAGCGCGTGCCCCGCAGCTACCGGCGCGAGTGCGTGTTTGTCGGCACCACCAACGAAAGCGAATACCTGCGCGACAACACCGGCGGCCGGCGCTTCCTGCCCGTGCGCGTGCGCGACGATGGCCAGATCGATATCGACGCCCTGCGCGAAGCCCGCGACCAGTTATGGGCCGAGGCTGTGCATCTGTTTAATGAGGGCGTGCAGTGGTGGGACTTGCCAGAGGATGCAGCTGCAGAACAGGAGGCGCGCTACTTCGAGGACAGCTGGGAAGGTCGCGTCAGTCGGTGGTTGGGCGGCAAAGCGCCAGGCGACAACGCGTACCCGGCGAGGTTGTACGGCGTGCTCCCAGACTGGACCAGCACGGATGAGGTGCTGAGCTATGCGATCGGTGTTGATGCAGCACGACACGGCCGGCCTGAGCAGATGCGCGTCAGCGCGATCATGAAGCGGCTTGGGTGGACGCATGAGCGCGTCCGCACGGAAGACGGGCGACGGGAGCGACGCTGGCTCAGCGCCAGCAATACCAGCGGCACAAGTGATCCAGTGAAGCCGGCTATCCGGAAGGAGGTGGATGATGACTGTCCGTTCTGACCCAACCTTGGGCGTTTGTCCCAACCTTGTCCCGACCTTGTCCCAACCTCGGGCCAATAGCCGTGGGCGTTGTCCCAACCTCCCAACCTTTTCGGCCTCGCGCATATGGGAGCTGTTCGGCTTGCCGGTCTACATTCTCCCGTTATGTATATATAGGTTGGGTAGGTTGGGACGGTTGGGACAAGGCAATGCCAGCAACGGTTTCAGCCGTCCCAACCTTGGCCCAACCTCGCAACAGGTCGGGACAGCCGCCGCGGCTCGTGTCGAATCCAGTTTTCGCGGGTCCCTTTCAGCTCCGTCAATCGCGGGCAATAAGGCGCGCAGTTTGCGTGCACATTTTGTTCCGGGGCTTTGGTTCCTCGGTTCCGGATTGGGTCTGGGGGTGTTCCTGTGAGTTCCGTGCAGCCCTTTATGACCACCGCTGAGTACGCATTGCACCGGGGCGTCAGCGATTCGTACGTCCGGCGCCTCCGTCGTGAATGCCGCCTGGTCGATGGTCCCGGAAAGCTGATTGATGTCGCCGCCTCCAATGCCGCGCTGGATGCCACAACGGACCCAACACGCGGCGGTGACCGTACCGGCAAGCCTCTGCCTGCCGGCCAGGCGCTTCCGACCACGACCCTCGGCTCGATCATCGACGGCGTCGATCTGCGTGAGGCCATGCGCCGCGAGCGGTTGGCCAAAGCCCAGCTAGCAGAGCTGGAGCTGGGAGAGCAGGCCAAACAGCTGACCCGCGTGCGTGACGTCGACCGGGAGATCTTCACGCTGGTCAGGCAGGCGCTGGAGCGCATGCGGACCATCGGCAGCCGCCTGCGTACCAAGTTGGCGGCAGAGAACGACCCACGCGCCTGTGAGGCCCTTATCGACGCCGAGGTGCGCCAGGTGGCCGATGACATGCAGGCTGCGGCGCGTGCGCTGTTCAAGGACGCCCCACTGCCGGCGGACGAACAGCAGGAGGCGGCATGACGCTCGACAGCTTCCACGTCGACTATGACGTCAACCTTGCCGATGCGACCTATGTTGTCGGTGACTCGTGGATCCGTGGCTGGACCATCGCCCCGCAGCTGACCGTGAGCGAGTGGGCTGACGCGCATCGGCATATCGCCAAGGGCGCCGGTGCTGAGCCCGGGCAGTGGCGGACGGCGCGTAACCCGATCCTGCGCGAGATCATGGACGCGCTCAGCGACCACTCGCCGGTGCGGACGGTCGACTTCAAGAAGTCCGCCCAGATCGGCGCCACTGAGGTCGGTATCAACTGGGTCGGCTACGTGGTCGAGCGTGGTCTTGATTCGATGATCGTCGCGCAGCCGGTCAAGGATCTGGCGCGCAGCTGGTCGACAACCAAGTTCGAGCCCGCGGTCGCGCTGATGCCGGATCTGCAGGCGTGCTTCACGACCGACAACACGTTGGAGAAACAGTTCCCCGGCGGCACGCTGTGGGTGATCTGGACCAACTCCAGCAATCAGCTTCGGCAGCGGACGGCCCGCTTCGTGTTTATGGATGAGGTCGACGAATACCCGGACGACCTTGGCGACCAGGGCGGTGCCGACGAGCAGTTGGCCGCCCGCGCGATGTCCTACGGCGATCGGGCGAAGATCTACCGCGCCTGCACGCCAACGGTGGCCGGGCGGAGCAAGATCGATGCAGGCTTCCTCACCGGCGACCAGCGGCACTACCTGCTGCCATGCCCAGAGTGCGGCGCGCATCAGCAGCTGGATCGCGACCGACTGCAGCCAAACGGCACGTTTGCTTGCGTGGCCAACGGGTGCGTGATCGAGGAACACCACAAGACCGCCATGCTGGTCGAGCGCAGCGCGTGCGCTGGCTGTGGCGAGCGTCCCACGCGCGTGATCGACCGCACGCAGGCCGGCAAGCCCGTCTACGCCGATGCGTGCCGTTGCCAGTACGTGATCGATCCGCCGGCGCCGGACGGCGCCTATTGGCAACCGACCCACGCCAACGGCGACCCGACCCACCGCAGCTATCACGCGTGGGCCGCATACACGCCCGAAGGGCTTGGCATGACATGGCTGGAGATTGCCAACCGTCGCACCGCCGCCGAGGCAGACCCAAACCGGCAGGCCGCATACGACAACCTGGTGTGTGGCGAAGTCCACGAAGGCGAACGGAAGGAACAGGACGCCGACGAGATCGCCGATCTAGCCGAGCCCGGCGTGCATCGCGGCGCGGTGCCAAAGGGCGCCCTGATTCTGACTGCAGGCATCGATTGCCAGCACGACCGCTTCGAGATCCAGATCATCGGCAAGGGGCGTGGCCAGCGCACCCGTGTGATTGACTACGCCGTTGTCGACGGCGACCCTTCGCGTCCGGACGGCTATGCCGAGCTCGACGCGTATCTGCAGGGCACGTGGGCGAAAGCCAACGGCCGCGAGATGACGATCACTGCGCTGGCGATCGACGGCGGCAACTGGACCGAGATGGTCGCCCAGTACGTCAAGTCCAAAGTCGGCTACTCCGGAAACAGCCGCGTGCTGAAGCTGCGCGACGGGTACCGCAAACAGTGGATGTACCTGGTACGCGGCCGGTCTGAGAAGAAGTCAGACAGGGCCGTCTACCGACCAAAGAAGACCGAGGTCAACGCCCGCGACAAGACCATTGCCCGCGGCGTAGGCGTGTGGGGTGTTGGCACCAGTGTGCTGAAACACCTGATCTTCGGCTGGCTTTCGTCTGCCGTTGTGGCGCGCAATGAAGCCGACAAGACCGGCGAGCCCGAGAACATCGAGGGCCGCATGCTTCGGTTCCCAGGCGGTCGCGGCGAAGCACACGACCCGCTCAAGCCGGACTCGGGTGCGCTGTTGCCCAGCTACTACAAGGGCCTCACCTGCGAGTACTTCGACCTCGACGCGGGCGAATGGATCACGCCGCGTGGCGCCCGTAACGAACCACTCGACACGCTGGTTTATGCAGAGTGGGCGGCGCTCAGCCCGGCCATCAAGGTCGACGCCATGCGCGACACGCAGTGGGCATCGCTGGAGGCCGACCTGGAGCCCGAGGCCGACCTGTTCTCGGTTGCGGCAGAGCAGGGCGATCGTCCCCACGCACCGAAGCCTGCAGCACTGCCGAACGATTCCCGTGAAACATCACCACGTCCGACACCCGCCCGCACTGGCGGCGTAGTCGACGGCGACTGGAGCTTCTGATGAGCGCCCGAGATCTTGACCGCACGGAAGCCCTGCGTAGCGAGTTTGTACGCGGTATCGTGGATGATCTGGGTGTGCCAGAGGCGCTGGCCCTGCCTTATGCGAGCAGCATTCTGAAGTACCTGCAGACCGAGTACGCCGCCCAGAAGCTGTACGTGCCAGCGCCCGCTCGCCAGTACGACGTGCTGCAGATCGCCGCCGCGTTAGAGTCAGGCACCTCTATCAGCCGGGTATGTCGCGACCATGGACTGTCACGCCCAACGCTGTATCGGATGTTCCCAGGAGGATTGCCGAGGGTGTTGGGAGCTGGTGCTTTGTGAACAAACGGCGCAGTGGTGTACCGGTATCGATACTTTCACAACTTTCACGCTAAGATTGCGATATGGACAGGAAGCGATAGTCGCTGAAGATCCAACGGCCGTCCCTTTTGGGGCGGTCATTTTGCACTTAGGGGGTGGTTTATGAGCCCGATTTACAGGTATGGCTGGCCGTTCGGACGGTACATGGCCCGTCTTGGGTTTCCAACGCAAATCCGCATTGATGTTGTCCGTGACTCGCAGGCGGGTGTCTTTGTCGGCACAAGCTCGGATATGCCTGGGTTGGTGGTTGAGGCTGACAGTCTCGAAGAGTTGTTAGCTGAAGCTCGCAGCTTGATGCCAATGCTGGCCTGTCATCCAGACGATCTGGACCGTTCGGTCGCTGATCTGCATCTAAGGCAACAGATCGCCCATGCATGAATGGGTTTGAAAAGCAGGTAAAACAGCTTTTGAAGCAGCACGGCTGGTCGTTCCACCGTGCCGGGACTGGGTCCCACGAAATTTGGTGCAAGGGGCGCAAAGCAGTGACTGTGAATGACACCTGCAAGTCTCGCCACACAGCCAATGCCATC
The DNA here is from genome assembly GCA_038242455.1 of Lysobacterales bacterium. Taxonomy (GTDB): domain Bacteria; phylum Pseudomonadota; class Gammaproteobacteria; order Xanthomonadales; family Xanthomonadaceae; genus Novilysobacter. The sequence goes on from JBBSSB010000003.1 coordinate 47,471, forward strand.
ATGAAGCAAGCGGGCATCGATCATAAGTTCTGACGCGCATGTACAGGTATCAATCGACTGGCATGTGGGACAGCGACTAAAACAGCACGAAACACGCCAAAATCTCACAGATAGGCAAAGATTGAGACAGTCTGTTTTTAAGCTATTGATAAATAACGACTTAAAAACCTAGTTGTCTCACGTTTTGCCAATCTTTGAGACAGCGATGTCGGCAATCTAGTCATGTGCCGACCATCAATCAAACCCGTCTCGATGCCTACGTGGCCGCCGAAGCAAAGATCCTGCAGGGTCAGTCGGTGCGCTTTGGCGATCGCGAACTTCGCCGCGCCGACCTATCGGAGATCCGCGCCGAGATAGGTCGCCTGCAGTCCGTGGTCGCCCGCGAGCAAGCGGGTGCCGCCGGCCGTGGCGGTCGGTTCTCACAGGCCGACTTCGGTGGCAGGACTTGACCGGTACCGCCGCCATCGCATTAGACCGCGCCCGTATCGCGGTTACTTCCGATCGCGCCGTACTGGCGGCAGAAGCACGTCACGATGTCACTCGCAATGAGCTGGCCAGCGTCAAGCGCATCAGCGCTGCCGTGCACGAGTCCATCCGCCCATCGCGCAGCCGCAAAACCGCCATCGACCACGGCAGCGCCAACCGCATCGTTGGCATCGACGCCAAGCAGCTGCGCGACCACGCCCGGCACCTTGAGCGCGACCACGACATCAGCCGCAACGCCATCAACACGCTGGTGCAGAACACGGTCGGCAGCGGCATCGACGTATTGCCCGCCCCGCGTTTGCCGGGTGGCAAAGTCGACCGCGATCTGGCGCAGGACCTCACCGAGCTGTGGGACGAGTGGTGGGATGTCCCCGAGGTTACGTGGGCGCATGACTATGGGAAGTGCCAGGACCTGCTGGCCCGTAGCTGGTTCCGTGATGGCGAGGTGCTGTACCAGGACCTGATCGGCCCCGTCGCTGGTTTGGAGCACGGCACCCGCGTCCCGTATTCGATAGAGATGATCGAGGCGGACCTGCTGCCGTTGGACTTCAACGACGCCAAGCGCAACATCATGCAGGGCGTCGAGCGCAACGCGTGGGGCCGTCGCCTGGCGTATCACATCTTCAAGCACCACCCAGGCGACCCAGACGTGTTCGCTACCGAGACCAAGCGTGTCTCGGCCGACTACATGCACCACCTTGCACTGATTGACCGCATCCACCAGGTGCGTGGTCTGTCGGTGTTCGCGTCTGTCATCGCCCGCCTTGAGGACATCAAGGACTACGAGGACAGCGAACGTATCGCCGCCAAAGTCGCGGCGTCGCTCAGTGCGCAGATCATCAAGGGTCAGCCTGAAATGTACGGTCAGGGCGACGTGTCCAGCGGCGTGCTGCTGGCAGAGGGCGACGCGGGCAGGGAGTACCGGGCACTGACCATGCGTCCGGGCATGATTGCCGATGACCTGCTGCCCGGTGAGCGTATTGAGCTGGTCGACAGCAAGCGCCCCAACCCGAACACCGAGACATTCCGAGCCGGCCAGCTGCGTGCTGTTGCCGGCGGCTTGAACGTCAGCGCCAGCAGTTTGTCGATGAACTACGACGGCAGTTATTCGGCGCAACGCCAGGAGCTGGTCGAGAAGTGGGGCGCCTACCAGAAGCTTGGCGAGACGTTCATTGCGCTGCAGGTCCGTCCCACATGGAAGCGCTTTGTCGAAGCGGCCGTGCTCGGCCGACAGATCACCATGCCCCGCGGCTGGACGTTGCGTGACTTGTCCGCCGCGTCCTACGTGCGACCGGTCATGCCATGGATCGACCCGCTCAAGGAAGCAATCGCCAAGGGCGAGGCCGAGGACCGTGGCTGGCAGTCGCCGCAACAGAACACGCTGTTGATGGGCAATCAGCCGGACGAAGTGCTGACCCAGACAGCTGACTGGCACGAGCAGCGTCGCGATCTGCTGCCGTCCACCACCACCGTCGACCCCGACGCCCGCGCTGGTCTGCGCGGCGCGGTGATTGGCGCGACCCTGAAGGACTCCGATTGATGACTATCAAGCAACTGCCGCAAGCCCTGCGCGCCATCCTTGCGCGTACCGATGCGCCCGCGCCAGAGTCCAAGGCTGGATCCGGTTCGATGGAAATCCGCGCCGCTGCCGACAACACCACAGAGCTGTTGATCTACGGCAGCATCGGGGACAGCTGGTGGGAGGAAACCGTCACCGCAAGGGGCGTTGTCGACCAGCTCGCCGCCGTTAAGTCCGCCCGTCTGCTGGTGCGCATCAACAGCTACGGCGGCAGCGTCACCGACGGCATCGCCATCTACAACGCGTTGCGCGCCCGTAGCGCCGCTGGTGTCACCGTCGACGTCGAAATCGACGGCATCGCCGCGTCCATTGCCAGCCTGATCGCCATGGCCGGTGACACCGTGACCATGCCGGACAACGCGCTGATGATGCTGCATGCCCCGTGGGGCGTCGCCGCTGGCAACAGTGCCGAGATCCGCGAGTACGCCGACGTGCTGGACACATACGGCAAGGCGATGGCGACCAGCTACGCCGCGAAGACCGGCAAGCCGGCGTCCGAGTTCGAGGCCATGTGGTCGAGCGGGAAGGATCACTGGTACACCGCCGCCGACGCGGTCGACGCAGGTCTGGCCGACAAGGCAATCGTCGCCGCCGAACCGTCAGAAGACGCCGAGCCAGTCGACGCCAACGCGGCCGCATTGCAGCGCCTGATTGCCCGCGCCCCTCAGAAGATCGCCGCCCAGGTGCGCGGTCTGCTGCATCCATCTGACACGTCGACGCCGGCAACTGCCGCGCTTCCCGTCACTACTTCGTCGTCGGCCGCCGCCGAGGCGTCCCCGCTGGCCGAGTCCAGCACCCCCCAGGAGCCCACCATGCCCCAAGCCAATGCCACCCCGGCGGCAGACGTAACCGCCGCATCCCGTCAGGCCGCGACTGATGCTGTCGCTGCCATCCGCAACCGCAACGCTGACATCAAAGCAATGGCGGAGCCTCACTTCAATAACCCGGCCGTCCGCGCCTACTACGACGACGTGGTTGCGAGCGCTGATCCGGACGTGTCTGCCGGCGATGTTGGCGCGCAGATCCTCGCCATCCTCGCCAAAGACGCCACGCCCGCCGCTGGCAATGCCCGCGTCGTCGCCGGTGAGGATGACCGCGACAAGAACCGCGCCGCGATGGCCACCGCCATCGACTCGCGCATCGGCGTCGTCCAGGCCGACGGCTCCAACCCGTATCGCGGCCACACGCTGGCCGAGATCGCCCGCGCCTGCGCCGAGCGTGCAGGCGTCAACACTCGTGGCATGGACCGCATGGACATCGTGGGCAGCGCCTTCACGCACAGCACCAGTGATTTCCCGCTGTTGATGGGCAACGTCGCCCAGAAGGCTCTGCGTCGTGGCTACGAAGAAGCGGCCGAGACGTTCCCGTTGTTCACCCGCCCGGTCTCGCTGACGGACTTCAAGCCAACCACGCTGGCCGGCCTTGGTCGCTTCAGCGATCTTGACGTTGTCCGCGAAGGCGGCGAGTTCAAGTACGGCACTTTCAACGAAGCCGGTAGCGCGCTGAAGCTGGTCACCTACGGAAAGATGTTCAGCATCACCCGTCAGGCAGTTATCAATGACGATCTGAACGCGCTGGCTGACGTGCCTCGCAAGATGGGTCAGGCCGCCAAGCGAACATTGGGCAACGCGGTGTTCTCCATCCTCACCAGTAACCCGACGATGGCCGACGGCGTCGCGCTGTTCCACGCCACGCACAACAACCTCGTGGGCACCGGCAGTCTGATCAGCACCACCAGCGTCGACGGCATGCGCGTGCTGATGGCCCTGCAGAAGGACAGCGACGGCAACACCGTTTACGTCCCGCTGAAGTATCTGGTCGTGCCGGTTACGCAGGCCGGTCTGGCGCGGACTGTGCTGGAAAGCCAGTTCGAGGTTTCCGCCACCAAGAACAACACCACCCCGAACATCGTGCGCAACAGCTTCGAGATCATCGAAGACCCGCGCCTCGATGCTCACAGCCTCACCGCTTGGTACGGCATCGCCGATCCGGCCATGTACGACGGTATCGCCGTCGGCTACTTGGACGGCAAGCAGGAACCGTACCTGGAGTCCAAGCAGGGCTGGAACGTGGACGGCACCGAGTGGAAAGTCCGCCTCGACGCCGCCGCCGCTGCGGTCGACCACATCGCACTCGCGAAGAACCCCGGCGCGTGACGGGCAGGGGAGGCGGTCGCCTGATCGCCTCCCAGTTCCGCCGCCGCGCCCCCCAGTAAAGCCATCCCCCTTCGGAGATCAGTCATGGCAAAGAACTACATTCAACCCGGCGAGGTCCTTGACCACGTCGCGCTTGCCGCCCGCACCAGTGGCGTGCCCTTCCTGCTCGGTACCCGCTTGGCGGTCCCGCTGACCAATGGCGCCATCGGCGAGACCATCGCGGTCAAGGTCAAGGGCGTGTTCAACCTGCCCAAAGTCAAGGCCAACGCCTGCGCCCAGGGTGACCTGCTGTATTGGGACAACACCGCGAAGAAGTTGACGACGGCCGCTGCCGCCGGCGCCAACGCGGTCGCGGGCTATGCCGCTGTCGTTGGCACGTCGTCGGATGACTTCATCGACTGCGCCATCAACGCCTGATGCCCGCCCCCGCCACCACGCGCACCGCCGCCCGCTTGCCGCTCCCCTCGGCAACCGGCGGAGCCGTGGGGGCGCCTTCTACGCGGGTATGGGTTGGGAGTACCCGGCCGCCCGCACCAATTGCCCGCCTTCCGCGTCCAGATCAATCCTCGCAGCCAGCTGGCAGTGGGGCGGGCAGTTCTTTTACAAGCAGGCACCGCTGATGGATATGCAACATGCCGCCGATAGCGCAACTGCAAAAGTAAGTGCACGCATCTTGATGCCGATCATGATCGGAGTGCTGACCATTCTGATGGGCATGCTGTCTTGGTTGCTGGTCCGCTTTGTGGCGACCAATGACGCCGCGATGAACGAGATGCGCAACTCGCAACTGACGGTTGGCGCGCAGGTGTCGCAGCTCGACAAGAAGGTCGACCTCATGACACAGAGCGTCGACAAGATCCTGATCCGTCAGGTTGACCAGAACTCTGGCGCGATCGTTGACCACGCTCGGCGACTGGACCGCATCGAGCGTGCGGTGAAGCTGCCATGAAACGCCCGACCATTTTCTCACGATGGCAGGAGTTCTGGGTGTGGATGCCAGTGCTTGTATTGCTGGCGCTAGGTGGCTTCCTTGTGTTTGGCGGCCTGCCCGGCGTGGCCGTTTCTGGCGACCTGATTGCCTGGATGCTGGAACTGCCCATCGCCTGCCTGTACCTCGCCGCTGCAATGGGTGCGGCCTGGCTATTCAAGTTCACCTACTTGGACGACCTGAACGCCGTCCGCGAAATCCAATTACATGAGCTCGTGCTGCAGGGGAACGCGCACGCCCGTTGGCTTCTAATCAAGGACCGTCTCGAATGGGCATTCCTGATCGTACTGTTCGCTGCGTTCTTCTGGCCTGCGCGCTGACGCTCGCGGCGGCCTGCGCGCCGTCCGAGTCGGCCACTGACACGCCCATCGAGCGTGCTCAGGATGCAGTCGCTGACGTGGTCATGCCGATCGTCGACGCCGCCGAGGCAGAGGTGGCGGGCGCCGCGCTGCCTGCCGTGGTTGCCGTGCGCGATGCATTGGCTAGCGTGCTTCCCGTGGAAGCATCTGCCGCCACCGTCGCCCCGGCAGCAGTGGATCTGATCGTCCGTTTCGAGATCATCAGCCCCGCGTACTACGTCAAGCGCCTGCAGCAGCCGGTCTGGCCCGGCGGTGCGTCTGGCGTCACTTGGGGCATCGGCTACGACGGCGGATACCAAACGGCGACCCGGATTACCGGGGACTGGGTCGGGCATCCGGACGCGTCAGCGCTGGCCGTCACTGCCGGCATCGTCGGCACGCGTGCCAAGTCGCTGCTGCCAGAAGTCCGCGACATCGTTACGCCGTTGCCGATCGCGCAGACGGTGTTCGCACAGTCAACGCTGCCCAGCTACACCGACCTGACAGCCCGCGCGTTTGCCAAAGGCTGGGATGGTTTGACGAAGCCAGCGCAGGGGTCGCTGGTCGCCACCGTCTACAACCGTGGCGCGTCCATGCGGGGCGATCGCCGCCGAGAGATGCGCGTACTGCGTGACGAGTGCGTTCCCGCCGGTGACACCGCGTGCATGGCCGCCCAGTTCCGCAGCATGTGCCGCATCTGGGTTGGTACCGACGTCGAGCGCGGCCTGTGCAACCGTTACGAAGCCACCGCGGCGCTGGCGGTGTCGTCGTGAGTTTGCTGGCCAAGTTCACGGTCACCCCACTGCTGTACGCGTGCGGCGTATTGCTGGCCGCGCTGATTGCGTCCGGCATTTACACCGCCGTCCTCAATGGCGATCTGGATACCGCCCGCGCCGAAGTAAGCGCCGCCCAGTCCGCCCGCGATACCGCCATCACCGAGCGTGGCGCTTGGAAGCAGCGCGCTGCCGAATCTGCCGATTCCATCGCTGCCCACCAGCAGGTCACCGCCGCCATGCGCACCGAGTTAGAGCGCGTGCAGGGCGAGGCCAAGCGACTCGACGCGGAGGCCCGCAAATCCATCGCCGCCGCAAATGCGGAGGCGCAGGACGCTGACCGCACGCTCGCCCGGATGGCGGCCCAGTTCCAAGCGCAGGCCCGCCAGCCGGATTGCACTCGTGCTCTTGCCGCTGTGGCTGCTGCATGTCCCGCGTTTCGAGGCTACTGATGCGCATCCTGCCGCTACTACTGATCACCGCCGCGCTGCTGTTGTCCACTGGCTGCAAGCGCGGCACTGTCCGCCCCGACCTTCCGTCCGGTACAGCCACCGTGCCCGAGTTGCTTGTTGTTAAGCGCAAGGTCTATGTGCCAATCCCCGCCGAGCTGACTCGCGAGCGCCCCATCGCTGAAGGCTCGATTGCCCAATGCTTTGAGGTCGGTGCAGCGCGCAAAGCGGAGCTGGTGAAGGCGAATTCCCAGCTTCGGAAGATTGGCGCGATTCAAGCGACGGAGGTCGAACCGTGAGCGAACTCGCCGCCATCATGGCCCTCGACGCCGATCTGCACGCAGCGTTGGCCGAGGCAGGTCTTGGCAATACCGGGCACTACACCGCACCTGGCGCCAACTTCGATCAGCCGGTGCGCTGCTATCTCTACCGCGCGGTGCAAGTGCTGGGCGAGTTTGGTCAGGTGATCGGGCGCCGAGATGAGATTGCCATTCTTTCTGAAGACGTTGCCGCTGTCGGCAAGGGCCGTGTGCTGCTGCCTGACGAGAGCGTCACGGTCGAGCTGGGAGACAAAGTATCTGACGACGGGTCGATGACTCGCTGGGTGGTGCGACGTGTCTGAGCCGATCACCTGGCAGATGCTTGAGCACGTGCGGGACGCGATCAAACTGATCCGCGTCAGTCGCGGCTTCCGGTCGGATCTGGGCTTGGGCGTGGTCGCCCTGGAGGCCAGTCAATTGCCGGAAGACGACACCCCGGCCGTTTTCATTATCGCGACCGACATCAGCGTCGACGAAGCCAGCGCAACGCGGACCACGCTCAGCAGCGACATGGAAATCGTGATCGAAGCGGTCGTTCCATTCGCCTCGCACGAAAACGCCCAACTGGTCGCACATCGCGCCAGGTCAGACGTGCTCAAGGCGCTGATTCCGCTGCGCAAGAACATCAAGGAACGCCCAGAAGGCGTCCGCACTTTCATCGTGACCGGCACCGTCATCGGGCAACCCGACGATGGCGCCAGCGTAGTCATCGCTCAGGTAACGGCGCGGGCCGGCCTGACCGAATCCCAGTCGCCCGCGAACTAACCCCACTGGAGCAACCCCATGCCCGCACCCGCAGTACGCCAATTCGCCGGAGACATCCGGCTGTGGAAGAAGGACGGCACGACCTTCATCCCCGTAATCCCGAACGCCGCCGATCCGGATGGCAATCAGCCAATCGAAACCAACGCGATGACCTTCGCGTATGAAGCCGGCGACGAAATCAACGTGGTCAGCAAGCGCCGCGGTGCTCGCTACAACCAACCGATCCATTCGGAGACGCAGCCGGGCACGACCAGTGTGTCGGTGACCCTGCTGGAAATCCCGCCGCTGATTCTGGCCCGCATGCTTTACGGCGAAGGCAGCAGCGCGACCATCATCGCCGGTGCTGTTACCGACGATGAATTGCCGGTACCCGCGCTGGGCGTGCCGCTGCAGCTTCCGCATCGCCTGCTGAAGTCCACGCCGGCGCCGGTGGTGAAGAACGGCGCCAGCCCGCTGGTGGCCGGTACCGACTACACCATCGACTATCGTCGCGGACAGATCGTCATCAAGGCGGCTGCGGTCACCATCGACGATCCGGACGTCACCATCAGCTACAGCTACGACGCGCAGGTGTCGACCAGCATCAAGGGTGGCGCGGTGCCGACCGAGGCGTACTACCTCACCGGCGACATGGAAGACCGCATCTCTGGTGAGAACGGTGAGCTGCGCGTCCCGCAGGTCAACTTGACCACCGACGGCGACGTTGACTGGTTCAGCGCCGAGCCGATCCAGGTGACCTTGACGGGTAACGCGTTGGTGGCGGCGGGCGAAGAAGCGCCGTACACCTTCGACAGCTACCGGGTCTCGGCGTAACCGGTGGCCCGCCGTACGGCTACTGCGAGTGATACCCCGGCCGCATCGCGGCTGGGGAGCACGCCACCGTCCCACGCTTCGGCGCGGGTGCGGGTGGTATTCGCGATCGCCCATCGGCACGCGGGCAAGGACTATCAGCCAGGCGACTGGCTGATGGTTTCCGCGGCTGAGCGGGACCTGCTGAGTCAGTTCGACGTGTTGGAAGTCGGCTGATGTCCGCCCGGGTCAGTAGGCGCAACAGCGCCTTCAAGTACTACGTCAACGGCAAAGCCGCGAAGGACCTGCATGGTCTGACCGGCATTGCCGGTGATGTGCTGTCGTCATTCGATACCGCGGTGGCACGTGCCGCCGTGGGGCTGAAGCGCCGGACTGTGCCGGCGGTCAGCCGGGCAGTGCGCGAGAACTACAACATCAAGGCTGGCAGCCTGCGCGACAAGTACCGCGCCGAAACCGGACGGCGTGGTGGCAGTGGATCCAGTGAGTTCGTGTCCATCTACGCATCGACCCGCCAAGTGCCGCTGCTCGAGTTCCGTGGGCGGTGGTCGGGCCGCAAGAGCAAGGGCGCCACCGCCAACATCAGCGGCACGCCAAAGACCTACGAAAGCGCGTTCATCGCGACCGTTCAAGGTCGCCGTGCTATCCGAGCGCGATCGTTCGAGAGCACCGGCCGCCGCGCAGGTCGCGGGCCGCTGCGGATGCTGTACGGCCCCAGCCCGTTCGAGATGGTGGCCGGCTTCAACAACAAAGCCTCGCTCAGCGCAAAACAGGAAGTCCTGTCCCAGTTGCGCATCTTCTACACCACTGAACTGCGGCGCCAGTGGCGCTTGAGCCGAGGGGACTGAGCGTGGCCAATGCTATTCAAGAAGCAATCCGGATCGTCCTGGAGACCGAGGGTCGCGAGGGTCTGGACCAACTGCGCAAGGCGCTGTCCGGCGTGGGCGATGTATCTGCCGAGACCGCGGCTGACACTGAAAAGCTGGTCGACTCCATTGCCGAGCTCAATGAGCGCGCCGCCAAGGCCACGCGCTTTGAGGCACTGACGGAGGAACTGGAAGCCACCAGCGATGCGTTCGACAGCGCCAGCCGTGGCGCGTTGCAACTGGCCCTGCAGATCGGCGAGACCGAGAAACCGACCAAAGAAATGCTGCGCGCCTACAAGGACGTGCGCGGCGAAGTCGACCGCCTCGACAAAGTGCAGCGGTCGCAAGCGGCAACTCAGCAGAAGCTGGGTGCGGAGCTGCGCGAGAGTGGCTTTGATACGAAGCTGCTGGCGGACTCCAATCGCAACCTGCGCACGCAGATTGACGGCGCAACCAGCTCGCTGCAAAGGCAGGTCAACGTAGTCGAGCAACAGGCGGGCGCCACACGTCGACAGCGGCAGGCGAACGAAGAAGCCGATGCCGCCTTCCGCAAGATGGCGAGATCCGGCCAGGTGTCGGCTGCCGCCCTGGCGGAGTACCGGGAGCGCACCGAGCAGGCAGCGCGCAGCACCGGAAAGTTGAAGGACGAAGCCGGCGGGCTGAGCGGCGTGTTCGGCAAATTGCGCGGCGTCATGGCGCCGTTGGCTGCGTTCTTCGGATTCCGCGAGGCTGCTCGGGGTATCAGCGCGCTGGGTAAGGTGGCCGCAAAAGCAGAGGACGCTCAGCGCGCCTTGCAGAACCTGTACGGCACGCAGGAGGCGGGCAATCGCGCCTACTCAGAACTGGAGAAGATATCTGATAGAAACGGCTTGGCGTTCGACGATGTGGTTGCGTCGGCAGTAAGGCTGAAATCTTTCGGTCTTGACCCGCTCAACGGATCGATGCAGGCACTGATCGACCAGAACGCCGCAGTTGGCGGGTCAATGGAGCAACTTGACGGCAAGATCCTTGCCGTGGGCCAAGCGTGGGCTAAGCAGAAGTTGCAAGGTGAAGAGATCCTCCAGTTGATGGAGCGCGGCGTGCCGGTATGGGATCTTCTTCAGGACGCTACTGGCAAAAACGTGGCTGAGCTTCAGCGACTGAGCGCCGCAGGCCTACTCGGTCGCGATGTCATCAAGGCTCTCGTTGATGAGATTGGAAGGGCCAATAGCGGCGCGGCCGCTCGTGGTCTTGGCAGCTTGTCCGGCCTAGTGCAGCAGCTGACCGCCCGTTGGACCAAATTTCAAAAGAAGGTCGCAGACAACGGCGTTACGGACTATTTCAAGACACAGATCAAGTCGCTGCTGGGAAGCACGACGAATCTGGATCAGATAGCCAGAAGGGTCGCTTCTGGGCTGATTGCGACAATGGAAGCAGTCAAGCGATTCGGACAAGCGTTGGTTCCTGTCGCGTCGCTCGTTGGGAACACCACCCTTCTACTGGCGCGTCAAGCGGGGACAGTCGCGGCCGTGGCTGCCGCATGGGCGACAATGAGGCTCGCGCAATGGGCCGCGGGCTTCGCGAATGTCGCAGGCGCGGTCAATAGCGCTACTGGCGCGCTTGCTGCCCATCGAGCAGCTGTCGCTGCTACCGGAGTAAGTGGGTCGGCATCCTTCGCAGGCTTAGGCGCGAGAGTCGCGGCTTACGTTGCCACGCTTAGGACCGGGTTAACTGTGATGATGAGCGTGGCACGAGTCGCCGCGTGGCCACTTGCAGCTGTGACCGCCGTAAAGCTGCTTACGGATGCTCATCTAGAGCTGAACAGAATTCGCCTCCGGACAGAGTCGTTGGAAGCGGCTAGTCGCCAAAGCGTACGGGACCAGATAAAGCAGGGACGAGAGCTCCAAGCGCTTTACGGGAGCTATGCGGACACTGTTGTTGCTTCATCCGAACAGATTCGTAGCAAAACTCAAGAGCAAGCTGAGGCGTACAAATTCAGCCTTGAGAGTGCAAAACAGTACTTCCAAGGTGTAATCCGAGAGGCGGTGGCTGCAGGTCAGCAAATCGACCCAGAGGTACGCGCTGGACTGCGGCGGATCAATCAAGCGTTGAAAGAAACCGGGCAGCAGCTGGTTGACCTTTCCCGGGTTGCCAGCAGCGAACAAGGACTGCGAAAGTTTGCCACGTCGGCTGTGGAGGAGTTCGACAATCTTGTTGCCAAGGGCCAAGCCGCCAAAGAGTCTGTGTCCGGCATCTTCAACGGCATCGACTTTGGCAGCAGTAAGGGCATGGCAAGCGCCCTCGACATTCTTGAACAGGTGTCGATCCGCGGTGTTGCTGCGGCCGACGCGATCAAGGGCGAACTGAGGAAAGCGCTAACCGAGGTGTCGACCCGCGACTTACCCGCGCTGCAGGCGGCTGCAGATCGCTCGTTCGGTGCCGGTACCGCCGCGGCAAAGCTGTTCGCGTCAGAAGTCGACCGCATCAACCTGACGCGGTTGGGCGTGGATGTTGACGCTATCAAGTCGGGTTTCACCCAGGCAGGTCGCGAGGCAGTGGACGCGTTTTCAGGCGCTGTCGACGAGATAAACAAGCTGGGGCTGACTGCAGAGCAGCGCGCCAAGGCCATTGCGCAGGCGTTTGACAACGCGTTCAAGCAGGCGAGCACGCAACAGGAAATCACCGCCCTACGCGCATCGCTACAGGAGGCGTTGTCTGACGGCAGTCTTGGTTTTCAGGAGTTCCAGAAGCGCATCGCAGAAACGGACGTAAAGCTGGCGGAGCTTGCCGGTACCGGGGAAGGGGTTGGCAAGGCAGTCGCTGAAGGTGCTACACAGGCGGCGCGCTCCTTGGAGCACGTGGGCGACGCGGCCGAGGCGGCGACAACGAAGACCGACAAGACGGCGACGTCGGCGAAAGAGTCTGGCGAGGCTATGGCGTACGGCGCCAAGGCCGGTGAGAACTTCGCGCTATCGCTGTACGGCGTCAGCCAGCGGGCCATGGAAGCCACCATGGCAACCAACAAGCTGGCGGGCACCCAGCTGTGGGCATCGGCACTCAACAGCGTCACCGGCGAGATCAACGCTCAGGGCAAGGCGCTGGATGATCAGATTGCCAAGCTGCAGGAAGCCAACGCCGAATTCGATGAGCTGGGCGCCCGCCGCAAAGAGCTGTCGCACCAGTACGACATGCTCGGTACCGCCGAAATCGAACGTCTGCTGCAAGCCGAACAGCAGCTGGAAGCCAGCCGCAAGCGCGCCGCCGACGCACGCCAGCGTGAGCAGGCCGAGACGGCAAAGGTCGACCGTGATCGCGAGAAACGCGAAGGCCCGGCCACTGCGGATATGGCGCGGCGCGCCGGCAAGGAAGCCAACGCCGCCGCTGGCGCCGTCGACAAGATGTTGGGCAAGGCGGTGCAGGCTGCAGGTGCGTTGCAGGCCGCCAGTACCCGTGTAAGCACCCCCGGCGAGATTGTGATTCGTGTGGTCAGCGAGCCAGAGCCCGGCGCCAAAGCGCTGAACCTGTCGTCAGTCCAAGTGGGCGAACTGGCTAGGGCCGTGATCCGTGAAATCGACCGCAGCCGGAGGAATAGCACTTGAGCATCACCCTGGGGGGCATAACGCTGCCGGAGGACCTGCAATGGTCCGATGAGTACACCGGCTGGAAAGTGGGGCAGGTAATCCGTCCCAGCCTGTCCGGTGCGCTGATCGTGCAGGAAGCCGCGATGCAGGCCGGTCGGCCAGTGACGCTGCAGACCTTGGACGAAGGCAGCGGTCGCTATGCCGGCGTGGCCACGCTGGCTGTTGTTGAGGCTCTGCGCGCCAGCGAGGAAACGGCCGGCGGGCCCAGCATGGCCCTGGTGCTACCCACGTCCGCTGGCGGCACCCGCACGTTGAACGTCCGCTGGCGCCGTACCGATGGCGACGGTTTCGAGGCGCGCCCGCTGGTGCACCGCTGGCCGGCCGAGCCCGGCGACTACTACCACATCACCCTTCGACTCATTCAGGTCTGACACATGGGAATTACTGCGCTCGACATCAAAATCCGCAAAAGCCAACGGCTGACCGATAACCCGGACGGCGGCGGGAGAATGGTCGCCGCCGAAGTCGTCGACGGCGAGCTCAACAACCTGTTCCCGGACATCAGCACACAGGACCGGGTCGCCGGGCGCGTGTCCATGCGCAAGGCGTTTGTGCACATCGATACTGCCAACACCGACACGCTATACGGCGCGGTTGGCGTCGTGATGGAGCCGCCGGAGGACGACAACGTCACGATGACGATGTTCAGCACCGGCAGCTACTCAGACGTCCGCAACGATGCGCGCAACCGCATCGAGAGCTACATCACGAAAGGCGTCGAGTCACGCTACACGCTGTACGGCGACCACTTCCTTGGGCAGCGGTCGATTTCGATGTATTGCTTTGAAGATGCACCGACACCGGAGATCAACGACACCTACGCGCTGAGCACCGAGGGTGTTGGCTACGTCCCGAACGTTCAGTACATCCGGGTGCAAAAGATCGTCTCGCGGTCCAGTCAGACCTTGGTTGACGGGCAGGGGGCTTACCAGCGCGACGTGATCATCATGAACATCACGACTGCACTGATCCACGATTTCCCCGGGCAGGAAGTGGTCCGATACACGCAGGTCAAACCACCCACTCGGATCCGCCATACAAACGTTGCGGACGCGTCCAGCTATTACGGCTTGAAGAAACTCACCTTGTCTGCCGCCATCGGCGATTTGATGGTGCAGGTCGACTCGCCTTACGTGCAGCTGGTTCCTGCCACTCAGGCAGAAACCCCGGTGGTGGACGTGCTGGCTGGTATGGGGGCGCTGTCGATGATCCAAGCGGGTGGCACCGGCACCCTCAACGACAGCTTTGGCACTTCATTTTCACCGGGCGTCGCGGTGACCCGATACCTCGGAAATCCATTGGTCAAGGGCTCTGTCGCCGTGGCGGTTGCGGGAACCACGATGACGGACGATGGCCGTGGTGGCCTGATTGCGCCTGGCGCCAGTCAATGGGGCGGCTCGGTGGACTACGTCAGCGGCGCGGTGTCGGTGGCCAGCACCACTGCGGTTGGAAATGGCAATGTCAGTATCTCGGGCACCCCGGCAGGGCCGGTGTCGATGCAAGGCTATACATCCCGCATCGAGATCACGACGCTCAACCGCCAGAACAACTACGTCTATCAGCTGACTCCGCTTCCGAGCGCAGGCACCGTCACGCTTGACTACAGGGCGTTGGGGAAGTGGATCCGGCTCACTGACAACGGCATTGGCCAGTTGGTTGGAGCTCCCGGGCAAGGTAGCGGCACCATTAACTACCAGACGGGAAGCGTAACGGTCACCTTGGGCGCGTTGCCCGATCTGGACAGTTCAATCATCGCGACGTTCGGTACCGGCGTGCAAACGGCGCGACGCAATGGCGGTGTGGAAATCAAGGCGCCATCGTTGCAATTCTTCCTCCCGCACGACGGCATCGCACCCAGCAGCGTCGACGTCACGTGGACGTCTGGATCATCTCCCGTTACAGCAAGCGACGATGGCCTCGGCAATCTCAAGGTTGGCGGCGTAAAGGTAGGTGTTGTGGTATACGGCACCGGCGAGATCAGCCTGCGCCCCTCGACCCTTCCGGACGCTGGCAGCCAGCTGACAATCGACTATGACCGGGCGACTGCGGGGCTGGAGACTTTCACCCCGGACCAGGTTGGTGGGTTGGTGTCGATCGACTTGGGTGAAGCGGTTCGCCCGGGGACGGTGCAGCTGAACTGGACGGCGAATCTGCTGGTGGGATACAGCAGCACCGGCGCCGCGCAGCAGCCTGTCGGGATGGTCGTCCGCGATGACGGTGCAGGCGAGTTGATCGCTGTTAGCGTCGGCAAGGCGGAGTGGACGGCGAGCGTTGGGACCATTGATTACGGCGCAGGGCTGGTAACCCTGAAGACCAGCGGCAACGTACACCCCACTGGCCTCGCGCCTACGCCGGTTTACTCTTGGGCGGTCGTTGGCCGGCTGACCGCGCCGCGGCTTGAGCAGGTTCTGGAGGGTTACGAGGAATCGTCCAATACCTCGTTTGCGCCATCAAAGACCCCCGTGGTGGCTCGCTGGCAGCCAGCCACAGCGATCGACACCGCCGACACCGTGACGATGGCCCTGCCTCCCGTCGAGCTTGACCTGACCCCGACCGTGATCGATTCCGTCGTTCCCGGCTCGGTTCGGTTCACCTTCCGTGGTCGCACCTATGTTGATCGCAGCGGGTCGCTGTACTTCGATATTTCGCCCGCCTCTGGGTCCGGCACGTATGGCGGTTCGATGGACTACACCACAGGCATCGCGCACCTCACGTCATGGGTGACCGGTGGCGCCAACACCGTGTCCGTCGATGCGTTGCTGACTCGATTCACGGAGGCGGGTAGTGCACAGATCTACTTCCGCACCCCTGGTGCGCCGCTGCGGCCTGCGAGCTTCACATTGCGCGCCACCACGCTCGATGGGACGCAGCTGACTGCGCTGGCGGACGTCAACGGCAACATCTTCGGCTCTCAAGTAGAGGGCGAAATCGTTTGGCAGTCGGGCTCGGTGGCGGTGCGGTTTGGTCAAATGGTCACTGCCGCTGGCAATGAGTCCGAGCCATGGTATGACCCGACGGCGGTTGTCGCCGGCGAGATCTGGCGCCCGACGCTGGTCATTCCGGATACCGTGTATTTTGGGACCGTGGTTTACAGCAGCATTCCACTCAATCCGGCAATCCTTGGGCTGGACCCCGTGCGACTGCCTGAGGACGGCCGTGTGGTTGTGTTCAAGCCGGGCCAAACGGTGCTGGTGCACCACACGCAGACCACCAACGTCGCCATTCCTGCAGCGGCCCAGGAGGTCGACTTCGGCCGTCCAAACTTGTCTCGTGTAGAGGTAAGGGACTCAGCCGGTGTTCCGGTCGACAGCATCTGGTACACGGTCGACAAGCTCGCCGGAAAGCTCACGTTCTCCGATCCATTGAACCTCGCCGCGTATGAGTTGCCGATCGTCATTCGCGATCGCATTGAAGACCGGGTTTTGGTCGCGGATGCTCAGATCACGGGCGAGGTGGCCATCAACCGACCATTGGCGCATGCCTACCCAGCAGGCGCGAGTCTGAGCACGTGCTTGATCTTGGGCGAGATGAACGGTTCGCCTGACCTGCAGGGGCGCGTCGAGAACGTCTTTGATCAGGCTACGTGGACCGGCGTCTTCAGCGAAAGCCGCATCGGGAACGGAGTCGACGCCCAGTACAACGACGTCGTCTATCCGTTGCTGGTCGATAACGCGAACGCGATAACCGAGCGGTGGGCGGTCAAGTTCACCAATGCGACCAGCTTTGAAGTGATCGGTGAGACCACCGGCATCATCGCCACTGGATCCACGTCCGCGGACTGCGCCCCGCTTAACCCGCGCACGTCGCAGCCGTACTTCACGATCCGAAAGGAGGGCTGGGGATCTGGCTGGAGTGTGGGCAACGTGTTGCGGTTCAACACCATCGGCGGCCTTGCCCCTGTGTGGTTTATCCGCACCACCCTTGCCGGTGAGATGGAAGAGCCGACGGACGGCTTCCGCTTTGAAGCCATTGGAGACGCAAACCCATGAGTCTTACACCAACGATTTACAGCAGTGATGACCCGGGTGCTCCGCAGCTATCCGGGACGGTGGGCTCGCTCATCAGCGTTTTGCGCGCTGTGTTGGTTGGCGGGTACGGCAGCAAAGATGCGGCCGGCTGGACTGAAGAGTTCGTAGGCAGCGATCCCTACAAGGCGGTGTTCAGAAACTCGCCGATCACCAGCTCAGGCTACTGCACCAGGGTTTTGGACGACGGGACCGCCGCAGCAGGCGGGTCGGCGCGGTCGGCGACTATGCGGGCATTCGAGAGCATGACAGACGTCGATACCGGCCTTGGTCCGACCCCGACAGTTTCCCAGATGTCGAATGGCTACCTATGGGCAAAGTCTCAGACTGCGAACGCAACCAACCGATCGTGGTTCGCATTTGCCAATGATCGGTGGGTATATCTATTTGTCGCGGTTGGGGGAACTGGAAGCCCTGATGATGTTCCATATTTCATGGGTGACATTGATTCAATGATGTTTGGTGACGACCATTGCTATCTATTATCTGGAACGTCGTCGACCGCCTACACGGGTAGTGGTGCAAACTACTCGCTATCAAAGCTGCTTTCATTCATTTCGGCTTCAAACTCCGGTGGGCGTTGGGGTGCGGCGGTGAGGGATGTCGACGCTTCCGGGTCTTTTGGTCGCAGCTTTAGCCTCGCTCCTGGCTCCGTTTATTGCAGGGGGCAGGCGCCCACAAACGCGGGAGGTGGTGGCGGCGGATATGGTAGTTCGCAATGCGTTGGCGATTACCCTAGCCCAGTGACCGGCGGGGTCATGTTCGAGTACGCCTTGGTGCGTGAAAGCTCGGAGCCTCGGGGCTTCATGCCCGGTGTGTTCGTACCGCTGCATGCTTCTGGTATGGGCAACAAGGCTGTTGTTCCAGATGTCGACGGAATGGCGCCTGGTACATCTTTCATGTTCAAGACGTTCTCCAGTGACAGCACCGTCCCGGGGGCCATTATTTTAAACTTGGGGTCCGTGAAGTGACTGTCGCGATGTTCTATCGAATGCGCTGGTCACGAAGTGCTTTTATCTCGGGGGCTGGATACTTCGCCGGAGAAGCCCCAGACCCCGCGGCCCCGGGTAGTGCTGATGGTCGTTTCCGGATACTAAACGAGCCCGCTCGGGGTGTTGTCCGGGTATATGAGCGATCAAGCATGAAATGCGTCGGCGAAGCGATCAGCGCGTTGGATGGAACGTGGCGCATCGACGGACTAACTCCAGTGCTCGACTACATGGTGATCGGGCGGGACGACACCGGTCAGCAGAACGCGGCGATCCAAGATTGGGTGAAGCCCCACGTTCCGGAGTGATGTGATTGCCCTGGCCACTTATCAACGGGAGCCGCGTGCCGATCGACCTTGGCGTGCGGCTCAATGGGTCAACCGCTCGCCTGCCTTTGAATCTTGGGGTCGATGGGGATGTTCCGACCCCGCCGGATCCGGGGGTGGTCGGAGGTCTCACGTCCGGTGCTTCAGCGCGCTGGGGGACTGGGTCGAGGGTCGAGCGGATCACCGGCGTTCGTTGGGGTGGCGCAGTCGCCGCGCAGGCCCGGGCAGCTATCCGCTGGGGTGGCGCCCGGCAAGTCCGCCATGCCCGCCATCTCCTGTGGGGAACGCCGGATCAACAGCGCACCCGTGTCGAGGCGCGCTGGGGACAGGGTGCCGACAATGTGTCGCGCCCATTGCACTCCCCGTGGGGGTCTCCGCTTGTAATCGCCCGCAACGTCGGCGCCCCTTGGGGCTACGGCGAAGCACGGCTGGGCGTCCCCCTTCAATCGCTTTGGCGCTCGCCCCCTCAGTTGAGTGGGGTTGCTCTGGCACTGTGGCGGAGCGGCACGGAGTCGCTGCGTCGCTCGCCACTGGTCCATTGGTCGTCGCCGCCGCCCGTTCCGGCCCACTGGCAGATCCCGTGGGGTCGCGGCGATGGGCTCGAGTGGATCGTTCGCCCGCTTCCTCCGGTGCCCAACCCGGTGCCAGAGACGAATTTCCCGGATGGCCGATACGTCGGGTTGAACCTCGCATGCCCCGTCTTCCGCGGTTCGGCGCAGCGGCTTCCGTTAAACCTCGGTATCACGGCGTGCTGGATGGCACGCCCCAAGCGCAGGGCTTACATCGTGCTCAATGAAATCTCCGTAGTCCGTCTACCGGACCGCTTGCCGATCGAGGTCAGCTCGGTGTCACTGACTGGTGGGCGCGATGCCTGGTGTTGGGACGGCCGTCTGGTGCTGGCCGATCCGTCGCAGTTGTCGGTGCTGCAGCCAACCGTCGCCGGGCCGCGCACCGTCGAGATCACTTTGAACGGATACGCGTGGGTGATAGCGATCGAGGGCTACGACAAAGCCCAGGTGTTCGGCGAATCCGATGTCAGCGTGACTGGCCGGTCTGTCACCGCCCAGCTTGCGGAGCCGTACGCGCAGCCACGCACGCGGGAAACCGCAGGGCTACGAACCATGGAGCAGCTGGCTGATGCGGAGGTCACTGGCACGGATGTAACGATGGACTACGGCACCGTCGACTGGCTGGTCACCGCCGGCGCTTGGTACTACCAAGACATGACGCCGATATCTGCCCTCCAGCGGTTGGCGGCTGCATCGGGTGGCATCGTCCAATCGCACCCCACCGATCCCGTTCTGGAGATCCGCCCGCGCTACCCAGTGTCGCCATGGGACTGGACCACGACGACCCCTGACGTGGTGATCCAAGACGACGTTGTCACCGGCGCCCGCCTTCAGCTGCAAAGTCGCCCGTTGTTTGATGCCGTCATCGTCGCCGGCGAGCAAGTTGGCGTAGCTGCCCGGGTGCGTCGTGCTGGTGAAGCCGGACAAACCTACGCCCCGCAGCAGATCGACCAACTGATCACCCATGCAGATGGTGCCCGCGAGCGTGGGCGCAACGTGCTGAGTGAACGCGGTGGTCTGGCCAGTATTGAGCACGACATACCGCTGTTTGGCGGCACGTTGGAGTCCGGTCAGCCAGGGCTGGTGTTGCCGCTGATGCTCGCCCAGCGCGTCACTGGCGAGGGCACGTGGCACGGGTTGGTTACGGCCGTCCGCGTCGGAGCCAGCCGCACTGGTGAGGCGGTGGACATCGTCCAGACTGTCACTATCGAAAGGCATTACACCGATGCAGATTGATCTCTGGAACGGGTTTCGCGGCCTGCTGCCGGGCAGCCCGCGCATTCTTGGCACCGTCACCGCGCACAACGCGGACGGCACCAGCTCGCTGACCACCGCCGACGGCTCAAGCATGCGTGCATGGGGTCAGCTGGACGGAGCGACCCCGCCGTACAACGCGTTCGTCCGCGACGGCACGGTCGAAGCTGCAGCCCCCAACTTGACGCTGCTGGAGCTGGATGTGTAACGCGTGCGCGCCGGGCTATAGTCGGGTCTCAGGATCTATCAATTGAACAGGGGCTATGCCATGCGCGCCATCATTCTTGGGTTGCTGATTGCCACAGCCGCGCTGGCTGCGCCCGTCATGGCTTCGTCTACCGCCACGTTCGGCATGAAGGTGCTCAGTGTTGGCGATAGCGTTGCCCGCGTTTACGAGCTCGCGGGAGAGCCGAGTCGCGTCGTGCAGCTTGAGAACAGGTTCGGTGGCGCCATCGCTGAGCGCTTCGAGTACTTCCAAGGCAGTAAGGTGATCAAGGTCACCATCAAGGATGGCCGCGTGGTGGCAATCGATGAGGTTCGGTGACATCGACTTCTAGGAGTTGCCCTACACGTCGTCACCCGATTACCCGACTGCATCATGTTGCCAGCGTCGGGAAGATGATCACGCAGCAACGGCGCGCACCGAAGGTCAGGGACAGTCCGGCCAGGGTCATCCAGCGCGCTGGCCCCGCTAGGGATGGCGGGGTGCTGTCATCACCCTATTGCCGTGCAAGCCATTGATTGTATTGGTGCCAAATAGGCCTATTAGAGTGGCCTGTAATTCGGTGAATTCTGTTTACTATCAATGCGATGGCGCTGTCTGTCCGCAAGTCTGGGGGACAAGTGGTCGTCGGTTCAAATCCGGCCGTCCCGACCAATTCAGATCCAACCGCGACGCCCGGCCATGCCGGGCGTTTGCCGTTGTGGCGATTACTCACGCTCTTTCAGGCGTCCACTAATCCGGTTTCAGCACGTCCCGGCGTCGCCGCAGGTTCCGGTTGTGGACGCAGTGACATAAGCATGGCGTGCAGCATTTCGGTGGACAGGCCGTGCAGCGTCAGCCGGAAGCCAGCGCGCAAGGTAGACATCGGCACCAGCGGGTGGCGATTGTTGAGCAGAACCAGGTGAGCGTGCGCGTCCAAGATCGTCGCGGCATATAGCCCTATCGTTTCGTCCAGCTGCAACGAGTTGGTCGCCCGCCAGAAATCGCTGTCGGTCAACAACAATTGGTAGATCGGCGTAAACAGCTCGATCGAGCTCTGCAGATCGAGGAAGTTGCGGCGCCGACGCGGCATGTCCTCCAGCCGCAACCCCGGTGCATGGATCATCGACAGATCCGGCGACTTCACATGTTCCAGTGATCGTCCCGCCGCTTTCAGGTTCTGGTTGAGGCGGATGACGAAGTTGAACAGGTTCAGGTCGTGGACGAGGAACAGTTCGTCTCTCACGTCGGCAATGCACCCGGGCCGCAGCGGATTGGTTGTCACCTCTACCGGCGCGTTCTTTGCAATGAATTCCAGAACCTGCGAGCCCAGATGGAAGTGGCGCAGGATCAACCAGTTCGCTTCCGGGCGTATGAAGTTCTCCATGCCCCACGCCAGCAGCTTGTGCAACGTGCCCGAGAACGCGAGCTTGCTCGGCGTCAGCACCTTCAGGACCTGAATCAGCACGATCATCGTGCGGGCGAAGGGTCGTACGAACGGCAGCACGTACTGCCGCGAGCGTGAACTGGAGTCGGCCAGCCATGCACGTTTGACCTCGTCGTCAAGAGGTGTGCTCTGGTCGAGGTACATCGCCAGCCACGGATTGGGGTCGCGCGGATCGTGGGTCTGGTTGAGGAAGTCGGGAGCGTGTTTCATCATCGGGATCGCCTCACGCGGTGACGTGTTCGAATTGCATCAGGTAAAGGTCGGCGACGCGGCGCGCGGTAGTGACAATCGCTTCCACGCTGTGACCATCGACATCGTGCTCCAACGCGATTTCCAGAGCACGCAGCCACCGCAGCAGATGGTGTTCGTCGTTTGCACCGTGGTACTCGAGGAAACGGAATGCGTCGGCCGGCAGATCCAGGCTGGCTTTCATCAGCGGCAGCAGCGCAGGGATGATGCGCTGGCCGGTGCCTTCGATGATGTAGATCGCGCCTAGCAGCCCGATCGGATTTGGGCGCGACGCCAGCGCATGCAGATAGCTGTTGAGCGCTTCGCCGCCCGGATTACGACTCAGGGAGTCGATATCCTCGGCCTGGCCGCCCGCCTTGCGATAGTCCTCGAACAGGATCATGAAGTCGTCCTGTTCGTCACCGGCATGGGTTTCGATCAAACCAGCGAGCGCCTCATACGGCGAGCTCAGGGAGGCTGCACCTTCGCGCATCCACAAGCTGCCTTCGCGGACCTGCGGGATCCAATGCGCCATCCAGTTCAGGTAGTCGGCGGTGTCGAATCCCGGGCCGCGCAACTTGCGGATCAGCGGCGTGCGCCAGACCCTCGACCGATAGTCATGCCACAACGTGGCCAACTCACCCAGCACGTGTCGCAACGCAGCCGGAGCGTCGCGTGGATCGTGCGGTGGGGCGATGAGCTCGTCTTCGGTCGGTGGCACCGACGGCGAGGGGAATACGGCCTTGGACGCGATGGGCGAGGTGGTGCCGGGCGCGTGGACCGAAGGCGTCGGGGAATCCATCGCCTCGACCTCGATCAGCACGAAGGCGACAGTGAAGCGGCCGGACTCGGGAATGAAGCACAGGATCTGCTCACCCGGTGTCAGCGTCCGGGTGCGCAGGAACTCATCGAGCATGATGAAGATCGACGCTGCACCGGTATTGCCGCGTGTTATGAGATTGCTGTACCAGCGTTCACGCGGGATCGCCAGACCGGCCTTCTGCATCAGCTCGTCGATCATCGGCGCAAAGCGCTCGGACGAGTAGTGGCAGAGGAAATGATTGATCCGGCTCGCATCAAACCAGCCGGCATGGGCGAGGCGCGCGTACTCGTGGATACCGACATCGAACAGATGCGGCAACAGGCGGATATCCTGACGCAGGAACAGCGCGCCGTCGGCCTCGGCGGCATGCCAAGCGTCGTAGTCCAAGTGCGAGCGGCTGCGGTCCGGTGACAGTCCCAGCTGCATACAGACCGGATAATCCCCAGAGAACGAGCGTTGGTGGATGAAGCGCAGCCGCAATCGCACACCCTCGCCAGTCGGTGCCTTGGATGTCAGCCGCAGAGCCCCCGCGCCATCCGACAGCATCCAGCGCAGGAAGTGCGCGTCGAAATCGGCGTTGTAGTCGCGCGCCGCGTAGCGCGAGCGTTTGAACAGACGGGACGGCATTTCCGCCGCTGCCACCAGCGCGCTGTCGTGCGCGCCCAGCTCAATGGCTGACGCGGCGGCCTCCCACGCGCCCACCCCCGAAGCGCAGATGCCGTGGCTGGAGAAGGTCTGCATGGGCGGTGCAGCGAGCTCCCCCTGCACCATGCTGGCGAAGCCCGGCATCAATGCATCCCCACCCGACGTGCCGCATGCAAGCAGGCCGATGGCATCCAGAGCGGTTCCGGAGTCGGCCAGACAGTCGTGGATCGCCGCGGCGGCCATACCCGCGCAGCTATGAACCGTGCGTCCTTCGGTGTCGATCGCGTAGTGGCGGGTGAGGATGCCGTTCTCACCGAGGATCCGGCGCTTGATACGCGTGGAAATCCGGTTGAGTGGCGCGATGTAGTCATCCATGGCGTCGCAGTCGACCGGCTCGCCGGGTAGAAAGCGGCCACTGCCGTGGATCCAAGTGCGTTCGAAACGGGTAGGCATCAGCTGTCCTTGTAGCTCGAGGCGGCGGCGGTCGGACCGGATCGCAGCGAATGAGAGCGGTAACGTGGGTGGAGGGTGCCGAGTACGAACGTGCGCAGCACGTAGGCGGCAAAGCTGCGTTCGACCAGTCGCGGATCGATCAGCGCACGATAACGACGATGCAGTGTCGGCAATTCCGACCAGTGTGCGCGGCCGTGCTCGTGGTGCGCGGTGTGCAGTCCGATATTGAACAGCAGCGGGTTGATGAGACCCTCGAAGTTGCGTGCGTAATCCATACGTGAGTCGTCATTGGCATGCGCGTGTTGCAGGTAGTTGGCAGCCAGCAGCCAGTGCAGCCCGACAAGCTGGGGAACGATTACCAGCAGCAGGGCCTTGCGCGGATCCAAGGTCAGCAGGAGCGTCCACAGACCGATCCAAGTCACGTACTGCCATTGGAACCATCGGTATGCGGCAGGTGCACGCAGCTTGATCTGTCGCAGGCAACGCCAGATATGCGGATACACAACGGCGGTGGCCTGCAGCGGGTGCAACAGCCAGCCCCAAAAATGGTTGTTGTCGCCAAACCGCCAGGTCCGCGTCACATCATCCGGTCCGTGGCGAAAGCGATGGTGGTTGGCGTTGTGGGCCAAGTGGAAGACGCACGTCGGTTGGCCCTGCAGGGCGGTGATGCAGAGGTCGGTGGCACGGTTCATCCCGCTTACCCGCCACATCGGAAGGTGCGCATGGTTGTGATGGATCACGCTGATGCCCACTGCAAGAAACAACGTCAGCAGGAATAGCGCGGGCTGGAAGCCGTGGTGCCACTGCCATGCCATCAGTGCGGGCTGCGCAGCGAGATAGATCAGACTTTGCACGTCGCGCCAATGCCGCAGTGGGCCGATCGCGGACGCTGGCAGCGAAACCGGCTGCGTGCTCACTTGGTTTGTCCTGGCCGTAGTCGAGCAGCTATGCGCGCGTCCGCGGCGTCAACCGGCAGGGCCGTCCCCAGCAAGCGGTCGAACACCGACAGTAGAAAACCGTAGTTACCGTGGTAGCAGGCGTGGTGGAGATGATGGCGGCGGCTCGCGTCGAGCCAGCCACGCGCGGGAGCGGTGCGGCTGAACTCGTAATTGCTGTGACCCAGACTGTTGAGCGCGATGCTCATCACCGGCAGCGACGCCAGTGCGATAAAGCTGAAGTCGTGGACCAGCATCGGCAGCAGCGGCACGCTGCCGAGCATCAATGCCTCCACCGGGTGGAACGCGTAGATCGAGAACGGCGTGGCGATGTGGGACCGATGGTGCGTTGCGTGGAAGCGTCGCAACCACGGTGTATGCAGCAGGCGATGACTTATGTAGAAGTGCAACTCGTTCCACACGAAGAGCAAGGCTATCTCCGCCAGCACCCGCCAAGTTGCTGGCTCGACCGCGAACTGTGCCCAGCCCAGCTGCAGCAGCCCCCAGGGAACCACCAGGCCGCAGCCAAAGATCAGGATCGATATTCCCGACCAGTGCAGTTCGCGGCGCAGCTGGCCCGCAGGGAGTTCACGAGGATCCAGTTGCCGCCCGATGCCGAGGCCCGGAAACAGGTGGCGGGTCAACCACGTTACGAGTAGGGCGCTGCTCAAATACAGGGTGGAGAAATAGGCCACGCCGAGCAGCATCACTTGCAGACCGCCCAATGCGGCAAATCCATTGCCCATTTTCCCTGCCAACCCTGCGCCGTAGCTGCGGGAAGTATCGCATGCCGTCGCGGACCGGTTTCAGTGCGTGCCGTTGAGCACTTCGACCGCGAATACCTGTGGCCAGCGACGCAGGATTGACCGTGTCACGCCGTCGACATCCAGTCCGGCCTCGGCCAGCAGATCCTCGCGGCTTGCGTGGTGCTGGAACGCGTCGGGCAAGCCGAGATGGAGCATTGAGGTGTCGATGCCTTCGGCGGCCAATAGCTCGGCTACACCGCTGCCGGCGCCACCGGCAATGACGTTGTCTTCAAGGGTTACGAACCCGTCATGGGTGCTCGCCAGATCGAGTATCAGCGCGCGGTCCAACGGTTTGACGAAGCGCATGTTTACCACGGTCAGCCCGAGAGATTCGCCGACGTGTTCCGCAGCCGGTAGCAGGGCGCCAAAGGCGAGCAGGGCGATGCGCGAGCCTTTGCGGCGCAGCTGCGCCTTGCCAATCGGCAGGACGTCCAGCGTCTTACTCACTTGGACTCCAGGGCCGGTGCCGCGTGGGTAGCGCACCGCGGCCGGACCCTTGAAGCCGAAGCCGGTAGAGAGCATCTGGCGACACTCGTTTTCGTCCGCCGGGGCCATGATTACCATGTTCGGTACGCAGCGCAGATAGCTCAGGTCGAGGTTGCCGGCATGGGTCGCACCGTCGGGGCCGACCACACCGCCACGGTCGATTGCGAACAACACGTCGAGCTCTTGCACCGCCACGTCGTGCACAAGCTGGTCGTAGCCGCGCTGCAGAAACGTGGAGTAGATCGCCACCACCGGTTTGACACCTTCGCAGGCCATGCCGGCCGCGAGCGTCACGGCGTGTTGCTCGGCGATGGCGACATCGAAATAGCGCTGTGGAAATTCTTTGCTGAAACGAACCAGCCCGGAGCCTTCGCGCATCGCAGGGGTGATGCCCATCAACGTGTCGTCGACGGCAGCCATGTCGCAGATCCATTCACCGAACACGTCGGTGTAAGTAGGCTTCTTCGCGCCGGCCTTGCTGATCATCCCCAGGTCGGGATTGAACGGACCGACCGCGTGGTAACCGATCTGGTCACCCTCGGCGCGCTCGTAGCCTTTGCCCTTGGTGGTGATGATGTGCAACAGCTGCGGGCCCTTCATGCCCTGCAGTGTCTTCATCGTTCCGACCAGTGCGTCCATGTCGTGCCCGTCGATCGGGCCGGTGTAGTGGAAGCCGAGCTCCTCGAACATCGTGGACGGCACAAACATTCCCTTCCACTGTTCTTCCCAGCGCTTGACGAACTTGGCGGCGGGTTTGTTCTTGTCGCCGAGCAGCTTCTTGCCGCTCTCGCGCAACGCATTCAGGGTGCGACTGCCGGTAAGGCGGCCCAGCATGCGGGTGACGCCGCCGACGTTCTCGGAAATCGACATCTGGTTGTCGTTGAGGATCACCAACAGGTTGGGCTCGATGCCATCGGGGTCATTGCCCATGCCGCCGCCGTGGGCCAGCGCTTCAAACGCCATGCCTCCGGTAATGGCGCCGTCGCCGATGACCGCGATCACCTTGCGCTCGTCGCCCATGCGCTGCAGGGCGATTGCCATGCCCAGCGCAGCCGAGATGCTGGTCGAGCTGTGGCCGACGCCAAAGGTGTCGTACTCAGACTCGTCGCGCTTGGGGAATGGCGCGATGCCGCCTTTCTGCTTGACCGTGTGGATCTGGTCGCGACGGCCGGTCAGGATCTTGTGCGGATACGTCTGGTGGCCAACATCCCACACCAAGCGGTCCGTCGGGGTGTCGTAGAGCCAGTGCAGCGCGACCGTCAGTTCGATTACGCCCAAGCCTGCGCCGAAGTGTCCACCCGACTGCGCAACCTGCTCGATCAGGTAGCTCCGCAACTCGTCCGCGATCGCGGGCAGCTCCTCCGCGGGGAGCTGGCGAAGGTCGGCGGGAATCTGGATAGCGGAGAGGCGGGGGTAGCGCTGCGGATCGATCATCAATACGGTGTCGGACGGCAAGTAGGCCATTGTCCCGCTCGCGTCGAGGCGGGGCAAGGCGAACCGAGCTCCCGCATGTCTCCCGGATGAATCAGCGACCGCGCAGACGGCCGAACAGTCCCGCAGGTTTGCGCGGTTCCGCTTCGGGTTCTGGTTGGCGCTCAACATCAGCGAAGCCGGTTGCCAGGTTGGCATTTACGAAATCAGCCACGTCGGCAAGTGGTACGCCACTTCCGTCTGCAATCGTTTCCAGCGTCGCCGGCCCCTTCATCATTACCGTGGCGATGCGGAAATGGCGCGGGTATTCGCGTTCGGTCTGCGGCCACTTCAACATCAGGTAGCGTGCGTTGGGATCGAAACCGGGCAGCAGACGGCCGTTGCCGGCCATCAGACCGCCAAACCAGAGAAGGCGCGACAGAGGCTGCGCTGCGCCAAATGCCGCGGCTCGCGTCGCCCAGTCTTGCGGGGTGGCGAAATCGGTGGCGCTGACGTCACTGGTCACGTGAGCAGTAAGCGGTTTCAGGGTCGCAGGACCGTAGTACTCGCGGCGGTCAAGATCCAGCAGGACCGTGGTGCCTTCGCGCTCGAAGCCGACACGGCCTCCGATCTGCCCGGTCGCCAACCACTCCGCCAATGTGCGCGGCTGGGAGAAGAGGGGTTCTGCAGGCTTGAGCGGCACGTGCGGACGCAGCGTCGGTGCAGCAGGCACGGTTCCGGCAGCAGCCGCGCTTGCGGGCTCACGGTGTGCAGGGATTTCTTCGGTAGCGACCGGGATGGCACCAAAGCCGGTGGGCGCTGCTACCTCTTCGTCCGACACAGAGGCTTGTTCTTCCGGCAGCTGGTCTTGGGGTTGCGGAGCCGCAGAAAGCCCGCTCGGCGTAGCTTCAGCCGGGGTCGCCTCGACACTGTCAGAAACGGAGTCCGGATCCAGCTCCAGCAGCAATTGCTGCAGCGATGCCGCGTCGAAAGGCTGCGCGAGACGGAAGTCTGCTTGCGTCCGCGGCGCCGAGGTCAGGCCGATTACCGTCTTGCCGGCAGCGTGCAATCGCAGCCAGCTCATCGGGCCATACATGCTGTCCATGTCGACGATCACATGCTCGGCGCGGTCGTCGCCGATCAAAGCCCAAGCACCTGCGAGCCGGGCGTTGGCAGCAGCGAAGGCAACTTTCAGTGAGGCTTCAGTCGCCGGATCCATGCCGGTCAGGCCAAGGGTAAGGGCCATTATCGAATCCAAGTTTTACAGTGCACCAGTGTCGCGGAGGCCGCTGCGGGCGTCAATGAAGGCCCGCAGCCGCCCGTTGGGTCCCGAACGGACCTATCGCGTACAAACGTTGCCGGCAGATTCTGTGAGGAGTCGATCGCGGGCGTGCTTCTTCGGTAGCTGGCTCTTCAGGAATGCCATCTGATCGGCAAGGATATTTCGGTTGGACATGATCAGATGCTCAACCCAACTGGGCCGGTAAGGGACTGCCAATAGGGGCATGTTGGCCCGTTGCGGCGTGCGGTCGCCTTTGCGCGAGTTGCAGTGGATGCAGGCGGCTACCACGTTCTCCCAGATGTCACGGCCACCGCGGGAGACCGGAAGTACATGGTCGCGGGTGAGCTGTGGGCGGTTGAACTGGCCGCCGCAATACAGACAAAGGTGGGCATCGCGCGCGAACAGCGCCGTGTTGGTTAATGTCGGTGTCGGGTTGATTGCCCGCGATTTTGCGTGGCCGCGTGCCGCCACGATGGGATGCAGCTGCAGCAGGCTGTGTTGGCCGCTGCGCCGGTTTATGCCGCCGTGGACTGACAGGCATGGATCGCCCAGCGTCCAAGCCACAGCGCCGCGCGCATAAAGACATGCGGCGTGTTGCCAGTTCATCCAGTCAAGTACGCGGCCGTGTGCATCGAGTGACAACAGGCGGACGGAGTTGAGGCGTTCAAGCGCGTGGCGCGGGCCGAACGGAAGCGTGTCCGGGTCCCGCCGGGCGAAAGGCTCGGCGGGGATCTCGGGACGGACCACGCGTAGCAGCGTTGTATCGGTCTCCATTGGAAATCGAGCATATACCCGATTTTGTGGAAGTTGGCTGCTGCTATCTGGAACCGTCGCGTATCAGTCGTCGAACTGCTCCGCATCCAGCGTCATCAGTGACTCGCTGCCACTGCGGATCGCTGCTTCATGTGCGAGCGTCCGGGGCAGGACGCGGGCGTAATAGAACTTCGCGGTTTCGCGCTTGCCGGCCTTGAATGCGTCCGAGTGGTCTCCTGCCTCGCTCTGCGCAACGCTGCGCGCCCACCAGTAGGCCAGTGCGACATAGCCGGAGTACATCAGGTAGTCGTAGGCCGCGGCACCGATCTCTTCGGGGTTGACGCTGGCTTTGCCGACCACATCCATCGTGAGCTTTTGCCATTGCGCGGCGTGCGCACGCAGCGGGGCGATGAAGCCTGCCATCGCGGGGTTGTCGCGGTTCTCGCTGCAGAGCGTTTCGATCATCCCCAGCATCACCTTGAAGCCTGCACCCTGCAGCTGCAGGATCTTACGACCGAGCAGATCCAGGGCCTGGATACCCGTGGTGCCTTCATACAACGTGGTGATGCGCGCATCGCGGGCCAGTTGCTCAACCCCGTGCTCCGCGATGTAGCCATGGCCGCCGTAGCACTGCACCGCGTGATAGGTGCATTCCACCCCCCACTCGGTGAGGCAGGCCTTGACGATCGGAGTGATGAAACCGACCAGGTCGTCGGCCTGCTTGCGCTCGCCTTCGTCGGCTGCGTTGTGGGCAACGTCGATCTGCAAACCGGCGTGGTAGCTCATCGCGCGGCCGCCTTCGATCAGCGCCTTGCAGGTGAGCAGCATCCGGCGCACGTCTGGATGGACGATGATCGGGTCGGCCGGTTTGTCGGGGAACTTCGGCCCCGAAAGCGCACGCATCTGCAGCCGCTCGCGCGAATAGGTGAGCGCATTCTGGTAGGCGCGATCCGACAGTCCCAAACCCTGCAAACCGACCGCGAGGCGCGCAGCGTTCATCATGGTGAACATGCCGCTCATGCCCTTGTTGGGCTGACCTACGAGATAGCCCTGTGCGCCGTCGAAGTTGATCACACAGGTCGCTGAGCCATGAATGCCCATCTTGTGCTCGAGGCTGCCACAGCGAACTTCATTGGCATCGCCGATGGTGCCGTCTTGGGCAACACGGACCTTTGGCACCACGAACAGGGAGATGCCCTTGCTGCCCGAGGGTGCACCCGGCAGCCGCGCCAGTACCAGATGGATGATGTTATCGGTCAGATCATGCTCACCGGCGGTGATGAAGATTTTGGTGCCGGTGATCGCATAGCTGCCGTCTTCGTTGGGTTCGGCGCGGGTCTTCAGCAGGCCCAGATCGGTGCCGCAATGCGGCTCGGTCAAGCACATCGTGCCTGTCCAACGACCTTCGACCAGTGGCTTGAGGAACACTTCGCGCTGCCAGTCCTCGCCGTGATGCAGCAGCGCTTCGGTGGCGCCGTGCGACAACAGCGGAAAATTGCCCCAAGCCAGGTTGGCCGCGTCGATCATCTCCTTCTGTGCAAAGCCGACCGATTGGGGGAGACCCTGGCCGCCGAACTCGGTGCCAGCTACAAGCCCCGTCCAGCCGCCGTCCACGTACTGCGCATACGCCTCCTTGAAGCCGGTGGGCGTGGTGACGCTTCCGGTCTCCTGGTGGTAGGTGCAGCCCTCGCGGTCGCCCACCTGATTAAGCGGTGCCAGGACTTCCTGGGAGAATCGAGCGCTTTCGTCCAGCACCGCATCGACCAGTTCGCGGTTGACGTCTTCAAATCCGAGTCGCTGGAACTCGGCTTCTGCGCCGAGCAGGTCGAAGAGTACGAAACGCATGTCTTGCAGGGGGGCTTTGTAGTGGCTCATGCCGGCCTCGCTTGATTGGGTGGGAATGGGTTCGAAATGGCAAACGCTCAGCGCAGCACGCCGGGCAATCCGGGAGCGGGACTGAGCGCGCTGGTACGTTCGATCTTGAACTCGCGTTTGCGTTGCTCGTCTGGGGTCACACTGACGGTGCCCGAGAGCGAATAGTCGACGCTCCTGTTGCCCGCCAACGCATCCGCAACCGCGAGTTTCGCGGCCACAGGTGGCGCGACCGACACAGTGATTACATCGGCAGACTCCGGGCCAATGGTCAGCGCGGGGCTAGCGGTCACCGGACCGACGTCCTGTCCGGCGACAGTCAGCGTCATCTGCACGGAGTCAAACCGCATCGAGATGCTGCTGAAGTTCTCTATGCGCAGATCCGCGGTCCAGCGGCCGTCGGCCAGAACGGTCAACTGCTGGATTCGTGCGGAAGGCTCGGAGACCCGGCGCACCGGGCCGCTTGCACACGCGGCAAGCATCGCCACGCACACCAGAACAACCGTCCATCGCATCCTGCACATTGCCCGCATATCGACCGCTCCTTCTAGAATTCTTCGAGCATACTACGGCGAATGGAAAGGGCCGTCGTCGGTCTCGCAACTTCCAAATATCACGCTCCTGCATCGTGGGAGTCTTGTCAGTGACCTGAGCCGCAGCGCGTCAAACGACGCGTCCTTCCATGACCGATATTTCCTGAAAGCCGTGGCCGTCATGGAGCACGAACAACGCCTCCATGCCGCGCTCCCGCGCCAGTTCGACGCCAGCCGTTTCGCCAAGCACCAACATTGCGGTCGCCCAAGCATCGGCAAGCATGCACGTCGACTCGACGACGCTGACGGATGCAAGTCGGTTCGAAGCAGGCCCGCCCAGAGCGCCGTTCATCGTGTGAGCGTGGGTTTTGCCTTCATGCTCAATCCAATGGCGGTAGTCCCCGGAGGTCGCAATGGCGGCATCGGTGAGTTCCATCACACCCATGACGTCGCGCTGGTCCCGAATGGGTTTTTCGATGGCGACCGCCCAAGGCCGTCCATCTGGCTTGGTGCCCCGGGCGCGCATCTCCCCGTCGATGCCGACCAGGTAGCGAGTGATGCCGAGTACGTCGAGAGCGTGGGCAAGTTGATCCACGCCGTAACCTTTGGCTATGCCCGACAGGTCCAGGGTGACCGCTGCATGTTTACGAACGCGACGGTGCGTGGGATCGATTTCCAGCGCGTCCGAGGCGGGCCGGTGCACTTCAGTCTTCAGTGCAATGATTTGCTGTGCGTCGAGATCGCCATTGCGAGGGCCAAAGCCCCAGGCATGGACCAGGTTGCCTACGCCGATATCGAATGCACCGTGCGATTCTTGGCTGACGCTCAATGCGGTTTCCAGCACGCTGAGCAGCTCTTTCGGAACGGCCACCCATCGCCTAATCGGCGCGTCGTTCAAGCGGTTGAGATCGGAATCGGGCTTCCAACTGGACATTTGGCGATCCACTTCATCGACCGCTGCAAATAGGCGGCTGCCGATAGCCGCTTCATTCGCACCTGGTGTGGTGAAAAACAGGGCGCTGTAACGCGTTCCCATCGTTTCGCCGTGCAGGCTGTAGCGATGCAGGGCAGCAATGGATGGGGCCGGCCGGTCAGAAAACGTCTTCACGATAGCGCCCCTGTAGTTTGAGAGTCCGTACATCCACGCCGATGGGAGCCAGTATTCCGTCGATGGCGTCCCTGATGCTTGCCGCCATCCTGCTGCTACCGCAGACCAGAATCTGTGCACCGTCTTCAATCAATGGACGCATCTGTGCGGCGTGATCCAGGACGCGATCCTGCACATAGCCTCCTTCCTTGACGCGCGAGAACACCGCATTCAACTCGGTCAGCCGGCCATCGGCCAAGTATCCGTCGAGCTCCGGTTCGTAAAGAAAATCCGACGCGGGGTCACGCCCGCCCCAGTAGAGATACATCGGGTGTTTGCCCGTGTTATTGCGGATGAATCCGGCGAGTGGGCCAATGCCGGTGCCTGCGCCGATGAGGATCACAGGCGCTTTACCCGATGCAGGGCGGAAATCCCGATTGGGCTGGATAAAGGCATCGATGCGGTCCCCGGGCTGGAGCGCATGAAGCATTCTCGAGCACAGACCGGCTGGGTGTTCGCGAACGCAGATTTCCAGAAAACCATCATTTGATCCGCTCGCTAAGGAATAGAAGCGCGGAACCGGACTGCCCGGCGGAACGACGCCCACCAGGTCTCCAGCCTGGAAGCGGGGCAGACCATTGCGGCCGAGCAGGCGCCGGAACCATTCGGCACGACTGTGATCTGCAGCCGGGCCGAATCGCAAAATTGCGGTTGGGGCCTGAACTTGCGCGCCATAGTCCACGCGGCTGATCAACTCAAGCGGTTGAGTGTTGGGGCGCGTGGGCATGTGGGTCAGCGTGAGGTCGTGCTCGAACACGCGGCCTACGGCTTGTCCCCACCGCTCGAATTCCTGCGATGACTGCCGGTCTACCGTTTCCAGCTCGAGAAACGGTTCCCACCCGCGCTCGAGCATTGCGTCCCGAGCGTCCATGGCGAACTTGCAGAAATCTGGAAATTGGCGATCACCAAAACCCAGAACCGCAAAGCTTGGCCGCGGGCTGTCCGCAAACTTGTCCAGACGCGCAAGGAATTGACTGGCGGAGCTCGGAGCGTCGCCATCGCCGTAGGTCGAGGTCAGGATGAACAGGTGTTTCGCATTGCGATACCCGGTCGTGAGCAGGTTCATGGGCGCTGTGTGTACGCGTTGGCCGGCTTCAGTCAAAGCATCGTGCAGGGCATTCGCGAATCCCCATGTGCTGTTGCCTTCGCTACCTACCAGGATCACGGTATCGGCGGTTTGTGCCCCGGCGTTGTTGGCGATGCGTGGCATCAAGCGACGGCGTTGCCACCACATCACGACCCCGGTGGCGCTCATCAACGGTACGCTCAGCGCACAGGCGCCCAGCAAGAGACCGAGCCACCACAGACCTTCGCCGGTGTGCAATCGGTAGATCAGTTCAAAAGCCTGCTGGCTGCCCCGATGCGGTTGAAAGGACAGAAGGGTGCCGCTTGCCTGATCGACGTAGCCGTCACCTTGGGCAGTCTGGAGGGAGTAGAAGTCCTCGGGACTGTCCGGGCTCGGATAGACCAGTTCACGCAGGTCATTCAGATCGGTCGCCAGCAGGGCAGGCAGGGTGCCGATGGGCGCGGCGGGACCAGTCGCCACCGCGCTGGGGAACTCGGGCTCGCTCTGCCTTCCATCGGAGCCCAGGTCGAACGTCACAGCCGACATATATATGCCGGTGAGTGCGGATAGCAGCAGACCCAATACCGCGGCCCGCCCCAACTCGGCATGCCAACGCTGGCTGAAAGTGCCATGTAGTGGGCGGAAGAGTTGCCGCCATCCGCCCATGCGCTTGACTAGTAAAACCACACCCGACAGACACAGGAACAGCATGGTCAAGGCCGATACGCCCGCCACGGCCCGGCCAGGTGTGTCGGCGAGGAACGAGCGGTGCAGGTTTTTCACCCAGCGCATGAATGACGATGGTGCGTAGGGGCCGATACTTTGCCCGGTGAGCGGATCGACCCGGTCAGCACCGGCCCGATCAAGCTGGTTGTAGTACACGATGATGGTGCCGGACGGGGTGCGCTGGATCTGCTCCACGCCCGGATAGTGCTGCGCCACACGCTCGGTCAGCATCGCCACACTGATTTGGCCGTTGCCGGGCACAGTGGTGCCCAGTCGTTCAATCGTGGGATTGACCGACAGGATGGCGCCGCTGACGGCCAGTACGACAATCAGCAGCGCAATGAACAAACCGGGTAGCGAGTGAATCCGGCGCAGCATTTTGCGGTCCTCCTGTATTTTGGGGTGAT
Source organism: Lysobacterales bacterium (assembly GCA_038242455.1). Lineage (GTDB taxonomy): Bacteria > Pseudomonadota > Gammaproteobacteria > Xanthomonadales > Xanthomonadaceae > Novilysobacter. Next base: position 83,002 of record JBBSSB010000003.1, read on the forward strand.
CACATGTCGTAGGTGAATGATTGGACGTAGCCGCGCCCAGTAGCTGATTTCCCGGCGCCGGCCTTCGTCAGCGGTACTCGGACTTCGGCCGGGTTGTCACGCCCGTCTTCCACGGCGGAGTCCACGCGTATCTCATAGCCCGCGTCGATCAAGGCATCGGCGAGTTCAACCGTGACTTTCAGTGCGCGGCCACTGCCAACGCTCGCACCGCTGACTCCATCAAACTCGCTGGCCTTCATCCCGCTGCCGCGCGCCCAGTCACGTAAATTCTTGTAGTACTTGGATTTTTTACCCGAAACCCAGAGGGTCTTCTGATACTTGCCTGCCGCATCAGTGACGTAGATTGCAAGGTAGGCGCCGTTGCCGCCATAGCCTTTCAGTTGGGTGGTCAGGGTGACTGGCCTTGCTTGAGCCAGTGAGGGCAGCGCTATGGCGCCCGCCAGACAAAGGGTAAGTGCGATCTTGTTCATGGTCATGCTCCTGACGATGTGTGATTGGGGGAGTTACTTGGTCTTTTGGTCTGGAGCGCGATCCAGATAGTCGGAAGCATCCCCATGGCCGTCGAACTTGATTTCAAGCTTTCGGATGTCCAGTGAGGCCGGCGCGTATTTGGCTTTGAACCGGTTTCCGACCTTGTCGATTCCACGGACTTCGTAGCAGCCGTCGTCCACTTTGATGCGTTGGACTTGCCAGCCCTTCTGTTCCAGCTGCTGTCGCAGCACTTCGCGCGGCTGCCAGTCGGCGACGGGATCGGTACAGTCATTGCCGGCCAAGGCTGCGCCGCTGAATGCCAGACTGGCCAGAATGACGCCCGAGAGGGTGAGGGATTTCATGAGAGCGGTCTCCTTTGTGAGGGTGCAAGACCGACTCTAGAAGCGCATCCTGATGTCAGCCTGAAGACGGGCGTATTTTTCCGGCTAGAGTGATGGGCCGCCCACGCACAGTCGCGTCACGGGCCCGTTCAGGACTGGGTATGCGAGTACTGTTGGTTGAGGACAACGCCGATCTGGGTCAGGCCGTTCGGGAGCAGATCGCGGACGATGGCCATGCGGTGGATTGGGTACAGCTGCTCGATCATGCTGAGCTCAGCGTTCGGACGACAACGTATGACCTGATCCTGCTCGACCTGATGTTGCCCGATGGGCGTGGGATCGACTTTCTACGTCGGCGACGTACGGCCGGCCACCCCACGCCGGTGATCATCCTGACCGCGATGGACCAGCTCTCGGACCGCATTGCGGGACTGAACGCCGGAGCTGATGATTATCTGGTCAAGCCGTTTGATCTATCGGAGTTGTCCGCGCGAGTCGCCGCGGTTGCCCGGCGCTACAGCGGCAATCCGAATCCGCAGATCCGGCTGGGCGAGTTTCGTATCGATCTATCCGGTCGAACGATCCATCGCGCGGACGTCACGATTGATTTAACGGCTCGCGAATGGGCACTGTTTGAGACGTTTATCCAGCGGCCTGGCACGTTGTTCTCGAAATCACAGCTTGAAGAGCGTTTGTATGAGTTCGGCGCTGAAATCGAGAGCAACACGATTGAGGTCTACATCAGCCACCTCCGCAAAAAGCTGGGTTTCAGCCTTATTGAGACAGTCCGGGGAATGGGTTACAGGTTGAGACCGTGATGAGGGCAGCGACCAGTCTGCAAAAACAGCTTGTCTTCGGCCTGACCCTGGGAATTGTGCTGTTGTGGCTGGTTGCCGCTGCGGTTTCCGGGGTGATCATTCAACGCAGACTGGACGAAGCTTTTGACAATGCGATGCAGGAAACCGCGCAGCGGATCCTGCCCCTGGCCGTTCTGGATATCCTCAATCGCGAGGAGCCGGGTACGCCGCAGCGAGTGGCGCCACTCAACACGCAGCAAGGTGGCTTCTCGTATCTGGTGCGCGATGGACAGGGCAATATCCTGCTCCAATCGCTCGATGCAGAGACGTCTGTATTTGCTGACCAGTTCATGGTGGGATTCACGACTACGCTGACCCATCGGCTGTATGGCGCCAGTGCGCTGCGTGAGACGATTTTCCTGCAGGTCGCAGAACCGCTGGCGCATCGTCGTAAAGCCGTAGCGGATGCGACGATCGCATTGCTGGTGCCATTGCTGTTCTTGATCCCCGTCAGCCTGTTGGGGATTTGGCTGTTCGTGCGCTTCAGCCTGCGCAGTGTCCTGTCGTATCGGCGCGAGATCGAAGCGCGTGGCGCAGGCAATCTTTCGCCTATCCACATGGGCGTGCTGCCTGCGGAGATGAGACCGATTGCGGATGCGGTCGACCGTTTGATCGAGCGATTGCGCCGTGCTCTGGAGACCGAGCGAAGGTTCACCGCCAACAGCGCCCATGAACTGCGCACGCCGCTAGCGGCGACGCTTGCCCAGGTCCAACGTCTACGACACGAAGCGCCAGAAGGGCCGTTGCAGGTACGGGCCATCCAGATCGAAACATCGTTGAAGGAGTTGTCGCGCCTGTCAGAACGATTGATGCAGTTGGCAAAGGCGGAAGGCGGGGGAGTGCTCTCGGAAGTGCCGCAGGATCTCGTGGTGCTGCTGTCCTACGTTGTGCAGGATCTCCAGAGGGCGGCCAGTGTTCCGATCGAATTGACCTTGCCGCCGTCCGGCCAAGTGCTGTCTTTGATCGACCCCGATGCCTTCGCGATTCTTGCGAGGAACTTGATCGATAACGCGCTCAAGCATGGCGCGCCGGGTTGCTCGATTGAGGTCGGCTTGTCGGCTGATGCGTGTTTGAGGGTCATCAACAGCGGCCCGATCGTGTCGCCAGCCGATTTGCTGAAGTTGACTGGCTATTCCGAGCGGGCTGGCAGCCGGGCTGAGGGTTTCGGGTTTGGCTTGGTCATCGTATCTACCATCGCCCATGGCGTAGGCGCCGAACTGACGTTGACGTCGCCTGTGAGGGGTAGGGCAGACGGGTTCGAGGCGCAGGTGCAGTTTATTTCTGAGCCGGTATCGGCGACTGAGGACACTGGCGTGCCATAGCGCACGCTGATTCATCGGTCCTTCCACACGCAACGTCCACAAACGAAAAACCCCGTAAGGCTGTTCGCCTTACAGGGTTTGCGTGTGACGTAGGCCACCAAAATGGTGGCCGGGGAGGGAATCGAACCCCCGACACGGGGATTTTCAATCCTAGTCCGCAGTCATCCGCCCAATACGGGGATCTACTGCTACCCCTTGTAGATCAATAGTTTGAGATCTATTATCTACGGCAGACGCCGGGCCGTTACTGCTGATCCTGCTACCCCGGTGCTACCCCAAGCTATCTGGAGTTGCTGCCGTGGCCGAGACGATCATTTTTACCGAGCGCCGTGTGAGGGACATCCGGGAGGGCGCGATTAGCGGTCGTGTGGAGTACCAGGACAGCAAGATCCCATCCCTTCGCCTGCGCGTCAGTCCCACGTCAGCCAGCTGGTCGGTGCTGAAGCGCATACCGGGCGGTCCAATGCGTCGAGTGCAACTGGGATCCGCCGATGAGTTGCCGGTTGAGGACGCGCGGAAGCGTGCGCAGCGGGCGGTGGCCGCGATGCTTGATGGTCGCGATCTGGGGGCTGAGAAGCGTCAGAAGCGGGCGGACGTGGAGCGTGCCAGCGTTACCCTGTCGGAAGGGCTCGCGATCTATCTGGCTGAGAAGGACAGTCTTCGACCGGCCACACGCGCGACCTATGAGCGGGATCTTCGTACGACGTTTGGCGACTGGTGGGACCGGCCACTATCTGAGATGACGCCGGACTGGGTGCGAGATCGGCATCGGGACCGGAAGACACGTGCCATTCGCTCGCAGGCGCTTGTAGGACACGCTCGCGACCGTGCACGCATCACCGCAAGCCCGTCGAGAGCCGATGGAGCTGTTCGAGCTCTGCGGGCTGTCGTGAACTACTTGCGCGCTGAGCGTGACCTTGACCTGCCTGACGTAGCACGGCGAATCACTGCGACGAAAGGGTGGGGCAACGTTCCGCGACGGAAGCGCGCTGTACTCGGCCAGGCGCTGACCGAGTTTGTCTCCTCGGTTCGTTCCCTGCCCGATGACTTGCTCCCCGACCTCTCAGGCACACAACGGGATCTGGTGCTGCTGATCCTATGCACAGGGCTGCGATGGACTTCTGCGGCTGGCCTGCATTGGACTGAGGTGGACTTCAAGGCGAAGACGATCACGATTCCGGCAGACCGCATGAAGGGCAAGCTCTCTCACTCGTTGCCGCTGGGTCCGGCAATGATGGCGATGCTCAAAGGTCGCGCGGGGTCTAATCGCTCAAAGACACTGGTATTCCCTGGCCTCGATCCGCAGAAGCCGCTGGGGCGCTTGTCTGCCCGCTTTCTATCAAAGATCGCTGATGCCGACGGCAACCCGATCGACTGGTCGCCGCACGACCTACGGCGCACTGCGCTGACGTTGCTGGAGGCGATGGATGTGTCCGGCTATGCCCTCAAACGCATCGCCGCGCACTCACAGTCCGGGGACGTGACCGCCGGCTACTTGGCCGACGACGTGGAGCGGTTGCGGGTGCCGATGGAGCGTTTAGAACGAACGGCGCTGGGGGTGGTCGGGAATGAGAACGTCTTCCTCATAAGCGGGACTCAACGATGAGCAAGCAGCCCCTAGTAGACACATATGCCGGGATTTCGGAGCAAAGGGTTGAAGAATTGAGAGAGCGGGTAGCTAAGGACCTGCATGCCGCTGATGCGGCAGAGGAACTTATAGGCCACATCTCGTTCTGCATCGCGGCGGACGTGAGACTTCCAAATCAGCTGCGCGACATTTTATGCGACATGCTGGAGCAAACTGACCCACTTTCGATGTTTCGGCATGTTCTTCCGCTTAAGAAAAAGGGGCGGGGACGGCCTCGCAAGGAATCCGACCGCGAGTGGATGGAGTTGCTCGCCGAGATAGTAGAACTCTACCGGGACGGGTACCCGCTAGTGCATCCCGACGACTGCAACAACGCTATTCAACGGACAGATGGCACGGCATTCCAAGAATATGCCGAGCGCCACACCGAAGGTAATGAGGTCGCCATGCGAAAAGAGGCGCGCCGCATCCAATCTGGTTTTTGGAACCACTTGAAACGGCTGCCCGCTGCGCAATTCGTCGCGCTGGGACTTGGCGAGTTCCTACCCCGCAATAATTGATCAATTAACGCGGCTGGTCCGCTCATAGCTTCTAGGTTTTGCTGCACGTAACGACCCATGGTCGCAATTGGCAGCACTACATGAACGTCACCATGCCCCACGCGCAAAAACTTCGACTCAGCGAGCGGGAAGCCGCAACGTTCCTTGGAATTACGCAGCGGACACTGCAGGACTGGCGTCTGAACCGTCGCGGACCTGCTTATATCAAGCTGGGCCGGCGCATCGTGTATGGGCGCGATGACCTGCAGGCTTATCTAGACGCCAACCGAGTCGAGCCTTGCCGGCAGGCTGGTACCGGAGTGGACCGCTGATATGTCCGGCTGGTCTGAGAGTACGGCTCCAGAATTCGCTGACCTGCGGCGGCTGTATGGCCGGAGTCGTTCCGAACGCATCGATGAGTTGATCGCAGCAACCGACGCACTCGCGGCTGGCCTGCAAACTCTGCGCACCACACCGACGCCTGACGGGGCCGACTGCATCGCCAACCAGCTCCACGGGATGCAGCGCAGCGCTGGGCAGCTGGTGACCTGCCTGGCGAGGGAGGTGGCCGAATGACGGTTGCTAACAAAAACGCCCCGGCCGCTGTGAACGGTCGAGGCGCTAAGAACACTGAAGCGGGCAGCTTCGATCCCGATCATAACCCCGCCGTCGTCGACTTGCACGAGGTGAAACCATGATCGGCAGCGGCGAGTACAGCGGCGTGATCGGCCCGGTCGCGCGCGATCTGTGTGGCGATCCGAACCCCAAGCTGTCCGGTCCGAGCGAGCTGCGATTCGGCACGCATGGAAGCCTGTCCGTCGACCTGGACAAAGACACATGGTTCGACCACGAGGCCGAAGAAGGCGGCGGCGTGCTGGCGCTGGTATCCCGTCACACCGGGCGCGAGGACGGCAAGCAATGGCTGATTGAAGAAGGCCACCTGCAACCGGATGCAGCGCGATCAGCGTCGCCAGCAACCGAATACAACTATGCCGACGAGCACGGCGAGATCCTGTTCCAAGTAGTCCGCAAGGAAGGCCACAAGTTCAGCCAGCGTCGGCAGGATGAATCGGGCGGATGGGTCTACAAAGTTGGAGGCGTCCGGCAGGTGCCCTATCGCCTGCCGGAACTGCTGGCTAATGCCGATGGGCTGGTGTTCGTCGTCGAGGGCGAGAAGGACGTCGACAACCTGCGGGCTGCCGGCCTGCTGGCGACCTGTAATGCGGGTGGGGCTGGAAAGTGGCGCGATCATCACTCCGAACACCTGCGCGACCGGGACGTGGTGGTCCTGCCCGACAATGACGGCGAAGGCCGTAAGCACGCCGAAAAGGTGCGGGACAGCCTGACCGGCATCGCACGGTTGGTTCGCGTCCTAGAGCTGCCCGGACTGGCCGTGAAGGGCGACGTATCCGACTGGCTAGCCGCTGGTGGCACTGCAGACGCGCTGGTCGGGATGCTGCCCAATGCCGAGGCGGCTCCTGCCGACAAGCGCCAGGCGAGCCGCAAGCGCAAGGCAAGCAAGCCTATTGCGGTCCCGTCAACTGACGGCCTGCAATGGGCCGGTGCACACGATCCCTGCACCCATCTGGCGAACGCGCATCGACTGGTCCAAGCGTTCGGCGACCATCTGCTGTACGTCGAGAGCATCGGGTGGTTCACCTGGGCACCGCCGTGGCGCCACGACGACTTGGGATCGCGGCGCATCGCGCAAGGTCTGGGGAAGATGATCGCCAACGAAGCGGCGGCGCTTGCCCCGTGGGTCGCGGCTGCAAATGACACGCGAGAGCGAGACGAGCGTGAGGCTGTCATGCGTGCGCGGTTCAAGTGGGCGACGGCGAGCGAGAACGCCATGAACATCGAGTCCAGCTTGCGGATGGCGCAGCCACTGCTGTCATGCAAAGCCGATGTGATGGATGCGGCACCGATGCTGCTGGGTCTGCCGTCTGGAGTGCTAGAGCTGGACACCGGAAAGCATCGCGAGCACCGGCAATCTGACCGGCTGACCCGCACGGCTGGTTGCGACTTCGAACCCACCGCGAGTTGCCCAACATGGCTGCGCTTTGTTGGCGAGGTTATGGGCGGCGACCCTGAGCTGTTGGCTTACCTGCAGCAACTGGCGGGCTATGCCTTGTCGGGACACCGTGGCGAGCACATCCTGCCGATTCTTTGGGGCGGCGGTGCCAACGGTAAGACGACGTTCCTCGGAACCCTGCAGCACATGCTGGGAGATTACGCGGGCACAGCAGCACCTGGCCTGCTGATCGCACGCGGCGGCAATGAGCATCCGACTGGACTGGCAGACCTACAAGGAAGGCGGCTGGTAGTGGTGAGCGAGACTGGCGAAGCGGGAAGGTTGAACGAGGAGCAGGTGAAGGCACTGACGGGCGGCGACCGGATCACCGCGCGACGGATGCAGATGGACTTCTACCAGTTCGACCCCAGCCACATGCTGATCCTGCAGACCAATCACAAGCCACGAGTGACCGGCACTGATGAAGGCATCTGGCGGCGGCTGCGATTGATCCCCTTCACCGTTACCGTTCCGGCTGATAAGCGCGACCCCAAGTTGCCGGACAAGTTGCGGGCAGAGGCACGAGGGATTCTCGCGTGGGCCTTCGAAGGCTGGCGCAAGTACCAGCGCGACGGCTTCCTGACGCCTGCTGCAGTGACAGCGGCGACTAATGAGTACCGCGACGCATCCGACCAGATCGGCGCGTTCGTGTCTGAGTCCTGCGAGGTCGGAATTCACTTCACCGTGGCATCGGCTGACCTGTATCGCGCCTACTCAACCTGGTGCGAGGAGGCCGGAGAGCGACCACGGTCGCAGCGTGAGCTGGGTATGAGGTTGGCAGAGCGTGGGTTTGATCGCAGCAAGGGCACCGCTGGCGCGCGTCGCTGGCACGGTCTCACCGTCTCCGATGTAGTGGCACTAGGGGCACAAGTGGCAGTGGTTTGGGGTTAATCGCTTCAAAGACTTCTTCGTATAGAGGTTATGCCGGAATCAATGCCACTAGCGCCCCTAGTGCCACTAATGAACTAACTCACGCAGACGACACCTGCGCACGATGCGACGGCGAGGGATGCGGTCACTGCGCTCACCAATCGCGTCAACCAACCTTCGCCACACGAGGACCAAAGCTATGACCACTGATGCCGATCTGGCCGCACTCATGTACCCAAGTATGAACGATCCGACGCCCGAGGCAGCTGTCCCGGTCGTCAACGCGCTTACACAGAACCTTGAACACGCTGAGGGGCGCTTGCTCACGTCAGCGGAGCGAATGTACGGCGATTCAAATGCCCCACAACCGCTCCCAGAGGTCACAGTCGAGCAACTGACAGCGGAACCGCTCAGTGCTGCGGATCTCATGTACCCGGACGGTGGGAAGGCACTGGAGAGCGTTCAGGACTACGATCAGCAAACACTGCGGGAATCGTTCGAGTCCTTCGAGTTCAAAGCTCGCCACGATGGCAATGATGCTGACTCCGCTGCGCTGGAAGCAGGTCGGCTGCAGGCCGCGACTGCACTGCATGAAATGGCTGTCCCCTCTGAGGCCGCACACGCCATTGCCGGCGAGTTGGAAGGCTGGCACTCGCGATGGATGGCGAACGATCTGCCGGACCTAGACCAGATGGATGCAACACGGGAACAGACAGAGGCCGCTCTGAGGAAGGAGTGGGGGCCGGAGTACTCCGCCAATCTCGAGCTGGCTCGTAGCGCCTACAAGGACGCTGCTAAGCGTATCCCCTGGTTGCGCAACCTGGTCGAGGAGGCGGGCGCCGGCAACTCTGCTGCCCTACTGCGGCAGTTCGCGAAGATCGGGCTGAGTAGCGCGAGGAACAGGCGTGGAACAGTCGGGAACAGGTCGTGACTCGGTTTAAGAAAGGCCAGCCCAGCCCGAACCCCAGCGGTCGGCCGAAAGGCACGAAGTCGGCGGTGAAGCTCATGCGCGATGGCCTTGTCAGCCTGGAGGATCTGCGCGAGGTAGTGGCCGTCCTCGTCAAGAAGGCGAAGGAAGGCGATTCGACGGCGGCGACCATCCTGCTCGATCGCGCCGTCCCGAAAATTAAGGCTGTCGTCGACGACATGGTTGCGGAGGCTGACCTGGCGGAAGCGCTGATGAAGGCGCGGCTGAGGGCGGTGAAGTCCGAGACCGGAAGGGGACTCACGCTGGAGGAGTTGGTGAGCAGTGCCGCTGGCGATCTGCCATTGCAGGCCATCACAGCAGAGCAAGCACCTCCGACTCTGAGCATTGAGCCTTCCGTTCCACCCGCGAAAGTGGGCACACAGGCCAAGTCTGCACCTACACCGATACCCGCACCCGTAAGGCCGATCCGTTTCGCCACCGACCCAACGACTGACGTTGACGTCGTTTACAACCCCCTTTTTTCCATCAGGAGCAACGAGTAAATGCACAACACTACTAATACCCGCGAAGGCTTAAACGCCGGACGTTCCCTTATCGATGCACGCATTCGGGAACTGATTGAAGCCGAGGGCGGACTCGCGCTCAAAGCCGCAGAAGGCGATGTAGAAGCTCGGTCACAGTTGGCCGCGAATCAGTCGGAAGGACTTAGGCTTAGGAACGAGCGACGAACGTCTGAGGCCGCGTTGGCCGAGTTGGCGAAACGTGACCGCAAGGACAGCCTGCAAGCGAGCCTGAGAAGCATCAAGGCGGACCGAGCAGGTGCCCACGCATCCGTTAGAGCTGTTCGACCGGCCTATGACCGCGTCACGCTCGCGTTTTCGGAGCTTGAGCTGGCGTGGCCTGCGCTGCAGGACGCACTTGCTGAGGCGCGTCGGGCTGAGAGGTCCCAAGTCGGTCTGTCGCATAACGACGTCGTCAGTGGGGGCCGAGCCTCACTTCATCGGACAGCGATAAATGTCGTGGTAACCGCTCTTGTCCAGGGTTGCCTTTGGAGTGCCGTCGGGCCGCTGGAGGCGAATCGTGAAATGGCGAAAGCGCATCCGGAATCTCTTGATGCCGAGATTGAGAGAAGCATCAATCGGATTGACGAGGCACTGGTTCGCCACGAGAAGGCCATTCGCGAGCAGTTGAGCGACTCAGAGGAAGCAGCGTGATCTCATAGCGAAAGGTCCATCGGACCGCAGGTAGGCGCAGCTACTAAGAGAGTTGGCGGAGGACTTCCTGATAGATCAGCAGGTCCTCATCGCTGTAGCAGCAGAACGTAGCCTCCTGGAGCGTTTCGGACACATGCCCTGCCACAGTAGTAACCGCGATCAGTGCTGCCTCTTGCTTTGGGTAGCCATAGATGCCGGTGCTGATGCTCGGGAAGGCTATCGACAGCCCACCAAGTTCGTCGGCTAAACGCAAGGAACTGAGGTAACAGCTGGCTAGAAGTTCTGGCTCACCGTGCGTCCCTCCCCGCCACACGGGGCCGACCGTGTGGATGATGTGCTTCGCTGGGAGTCGATAGCCTTTGGTGGCTTTGGCCTGGCCAGTCTCACAGCCGCCTAGCAGCCGACACTCGTGGACAAGCTCCAGACCCGCAGCACGATGGATCGCGCCATCAACACCACCTCCGCCGAGCAGCGAGCGATTGGCCGCGTTGACGATCGCATCGACATGCATAGTCGTGATATCAGCTTTAACGGCCAGGAGATGCATGTGATCCTTCTGCGATGGTGGGCTCCATCAATTTTGCGGCGGCGCTAGACGAAGTGCTCTGGCTTTGCCGTCCAGCATGTACCAGCAGTTCTTAGTCAACGCCGATTGCTTCTCTATGTGTACGTCGGTGATTGCGTCAGCGCCAAGTGCGTATGCCGCAATCTTTAGATCGAGAAGTACACCTTGTTCCGCAGGAGCCGTCTCGACGAAGCTGCGGTGGCACCTTCCAGCGTCCAACTCGCCGAGCACGTGCGCTCCTGCTGGCAAAGCGTCGAGAACTTGGATGGTCTGGGATGCTGCCCGCTGGTCCCCCAAGCTTGCGTAAGACATGTCGTTTCCAACACGCATGTTGGAGCTGTATGTAGCGCACCCCGAAAGACCAACAACGACAAGTAGCGCTGCGTACGAGAGCAGTCTATGCACGGCGGGTTCCCCTGTTGATGGCTAGTTCTCGAATCAAGCCGCGATGCTTTAGGCGGAACTTGACGGAATGCCAGTGGAGATCATGCCTGTAAATGTCCGACTCGTGCGAAATAAGGAGGCAGGCCATCCATCCTTGGTGGTCACGTGTGTTGGATTGCCGTATGGCGCACACGGTGCACCGGATCAAAGGATTGCAACAAGGCAGGCAACGTAACAGTGAGCGTTGCGGATGTGCGTAGGGAAACCACTAACGTCCCAAGTCTATGCACCCACTCGCGGGCACGCTCCAGGCTGGCTGATCTGCGACTGGGACTGCAGATGTCATGCCGCAACGTCGGAGCTTGAAAATAGCGCGGGTGCTTGAGAATCGCCCACGAGCATCCCAACTGGCTCTACTTTTTCTTACACTTTTGGACCGACGACACCAGTCCGCCACGAATCACTACAGTCACTGCCGACACCTTAGAGGCATCAGCCTTCCGAACGTAAGGGTGGAGGAGTGCATCTACAGAGCCATGTCTATCTCGCGGCGGCGGCGAGACGGGCGCTTTAGAAGGTGCTGTCACTCGTCCGTAGGAGTCGGGGCGCGGGTGGTTAAGCATCGGTGGCATAGCCTAAGTGGGTGTGGGAAAGAGTGGGTTCGTTCAACATACAGAACGGAACGTTACGACGAAGTAGTCCAATCCTCGTCCGGCCTCCAACAGTCGGTATTCCTAGCGCGAACTTTTGCATGCCGGACTCAGCGTTGACAAGTGCCGAGACAAGCTCAACTGATGTCTGAACGGGCATGTTTGGCCAATCGATAGGTGCCCACCCAGCAGACCAAGGCTGGGACGAGGGCACTTCCTCCTCAAACGTGACCGCTAGATCATCCGGGATCTCAACCCCTGCATCCCTCAGAGCGCTAAGAATGCTGTCGAGGGTGCTGGCGCGCTGTCCGTTCAGCGCCACTAGGGTCGACCTTGCTATCTCTGTACGGAGTCCGGGATCAATGCCGCTGATTAGCCGAGCCGCGTAAGTCGATTGACCATCCCAGGCCGCTCCGCAGTGAGAGGTATCCGGAAATTGCTCCGATACTTCATCCGCATCGACAGAAATACGCAGAACTTTGATGTAGTCGTCTTGGCGACAATAGCCAGCGATGAGGAAGTTGAGCGCCGATTTTTGACTATCTTCGATCCACAGCGCGCGAACATAGTCCAGAAAGTGCCGCGCGGCTTGCTCGGCACGATCGAAGACGTACCCGTCGGACTTGCTGGAGCGCAAGTACCTATTCGCAAGCTCCGCGATGGTCACACCGCCCAATGTGGCCATGCCAGACGTGACTGCAGCCAACGAGCACTCCGCTACATCACAGTCCTCGCGGACGAGGAACATCTTCCTCACTCCGCCCATGACGTGCGTCGCCGTGTAGGACAGCTGGGATTGGTGATAAGCAATAACGCGATTTCCCTCTGCGTCTAGAAGCTCTTGTCCGTTCGCATCAACTGCGAACGCAGCGCCGTTTCTGTGAGGAAAAAACGCAGGCTCCACCACGCTGGACAGGGAGTCGCATCCGAGCACGACAGCATCATAGGTTGCTACTACGACATTGATGGTCACGTATGCCCCCAAAAGAACAGTTCATCTGTCCGTGCTACCCCCGTGCTACCCCAGCAGGGAAAGAGCCTACGAACCTGCGGGCCAAAAAGAAGCCCTGCAATGGCTGAAACCGTTGCAGGGCTTACGTCTTGCTGTGCCACCAAACTGGTGGCCGGGGAGGGAATCGAACCCCCGACACGGGGATTTTCAATCCCCTGCTCTACCAACTGAGCTACCCGGCCAATTCACGTGCATGCCGTGAAGGAGCGGAATCATAACGGGGTGTGCGTATTGTCGCAAGCCGTCATTGCGCGAAGCCGTCACATTCGCTTCGCTGCGGATGGCAAAGATGCAGGGCGAACGAGCCGCAGCCTTCATTCCTGATCAGGCGCGACGTAGCCGGCGACCTTCGTTACGTTGCCTTCAAAAAGGAAGGAGATCATCTGCTCCTGCAGGAATTTGCGGTGTGCCGGGTCCATTGGGGACAGCCGGTTTTCATTGATGAGCATGGTCTGGTGAGCCAGCCACTTTGCCCAAGCGGGCTTGCCGATGTGAGCGAACACGCGTTGACCGGCTTCGCCGGGCCACGGGGCGAAGTCGAGTCCTTCAGCATCCTGTTTATCGTGTTCGCAGAAGATGGAGCGGGCCATGGAGTTCCTCGTGGTCGGTGGGGTCAGCCGTTTTCCAGCAAGCGGCGGATCGGGGCGGGTATGCCAAGGGTGGCTAGCTGCGCGTGAGACACCCAGCGCAAGTTGTCATTGTCGCGTACCGCTTCGCGCAAGGCGACATCGCGCCAACGCCAGGGCAGTAGTTCGAGCTTGTAGTGACTGAAGGCGTGAGCGATGGGTGGCAATGGCTGACCGGTCCCAACTTGGCCCCGTAGGTGAACGCTGATGAATTCGCCAGCCCCGGTCTCGTCATCTGCCTGTGGCAAGGTCCACAGCTCCGCCCAAATGCCGACCGATGGACGGCGCTGCAGCAGTATCCGGCCATCGCTGTCTTCCAGCCACAGCACTCGCGCCTGACGCTGGGGAATGACCTTTTTTGGTTTCCGCGTTGGGAGTTCTTCGGTGCGGCCGTGGATGAGTGCAACGCAGTCCGTACTTAGCGGGCACGCTTCGCACGCCGGTTGGGCGCGTGTGCAGACGGTCGCGCCCAGGTCCATCTGTGCCTGGGTGTAGTCCGCCATTCGCTCAGACGGCATGTGCTGCGCTGAGTAGCCCCACAGGTGCTTCTCAACGCCGGGCGTCCCTGGCCAGCCTTCGACGCCGTGGTAGCGCGCCAGAACGCGTTTGACGTTGCCATCGAGAATCGGATGACGGTCGCCCCACGCTTGGGCGAGGATCGCCGCTGCGGTGCTGCGGCCAATGCCGGGTAGTGCGATCAGCGCATCCAGGCTGCGTGGCAGTTCGCCTGCGTGTTCGCGCATGCACAACTCCGCTGCCCGGTGCAGATTGCGTGCGCGGCTGTAGTAGCCCAGCCCCGACCACAGGGCGAGGACGTCATCCAGCGGCGCGGCAGCGAGCGTGGGCAGGCTCGGCAGGGCAGCTATGAAGCGCTCGAAGTAGGGCGTGGCCGTCTTCACTTGAGTCTGCTGCAGCATGATCTCCGACAGCCACACCCGGTAGGGCGTGCGTGGGTGCTGCCAAGGCAGGTCATGGCGGCCGTTCTGATCGAACCATCGCAGTAGGCGTGCGGAGAAACTGGCTGCGGTGGTGTTCAATCGGCGTTCTCCGAGGTCTGCGGAGCCTCGGCGACAGGCGGGTCGTCGTCGTCCAGTTCAAGTCGCACGCCGCTGAAGGTCGTGCCCGCCATCTCGATGCGTGGGGTTTCCAGAGTTCCGCGCAGTGGCGGTAGTGGCGTGCCCGAGGTGAGCTGGTCCAGCCACGCGCTCAGTTCCGGCATGCGGAAGTAACCGTCGAAACGGGTTTCATCCCGGCGCAGTTGCAAATGGGTCTCGCCGCTGAAGTCCGGCGCGCCTGCGTACTCGAGAACAAACGGAAACGGTGAGTGCGAGTCTGCCAACGGTGTCGGGAGCGCGGGCCAGTCCGACGGCCAGTCGCCAATGTCGCCTTGTAGGTTCAATGACAAAGCGTCGTCTAAAGCCAGTGAACCGCTTGCGTCTATCGTTTTCGGCATGCCGTCGCGACCGCGAAGTGCGACGCCCAACGGCGCAATCAGTAGCCCATTTTCGCCATAGCGCACACGTCCGGCCAGACCGGCGGCCAAGTCCAGCTGGGGTTCGGTGTTGGAAGGGTCGTTGAACGACCGGACAGTCGCACCAACGCGAGCAGCATCGAGCCCGGCTCCGCCATCGCCGTCGCGCAACACGCCGGAAAGTCGCAGCGCGAGCGGCACGCGAGATTGTCCGTTGCGCACGGTCGCAATGCCCACGATACCCACGCCCGCGTCCACCGCCGGCCGCGTGAGTGCAATCTGGAGGTCGAATGGGGCAGCGGTGGTCCCGCTGAGCAGCCGTCCGCTCAGGCGAGCGGCGAGCGGTTTCTCGGCATGCAAGCGATCAGTGGATAGGTTGATGCGGTCGATCGACCAGTCACCTGCGTCCAGTTGGCCGCGCACAATCCGTGCGCCATCGGTGAGGGTAGGAATGCGTGTCGGCCCACCCTCGGGCCGCGTTGCCAGCCAGGTCTGCAATGCCTGCAGATTCAGGCGCGGGCCATCCAGCTCAATGCGGCGAATTGACAGGTCGTCGCCGCCTGCCCACAGCGTCGCCCAAGGCAGCGCAAGATAGACGCGGTCGGCGACCAGTAACGGTGTGCTGGCGCCCGGCTGGATGACAGTCAGCCCGCGCACCGTAAGCATGGGCACTCCGCGTAGCCGGTATTCACTGGGCCCAGCGGCGGTTATCTGCAAACCGAGGGAGGAGCCGACCCGGTCCAGGATCAGGCCGGACAAACGTGCCGGGCGCGAGACCCAGCCGATCGCGATCACTATCCCTACGAGCACCACAAGGACGGTGATGGCGGCAATCCGGCGGCCACGGCGCCAACGGGAGTGGTGCGCGGGCGTGGCTTCTCCGGACATGGTGGCCGCGTCAGTTGCCGAGCGCGTCCGGCAGCAGGGCGTCCACGAACGCCTCCGCGTCGAACACGCGCAGGTCTTCAACCTTCTCGCCGATGCCTGCAAACCGGATCGGAATCCCGAACTCACGCGCCAGCGCGAACACCACGCCACCCTTGGCGGTGCCATCCAGCTTGGTCACCACCAGCCCGGTCACCTGCACCGCGGCATTGAACTGGCGAAGCTGCGAAAGCGCATTCTGGCCAGTGGTGCCGTCGATCACCATCAGTACCTCGTGCGGTGCCGCGGGGTCGAGTTTCTGCATCACGCGCTTGATTTTTCCCAGCTCTGCCATCAAGCCCTGTTGGGTATGCAGGCGGCCGGCGGTATCGGCGATCAATACATGGGTGCCGCGCGCCTTGGCAGCCTGCAGTGCATCGAAGGCGACGGATGCGGCGTCCGCATTCTGGCCCTGGGCGATCACGGGAACGCCATTGCGCTCACCCCACGTCTGCAGTTGCGCTACTGCCGCAGCACGGAAGGTATCTCCGGCAGCGAGCATCAGCGAATGTCCCTCATCCTTGAAGCGGCGCGCAAGCTTGCCGATTGTCGTGGTCTTGCCGACGCCGTTTACGCCGACAGTGAGGATGACGAAAGGTTTGACCGTGGGATCGATGCGCAGCGGAACGGCGACCGGTGCAAGAATGGCGATCAAGTCTTTGCGCAGGGCTTGCAGCAAAGCCGCCGCGTCGGCGAACTCGCGCGATTTCATGCGCTTGCGAAGATCTTCTACAAGGTCGGTGGTGGCCGTGACGCCAACGTCGGCGATGATCAGCGCGGTTTCGATTTCATCCAGCAGGTCATCGTCGAGGCGCGGATTGCCTTGGAAAAGGCCACCGAAGGTGCGCGCAAATGCGGTGCCGCTCAGTCGCTCGCGCCAACCGGATTTCGGTGCGGTACTGGGCTTGTCTACGGGTGCTCCGCCGACCAGCGGCGGGATCACCACCGACGCCGCTGGAGCAGGTATCAGAACCGGCGTCGGTATGGATGGTGCAGCGTCGAGGATCGGAGCAGGCACAGCGGGCGCGGCCTGAGCAGGCTCAACGAACTTCGCCGGCGTCGGCTCGACAAGTGCCTGCTTTGCTACCGCGGGGACCGCAGCAACTGGTTCCTGTGCGGGACTGGTGTCAACACGTTCCAGCAACGGAGCTTGCGGTGCTTGTGGGGCAGGCGGGGAATCATTTTCCGGAACCGGAGGCGTATCGCTTTTTACCGGCTGCGCACTCGGGAACGCAGCGGCAAGCTCCTCCGTGCTGTAACGACGCTCGGACGGGGCGGCTCCGGGTTTTTTGCGGCGAAAGAAACTGACCATCGACAGTAGGTTTCACGAATGCGCGAGAATGGCGCACATGCTAGCACCGGCCTGATTCTCCAACTTCATGAAAAAGCCTATCCGAACCTCCCGCCAGCCTGCCGTTCATGGGCCAGGCCAAGTACGAATAATCGGTGGGCACTGGCGTGGAAGCAAGTTGGCCGTGTCCGACTCGGCGGGACTTCGACCGACCTCGGATCGCGTCCGCGAAACACTGTTCAATTGGCTGTCACCGGTCGTTGAAGGTGCACGGGTGCTGGACCTGTTCGCCGGCAGCGGTGCCTTGGGACTGGAAGCGCTGTCACGGGGGGCGGCGTCCGCCGTGCTGGTGGAGCGTGACGCGGTGTTGGCGGCAAGCCTGCTGGCAACCACCCAGCGCTTGCAGGGTGGTGAGGCCGCTACCGTCATCCAGACGGACGCGATGCGATGGTTGCCGACCCAGCCACCCGCCAGTTTCGATATCGCGTTTATCGATCCGCCTTTTGGGACAGGGCAGCTTTCGTCAGCGCTGACCGCGGTGCTGCCGCTGTTGGCCGACGGGGCCTGGCTGCATGTCGAAGCACCCCTGGATGAGCCAATCGGCTTGCCGGCGGAATGGCGTCTTCATCGCGAAGGAAAAACACGTCAAGTGCGCTATGCGCTGTATCAGCACAGGGGCGCACCGCCCGCACAGCCCGGTATCGCGTCTGGCGTTGATACACTTAGGGTTGACCCGGACATTCCGGGAACCCCCGACCAAGAGTCTGTTGACCCATGACCCCGGACCGACACCGCATCGCCGTTTATCCCGGCACCTTCGATCCCATTACCAACGGCCACATCGATCTGGTCGACCGCGCTGCGCCGCTGTTCGAGCGCCTTGTGATTGGCGTGGCGGAAAGTCCGACCAAGCGTCCGGCGCTGCCATTGGCAACACGCGTCGAACTGGCGCGACAGGCATTGAGCCATCACGCCAACGTCGAGGTGATCGGCTTCGATTCACTGCTCGCGCATTTTGTTTCCGGCCTAGGTGCCGGCGTGTTGTTGCGCGGTTTGCGTGCGGTGTCCGACTTTGAGTACGAGTTCCAGATGGCGAGCATGAATCGGCATCTGATTCCGGACGTCGAGACCCTGTTTATGACGCCTGCCGAGCAGTACAGCTTCATCTCCTCGTCGCTGGTCCGGGAAATCGCCCGGCTGGGTGGGGACGTCTCTGGTTTTGTTCCGCCTGCGGTTGCCGAGGCACTTCAGGTCCAGTGGCTGGATACCAACGCATGACCGCCGGCACTGATGCCGGCGTAATCTTCCAATCAACAAGTAAGGGGAATGCCATGAAAACTACTACCCGTTTGATGCTGATCGCGTTGCTGTCTCTGCCGCTGCTCGCTGCCTGTGACAAGACCAAGACCGATACGACCGAAGACGCGGCCGTAGCCCTTGCGCCGCTGTCCGCGCCGACCAGCAACGATGACAACGAGTGGAGCACCTACCTGTCCCAGGTTGTCACCCGCAATATGGGCGAAGTCACCAACAGCCCGTACCTGTATTACCTGCCCGCCAGTGACAGTGAAGGCTTCGAGGGTGCTCATGAGCGCCTGCGCGAAGAGATCGACAACGCAATGCAGCGCGGCATCGTGGAAGGCAATCTGGTGGCGTTCGGTTCGCCGGAGTCAACCATGATGGCCGACGACGTCATCGGTGCTTTCGAAAAGGTGGGTGCGGGTTCGATGAACGGCGTGCGTCTGCTGTTTATCGGAGACGCTGCCGACAGCAGCCGGGTTGGAGAAGCGGTTAAACCAGCTGGTGTCGAATACGTCTTCGTCGAAGCGAAGTAGGCCGCAACTGATTCGATTGCCAAGTTCGGCGCGTGGTGGAGCCAGTCTCCATCCGCGCCTGGCAGGACCCCATGTCCCTGAAAATCAACGAAGTGTGCGTCAACTGCGACGTCTGCGAGCCCGCGTGCCCCAACGACGCGATTTCGCAGGGTGAGTTGATCTATGTGATCGATGCCGCGCGCTGTACCGAGTGCGTCGGCCATTTCGATGAGCCGCAGTGTGTGGTCGTGTGTCCGGTCGAGTGCATTGATCCGGATCCCGATTTTCCCGAAACAAATGAGCAGTTGCTGGCCAAGCTGATGCGGCTGCAGGCAGAAAAACCGGAGTAAGTGATGCGAATTGCGATGCGGGCGGTAGTGGTGACGGGTTTGCTGGCACCGGCGTTGTTGATCGTCGCCATTGCTGGATGCGCCAGTAATCCAGCCTCGCGCGCTTCGGCTGCTGCCGCATCAAATCCGGATACGCCCCCGGGCGCGGCGATCGCCAGCGCACATTCGCTGGCCACCCGAGCCGGCGCGGACATCATCGAGCAGGGCGGCAACGCGTTTGACGCAGCCATTGCCGTTTCTGCAACGCTGTCTGTGGTCGAGCCGATCAGTTCGGGCATTGGTGGTGGCGGATTCTTCTTGCTGCACGACGCGAAGACCGGTCGCGATGTTTTCGTTGATGCGCGAGAGACGGCGCCGGAGTCCGCGACGCCCGCCGAGTACCTGGATAAGAAAGGCGAGCTGAACCGCGATCGCGCGATGAACGGCCCATGGTCAGCCGGCATTCCCGGCCTGCCAGCTGCATTGGTCCACTTAGCGCAGGAGTACGGCCGACTGCCGCTCACGACTTCGCTCGCGCCTGCGATCCGGATTGCGCGGGAAGGATTCCCGATCTACCCGCGCCTTGCCAAAGGCTATGCCAGCCGGCGCGACGTGATGGAGCGATACCGCGGGACTCGCGACGTATTTTTGGCCAACGGCAAGCCGCTCAAGACCGGTGAGATTCTGAAGCAGGAGGATTTGGCGCGCACCCTCGAGCTGATTGCTGAGCACGGACACGCCGGCTTCTATGAAGGCCAGGTCGCCGAGCAATTGCTTGCGGCCGTAGCAGAAGAGGGTGGCCGTTGGACGGCTGCCGAGTTGGCTGGCTACCAGATTCGCGAACGCGAGCCGATCACGTTCGACTATCGGGGCTGGAAGGTGGTCACCGCACCGCCGCCGTCCTCCGGTGGGGTGGCGCTGGCGGAAATTCTGCAGGTTCTGCAGCCCTGGAACCTGCGCAAGCTTGATTCAGCGCAGCGTACACACCTGATCGTGGAAGCGATGCGTCGCGCCTACCGCGACCGGACCCTGTATCTGGGTGATCCCGACTTTGTCGAGATGCCGATCGCGATGCTGACCGATCCCGCCTATGCAGCCGGGCTGCGGGCAACGATCCATCCGGACAAGGCAACCCCGAGCGCGTTGCTGTCGGGTCAGCCAGCTCCGATGGAAGACGACGAAACCACCCATTTCTCGATCATCGACACCGAGGGCAATATTGTTTCCGCGACACAGACGGTCAACCTGTTGTACGGCTCTGGAATGATCGCGCCGGGGACCGGTGTCCTGTTGAACAACGAGATGGACGACTTTGCACTCAGGCCCGGCACGCCCAACGCGTTTGGCGTGATGGGATTCGAAGCCAACGCAGTCGCTCCTGGCAAACGCATGCTCAGCTCGATGAGCCCAACTTACATCGAGTCGGCGGACAAATTGGCAGTGCTGGGTGCGCCCGGTGGCAGCCGCATCATCACCGAGGTGCTGATCGGCATTCTCGGCTACGACGCCGGGATGACCGCTCAGCAGGTCGCCGCTGAGCCACGTATCCACCACCAGTGGATGCCGGACGTCATCTCGGCGGAACCCGGCGCGCTGGATCGCGCTACGGTCAAGACGCTCAAGAAGATGGGTCACACCGTCAATGCAGGCGAAGGCACTTGGGGCAACCTGCAGACGGTTGCGTGGGACAAGCGTACCGATGAGCTGTCGGGTGGCACCGATCCGCGCAATCCGGTCGGTGAGGTCGAGGTGGTGCTCGACGCACGCTGAGTCCATCCGGCTTTCGCGTCTCGTCTCGATCGTTGATCATGGACGCTGAGGCAGCCACGGCTGCGGAACGTTGGAGTCGACGATGAAACTCTGGTCGCTGATGGGCAACAGTCAGAAGCTGGATGGCGGTGCAATGTTCGGCAACGCGCCGCGTGCGATGTGGAGCAAGTGGGTACAGCCGGATGAGCACAACCGGATCGACCTTGCGTGTCGCGCGCTGTTGGCCACTCCGTTGGCGGGCAAGACGGTGCTGTTCGAGTCGGGCATCGGCGCATTCTTTGAGCCCAAGCTGCGTGAACGCTATGGCGTGGTCGAGTCGCATCATGTGCTGCTTGAATCACTGGCGAGCGCTGGCTTCGCACCGGAAGACATCGATGTTGTCGTGCTCTCGCACCTGCATTTCGATCACGCGGGCGGGCTGTTGGCGACGTGGCATGTAGGCGAGGATCCGCGGCTGGTCTTTCCCAACGCAAGTTATGTGGTCGGGCGTGAGCATTGGCAACGTGCCAATGAGCCGCACGCACGCGATCGCGCCAGCTTTATTCCCGAGCTGCCGGCGCTGCTGGAGGCTACCGGTCGGCTGGAGCTGGTCGACGGAGAGTTTTCCCGGACGCTTGGCGACAGCGTCCGCTTCCACTACAGCCATGGCCATACGCCTGGCCTGATGTTGGCCGAGATAGTCGGACCCGAACTAGTGAACGGCCAGCCGCACGGTGGCGTCGTGTTCTGCGCCGACCTGATTCCCGGCCGCCCATGGGTGCATGTGCCGATCACCATGGGATACGACCGCAATGCCGAGTTGCTGATCGACGAGAAGCAGCACTTTCTGGCGGACATGCTGGAGCGCAACGTGCATCTGTTTTTCACCCACGACCCCCAGTGTGCGCTTGCACAGGTGACCCGCAACGAGCGGGGTCGCTACGGCACCACCCACGAGGTTGAAGAGCTGCAGGCGAGGTCGCTGACTGCATGAAGCGAACTGCATGAAGTGCCGGCGCTGGTTGGCGACGCTACTCCTTGCGGGCGCGGCCGCCTGTGCATCGGCGGCAGACCCGCCGAGCGCGCAGGTAACCGTGTCCAGTCCTAGTGGGGAGCCAGTTGCGACTGCGATGATCGAGGATTCGGACTTCGGGGTGCGCACCAGCGATTTCGGTCTGGATCGCCGGGTCGAGATGTACCAGTGGCAGCGCGATGGCCGTGGTGGCTATCAGCAGGTCTGGAAGCCCGCGCTGGTGAGCTCTTCCAACTTTTCGGAGGGGCACGCCAACCCGTCGTCTTTTCCGCTGGAGGGCCGGATCTGGTGGGCTACTGAGGTCAGCGTCGATGGCAAGCCGCTTGATGCATCCGTGATCAAGACGCTCGGCCAATGGCAGGACTTCCGACCCAGCTTCACCCGCTTGCCAGCCAATCTGGCTGCGACCTTTCAACCCGAAGGGGATGGCTTGGGCAGCGCGCTGAATCCGCTGGATCCGCGTATCGGAGATCTGCGCATTCACTGGCGTACCCTTCATCTTCCGCCCTTGGCCGACAAGATCGAGCTCCGGGGCGGCAAGTGGCAACTCGTGACACCCGCGTCGTCAATCGCCATTCAAACGGCACCAGTGCCGGTCGCGCCATCGACAGACGACGCTCAGCCTGCTCCGCGCGGACCGATGTTGCGGATGCGGACGGTGATTCTGGGGGGACTGTTCCTATTGGCTTTGTTGCTGGTACAGCGCGCGCGCCGTCGTCCGCGGAAAACATAAAAAAGGTCCTGTACGTTTGCACGGGACCCCAAATCAGGAGTCGCCTTGCTCAGATCGAACGGGTCGCCGCAATGGAAGAGTGCGGGAACTTCATCGGGCCGCGGATGAAGAAGATCGGCGTATTTATGCCAGCCAGATCGTAGTGGCATTCACCGGCAACCGTTGAGAAGCGAGCCAGCATCACGGTCGCTGTCCCCGTCTGGAACATCTCAGCACTGGCGAAGCGGCTCACATCGGCGGTGGTGTTGAACTCGCCGAACGCTCCGGCACCTTTGGCGTGCGGCTGGCGTGTATAGGTCGACCTTCAATCATCAGGCATACAAAAAGCCGGGTTTCCCCGGCTTCTTGTATTTCATTCAACGCAAAAGAATCGCGAAATTCTTACGCGGCCTTGTTGCTGGCACGCGGACCGTCGCGCAGTGCCCGACCAACCATGTTGACCAGCAGTTCGATCTCGGCGCTGGTGCTGTGGAAGGTCGGGGTGAAGCGCAGGGAGTTGGCGCCACCATGGATCACGCCGATGCCGTGCTCCCGCAGCCACTCCTCGGTGGAGTTGGTGCCGTAGCACTTGAACTCGTTCGACAACTCGCACGAGAACAGCAGCCCGGTGCCCTGGACCTTGGTGATCATTCCGCCCAGTTCGGACTTCAGCTTCTCCAGCCTTTCCAGCGCTTCCGCACCGCGTGCGCGGATGTTGTCGCGCAGCTCCGGAGTGACCATCTCGAGCACCGCGCACGCAGTGTCCAGGGCGCGCGGGTTGGTGGTCATGGTGTTGCCGTACAGACCTTTGCGGTAGGCATCTGCGGCGAGCTTGTTGACCGCCAGCACGGACAGTGGGAACTGGCCGGCGTTAAGTGCCTTGGAGTAGGTCTCCATATCCGGCGCCTCGATGCCTTCAAATCCGGGGTAGTCGACGATCGACAGCACGCCGTTGGCCCGCAGGCCGGCCTGGATGGAGTCCACCAGAAGCATGCAGCCATGATCGCGGGTCAGCTGTCGGGCAGCTTTGTAGAAGTCGACCGGCACACAACGGCCCGGGTCACCTTCGCCCATCACCGGCTCCAGGAACATCGCCTCGATGAACCAGCCATTGGCGTCTGCATCGGCAAATGCCTGCTTCAGCGCGGCAACGTCGTACGGGTCGACGACGATGACGCTGTCCTCGCCACGGTAGCTGGCCAGATGCTGCTCATACGCCTTGCGAGTGGAGTTGGAGTACAACGCCGGTCGGTCGGTACGGCCGTGGAATCCACCTTTGACGACCAGTCGCTTGATGCTGCGTCCGGCGTGCTTGCCGCCTTCATCGGTCATCGTCTTGGCGTGGGCATCGGCGATGCGCGCAGCCAGAGTGACTGACTCGGAACCCGAATTGAGGCACATGAAGTGGGTGTACGGGCAGTCACGGCCGATGCCGATAGCCTCGCGCAGGAGCGTGTTCAGGCGCATCTGCGACAGGCTCGGGGTCATGATGTTGGCCATTGCCTGCGGCTTGGCCATGGCGGCAATGACCTTTGCGGGGGTGTGGCCGTAGCCGAGCATCCCGTAGCCGCCCGAGTCGTGCAGCACCGCGCCCTTCAGGGTCACGATCCACGGGCCGCGTGCGGCGAGGGCGACGTACGGGTTGACCGCGTCGTCCTGATAGAAGTTGATGAAACCCGCCTGCAGCTTTTGAATCTGGGACGCTTCGTCCAGCTCCAGCAGGTCGGCAAAGTCCTTCTTGACGATCGCGTATTCGGCCAGCGCTGCCTCGGCCACTTCAATGAGGTCGGCGTTGTCGGCGAACTGCGCCAGTACGGCATCATCCAGCCCGACGGTGCGGCGCGAGCCGCCGTGGGCGCGCAAAGGCGCGAGCTTGCTGGCGATGGCGTTTGAGTTGGTGCTGCTGGGCATCGGTGTTGCTCCTCCACAATGTCGATCGCGGTGACAAAAGCACCGCAAACAAAAATGCGCGGGCGCGCCGCGCAATGGTTTTCCGTTGTAATTCAATCAGTTAGCCGATTCTAACACGCCACGCGCGTCGGCATAACCCCCGGCATCCGTCACGCGGGTCGCTACACTGTGCGATTGCCCGCGGACACTATCTGCAGGCCTGCCGTCTCACGTGAAATTTTGAAAACATCGTCTTGAAGAAATCCGACTTTCATTACCTATTGCCGCCGGAGCTGATTGCCCAGGCGCCGCTGGCCGAGCGCTCCTCCAGCCGTTTGCTGCTCGTACCGAAAGCGCCGACCGCATTCGCCGATCACGTATTTGGCGAACTGCCTTCGATGTTGAAAGCCGGCGACTTGCTGGTGTTCAACGATACCCGGGTGATCCCGGCGCGCCTGTTCGGCCAGAAGGCGACCGGGGGGCGGGTGGAGATCCTGATCGAGCGCCTGCTCGACGACGATTGCGCCCGCGCTCAGCTGGGCGTGAGCAAGTCGCCCAAAGAAGGTGCACGCATTGAGCTGGATGCCGGTGGCGAAGCCGAGGTGTTGGGCCGCGATGGCGAGTTCTACCGTCTGCGCTTCCATCTGGATGAGCCGCTGGAAAGTTACCTGCAGCGGGTTGGTCGCTTGCCGTTGCCGCCGTACATCCAGCGTGATCCCGATGCGGACGATCTGGAGCGCTACCAGACCGTGTTCGCCCGCGAGGCAGGTGCGGTGGCGGCACCGACGGCCGGACTGCACTTCGACCCGCCACTGCTTGATGCACTGGCAGCCCGTGGGATCGAGTTTGGGCACGTCACTCTGCACGTTGGGGCCGGGACCTTCCAGCCGGTTCGTGTGGACGACTTGTCCGAGCACGTAATGCATGCCGAGCGTCTGCATGTGGATGGTGTGCTGGTCGATCAGGTGGCCCGTGTCCGCGCTGCAGGCGGACGGGTGATCGCGGTCGGCACGACCGTTGTACGCGCGCTGGAAACCGCGATGCAGCCGACGCCCGAGAATCCGGATGGTGAACTCCGCCCCTACGTGGGTGAGAGCCGGCTGTTTATCGTGCCTGGCTACCGGATCCGCGCAGTGGACGCGCTGATCACTAATTTCCACCTTCCCGAAAGCACGCTGCTGATGATGGTGTCCGCGTTCGCCGGTCAGTCGCGGGTGTTTTCCGCCTACGCCCATGCGATCGCAGCCGGGTACCGGTTCTTTTCCTACGGCGATGCGATGTTGCTGTTTCCCAACGATGGAGCGACTGGGCAATGAGTCGAATGGACTTCGAACTGCTCGGCACGGATGGCGATGCCCGTCGTGGCCGGATGACGTTCCCGCGTGGCATCGTTGAGACGCCTGCTTTTATGCCGGTGGGCACCTACGGCACGGTCAAGGGGATCTACCCCGATGAGGTCCGCGATCTTGGCGCCCAGATGGTTCTCGGCAACACGTTTCACCTCTACCTGCGGCCTGGGCTGGAAGTCATCGAGGCGCATGGCGGCCTGCATGGCTTCATGCGCTGGGACGGGCCGATCCTGACCGACTCGGGCGGCTTTCAGGTGTTCTCGCTGGCGCACAAACGCAAGATCACCGAAGCCGGGGTGACGTTTGCCGCCCCGATCGACGGTCGCAAGGTGTTCCTCGGCCCCGAGGAAAGCATGCAGATCCAGAAGGTGCTCGGGTCTGATGTAGTGATGATCTTTGACGAGTGCACGCCGTACCCGGCCACGGAAGAGGTCGCGCGCGTTTCAATGGAACTCAGCCTGCGCTGGGCCGAGCGCTCGCGCAAGGCGCATGAAGGAAACGACGCGGCGCTGTTCGGCATCGTCCAAGGCGGTATCCATCACGACTTGCGTACCCGCTCGGTCGATGGGCTGACCGCGATCGGTTTTGACGGTTATGCGATCGGTGGTCTGGCGGTCGGTGAGCCCGAACACGAGCGCAACGCGATGCTGGAGCACACCTGTCCGCAGTTGCCGCCCGACCGCCCGCGCTATCTGATGGGCGTCGGCCGGCCTGAGGATCTGGTCGAGGGCGTCGCGCGTGGTATCGACATGTTTGATTGCGTCATGCCAACCCGCAACGCGCGCAACGGGCACTTCTTCACCTCCACCGGCACGGTGCGTATTCGAAATTCGAAGTACCAGCACGACCTGCGTCCGATCGAGGAAGGTTGCGACTGCACCGCCTGCGCGGGTGGCTTCACCCGTAGTTATCTGCGTCACCTGGACCGCTGCAACGAGATGCTTGGCCCGATGCTGGGCACCGCGCACAACCTGCGTTACTACCAGCGGCTAATGGCACAGATGCGCGATGCGATTGCTCAGGGAACCTTTGCCTCGTTCCGAGAGTCCTTCTATGCGGCTCGCATGCCATAGCACCCTGCGGGGCCACCCACACGTCGGGGGACGTCGTCACAACCGCGTCATGACATAATCCCCGGCTATTTTTCGTCTTTACGGAATACCGACATGAACCTGCTTGATCTGCTGATCGCTCCCGCCCATGCCCAAGCCGCCGCGCAGCCGACTGGCGGGCTTGGCATGTCCCTGCTGTTTCCGGTGCTGTTGATCGGCGTGATGTATTTCCTGATGATCCGTCCGCAGATGAAGCGCGCCAAAGAGCATAAGGCGATGCTCGGTCAGCTCAGCAAGGGCGACGAAGTGCTGACCAACGGCGGTGTGGCAGGTGTGGTGACGGCTCTGGGGGAGAACTTCATCACGGTGGAAGTCGCCGACAACGTGTGTCTGCGCGTGCAGCGTGGCTCCATCGCCAACGTCCTGCCAAAAGGCACCTTGAAGTCCGCTTGATCGGCGGCAACCACTTTTCTTGATGCATGGGCGGCCGAACGGCCGCCGCAGGGGTAATCGATGCTCACTTACGCGCGCTGGAAATACGTCGTCCTGGTGCTGGCCATCCTGTTCAGCACCATTTACGCGTTGCCGAACCTGTACCAGAAAGATCCCTCGGTGCAGGTCACCGCCAATCGAGGTGCGCCCATCGACGACGCGCTGCTTGCGCGTGTGTCGGAGACGCTGCACAGCGCCGGCATCACCACCAAGAATGTCGCGATTGACGGCGACAACCTGCTGGTGCGTTTGACCGGTACCGATGACCAGTCCAAGGCCGCCGACGCCCTGGCGCCGGTATTGGGCAACGATTACGTCACCGCGCTCAACCTTGCGTCCACCGTTCCACCGTGGTTGGACCGCATCGGTGCGCACGGCATGTTGCTGGGTCTGGATCTGCAGGGCGGTGTCCACTTCCTGATGCAGGTCGATCAGAAGGCGGCGTTGGACAAGCATCTGGAGATGATCGTCGAGGACGTCCGAGTGGTGTTGCGCGACAGTCGCGTGCGCTATGAGTCAGTCACCCGTCGACCGGACAACTCGATCGCGATTCGCTTGGTGGATGCAGCGGACGCAGACAACGCGCGCAAGAAAATTCTTGCCAGCCAGCCTGAGCTGCGGATGGATGGTAACGGGCAGACCCTCAACCTGCAGATTCCAGAAACCGAATTGCAGCGGATGATGACTGACGCGCTGAATCAGAACCTTGGCACGCTGCGCAACCGCATCAATGCATTGGGCGTATCCGAGCCGCTGATCCAGCGTCAAGGCAACGACCGTATCGTCGTTGAGCTGCCTGGCGTGCAGGACACGGCGCAAGCCAAACGCGTTATTGGCGCGACCGCGACGCTTGAATACCGCGCTGTGGTCGAGGGCGATGCGTATGACGCCGCCACCACCGGCAACATCCCACCACAGGCGAAGCTCTACTACCGTCAGGAGATGGGCATTGATGGCAATCCGGTCCCAATCCTTCTGAACAAGCGCGTGATCGCGTCCGGCGACCAGCTGGTTGGCGCGACCTCGGGTCTGGATCCTCAGTCCGGCACCCCGGCAGTATCTGTCCGGTTGGACAGTGCCGGTGGTCAGCGGATGTTTGACTTCACCACCGGCAACGTCGGCAAACCGATGGCCGTGGTCTACATCGAGCGCATTCCGCAGGTGCGGATGGTGGATGGCAAGGAAGTCCGCAGCACCAAGGTCAGCGAGGAGGTGATCTCGGTGGCCAACATCAATGGAGTCTTCAGTAAGGAGTTCCAGACCACCGGTCTGAACAGCGCCAAGGAAGCAGCGGATCTGGCGCTGCTGCTGCGCTCCGGTTCGCTGGCCGCGCCGATGGACTTCGTTGAGGAGCGCATCGTTGGTCCGAGCCTCGGCCGCGAGAATATCGAGCGCGGAATGAAGGCGGTGATCTACTCGTTCAGCTTCGCGCTGCTGTTTTTCCTCGTGTACTACCGCATGTTCGGCATCATTACTTGCGTGGCGTTGCTGCTGAATATCCTCATGCTGGTCGCGGTGATGTCGCTGTTCGGCTTCACGATGACCTTGCCCGGCATGGCCGGTATTGCATTGACTGTCGGTCTGTCGGTGGATGCGAACGTACTGATCAATGAGCGAATACGCGAAGAGCTCCGCGACGGTATGCCGCCCAAATCGGCGATCGCGATCGGTTACGAGAAAGCGACCGGCACGATCATGGATGCCAACATCACCACGTTGCTTGCCGGCGTCGCGATGTTCGCCTTCGGCACCGGTCCGGTGAAGGGCTTCGCGGTTGCACTGATCGTGGGTATCACGACCTCGATGTACACCGCAGTGTCGGCGTCGCGCGCATTCTCCACGCTGATCTACGGCAGTCGCCGCAAGCTCAAGTCCATTGCGATCTGACCGCAGGAATCGATCATGAAACCATTCACTATTATTCCCAATGAGTCGAGCTTCGACTTCCTGCGTATGCGCGGGGCGTCGTTCGTCATTTCCATCGTGTTGTTGGCCGTGTCGATTGGCGCAATTGCAATCAACGGCTTCAACTTCGCACTGGATTTCACTGGCGGTACGGTCACCGAGCTGCGCTTTGAGCAGCCCGTCGACGTCAACGACGCGCGCAAGCGTTTGTCCGATGCCGGCTACGGCAATGCCGAGGTACTGACCTTTGGCTCGGGCAACGACTTGCTGGTGCGACTGCAGTCCGGTGAAGAAGGTGCGGACGGCGATCTGGAAGCCAACGCGCGCACTGCCAAGGAGATCACCGACGCGGTGTCCACCGCCGAGAATCCGGGCATCGTGATGCGTAGCGATTTTGTCGGCCCACAGGTTGGCAAGGAGCTCGCGCTCAATGGCATCTGGGCGCTGATCTTCGTTATCGTCGGCTTCCTGGTCTACATCTCGACCCGATTCGAGCGGAAGTTCGCCATCGCCGCGGTGCTGACCTCGCTGCAGGATTCGCTGATCGTGGTGGGCTGGTTCGCCCTCACCGGACACGAGTTCGATCTGACGGTCTTGGCTGGCGTGCTGTCGGTGCTGGGCTTCTCGATCAACGACACGATCGTGGTGTTCGACCGCATCCGTGAGAACTTCCGCACGATGCGCACCGATCCGGGAAGCATCATCAACGCATCGATCAACCAGACGCTGTCACGGACCGTTATCACCTCGGTGGCGTCGTTCCTTACCGTGTTTGCGCTGTACCTCTACGGCGGTGGCTCACTGCGGGGCATGGCCGAGGCGATGATGATGGGTGTGGTCATCGGCACCCTGTCCTCGATCTTCGTGGCTTCGCCGTTGTTGACGGTCGGGTTCCTCAAGGTCACCAAGCAGGACCTGTTGCCGAAGGCCAAGGATGAAGAGGCGCTGGCTCGCCGGCCGTAGAATTACCGGGTGCCAAAAACAAGAAGGCCGCGCAGAAATGCGCGGCCTTTCTTTTGTGCCGAAGACGGGGCAGGGCAGCGCTGACCTGCATGCCCTGCCGGCGCGATCAGTCGAAGGTGCTGGCGTATCCGGTATTGAGGATGCGCTGCTGCAGCAGACCGGCGACCTTGATGTTGCCGGCCAGCAGCGGCCGCGGGTCGATTCCTCGCGCATCCATCGGGCCGGTAGTGCGATCACGGAAGTCGCACACCTTGCCACCCGCCTCACGCACCATCAGTGATCCGGCGGCGATGTCCCAGGGTTTGATCCCGGCTTCGAAGTAGGCATCGGCGCGACCGCAGGCGACGTAGGCCAGATCGAGCGCGGCCGAGCCGGAGATGCGGATGTCCTGGATTTCAGTAAACAGCGTGTCCAGACACGTCAGCTGGGCACTCGCGCGCTTGCGCTCACGAGGAGGAAAGCCGGTCAGCACCATGGCGCCGTCCAGATCCTTGCGGTCGGCAACGCGGATGCGCTTGCCGTTGAGGGTTGCGCCGCTGCCTCGGCTGGTCGTGAACAGCTCATTGCGCAACGGATCGAAGATCACGCCGTGCACAGGCTCGCCGTTTTCGACCAGCGCAATGGACACGCAAAAATGCGGGATACCACGCAGGTAGTTGCTGGTGCCGTCCAGCGGGTCGATCACCCACGTGGAGCGCGCGGTGCCGCTCTTCGGCTTCAGCAAACCGCCTTCTTCGCCAAGGATTGCGTAGTCGGGCGTTGCGCGACGGAATTCCTTGATGATTTCCTTCTCGGCCAGCTCATCGACTTCGCTGGCGAAGTCCATGCGGTCCTTCTCGACGACATTCAGCGCGTCCAGCTTGTGCATGTGGCGCAAAAGCACGTTTCCGGCAGCGCGGGCGGCCTTGACCATGAGGGTAACGGCGGGTTTCTGCATGGCAACACGGCCTCGAACGGTGAGGTGGGGGAAGGATAGCGAGGGAAAAGAGCAGCCGGCGATACACAGACATGGTCCGTGGCCGGTCGTGGAGTTTACCATTGCCATCATGATCACCGCTCACCCAGAAGCTTCATCCGGCTTGTTGCACGCAGACCGCCTCCGCATCGTGCTGGTCGGTACGCAACACCCGGGCAACATCGGTTCCGCGGCGCGCGCCATGAAAACCATGGGTCTGGCCCGGTTGGTACTGGTGGCGCCGCAGCAGGCGCCAAGCGTGGACTCGTTCGCACTGGCCGCCGGTGCCCACGATGTGCTGGACGCGGCAGTCACCTTCGACACGCTTGCCGAAGCCATTTCCGATTGCCGTTTGGTGCTCGGATGCACGGCGCGCAGCCGCCGCGTGAGTCTTCAGGAGCTTGTGCCACGTGAGGGCGCCGAGCGCGCCGTGGCAGTCGCGGAAGACGCCGAGGTTGCGCTCGTGTTCGGGCGTGAACGCACCGGACTGGAGAACCACGAGCTGCAGTTGTGTCATGCCGCGATCCATATTCCGGCCAATCCCGACTACAGCTCGCTGAATCTTGCTGCAGCGGTGCAGGTGATCAGTTACGAATTACGACTGGCGCTGCTGGCGAAGGCAGGTACTGGATCGGAGGCGGTTTCGTTCTCCGGGCATCGCGACCCGCCTGCGTCGCATGCGCAGCTAGAAGGGTTCTTCGCCCAGCTGGCAGAGACGCTTGAGGCGATCGATTTCCACAAGGGCCGGGCGCCGGATTCGGCCATGCGCAAATTGCGTCGGATGTTTTTGCGGGCCGATCTGGATGAGCGCGAGTTGCGTTTATTGCGTGGAGTCCTCTCCGACGCGACACGCATGGCAACGCTGGCCGGACAAGCCTGAGCTGGCGATGTACGCTTCACCCGGAAGCGTCCCCCATGATGGAGACAAAGATTTCAATGCCAAGTGATCCACACCTGCCTGTCCACAGGCTGGTCGCGGGAATCGTCAGGGGTGCGATCCGCTTCGTGCTGGTGGTAATGGTGTTTGCCGTCGTCGCTGTGCCCTCCGCATGGGCCGCCGATAGGCATGAGCTGGTATTTGGTCGGATCAGCGATGATCCGATGGCTCACTATGAGCAATTGAAACCACTGCTCGACTACGTTGTGCCGCGTATGGAGTCAGTCGGGATCCGCGAAGGTCGGATTTTGATGGCCAAGGACCCGCAGCAGATGGCCAGCTATATCCGTCGCGGTCGGGTGGACTGGATCACCGAGACCGCCGGGTCAGGCATGCTGCTCACCGAGCGCGCAGGCGCCCAACCTCTGTTGCTTACGGAGCGCGAGGGAGAAAGCCGCTACCACACGGTGTTTTTTGCGCGGGCTGACAGCGGCATAGTCGGCATCGATTCGCTGTCGGGGTATCGGATCGCGTTCCAGCGGCCAACCTCCACCAGTGCGTACTTCGTCCCAGCCGGACAATTGCTGCGCAGCGGTATGGAGCTCGACATCCTCCTGTCGCCTCGCGATACGGTCGGCCCCAATGCTGTCGGCTATCTGTTCGCGCGATCGGAACTGAATATCGCGACCTGGGTGCACAAAAAGCTCGCGGACGTCGGAGTGATGAGCGATCTGGATTGGAACAATCCGCGCCGAATGCCGGAAGCGTTCAAGAAAGATCTGGTGTTGATAGGGCGGAGTGAGGAATATCCCCGCGCGCTTGAGCTGGTCCGGGGAGATCTGGATCCCAAGGTTCGCGACCGCCTGCGCGAAGTATTGATCGAGGCCGCCGACGATCCATTGGCGGGTCCTGCAATGCGGCAGTTCTTCGGCACAACCCGTTTTCTGCCCATTGATGCAGCGTCGATGCGTTCATTGGAGCATCTGCAGGAGCTGGTGCGGCTGGTCCGCACTGAGGTCGAATGAAGACGAAACCCGTTACCGTCCGCCACGGTCTGCAGGCCAAGGTGCTGGCAATGATGCTGGCGGTCCTTGCCCTGATGATGATCCTGGGTGTGCTGGTGTTGCACCGCCAGACTCAGACGCAGCAGGAGGTGCAGCGTCTGAGTCACTCGGCAATGCAGGAGGTGGCGGAAGAAAACCTGCAGCACCGGGGCGAGAGCATGATTGCGCCGCTGGCCGCGATGCTGACCAATCCTTTGTACTACCACGACCTTGACGAGATCGGCGTGCTGGCGCGCGGAGCGCTTGGGCAGCCGTGGATCCAGTACGTATTCGTCTTCGACCGTCAGGGCAACATCATCCATGACGGCAGCGAGGCGATCCCCGCGTACGGACGCAAGATGGAGGATCCGCGGGCCGCCGCAGCCGTTGCAGCGCCCACCGTGCTTACCCAGTTCAACGACTCGGTCATGGATGTATCGGCACCGATCATGATCGGCCGGGAGCGACTGGGCGGTGTCCGGATCGGCTATGACTTGAACGCGATGCGGGCCCTGCAGGACCGTGCGGGCGTTGAGCTGCATTCCCATTTGAGAGCATTGGGCGAGCAACAGCTGCTGTGGATGGCGCTGCTTGCGCTGGCATTGGTCGCTATCGGCGGCCTCGTACTGTGGTCCATTCAGCGCTGGCTGGTGCAGCCAATCCGTCGTCTGGCCGATTCGGCGCGAGCGATCGAGGCCGGGCATTACGATATTCCGTCACCGGACAGTCGACGCCGTGACGAGCTTGGAGAGTTGATCCGCGCTTTTCGCCACATGAGCCAGAGTGTTGCCCGCCATGATCGCGACATCCGCGCAATGGCCTACACCGATGCGCTCACCGGGCAAGCGAACCGGCTGGCGTTCCGCGAGACGCTCGATGAGCGCTTGGCGCGGCTGCGAGGCACCGGTCGTCAGCTGGCGCTGCTGTTTGCTGACATCGATGACTTCAAGCGGGTGAATGACACCCTCGGGCATGATGTGGGCGATGACGTGCTGTTGGAGGTGTCACGCCGTATCCGCGATGTCGTCCAGCGTCTGGGTGGATCGGGCGCGATGCTGGCCCGTTTCGGCGGCGATGAGTTTGTGATCCTCCTCGAAGCGGGCGACGGGCACATGGACGTACGCACGCTGGCCACCACGCTGAGTGAGGCGCTGGTAGAGGAGCTGGGCGCACCGCTGTCATTGCGCGAGCGGGATGTATTCCTCGGCGTCTCGATCGGCATCAGCATCTATCCCGATGATGCTTTGACCGCCGCCATGCTGATGAAGAACGGCGACATCGCGATGTACCAGGCCAAGATCGCAGGCAAGAACTGTGCGCGCTACTTCAGCAAGTTGATGAACCAGGCCGTGGAGCTTCATGTACGGCTGGAGAGTGAGCTGCGTGGGGCATGGGATCGGGGCGAGTTGAGCACTGTGTACCAGCCGGTGTACCGGGTTCTAGACGACGTTCTGGTCGGCGCCGAGGCGCTGCTTCGCTGGAACCATCCCGAGCTGGGAGACGTGCCGCCTTCGGTGTTCATCGATGTTGCTGAAAAAAGCGGCCTGATCGAGGTGCTTGGCCCAAAGGTGATGACGGCGGCTTGTCGCGATGCGGCGCGCTGGCCACAGCGTCCAGGGACTGAACCGCTGTTTGTGTCGGTCAATGTTTCGCCCCGCGAGCTTCAGAGCGGAGACCTGCCGCGCAGTGTGGCAAAGAGTCTGGACTACAGCGGTCTGGAGGCACGGCGCCTGCACGTGGAGCTGACGGAAACGGCGATGATCGGGGACGAGGCATTGGCCAGCCGCTTGTTGCAGCAGCTTCGGGCGACCGGGGTGCGGGTATGGCTGGATGACTTTGGCACGGGTTTTTCCGGGCTGAGCCACTTGCGACGCGTACCGGTTGATGGAGTGAAGATTGATCGCAGTTTCGTGGCCGATATTCTGTATGACGCCGACGATCTGGCGTTGACCACTGCGATCATTGCCATGGCGCACTCGTTGGGCATCACCGTGGTTGCTGAAGGCGTCGAGAACCCAGCGCAGTACGAACTGCTGCGTCAGCGCGGTTGTGACCTCGCGCAGGGATACTGCCTCGGCTATCCGATGCCGTCCGAGGCATTCCTGGAGATGTGTGAGCGAGCCGTAGGGAACGAGCTGTCGGTCTGAGCTGGGTTGCCTCCACTCAGGTCAGGCGTTCGATCCAGTTACCGACCATCGTAGCCAGCTGCCCCGATATCAGGCCGAAGAACACCACCGATGTGGCACCGGCCAACCAAGCCACGGCCATCAGGCGTCCGTCGCGCTCCAGCAGAGCCAGCGCAAAAAGCAGCAGCAACACCCCGAAGAGGTAGTTGGTGAAGGGAATTGGCAGCGTCAGCAGGCCCCCCAATGCCACCAGCAATGCGCCGGTAACGAGGTTGGACAGCCGGCCTTCCAGCAGCGCCTGTGCACGCGGTCGCGAGAACCGCTCCAACCTCCCCAGCCAAGGGGAAATCCGGTCGCGAAACCGACGGATGGTGTTCCGTTTCGGCCCGCGTCGGGCGACAAAGGTGGGCAGCCATGGCGTCGCCAGCCCCACCATCAACTGCAGGCCGAGCAGGATTACCAGCAGGCCGCTGGCGCCACCCACACCCGGAATCGGCAGGAACGCAGGCAGGATGGCGATGAACACCAGCATCCCGAAAGAGCGCTTGCCCAAGCCGCCAAACATCGTACCCAGTGGCAGCACTTCGTCTTGATCGCCGCGGGTAAACGAGTCCAGTAAAGCGCGCGTCCCCAGCGTAGCGTTCTCGGGGCCTTCGTCAGGCGTCCCGCTATCCGCTGGTTTCATCGTTCTCGGGGTCCTGCACAATCTCGCGCTGCAGCAGCAGTTTGTCGATCCGCGGACCGTCCAAGTCGATGACCTCGATCCGCCAGCCGGGCCAGGCGAACTGCTCGCCAACATTGGGAATCCGACCAAAATGGGCGATGACCATGCCGGCCGCCGTATGGAAGTCGTGTTCGTCCTCGCCCGGAACCGACCCGGAAACCAGCTCGTGCAGGTCTTCCAGATGCAGGCTGCCATCGATCAACCACGATCCATCGGCGCGTTGTACCACCGGCCCCGCCGTCTCATCGTAGGTCTCGCTGTGGCCGTTGCCCATGCCAGCCTGGACGCGGCCGATCACAGCGCCCATCACATCGTTCACGGTCACCAGTCCGCTGACGTCGCCGTACTCATCGACCACCAGCGCGAGCGACTGTTGCTCCTCGCGGAAGATCTCGAGCAACTTCATCGCGTGCGTGGACTCGGAGACAAACAGCGCCTCGCGCATCTGCCCGAACAGGTCGATGGGCACGCCCGGCGCCAGTGCGCGCAGCAGGGACTTGGCTTCCACAACGCCGATCACGTCCTGATCGGTTCCTCGCAATACCGGGAAGCGCGACACTGGTGACGTACGCATCGTCTCGAGGTTCTCTTCGAGCTCCGCGTCGGCATCCAGCCAGGTGATGCGCGTGCGCGGCGTCATCAAGCTGTCAGCCGTGCGGTCGCCCAATCCCAGGACGCGGTTCATCATTTTGCGTTCGTCAGCGTCGATGACGCCCTGCTCGTGGCTCTCGCTGACCAGCAGACGGATCTCTTCTTCGGTCACGCTGGACGCTTGGGTCTGGTCAAGTCGCAGCAGTTTAAGCATCCCCTGCGTGCTGACCATCAGCAACCAGACCGCCGGTGTCGCGATCCACGATACCCAGTGCATGGGTGCAGCGACGAAGCTGGCCAGCTTCTCGGGCGCCAATAGGGCAAGACGTTTCGGCAGCAGTTCACCGAGCACGATGCTGAGGTAGGTGATCAGTCCGATCGCCAGGACCAGCCCGATTGTGCCGGCGTACTCGCCCATGAACGGGACGCGTAACGCCAGCCACTCGCCGATCGCCGAGCCGATGGCTTCACCACCGAACATGCCGGTGAGGATGGCGATCAGGGTGATGCCGACTTGCACCGTGGACAGGAAGCGGTCGGGATGCTCCGCCAAATCCAGAGCCTTGCGCGCGCGGCGGCTGGTGAGGCCCATGTGCCGCAACTTGGCCTTTCGCGCGGTGACCACCGACATCTCCGACAGCGCGAAGAAGGCATTGAGTGCAATGAGCACCAGGACGATTCCGAACTTCAGCATGCTGTGAACTCGGACAGGGCAGGGTGGAGCGTGGCTACACCACGGCGGCACAGAGGCGCCGTGGAGCAGGTAGACGGAGGTTTTGGATCGTCGCCCATTGAGCGCAGCAGACCAGTTTTACGCGTCCAGACGACGCTGTCGGATTTTAGCAGGTAGGCCATGTTGATCATGGAACGATCAATGACTGGGCGTGATGCCGGCGAAACCGTCATAATTGCTCCCTTGCCGGGCCGCAGTCCGGATCGATAACGACGACATCCGGCGCACCTCTGGTTGCAGGATCTCAGCTCCCATCACGACGCATTGACTCGGCACGACGAGGTATTTCACCGATGTTTTCCCTGCAGACCATGTTCGGCCAAGGCAATCAGTTCTACGACTTGCTGGAGCAATCCGCCGTCGCAGCCCACGACAGCACACGCGCGCTGCACGAGATGCTCAAGGGCAGTGAGCGCGAGCCTGCGCTGGACGCGTTCAAGCTGGCCCGCCAGCGCGAGCGCGACGCCTCCGATCAGATCAGCCAGGAACTGGTGGACAGCTTCATCACCCCGATTGAGCGCGAGGACATCGAGGCGCTGAGCTCGTCGCTGCACAAGATCAACAAGCAGGTCGAGAAGTTCGCCGACCGTTATTCACTCGCGCTGCAGCATCTTGAGCACATCGACTTCGCCCCGCGCGCGGCGATGTTGGAGCAGGCAGCCAGCGTCGTGGTGAAGATGGTCAAGCAGCTGCGCAAGATCAAGCTTGAGCCGATGAAGCAGCTCAACGACGAGCTGCGCTCGATCGAGAACGAGGCTGATCGCCTGATGCTGGAGCTGTACCGCGAGATCTACTCGGGCGATCTGGCACCGCTGCAGATGTTCCTGCTCAAGGAGTTCTTCGAGATCCTTGAGAAGGCCATCGATCGCTGCCGCGAGGCGGGCGTAGTGGCGTACGAAATCGTCCTGAAGAACTCCTGAGGCGCCCGGCATGTTGACCCTGGTCATGTCGGTGGTAATCGTTGCGCTCGTTTTCGAGTACATCAACGGTTTCCACGACACCGCCAATTCGATCGCGACCGTGGTCGCCACCAAGGTGCTGTCCCCCGCGCAGGCGGTCGCCCTGGCGGCGAGCATGAACCTGGTCGGGGCGCTGGTTGGTACCGCGGTTGCGAAGACCATCGCGTCCGGTCTGATCGACATCGGTGTGGTGGAGGTCGGTGCTCAACTGATCCTGTGCGCGCTGCTGGGTGGCATCGTCTGGAACTTGATCACCTGGTGGATGGGCTTGCCATCGTCCTCGTCGCACGCGCTTATTGGCGGTCTGATAGGCGCCGCAATTGCCGCAGCATCCAATAACTGGGATGCGGTCATCTGGTCCCAGCCCGCCGAGCCGATTTACCGCAGTGCCGGTGTGGTCTGGAAGGTGATCGTACCGATGTTCAGCTCACCGATCCTCGGCTTCGCAGCCGGCTTCCTGATGATGGGTCTTCTGTTCGCGATCATCTCTGGCATGGCGGCCAGTGGCGGCCTGCTCGCACGCTTCGCCCGCCCTCGCTGGGTCAACGGCTTCTTCGGCAAAGCGCAGATTGTCAGTGCGGCCGGTATGGGTTTTGCCCACGGCATGAACGATGCGCAGAAGACCATGGGCATCATCGCCCTGACCCTGGTCAGCGCGCAGAGCACCGGCGTACTGGACAACCTGCCGGGCTGGCTGGCCTTTCTGCATCCGTCACCGGGCGCACTGGCGGAGGGCGACATCGACCTGTGGATCAAGTTCTCCTGCGCTTTGGTGATGGCTGCCGGTACTGCCGCGGGCGGCTGGCGCATCATCAAGACGCTGGGCCACAAGCTGGTCAAGTTGCACCCGATTCACGGCTTCGCGGCCGAGACGAGTGCTGCCTCGGTGATTTTGGCCGCCTCGTCGCTGGGTATCCCGGTGTCCACCACACACAACATTTCCGCGGCCATCATGGGCGTCGGCACAGCCAAGCGCTTGAATGCGATCAAGTGGACGATGGTGGAGCGGATGGTGTGGGCGTGGATCCTGACCATCCCGGCCGCCGGCGGGATTGCCTACGGTGCCTTCCGCGGCATGGCCGCAATGGGTTTGGTGTAACGCGCCAAGGGCGCAACACCTCTCAGAGAAGGTCGCGCTTGCCCGAGAGGACGCGTTCCATGCGATCGCTGGTGCCGCCAATGTCGAGCACCAGCCGATGCACCTCGGCGCCGTCCAGACCTTCGAACGGACGGTTCTCGCATAGTTGCAGGTACGGGTCGCCGCCCATGTCGCCAATGGAGAGGTAGCCGACCCGGCTCTGCCAGTTGAACTTCAATGCGCGCGACGCGTCGATCCCGTCGGCAGCGGCCACAGCGCTGCTCACGCGCAGGTAAGGACGTCCGTCTTCGTCATGCAGTTCGGACAGGAAAATGGTCTGGTGCCGGCTGCCGTGT
This sequence comes from Lysobacterales bacterium, assembly GCA_038242455.1. Lineage (GTDB taxonomy): Bacteria > Pseudomonadota > Gammaproteobacteria > Xanthomonadales > Xanthomonadaceae > Novilysobacter. The sequence goes on from JBBSSB010000003.1 coordinate 122,856, forward strand.
TCAAGGGACAGCTCGATGCTGGCGACTCCTTCGTCCTGAAGAACGACGGTGAAACCGGCATCGGAAAGGTGGTGGCGGATCGACTTGAAGTTGTGCATGGCAGGCTCCGGCGGGGGAGGCCTATGCTACCGCGATGGAAAACGATGCCAGCGCCCGCGTGATCGCGGTCATTCTTGCGATCCCCCGCGGGGAGATCGCAGGCTACGGCGAGGTGGCGCGCCGTGCCGGTCTGCCGGGCCGCGCGCGCATGGTTGCGCGACTGCTTTCGGGGAACGACCATCCGGATTTGCCATGGCACCGCGTGGTGAGGTCGGACGGGCGGATTGCGTTTCCGCCGGGCTCTGGGCAATACCTTGAGCAATGCCAACGACTGCGTGCCGATGGTGTGCTGGTCGAGGGCGGACGGGTGCGCGGCTTGCGTGCAGCGCCGACACTGGACGAGCAACTGTGGGGCAGTGCGGGCTGACTTGCCTGGCTACACCCGCCTTGGCCTGTTCAGCAGCTACCATTGGCGCACGTTCAAGGAGCTGTGATGTTTTCCAATCTTCCCCCCGTTACACGCGGACTGCTGATCGCCAACGCGCTCGTATTCATGCTGCAGAGCTTCATGGGCGATGCGGCGCTCTCGGCGTTCATGCTGTGGCCGCTGGGCGGCGGCGAGGGCATCGCCCAGAGCCCGGAATTCATGCCGTGGCAGCTGCTCACCTACGGCTTCATGCATGGCAGCTTCACCCACCTGTTGTTCAACATGGTGGCGTTGCTGATGTTTGGAGCGCCGCTGGAGCACACATGGGGCGAGCGCAGGTTTCTGACCTTTTTCCTTACCTGCGTCGCTGGTGCGGCCGTGTGTCAATTGGCTGTAGGCGCGTGGACGATGTCACAGGGAGGCACCGCCTATCCGACGGTTGGTGCATCGGGCGGCGTGTTCGGGTTTCTGCTGGCGTACGGCATGCTGTTTCCCAACCAGCGGGTAATGCTGCTCATTCCGCCGATCCCGATGAAGGCGCGCACCTTGGTGATCGTCTACGGCGCGATCGAGTTGATGCTCGGCTTCAGTGGCTACCAGCCTGGCGTCGCTCATTTTGCCCATCTGGGCGGGATGCTGTTTGGTTGGCTGCTGATCCGGTACTGGCGCGGCCAGCCACCGTTTGGTCGGCGTGGACCACCCCGGCCGCGGATCGTCCGCTGAGGGATCCCCTCAGTCGTCAGGACCCGACAAAGAAGAACGGCGCGTTTGCACGCGCCGTTCTCTTTTTATCACCGCAATGACCTTGACGGCTTAGCGACGACCACCCTTCGCTTTGCCCTTCGCGGGTGCGGCTACGGCGGCAGGTCGAAGCACGATGCGCTCGTCGGCCTTGAGCTCCATTGGTGCGTTCGCCTTGCAGCCCCACGTGGTCCCGAACTCGGCCATGTTCATCAGCGGACCGTTGGTGCGCCATTTGCCCGGTGCATGGGCGCCGTGTGCGGCGCGCTGGGCGGCAGTCTCCGCATTCAACTGTTGCGGCCACAGGCTGGCCCAGCCTTCAAAGAACGCTTGCTTCGCTTTCTTGTCCGCGTCCGGGTTTGCTTTGGTGAACGCCTCCCATGCCAGCTGGACGCCGGCGATGTCAGCAATGTTCTCGTCACGGGTCGCCTGAGCGTTGACCTTGATGCCCTGAAGCACGGGGTAGTCAAAATTGCCGTATTGCGCGGAGACCCGGTTGCCCATGGCCTCCCAAGTGGAAGCGTCCTGCGCGGTCCACCAGTCACGGATATCCGTATTGGCGGCGATGTAGCGGCCACGGGAGTCGAAGCCGTGGCTGATTTCGTGCCCGACCAGTGCGGCGTAACTGCCGTAGCGGGTCGCGGTCTGGGCCAATGGGTCCAGCAGCGGAGCCTGCAGCGCGGCAGCAGTGACGATCAAGCGGTTCTGGGCAAGGTCGTAGGCGAGCGCTGGCTGTTGCGGCAGCACGTCCCAGCGGCGGTCGGCATTGGCCTCGCCGATGCGGCGCATTTCTTCGCGGTGACGCCAGGTTGAGGCAATCAGCATGTTGCCGCCAAAACTGCCGCGCCCCATCGGCTGGATGGTGAAGTCCAGATCGCGGGTGGGTACCCCGACCTCGATCTTCATCTTTGCCAGCTTGGCCGAGGCCTCCGCGCGCGCCTGCTCACTGATGCGGGTATCGCGGATGAAGGAGTCGGCCAGCACGTCGCGCACCTGGCCGGCGATCATGAGTGCTTCTGTGCGCGTTTCGGGCTTCAGGTAATGAGCGGCGTACTCGTGGCCAAGCATCGGACCGGCTGCCAAGTTGATCGCATCCAGCACCTGCTGTTCGCGGCTCGGCTGGGCCGAAGCACCGGCAAGGACGCGGCCGTGGAAGTCGAAGCGCGTATCTCGCCAGGCCTTGGCGAGGTAGGGCGCCATCGAGTCGCCAACACGCCAACGCAGATAGGCGCGCCATTGATCGGGCTTGAGCTCGCGGATCAGCTTGTCCACCTCAGCCAAGAGCGCCGGATTGGCGATCGAAACGGTGGGTGTTGCGACGCCCTGTGCTTCCAGAAACTGGTCGAGCTGGAGGTTGGGGTACTGCGCGGCCAAGCCGGCGGTATCAACTGCAGCATAGATATTGCGAGGGTCGCGCAGCTCGGCCACCGAGCGCGACGCCTTTGCCAGCCTGGTCTCCAGGTCAATCACCAGCTGTGACTGTTTGGCCAGATCCTTTTGCTTGACACCGGTGAGGGCGAGAATCTTCTCGACGTAGGACCGGTACTGCACCATGACCGCCTTGGTCGGCTCGTCAGTGCGCAGGTAATACGCCGGATCCGGGAGGCCAACGCCGCCTTGACTGAAGTAACCGATATGGCGGGACAGATCACGCAGGTCGATGTCGGCGCCGAAATGGAACGCAACCGGTATGCCCACCTGATGCAGGGCAGCGATGGTTGGCGCGATGCTGTCGGCGCGCTTGATGGCAACCACACGGTCAAGCAACGGTGCCAATGGCTGGGCGCCATCACGCTCTACGCCGGCTTCGGCAATCCCGCTGGCCCAGAAATCGCCGAGCAGGGTCTGCACCGGCCCAGCGGGCGACTGCATGGCGGTGTTGAGCAGATCGATCTGCTGCTGGCGGGCATGGGCGTCGAGTTGCCCAAGCGCCGAGACTGAGCCCGTGCCTGGCGGCAGCGGATTGGCCGAAAGCCATGCGGCATTGGCAAAGCCATAGAAGTCGGAGCACGCCGGAGCGGCATCCTGGGCGTTGGCGACGGGCAAGACGAGGCCAGAGGCCAGGCCGAGCGCGAGGGCACAGAAAAGCGGTCGAAGGGTCATCGCGGATTCCATCCAGAATATCCCGCCAGTCTAGCAAGTCGGCGGGTTAGATCGCCCGCGAGCAGTACAATAGTGCGATGAGCCAGAACGTCCCCGTGCCGTGCCTTGCCCCCGCCTTTGGTCCGTTGCCGCGTCGCCACACGCGTGCGGTAACGATTGGCGGTATCACCGTTGGCGGTGGTGCCCCGGTTGTAGTGCAGTCAATGACCAACACCGATACGGCTGATATCGCCGGCACGGTCAAGCAGGTAGCGGATCTCTGGCGCGCCGGGTCTGAGCTGGTCCGGATCACGGTCAACAACGCCGAGTCCGCGGCAGCAGTCCCGCACATCCGCGACAAGCTGGCGATGATCGGAGCGCCAGTGCCGCTGATCGGCGACTTCCACTACAACGGTCATCAACTGCTGACTGACGAGCCGGCAGCGGCCGAGGCATTGGCCAAATTCCGCATTAATCCCGGTAACGTCGGCTTCGGAAAGAAGCGCGATACTCAATTCGCCACTCTGATCGAATTGGCTATCAAGTACGGCAAGCCAGTAAGGATCGGTGCCAACTGGGGCTCGCTGGACCAGTCCCTTGCGCGTGAGCTGATGGACCAAAACGCCCTGCGGACCGATCCTTGGGATGCCGGCCGGGTGCTGCGTGAAGCGCTGCTGCGATCGGCACTGGACTCCGCCGCCCGCGCGGTCGATATCGGTCTTTCGGCTGACCGCATTGTGCTCAGCGCCAAGGTGAGCGGAGTTCAGGAGTTGATCGCTGTCTATCGCGAACTGGCGCTGCGCGGCGACTACGCACTGCATCTGGGACTGACTGAGGCGGGAATAGGCAGCAAAGGCATCGTCGCCTCCAGCGCGGCACTGGCGGTGCTGCTGCAGGAAGGTATTGGCGACACCATCCGCATATCGTTGACGCCCGAACCGGGACAGTCGCGCACCAATGAGGTGATCGTCGCTCAGGAGTTGCTGCAGACGATCGGACTGCGTGCATTCACGCCGATGGTGACTGCGTGTCCGGGTTGCGGACGGACCACCAGCACCTTCTTCCAGGAGTTGGCGCAGAAGGTGCAGGAGCACGTCCGGGCCAAGATGCCTGAGTGGAAGATCACCCATCCCGGCGCTGAGAACCTGACCTTGGCGGTGATGGGCTGCATCGTCAACGGACCGGGCGAGTCTCGCCACGCCAACATCGGCATTTCGCTGCCGGGAACCGGCGAGGCGCCATCAGCACCGGTGTTCGAAGACGGCGAGAAGACCGTGACCCTGCGTGGCGAGAACATCGCCGACGAGTTCGTCGCGTTGATCGATGGGTATGTCGAGCGGAAATATGGCGGATCCGACGGGGCCTGAGCGACCGCCGCATAGCGGTGCGCCCCTCGAAAGTGCCAGTCCGCCGCACGAGAGCGCGCCGGAAGCGCTCAGGCGGGAAGGTCGACTGGTCGCCCAGCTGGGGCACCACAATGGGCTGCGTCTGCTTTCGGTGTTCATCGCGCTGTTGCTGCCGCTGTGGGGTTTTGCCCGGCTCGCCGGCGAGCTGCATGCCGGCCAGGTAATTCCCTTCGACGAGCCGGTCCTGAGCTGGCTTCATTCGCTGAGCAGCCCGGGGCGTGACCGCTTCTTCAGCTTCTTTACCGATCTGGGCTATCTGTACGGTGTCGTGCCGATCGACGTCGCGCTGGTCGTCCTGCTCTTCGTGCGTCGGCAACTGCGTGCTGCGACGTTCTCTGCCATCGCTTTGGCCGGTTCGGGCTTGTTGAACGTCTTGGTCAAGGGCGTTTTTGCGCGCGCGCGGCCGTCCCTATGGGAGTCGATCGCACCCGAGGTGACCTGGAGTTTTCCCAGTGGCCACGCAATGGGTTCGGCCACGCTGGCCGCAGTGCTGATCGCTCTGGCATGGCACACCAGATGGCGGTGGCCGGTATGGTTTGCCATGACGGTATTCGCGCTGCTTGTCGGCGTTTCCCGTGTCTATCTCGGTGTGCACTATCCTTCCGACATCCTTGCCGGCTGGGCGGCGGCCAGTGCATGGACCGTGGCGAGCTTTCTGGCGGTGTACCGGCTCCGACCGCGCCCCTGGCCAGTACGCTGAACATCTGAACCGTTTCGCGGTGTCTACTCGCCCGGCTTGGCAGCCGTGGTTGGCGCCGTCGTTGCTGCCTTGCTGGCAAGTCTGGCTTCACGGTGGGCGATATAGCCGTTCGCGCTGAAGATGATGGCAGCGCCCAGCACGGTCCAGCGATCCAGCTGTTCGCCGAACAGGAAGTAGCCGAACACGACGACAATCGGCAGTTGCATGAAGCTGATCGGAATCAGTGCGGACACTTCACCCAGCTTGAGGGCGCGAGTCCACAACATGTGCCCTCCGGTGCCCAGCACGCCGGCGAGCACCACCCACAGCCAGACAATGCCCTGTGGCCATTCCCATACCCACAGAGCGGGTACCAGCGTCAGCGGCACCCACATCATCGTGGTCAGGATGACGATCCGGTCTGCCGGTTCGGTATAGGACAACTGCTTGATCTGGATGGCCACGATGCCGCTGATAATCGCCGCCGACACCGCCACCAGCGATGCGGCGCTGAACTCAGCAGTGCCGGGGCGAACGATCACCAGCACGCCGATAAAGCCCAGAATCACCGCGCTCCAGCGACGCACCCGAACCTGCTCACCTAGCCACAGGACTGCGGCGATGGTGACGAACAGAGGGGTGGAGTAGGACAGCGACACCGCCTGCGCCAGCGGCAGGTGGCCGATCGCCCAGAATCCGCAGAACATTGACAGCGTGCCCAGCACGCAGCGGATCAAATAGCGAGGCATCTGCTTCGTCCGCAACAGCCCCGGTCCGTGCGTGATCAGCAGCGGCAGCGCCGCGAGCATCCCGAAGAAGCTGCGAAAGAACGCGATCTCAAACGTATGAAGCGATTCGGTCGCCAAACGGATGGTAATCACCATCAGCGCGAAGAAGCCTGTGCTGCCAAGCATCAGCAAGGCCGCGCGGGTGTGGACGGAGGTCGGGCTGCGCGATGGCGTCACCAATGGGCTCCGACCAGTCGTGGTTCGGGCTCCAACATAACCCCAAAGCGTGCGTTCACCGATTCTGCGATCCGCCTTGCGAGGTCCAAAAGTTGCTGACCGCTGGCGCCACCGTGATTGACCAGCACCAAAGCGTGAGAGGCTGAGACGCCTGCATCTCCGTCACGATGGCCTTTCCATCCACACGCGTCGATCAGCCACGCGGCGGAAAGCTTTCGCAGACCCTCACCGGCAGCAGAAAATACTGGCAGCGCCGGGTGCGCGGCGTGCAAAGCATCTGCTTGTGCAACGGGAACGAGTGGGTTCTTGAAGAAGCTGCCCGCGTTGCCGATCACTGCGGGGTCGGGCAACTTGCTGCGCCGGATCGCGATGACCGCATCGGCGACGTTTTGAGCGGTCGGGGTGCCAACTCCCATTGCCGCCAGCTGGACGCTGATACCGGCGTACGCCAATTGCGCGGTGAACCGTCGGGGCAGGGCGAACTCGACTGCGGTAACAATGAATCGCCCCGGCTGCTGTTTGAACACGCTGTCGCGGTAGGCGAACCGGCACGATTCACGGTCAAGGCGATGCCATTGGCCGGTGGCTGGTTCGAACGCCTCCACACAGTGGATGAACGATTGCACCTCTACGCCATAGGCACCGATGTTCTGGATCGGTGCGGCGCCCGTCGTACCTGGAATCAATGCCAGGTTCTCCAACCCGCTGAGACCCATGGTCAGCGATTCCATGACCAGCGCATGCCAGCTCTTTCCTGCATCGGCGCGCAGGATTGCGATCGTGCCGTCGTCTTCAACGATCGCAGTCTTGTCCGCGACCAGTGCCAGCAATGGACAGGCCGGGTCATCAACGAAAAGCAGGTTGCTGCCGCCGCCGATCACCAACGGTGCACGGTCACGAAACGCTTCGTTGTCCAGCAACTCCGGCAATGCTGCCGGATCGTGGACCTCAGCTAACAGGGCAGCGCGCGCGTCGACGCCGAACGTGTTGCGTGATCGCAGCGACACGTTGCGGAGAATGCGCAGCGACGAGTTCATACAACCGGTGGCAATGGACCGCGACTGGGGGAGAACCTGCGACGTCGGATGGCGTCTACGCACTCCCTCACCAGTCCGGGTCCGCGATACACCAGACCGGAATAGCACTGCACGAGTGTGGCTCCCGCCGCCACCTTGGTGACTGCATCGGCACCGCTCAGAATTCCGCCCACGCCAATCACCGGAATCGACTCGGGCAATCGGGTTCGCATCATTCGCAGAACGGTGGTGGAGGGTCCCATCAGTGGACGACCGGACAGACCCCCGGCTTCATCAGCGCCGGGTACGCCTTCTACGGCAATCCGCGAAACGGTGGTGTTGGTCGCGATGACTCCGTCGACCTGCATCTCCGTCAGAACACGCGCGCATGCTTCGATATCGGAATCGGAGAGGTCCGGAGCGATCTTGACCAGCATCGGGATACGCCGGCCATGTTTGGCGCCCAGGCGCTCCTGTTCTTCGCGCAGCGTGCCCAGCAGACGACGCAGCATTTGCTCTTCCTGCAGTTCACGCAGGCCGGCCGTATTGGGTGAGGAGATATTGATGGTGACGTAGTCGGCCAGCTCGTAGACACGAGACAGGCAGTACATGTAGTCGCCGTCGGCGATCTCGTTGGGCGTGTCCTTGTTCTTTCCAATGTTGATGCCGAGCACCGCGCCTTTGCGGTCCGCCCGCTCAACATTGCGTACCAACGCATCGACACCTGCGTTGTTGAAGCCCAGCCGGTTGATGATCGCCTGCTGGCTGGGTAAGCGGAACATCCGTGGCTTCGGGTTTCCGGCCTGTGGTCTGGGTGTGACGGTGCCGATCTCGACGAAGCCGAACCCCAACGCCATCAACGCGTCGATGTATTCCCCGTTCTTGTCCAGCCCGGCAGCCAATCCGACCGGATTGGCGAACTCGAGACCGAACGCACGTGTGGGCAGCGGTTCCGGCTTTTTCGCCAGCAGTGCTGACGTGCCGGTCCGCCATGCGATATCGAGCGCGCGCAGACCGAGGTCGTGCGCGCGCTCGGCATCCATCGCAAACAGCAGCGGTTTGGCCAGTGGATACACGTCTACCAGGAACCGTTGCCGAACAAGGCGAAGAAACCCGCCAGACCGCCGAGTAACAGCACAATAGCGATGATACTGAGCACTGCCATGCCGACCACCAGGTAGCCGAGGATCAACCCTCCGATCGCGATGCCATCGCCCTCGACCTGGCCGTTGCTGCGTTTGATCTCGCTGCGTGCCATGTGGCCGGTGATGATGGCCACCACGCTGCCGATGAACGGCAGCAGCGTCCAACCAAGGATTCCGGCGACCAGGCTGGTGATGGCCATCGCGCTGGTTCTGCGGGGGCCATTGGGCGGCGGAAGCGACGCAGTAACGGGTGTGTTCATCGACAGTGCTCGGTAGGTGGCGTCTTACAGGTCGAACTTGATGCCCTGAGCCAGCGGCAGTTCGTCGGAGTAGTTGATCGTATTGGTCTGGCGACGCATGTAGGCACGCCATGCGTCAGAACCGGACTCGCGACCACCACCGGTTTCCTTCTCGCCGCCGAATGCGCCGCCAATCTCCGCGCCCGAGGTGCCGATGTTGACGTTGGAGATGCCGCAGTCGGAACCCGGTGCCGACAGGAACTGCTCGGCGGCCTTCAGGCTTTCGGTGAAGATCGCTGACGACAGGCCCTGCGGCACGTCGTTCTGCATCTCGATGGCTTCATCCAAGGTGCTGAACTTCATCACATACAGGATGGGTGCGAAGGTTTCGGTCTGGACGACCTCCGAGCTGTTGGCCAGGCCGGTAATCAGCGTTGGCAGCACGAAGTTGCCCTTGCGGTCGATCGCAGCGCCGCCAGTCTCGACCTTGCCGCCGGCCGCCTTCGCCTTCTCGATCGCTACAAGGAAGTTCTTGACGCCTTCGGGGCTGTTCAGCGGACCCATCAAGTTGGCGGTATCCATCGGATCGCCGGTCTTGCTCTCAACCTGCTTGTAGGCTGCGACCAGCTTGGCCAGCACGTCGTCGTAGATCGACTCGTGGATGAAGACGCGGCGGGTGCTGGTGCAACGCTGGCCTGCGGTACCAACGGCGCCGAATACGATCGCCGGGATCGCCAGCTTCATGTCGGCGCTTGCGTCGACGATCATGGCGTTGTTGCCGCCCAGCTCCAGCAGCGAACGGCCCATGCGCTTGGCAACGCGCTCACCGACGTGGCGACCGACCTTGGTCGAGCCGGTGAAGCTGACCAGATTGATGCGCTTGTCGTCGACAAAGTGCTGAGCCAGATCGGTGCCGGCATCGTTGAACAGGAAGAAGATGTCGGGGAAGCCACCCTTGCGCAGCGCTTCGTTGCAGATCTTGATCGACGCAATGGCCGACAGCGGCGTCTTCGGCGACGGCTTCCAGATGGTGATGTTGCCGCAGACGGCCGAGATCAGCGCGTTCCAGGCCCACACCGCGACCGGGAAGTTGAAGGCGGAAATCACGCCAACGACGCCCAGCGGGTGCCACTGCTCGTACATCCGGTGACCGGGACGCTCGGAAGGCATGGTCAGGCCGTACAGCTGACGCGACAGGCCGACGGAGAATTCGCCGATGTCGATCATCTCCTGCACTTCACCGTCGCCTTCCGCCTTGGACTTGCCCATCTCCAAAGCGACCAGCGAACCCAGCGCGTCTTTGTTCTCGCGCAGCGCGTCGGAGCACAGGCGGACGGCTTCGCCGCGAAGCGGCGCAGGCGTGGTGCGCCAGATCTTGAAGGCGGCCTGAGCCCGCTCGATAATCAGGTCGTAGTCGGCTTGGGTGCTGGAGTGAACCTTAGCCAGTGCCTCGCCGTCGGTCGGATTGATCGGCTCCAGCGTGCCCGCGTTGCCGGCCTTGGCCCACTCGCCATTGCCGAGATACGTGCCCGATTCGGTGTCGTTCAAGCCGAGAGCAGTGAGGACGGGATGGGTCATGAAGATCTCCTGTTGATAAAACGTATGAAGCCGCGCCTCAAGCCGCAGAGCAATCCGGGCGGGGTACGCGGCGATGTCGCGAAAACCGCTCGCGACGAGTGATGGTGACCCCGACACGATTCGAACGTGTGACCTGTCCCTTAGGAGGGGACCGCTCTATCCAGCTGAGCTACGGGGCCGTAATCGAGTATTTTCGCATGAACCGGTGCCGGGGCGGAAACCGCGGATGTAACGGGCCGCAACGGAACGACAAACAAAAAGGGCTGGACGCGAAGTCCAGCCCTTTCGGCTATTCATGGTGGAGCGGAGGGGGATCGAACCCCTGACCTCCACGATGCGAACGTGGCGCTCTCCCAGCTGAGCTACCGCCCCATGAAGTCGTGGTCGAGTTTAACGGCGCACCGCTGCCAACGCTAGTGTTTTTCCTGCAACAGCGGTGCGAGCACCGGCTCCAGTACCTCGCGTCGCCAACCAGCCAGCGCGTCTGGCCATTCACCATGGTCCAGGAGACTTTCCAAGTACCGGCGGGATGCGAGTACGCCATCTGGCAGACCAAGCTCTGCGCCACGCGCGGCAACGGCATCCTGAAGCTTGCGCAGATGATTCTTGTCGCGCTTTTCCGCAATGCGCGCATCCGGGGCGCTGCTTTCGTCAGATCCTTCGGTGTGCAGCGCGTCCCATATGGCGCTGGTCAGTTTGCGTGGCGCCTTGGGATGGCTGTCCAACAGCGTTTGCAAGGCCGTCTGGTCCGCAGGTGAGTCACGGGCAATCGCGACCGCGAGCTCGTTGTCCAGAATCCAGCTGCGCGGGCGGTCGCTTTCTCGCGCGTATCGATCACGCCAGCGCAGCAGGCGGATCAGGTTGCGTTGCGCCGCAACGTCGATGAACTGGGCGCCGCGCATGGACAGGTGCGGCCAGCGGTCGGCGCCGTCGGTCTCGGCATTTGCGAGGGTTCGTTGCGCATCACTTGCCAGCCAACCACTGCGCCCGCTCTTGTCCAGCATGCCTTCCAGCACATCGTGGAGTTCAAAAAGGTGGCGCACGTCGTCCGCGGCATACTCCAGCTGCGACGGCGACAGCGGACGCTTGAGCCAGTCAGAGCGTGTCTCGCCCTTCTGAAGCGCGACGCCCGTGATGCTCTCAACCAGCTTCTGGTAACCCATTCCACCGCCGATTCCCGCCAGTGCAGCGGCCAGCTGGGTATCGAACAACGGCTGTGGCAAGGTCGCGCAGGCATGCTTGAAAGCGACCAGGTCTTCGCTGGGGCTGTGCATGATTTTCAGAATGGCGGTATCGGAGAGGATGGACGCCAGTGCTTCGTTTATGCCCGGCGCGAGCGTGTCGACCAGCAGAATTTCCAGCTGGTCACCGCGCTCCAGCGCAATCTGTACCAACGCCAAGTTAGGCCAGTACGTTCGCTCCCGGATGAATTCGGTGTCCAATCCTATGCGGTGTGGCCGGTCTGCCAAACGCGCATGGAGCTCACCCGGATCGGTGATCCAGATGGGAGCATGGCAGGAGGGATTGGAGATGGCGTCTGTCACGTCGAATTGGCCCAGTACGGAAGTTGTCGCGACCGGCGACAATAGCCTACTTTTAGTGTGCCTTTTAAGGCGCGCGCCCAGCGAGAGCCGACAGGCGAGGAGGACGATTGCGCTCACCACTGCCCGCGGCATCGTCGCGGAGAACACGCCTGTGCACCCGCGTTGCGATTGCCGCAGGCCTGCTTGTGGCGGTCGCTGTGGTGTCGTCCTGCTCCGGTCCTGGTACTGATGTGCCGGTGGGCAAGTCTGGAGGGGACACACCGTCATCGGCTGCGGCGGTAGTGACGATCGGCCCTGACGAGGCGGTGCCCGAAGAGGCCGTGTGGAAGGCGCCGTCCATCCAGGTTGATGAAGGAAACACCGATGCACTAAAGGCCTTGGCGCGGGAGGCGTTGGAGCAGAACCGCCTGTTCGGTGGCGACGAAGACGCGATTCCGCTGTATCTGGCGCTGCGCCAAACGGCGCCAGATGATCCGGAAGTCGAAAGCGGGCTAGCTCTGGCACTTGATGCCTTGATTGCTCGAGCAAGTGCAGTGTTGGCATCGGTCGACGACGATCCGGCCCAGCTGCGACCGGCAAGCGAAATCGGCTCCGTCGCGCGCACGGTGGCGCCAGCAGATCCACGGGTCGTTGCCTATCTGGAAGAGTTGGCGGTCGTTGAGAAGGCGCAACAGGCAAGCCTGCGCGGCGAGCGTGCGCTCAACCGGAACGAGATCGGTGACGACAGTGATAGCGGCGCTGTCGGCTGGTTTCGCCAGTCTCTTGAGGTGCGCCCGGGGAATGCGCGAGCATCCCAAGGCCTTGCAGCTGCTGAAAGTGGTTTGATCCGACGCGCCGAGCAGGCTGCGGAAAACGACGACTACATGGCGGCGGATTCGTGGTTGGATCAGGCTGCCCGGATTCGCCCAACCATGGACACTGCTGATCTCGCCCGGGAGCGGATCGCACGGCTACGTCAGGCGCGCATCGGTAGTCTGCGTGATCAGGGCATCGCCGCGCTGGCTCAGGAGGACGGCGTCGATATCGCGCGTGGATTTTTGGCGCGCCTGCTGCGGATCGCGCCCGACGCCGATCCGGCGACCATCGAGCTGCGCGAACGGATCGAGCTGGCCAGCCACTACGGCCTTTTCCGTCCGGGTCAGGTTTTTACCGAGGCGTTGCGCCTTGGCGGGCGCGGTCCGGAGATGGTGGTGACACCGCACGGTGGCTTCGAGATGGGTGCAGGTGATCGGGATTCAGATGCCAGCGAGGCCGAGCGTCCCGTGCGCAGCATTCTTTTTGAGCGTGGGCTGGCGGTGTCTCGGCATGAGGTGACGGTCGGCGAATTCCGCCGCTTCGTCATTGCCACTGGATACACCACCCGTGCAGCGCGGCGCGGTTACTCTACGGTTTATGACGAACGTAGCGGCAACCTGGTACGCCGCAACGGAGTCGACTGGAGCTCCGACTACGCCGGCGCACCTGCCACTGACGAACTACCCGTAGTGCACGTCAGTGCGAAGGACGCGGACGCCTACGCCGACTGGTTGTCTGACCAGTCCGGTCATCGCTATCGATTGCCGAGCGAAGCAGAATTCGAGTACGTGCTGCGCGCAGGCAATCCCGGGACGTTCCCGTGGGGCGAGGGCGGACCTCCGAAAGGTCGAGGTAATTTCACCGGCGCCAAAGACCAGTCCCCGAGCGGGCGCAACTGGCGCAATGCCTTCGCCGGGTACGGCGACGGAGCCTGGGGGCCGGCCCCTGCTGCAAGTTTTGCCGCGAACGCGTTCGGATTATTTGATGTCGCAGGTAACGTCAGTGAGTGGGTGGGTGATTGCTGGCACAGCAGTTATCGACGCGCGCCGGTCACGGGCAAGGCATGGGTCAACCCCGGGTGTCGGGAGCGGGTCGTTCGCGGCGGCTCGTGGGCGAGTTCGCCCGAGCAGACCCGGTCTGCCTGGCGACTGGGCAGTGACATGGACACGACAAACGCCCGGGTAGGCTTCCGCGTGGTGCGCGAAATCTGAGCCGGCCGCCGCCCCGGCACATTCGAGGAAAGAGTATGAATACCAATCCCACGGGAAACCGACCCACAGGACGTCGTCGCCGTGTTGGTGTGCGGTGGTGGATCCTGGTTGCGTTCGCAGCGTTTGCGGCGTGGCAGTGGTTCGGGTCGGCGGAAACCGATCCGTACACCGGTCAAACCGCGCATTACGGCGCCAGCGCCAGCGAAGAGGTGGAGCTCGGAACCCAAGCCTACCGTCAGGTGCTGGGCGACGCGCAGGGGCAGGGCGTCCTGCTACCTCCGGATGCACCGGCCAGTCGCAGCATCCGGACGATAGCCCAGCGACTGGTCGCAAGGGTTCCAGAGGTAACCGCCGATCTCGCCGCACAGAATCAGCAACAGGCCCCAACCACCTACGAAAACTTCCAGTGGGACGTCAGCGTGATCGAGTCGGAAGAGGCAAACGCATTCTGCCTGCCCGGCGGCAAAATGGCGGTCTACACCGGCCTGCTGCCCATCACGCAAACGGACGATGCGATGGCGGTGGTGATGGGCCATGAGATCGCCCACGCCCTGTTGCGTCATGGCTCGCAGCGGATGGCCCAGCAGAATCTGGTCCAGATGGGCCAGATGGCTGCCAGCATGGCGGTCGATGGCATGGATCCCCAGCAGCAACAGGCGGTGATGGCGGCACTCGGCGCCGGTGCCCAGTACGGATTGATCCTGCCGTACGGGCGTAACCATGAAACCCAAGCCGATCAGGTGGGTCTGATGCTGGCTGCAGCCGCGTGCTACGACCCGCGTGCAGCCATCCCGCTGTGGGAGCGCATGGCGCAATTGGGCGGCGGCTCACGGCCCCCGGAGTTCGCGTCAACCCATCCAGATCCAGCCAACCGTATTCAGACGTTGCAAAGTCTGATGCCTGAGGCGATTGGGTTCTATGAAAAGTATTGCGAGGGCAAAACCCTGCAATAGCCCCAGATAATCAGGACTCTTCGTCGGATTTTCGGGCTGGGCTTGGCGTCTGGCCAACGCTGGCGGAGAAGTTCTTCTGGAACTCTTTCCACATCGTCATGTTGCGCTCGGTGAGCTGGTTCATCATCGCCCACGGCGTCTGGCCCATCAGGTTGCCCATCTGCTTGCGGAACTGTTCCTGCTGGTCGAGGAATGCCTGCATGGACTGTTCCAGATAGCTGCCCATGTGACCCTGCAGCGAATCCCCGTAGAAACGGATGATCTGGCTCAACAGCTGGGTGGAGAGCATCGGCTCTCCATCCTGCTCATGTTCGGTGATGATCTGCAGCAATACCTGCCGCGTAAGGTCCGCACCTGAGCGCGCATCGACAACCTCGAACTCTTCACCGTCGACGATCAGCTGACGCACATCTTCGATGGTGATGTAGCTGGAAATCCGGGTGTCGTAAAGACGGCGGTTCGGGTACTTCTTGATGACGCGCTTTGATGACATCAACAGATCGCCTGGAGCTATGGTGCCCCGCAGCATGGCCGAGCAACCGTAGGCTTGCAACAACAGGCGCGATCGTTATGCCACTACCAGCCCATGTACTGGCCACCGTTGGCGGACAAGTTGGCGCCGGTGATCCAGCTTGCTTCTTCGGGAACGAAAAAGCTCACGGCATAGGCGATTTCTTCGGGCGTGCCAAGGCGCCCGGTTGGGATCTGGGCCACGATCTTTTCGCGGATCTCCTCCGGTACCGCCATCACCATATCGGTGCCGATGTAGCCCGGTGACACGGTATTGACTGTGATCCCGAAGCGCGCGTTTTCCTGCGCGAGCGAGATGGTGAAACCGTGCATGCCGGCTTTGGCCGCGGCGTAGTTGGCTTGGCCGTACTGACCCTTCTGTCCGTTGATGGAACTGATCTGGACGATTCGACCCCACTTGCGCGCACGCATCCCCTCGATTACCGGACGGGTCACATTGAAGCAGGAGTTGAGATTGGTGCAGATCACCTCGTTCCATTGTTGCGGGGTCATCTTGTGGAACGTCGAGTCGCGGGTAATGCCGGCGTTGTTGACCAGAATATCGATAGGCCCAATTTGTCGTTCGACTTCGCGCACCATCGCCTCGCCCTGCTCAGGCGAGGACACATCCCCCGCGGCAAGCGCAATGTCGAAGCCCTCAGCCTTCATCTTCTCCTGCCACGCCAGAGCCCGCGCCTCGTCCCGGTAGTTGGTCGCCACCTTGTGGCCCATCGTGCTGAGACGTTTGACGATGGAGGTACCGATTCCGCCGGTGCCTCCGGTGACCAGAGCGATACGTGGCTGCATGTTGTTCTCCTGGGAAGGGAATCCGGCCAACAAAACGCATGGCCGAATGGGTGCGAGGGTCGGTTCTGACACGCGGTAGTCAAGCCTATGGTTTATCAGAGCCAGGCAATTTGTGCGAGGAGTCGTCGGGGCGGCATCGGCTACGAGATGGTCGACGCCGATACTGTTTTCGAGGGGATCAGTGAGCTGGCTCAACGTTCTCGATGCGCGTCGCAGTGCCGGCAGCGGATTGTCTGGATCCAGCGGTTGCGCCCGCTCGGACTTGTCCGACCTGCGGCCGCAAGCATCCAGCAGCAGGTCTGAGTACCCTGGACAGCACAGGCATACCGCGCGTTGAAGATGGAGCTGCCCGGGTCGGTGGAGCCGGCCCAAGGCTGTACCGAAAGGATGGTCCGGGACATCGCGCTCTTGAATTTATCCCGCGTCTGCCACAGATTGCGACACGGCTGCGCAAGGTGCGCGGCAAGGGGTGTATCGATGTTCAAGCGTATCGGGTTGTTCCTGGCGACAAACCTGGCAGTAATGGTGTTGCTCGGTGTCGTTTTGAGCGTGCTGCAGGGCGTGTTCGGCATCACGCTGGGCAACAATGGCACCTTGCTGGTGTTCGCATCTATTTTCGGCTTCGGCGGATCGCTGATCTCGCTGATGATCTCCAAGTGGGCAGCCAAGCGGTCCACCGGCGCCTACGTTATTGAAACCCCGCGCGACGACATTGAACGTTGGCTGGTCGCGACGGTAAAGAAACAGGCTGAAGCGGCACGGATCAAGATGCCCGAGGTCGCCATTTATGACGCGCCGGAGATCAATGCGTTCGCGACCGGACCCACGCGCAACAACTCTCTGGTTGCCGTCTCGACCGGTCTGTTGCAGTCGATGAGCCAAGACGAGGCTGAAGCGGTCCTTGCGCATGAGATCAGTCACGTCGCCAATGGCGACATGGTGACCATGGCGCTGGTCCAGGGCGTGCTCAACACCTTCGTTATTGTCGCGGCGCGGGTCGTCGGCCGTATCGTTGACAACTACTTGAGCGGCAGCCGCGAGAGCAGCGGGGTCGGGATCGGCTATTACGTGACCGTGTTCGTCCTCGACATGGTGTTCGGACTGCTGGCGAACATGATCGCGATGTGGTTCTCGCGCTATCGCGAGTTCCGTGCCGATGCAGGCGGTGCAAGTCTGGCGGGCAGGGACAAGATGATTGCCGCTTTGCAGCGTTTGGGCCAGAACCAGGGCGCCAATACACTGCCCAACCAAGTGGCTGCTTTCGGCATCAGTGGCGCCGTCGGTCATGGAATGCGTCGCTTGTTCCTCAGCCATCCGCCGCTGGAGGAGCGTATTCAGGCGTTGCGCGAGCGTGACAACACCGTGCGCACCGTGGCCTGATCACTTCTTAAGCAACAAAAAACCCGCCAGATGGCGGGTTTTTTGTTGGCTGCGACTCTGCACGGTGTTGCGGGTCAGGCGCTTCTGCTCAGTCGAACACGTAGTTCATTTCCGGGCCAGCGGCGGCGAGGAAGTGTCCTTGTGCGTAGTCAACGCCAGCGGCGAACAGCACGCTCATACTGGACGCATCCTGCACAAACTCCGCAATGGTCTGCGGCCCGGATTCCTTGGCCTTGACAGCGATCTCACGGATGCGTTGCTGGGCTTCTGGGTTTGCCCCCAGATCGTCCATGAAGCTGGGGTCCAGCTTGAGGAACGCAGCATCGAAGTGGGTGAGCAACTGGAACGAGTTCAAGCCGCTTCCGAATTGCTCCAGACCCACGCGCACACCCAGTTTGGCAACCCGTTTCTGGAACTCCTGAGCCGCCTTGAGGTGGGTAAACAGCTTGGATTCCGGCAGCTGTAAAACCAGCAGCGAGCCATCGGCCTCGTGGGTCGCCAACCGTTCGGCAATGTGCTGCGCCAAGCTGTCGTCCTGCAGGGAAACCTCGGTGATACGCACCATGAGGGTCGTTCGATGGCCGGCCTTCGCGCGGTCGCCAATGGCGGCGATGGCGTTGCCCACGACCCAGCGGTCGATCTCCCAAAGCAGTCCGTGCTCTTCCGCAATCGCCAGAAAAGCCGGCGGCTGCACCAGCTCACCGTGGTCGCCGACCATGCGCAGGAAAGCGTCGTAGATCTGGATCGGTTGGCCATGCAAGCCGATCAGCGGCTGGTAATGCATGGTGAAGCGGTCGCCGTCGATGGCATTGCGGATTCGATTGACCCACGCTTCGACGCGCTCCTCCTCTGCCCGATCGACCGCGCCCGGATCGAAGATGTCGATCCGGTTACCGCCGACCGCCAGATTGGCTTGGACATTGTCATGGGCCTTGCCCAGCACTTCGGTGACGCTGGCGATCTTCTGACCGATCTGCACGCCGCCAACGCTGACGGTTGCATTGAGCGAGTGAGCTTCGGTCTCCAACACGTGGTCAGCAAAGGCCGCGCGGATCGCTTCGGCCAGTGCCATGGTGTGGTTGAAGTCGCTGCCGGGTCGCAGTACGGCAAATTGGTGCTCGCTGAAGCGTGCGGCGACATCGTCCGGACCAAGAACACTCTGTAGGCGCTGTGCGCATGCAGCGATCAGCTCGTCCGCGGCGTCCAGGCCGATGCCCTGCAGCAGGTGTGCGTAGTGATCCGGCTCGATCAGCAACAGCCCCTGACGCCCGGCGTCACGGGCGGCATCGCCTACCGCATCCTCCAGCCTGCGCAGGAAGCTCGCACGGTTGAGCAGACCGGTGGCCTGATCGTGGTGGCGCAATTCCTCCACCTCGCGGGCCAACTCGGGATCCAGTTCCTGACGACGCAGAATCACCTGCTGGCAGGACTCACCTTCGTAGCTGGCGGAGGTGAACTCCATCGCCGCGGGGAAGCCCGTGCCGTCGATGGTGCGCGCCTCGATCTCCAAGCGGGGCGGCGGAGCCTCGCCTTTGCCCAGACGCTTGAGTAACTGGCGAAAATCGTCGATGTGCTGCGGGGCAATCAAATCGAGCAATGACATGCCTTCGATATCCTCGAAGGATTCGAAGCCAAAAATTTCCAGGTAAGCACTGTTGGCGCGAATGTGCATGCCTTCGTGCACGTACGCGATCGGATCGCGGGACGAGTCGATCAGCGCGTCGCAGCGGCGATCGGTTTCGCGGACCTGCGATTCCAGCCGTCGCAGCGAGCGGCGGGCTTCAAGATCGATCCACTGATTCCGTACCACTGTCTCGATGTGCGCCTGCTGCCCGCGCAACGCGATCGCGCGGATGCCCAGCGCGGTCATTTCCAGCAGCCGCTGTGTATCCATGGTGTCGACCAGTACGAGCATCGGCAGGTCCTTGCCGCTGCTGTTGACCTGGGTGACCACCTGGTCCAGCGGGATGGCTTGTGAGCCTTCAGCCACCAGCACCAGGTCAAGGGCCTGGCTGGACAGCAGGGTGGCGAACTCCTGTGCCGATGCCGGCCGGCTGGGACGTACGGCAATGCCGCTGTTGCGCAGACCATTGGCAATGGCCTCGGCATCATCGACGCTGTCGTCGACGATCATCAGGCGAAGCGTCGCATCCTTCCCCAGTTGCATGTGTTTTCCCTTTTGGTGCTGAAGTGTCGAGTATCGCGCAAGAGTGTCGCTCAAGAGGGGCTTCGGGTCACTTTGCGCCCATTACGGCATGCTCCCCGTGCTCCAGAGGTGATCAAATTCGGTCTGCTGCTGACGATGCAAGCGGTCGTTTGCCAGAGTCGCCGGCCACTTCGCGGACCAAGCGTGGAACGAGATAGCCGGAGAGTTGTGCCGCAAGCGCTGCATGCAGCTGCAAGGCGCGAGCGTCGTCAACTTCGAAGTGCGCTGATCCCTGGACGCGATCCAGCTGGTGCAGGTAGTACGGCAGTACGCCGGCGGCGAAACCACGCTCGCTCAAGTCAGCCAGCGCTTGCACCGAGTCGTTCACTCCGCGCAGCAGGACCGCTTGGTTGAGCACGATGGCGCCGGCGCCGCGCAGGCGGGCGACCGCGGCATCCACGTGTTGGTCGAACTCGTTGGCGTGGTTGGCGTGCAGCACGACAGCAACGGGCCACGGCAGCGCGGCCAGCCAGTCGGTCAGCGGTGTGTCCACCCGTTCTGGAAGGACCACCGGCAAGCGGGTGTGCACACGCAAGCGTCGGATGTGTGGGATGTCCGCGAGCGCCCGGGTCAGCGCGACCAGCTTTGAGGTCGACAGCGACCAGGGATCGCCGCCGGAGAGGATTACCTCATCGATCGTCGGGTCAGCGGCGATCACGGCGATCGCCTCGGACCAGCCTTCGACGGCGGCATTTTGCTCCGCATACGGGAAGTGGCGGCGGAAGCAGTAGCGGCAGTTGATCGCGCAGCTTCCGGTGGCAACCAGCAGCGCGCGGCCGCGGTACTTGCGGATCACTCCCGCGCCAGCGCTGGCGGCCCCATCGCCGACGGCATCCAGACTGAAGCCGGGCATGGGGCGCATCTCGGCATCCACGGGCATGACCTGACGCAGCAGGGGATCGTCAGGATCGCCATGCCGCATGCGCGCGACGAATCCGCGCGGCACGCGCAGCTCAAACTGACGCGACGCGTCATCGCTGATTGCCAGCGCCGCCGGGTCCAAGCCCAGCAAACCCGCGAGCTCGCGCGGATCGCGCACAGCATCGCGCCACAACTGTTGCCAGCGTTGTGGAGCGGGGTCTGACTGTATGGCGGGCAGGCCTGCAGGTATCATTCGAATCCAGTTTCGTTTGCGACCGGTTTGACCGGCCACAGCCGGACATTCTAGCGGGCCGCCAGAAGTGTGGCCCGCCGCTTCCAGCCATCCATCAATTGCAGGAGTTCCGCATGGCCAGCTACGGCTTGAACGACGTAAAGAACGGGTTGAAGATCCTGATCAACAACGACCCGTGCGTCATCACCGATACGGACTTCATCAAGCCGGGCAAAGGTCAGGCCTTTACCCGCGTGAAGTACCGCAGCATCAAGACCGGCCGCACGCAGGAAGTCACCATGAAGGCGACCGACTCGCTGGAAGGTGCGGATGTGGTCGATACGGACATGCAGTTCCTGTATGCCGATGGCGAGCACTGGCACTTCATGGACCCCACCAGCTTTGAGCAGGTCCAGGCTGACAAGAACGGCGTGGGCGATGCGGCGAAGTGGCTCAAGGGCGAAGAGGACTGCGTAGTGACTTTGTGGAACGGCAGCCCAATCTTTGTGGCGCCGCCGAACTTCGTCGATCTCAAGATCACCGAGACCGACCCGGGCGTGCGTGGCGATACCTCGGGTGGTGGTGGCAAACCGGCGACACTGGAGACTGGTGCGGTAGTACGCGTGCCGCTGTTCGTCGGTCAGGACGAGATTATCAAGGTCGATACCCGTTCCGGCGAATACGTCAGCCGGGTCAAGTAAATGACTGACATCGTGCCGCGGAGCTGCGACCTGCTGATCGAGGCTGGCTGGGTAGTGCCGGTGCGGCCCGATGATGCGGTGCTGGTGGATCATGCCGTCGCTATTGCCGACGGGGTGATCCTTGCCGTACTCCCGGTGGCGGAGGCGCGGGTGGCGTTCAACGCCCGCGAGACCGTGTCCCGTCCGGGATCAGCGTTGATCCCCGGCCTGGTCAACGCGCACACCCACAATCCGATGACGCTGCTGCGCGGCATCGCCGACGACCTGCCACTGATGGAGTGGCTGCAGGGCCACATCTGGCCGATCGAAGGCGCGGTGATCGGCCCGGAGTTCGTGAGTGATGGGGTGACGCTGGCCATTGCAGAAATGCTGCGTGGCGGCACCACCTGCGCCAACGAGAACTACTTCTTCCCCGATGCGCAGGCGTTGACCTACCAGAAGTACGGCTTCCGTGCGCGGGTTGGTTTGCCGGTGATCGATTTCCCCACCGCCTGGGCGAAGACTGACGACGAGTATTTTGATCGCGCTATCGAGGTCTACGACCAGTGGCGTGACGATCCACTGGTGTCGATGTCGTTCGTGCCGCACGCGCCGTACACGGTGTCGGATGCCAGCTTCGAGCGGATCCGGATGCTGTCCGACCAGCTCGATATCCCGGTCCACTTGCATACGCACGAGACCGCGCACGAGGTCGAAGAGTCGCTGCAGAAGTACGGACAGCGACCGCTGGCACGACTTGACCGTCTTGGTCTGGTCAACGACCGCCTGATCGCCGTGCACATGACCACGCTGACCGATGCCGAGATTGCGCTGTGTGCGGAGCGGGGCGTCAGCGTCGTGCATTGCCCCGAATCCAATCTGAAACTCGCCTCTGGCTTCTGCCCGGTCGGCAAGCTGGAGAAGGCCGGCGTGAACATCGCGATCGGCACAGATGGCGCGGCCAGTAACAACGATCTGGACATGTTCGGCGAAACCCGCACCGCAGCGCAGCTGGCTAAGGCGGTGGCAAACGACGCGACCGCCTTCAGCGCGGTCCGCGCTTTGCGTGCCGCAACCATGGGCGGCGCGAAGGCGATGGGCCTGGATGACCGTATCGGTTCGATCGAGGTTGGAAAACGCGCCGATCTGGCCTGCGTGGACCTGCAACAGATTGAAACCCAGCCGCTGCACGACGTTGTCTCGCAACTGGTTTACGCCACCGGTCGCCATCATGTGACCGATGTCTGGATTGATGGCAACGCGCGTCTGCGTCAGCGCGTGCTGGTCGATATGGATGTCGAGGCGCTGATCGCCAACGCGCGCCAGTGGCGCACCCGGATCGCTTCGATCCGCGCATGACCGACCCGGAGTTCCGTCTGATGAGCACCCCTGACAGCCTGCGTGACGACAATTTCAGCCAGGCCGAACTCGACAAGTTTGGTGCGTTGGCCAGCCGCTGGTGGGACCCTCAGGGTCCGCAGAAGGCGCTGCATGCACTCAATCCCGCCAGACTTGCCTACATCGCCGAGCGCGCGACGCTGGCAGGAGCGCAGGTTGTGGATGTCGGCTGCGGAGGTGGGCTGCTCAGTGAAGCGATGGCAGGCAAGGGCGCGCAAGTCACCGCCGTGGATCTTGCACCCGAGCTGATCAAGGTCGCCGGCCTGCACGGTCTTGAAAGTGGCGCCAAGGTGGATTATCGCCTCCAGTCAGCCGAGTCGCTGGCTGAGGAGATGCCTGCGCATTTTGACGTGGTGACCTGCATGGAGATGTTGGAGCACGTGCCGGACCCCGGCTCGATCATCGAGGCCTGTGCGAGTCTACTCAAGCCCGGTGGCCGTCTGTTCCTGTCGACGCTCAATCGCACTCCGGCGGCTTTCGCGCTGGCTATTGTGGGAGCGGAGTACATCGCCCGTGTGCTGCCGAAAGGCACTCACCAATATCGCGACTTCATCAAGCCGTCCGAGCTGGGTGCGTGGCTGCGATCCGCGGGGCTGCAACTGGAGGACGTCAGCGGCCTGATGTATGAGCCTTGGCGTAACTCGGCGCGTCGGACGTCCCGCACCGACATCAATTATCTGGCGTGCGCGCGCAAGGCGGATTGAGCGTGAACTTCCCCAAAGCGGTGCTGTTTGATCTTGACGGCACTCTCCTCGACAGCGCTCCCGACATGTTGGCAACGGTCAACGCAATGCGCGCCGCGCGTGATCGGGGTCCAATGCATTTGGATGAGCTGCGCCCGCATGTGTCCAAGGGTGCGCGCGCGATGGCGGCAGCGGCATTCCCCGATGTCGATGCCGCGGAGCGTGAGGGTTGGATCCCGGAGTTTCTGACCCGGTACGAGCGCGAATTGGGTCTGCATGGCTCACCTTTTGACGGTGTCGAGAAGATGCTCGACCAGCTCGAGTCGGCCGGTACGGTGTGGGGCATCGTCACCAACAAGCCTGAGTATCTAGCTGCCTTATTGGTACCGATGCTGGGCTGGCATCAGCGCTGTGCGGTGCTTATCGGCGGCGACACACTTGCCGCACGCAAGCCCGACCCCTTGCCATTGATCGTGGCGGCCGAGCGTATCGACGTGCCGGTGCAGGCATGTGTGTATGTCGGCGACGACAGCCGCGATATCGCAGCCGCTCGCGCCGCCGGCATGCCCTCGGTCGTCGCGCTGTGGGGCTACCGCTCGGACGGGGATGATCCTGCGCGGTGGGGCGGTGACGTCGCCATGGATCACCCTGATCAGCTGATGGACCCGGCTGCTTGGCCTGTGCCGCGATGACCCTGCCAGTTATCCCATTGGAAAATGACCGTCCTGCCGATACCCGTGACGATGATGTCGCTGCATTGGCCGATTTTATCGGCAAGTGGCGCGCTCGCTGGCCCGAGTGGGTTATCGCGGAGACCTTCGTTCCGACGCACCAACGAGAGACGGCGCTGGCTTGGGCAACTCTGCAGCAGGAGTTCACCGATGCCGCCTGGGGTGGATCCGACCCGCGCCCGGGACTGGCCAAACTGGGGTGGTGGCAAGAGGAGTTGAACGGTTGGACCCGCGGTGCACGCCGTCATCCGATCGCAATCGTGTTGCAGGCAGTTCCGGCGCCGTGGCAAGCGCTGGCCGCCGCATTGCCGTCATTGGCAGACACCCGCGAGCGCCCAGCAAGTGTCGCCGATGCCTTTGCGTCGCTCGAACCCTTTGCGCTTGCTATCAGCAATATCGACAGCGCGATGTTCGGCGCCGACGCTGGAGTTGACGTGCATCAGGTCGTCGCCGCAAACCTGTTGCATTCGCGCATGGTTCACGACGGGGATGACCACGTGCCGCTGGACATGCTCGCCCGCGCGGGCCGTGGTGATGCACGTGCAGCATGGACGAGCGAACTGGCTCGGCAATGGCCCGAAGTACGGGCAAGCACGCGAGTTCGTCGATTGTGGGCGGCGCTCGCCAATCAGCGGCTGCGGTCCAATGCGCCGTTCGAGCCGATTCCCACGTGGAAAGCGCTTTGGATCGCTTGGCGATCCGCACAGCACTGAATCGAATTCCCCGGTCCCAAGCCGGGATGCTATCCCTTGATGTAGTGTGGTGCATCTTTTTACCAGCTATGCTAAAGATCGGTCGCTTGGGGGCGGGCGCATGGTCCAGGGGACGTGCCGTTGGCGGGGTGTCTGGCTGCTGCTGATACTGCTTTCCGCGGTGTCGATGTCATGCGCGAGTGTCGCCAGACCAAGCGCGTCATCGACATCAGTTGAGCTCGCCCAGATCCGTGTCGCGCGTCTTGATGCGTATGCGGGTTCCGAGGCTGTGGTGTCCGGGTCTCTGGACGGAAACTTCATTCCGATGGATGGCGAGCGCATCCACGAGCGCGTAACAACGGCCCATTGGTGGCGTATCACCCTCAACCGTCCGGTTGCTGCCAGTACGGAACCCCAGCTGGTGCTCCAATCGCCTGGCCACAATCGGGTGGAGGCTTGGTTGCCGGGGCAACACTTCCCTATTACCCGGGCATTGATCGGGGGCGATGCCGACCCGGCCTTCTCCAGTCGTGCGCTGGTGATTCCGTTGGCAGCGGGATTGCGGGTGGGTGAGCCGATCTATCTACGCGTCTACTCGCCAAGGGCAACGCCCATGGATCTGTCGATCGAGACATTGGGAATGGTTCATCGCGCCGATCTGATTCATGTCGCGTGGCGTTCCGCCCTTCTCGGGGGGCTGGCCCTGTTGGCGATTCTCGCGTTGGGTTTCTGGATTGGGATGGGCGAGCGAAGCTATGCTTACCTGACCTTGAATCTGCTCGCTCAGTTCGGGTACTTCGCGACCAGTGGCGGGGACTTGCGGATCATTCCGCAATTGGCGGAGCTGATGGGTGCTGACTGGCGGCTGCCCCGATTGTTTTCTCTTGTGGCCGTGCTGTCGAGCCTGGTCTTTCTCAGCCACTATCTCGAATTGCGGACCCGACAGCCCACACTGCTCAAGGTGCTGAGCGTGTGCTGTGGACTGTTCGGACTCCTGACGGTGGCGAATCTCGTCACGCCTGCCCGATGGGTGACGGTGTCCGCCATGCTGGTATTGATACTGGCAACTGCCGTGGTGTTGGTGGCGGCCTTGCGCGGCTGTCTGCAACGGCAACGCTCTGCATTCTTCGTGCTGCTGTCGTGGCTGCCGATGATGTCCTTGCTGATCGTTCGGGCGGGGGAAATGATCGACTTATGGGTTGGTCCGGGATGGCTGCATCACGCACTTCCGGCAACGTTCGTGCTCTCGGGTCTGATCATCATGATCGGCCTCAGCGATACGTTGCAGCAGCTGCGACGGGAACGCGACCGCGTGAGCCGTAAAGCGAGCATCGACCTGCTCACCGGTGCGATGTCACGCCAGGCGATAGAGGACCGTTTGAAGGCATGCGTGGAGAACGCGCGCATTGACGGTTTGCCATTGTCGATCGTGTTCTTTGATGTGGATCGCTTCAAGCGCATCAACGACGAATACGGCCACGTCGTCGGCGACGCCTGCTTGAGGATCATCACCCAGCGTACCCGCAACCGGCTGCGCACCTACGACAGCCTGGGTCGTTGGGGCGGAGATGAGCTGCTGGTGATCCTGCCTGATACCCACCTCGACGAGGGGATTGGCGTGGCAGAAAACCTTCGGTCAGCCGTCAGTTGCCGACCACTATCGATCGAGGGGCATCGCTTTGATGCCAGTCTCAGTCTGGGTGTGGCGCAGCTGGCTGACGGTGAGTCCGCGATCCAGCTGATGGAGCAGGTCGATATTGCGCTGTACGCAAGTAAAGCGGGCGGGCGCAACCGGGTAACCGGTCGCGTCCCACATGGTGCCCACCCACAAAACGCATGATTACTCGCCGAATTGATTTCAGCGGGGGCGCTCCAGCACCAGCAGCGGGTCGATCCGCACATCCAGCCAGTTCATGCCCCAATGCAGGTGCGGACCGGTGGCACGGCCGGTGGCACCGACCGCCGCGATAACGTCGCCTTGCTGCACGGCATCGCCTACCGCCACGTCCATCCGTGACAGGTGGAGGAAGTTCGAGGTCACCCCATGGCCGTGGTCCAGCAGGATCGTACCGCCGGTCAGGTAGAGGTTGTCGACGAAGGTGACGACACCTGCCGCCGGCGCCTTTACCGGGGTGCCGGTCGGGACAGCGATATCCATGCCGGAATGCGCTGATCCCGGGGTGCCGTTGTAGACCCGCTGATTGCCGAACCGCCCACTGATGCGTCCCTTCACCGGCCACATAAACTGTTGGGTGAAGTCGGTGCGGGCGTCGTCGCGCTGACGCGCACTGGTAACCAGCGCCTGCTCGCGGGCAATACGTGCCGCAAGTGCCGGTGCCGGTTTCACTGTGCTGGGCGGGACTCCGTTGACGCGTTCGATCGGCCAGTCGCGGGGCGATACCGCGACCGACGCGGTTTCGGTATGTCCGCTGGGCAGGGTGACCTCGACCGAGACGGACTCACCGGCGTCGCGGGCGACGCCGAACACCACGGTGCCGTAGGAGGTCACCCGCAGCTGCCGGCCGGCATGGCGGACACTGCTGCCAGACGGAACCTTTCCAATCACCAGCGAGCCTTGTTCGACACTGGACGGAAAAACGATCCCGGACGTGTTTGCTGTAGAGGAAGAATAGACTTGGCCGGCTTGGCCGAGACTGGTGCTGACCGCGGCCGCATCTGGCGCGCCGATCGCGCCGATGCAGGCAAGCGTCGCAAGCGCGGCAACACGCACAGACAAACTCGACCTCATCGGTCGAATGCCAGACGCTGTCCGTTGGGTGCGCCAACCAGCCGCTCACCGTCCCACGCCAGAACCCCGTTGACCCAGGTGGCCGCAATGCGGCTGTGGAACGTGCGCCCCTCAAACGGCGACCAGCCACATTTGGACAGGACGTCCTCGCGTCGAACGGTCAGCGGAGTGTCATCGATCAAAACCAGATCAGCGGCATAGCCCTCGCGCAGGAATCCGCGCTCCTTCACGTCGAACAGCTGGGCCGGTGCGTGGGCGAACTTCTGCACGACCTGGGCAGTGGTCAGGTGACCCTCGTGCACCAGTTCCAACGCGGCGTTGAGCGCGTACTGCACCAGCGGCAACCCGCTCGGCGCCTTGGTATAGGGGTTCTGCTTTTCTTCCAGCAGGTGCGGCGCATGATCGGTGGCAAGCACGTCAATGATGTCATCGGCGACAGCGCGGATCAGTGCTTCCCGGTCAGCCGGGTCCTTGATTGCCGGGTTGCACTTGATCAGGTGGCCAAGGGCGGCGTAGTCACTCCGGTCAAAGCGCAGGAAGTGGATACAGGTCTCTGCGGTGATCTGCTTGCGGCTGCCATCGGCGCGGATCAGCGGGCCACGCTCGAACAGGGCGAGCTCGTCGGCGGTGGAGATATGCAGCACGTGCAAGCGGGTGCCGTGGCGTCGCGCCAACTCGATCGCCAGGCGGGTCGACTTGATGCAGGCCTCGCGTGATCGGATGTCGGGATGGCACTCAGCCGGGATGTCATCGCCATACTTCGCCTTGTACACGGCCATCGCCGCTTCGATCATCGGCGTGTCTTCGCAGTGGGTGATGATCGGCGTGGGGACATCACGGAAGACCGCGTCCAACACTTCGGGATCGTCCACCAGCATGTTGCCGGTGGAGGCACCCATAAACACTTTGACGCCGGGCGCGGTGAGTGGATCCAGACGCTGGATGTGCTCCAGGTTGTCGGTGCTGGTACCCAGGTAGAAACTATAGTTGCCCCAGACGCGACCAGCCGCGCGTGAGTACTTGTCCTCCAGCGCAATAGCGTCAAGTGTCGGAGGACTGGTGTTGGGCATGTCCATGAAGCTGGTTAGACCGCCCGCAACTGCGGCACCGGATTCCACTGCCATGTCCGCCTTGTATTCCATTCCCGGCTCACGGAAATGCACCTGGTCGTCGATCATGCCCGGCAACAGCCTGCGTCCGGCCGCATCGACGACGGTCTCACCGTGGCGGGCCGACAGCCCATTGCTGATCTCTGCGATGCGGCCATCGATGATGCGCAGGTCGCCGTCAAACTCGACGCCCTCGTTGACAAGGCGGGCATTGACGATAAGCGTAGCGGGGGATGGCATAGGGCAGTTCCTCTGGAATATGGAGTGTCAGGACGCAGGCGGAACCGGATCATTGCCCCCTGGGTGCAGCGGATGGCAGCGCAGGATGCGGCGCAGCGCCAGCCAGCTGCCCTTGAGTGCACCGAAACGGGCGATGGCCTGCATCGCATATTCCGAGCACGTGGGATAGAACCGGCAGCGGGGGCCCAGCAGCGGGCTGATCCAGCGTTTGTATCCGCGCAGCAGCGCAATCAGTAGTCGATCGATCACGGTCGTTGTTGTCGGGAAATTGACACGGGGGAGGGTAGAGTGGGGTGAATTAGCGTCCTGTCCGGCGAAACAATAGCCTTTGAGCCGGAAGGCTTAGTGTGAATCTTGCGGTATCGTCTTGGCGTGGTTGCCGCAAGTGCTCGGTCAGGGTATAACAGCGCGCTTTCCCGTCACAAGGGAATCGAAAAGGACAGGTGGCTCGTGGCCGTTAAAAAATCCGCGACTAAGGTCGCCAAAACAAGCAAGAACGTTGCCAGCGCGGCGCCCGTGACTGCCGCAGTGAAGGCGGCAAAATCCGCCGCAGCCGGCAAGTCCGCCGCGGACGCAAAATCCGTCAGCCGCAAAACACCCGCAGCCAAGCCGGCCACCAAGTCCCCATCCCACCAGGCCGCCGGAACTGAGGCCGCCTCAAAAAAGAAGGTAACCAGCACCATCGACAGCAAGCCGAGCGCCAAGAAAGTAATCACGAAGAGCACCAAGACCACCACTCCGGCGACAAAGGCTCCGGTAGTCCAGAAAGCCGCCGTGAAGGAGGTTGCAGCCAAAAAGGTTGTTGCCAAGAAGGCAGCGACCGAGAAGACCACGGTGGCGAAATCGGCTCCTGTGGCGAAGGCCGCTGTAAAGAAGGCTGCCAAGACAACCGCCAAACCCGCGGTCGCGACCACTGCAACGACTCCCTCAGCGGCACCCACCAAGCGCAAGCTCGGCAAGGTCGCAGTGGCCGTCGTCGGAAAGTCGCAGCCCCCGGCAATCAAAAGCAAGGTCAAAGACGTGCCGCATAAAATTGATAAAACCAGTGGTCGTCCGATCGTTCCAAAGGGGTATGTTCCTTCGGGCGAAGAGGAGTATATGAGTGCCCTGCAGCTCGAATATTTCCGCCAGCGTTTGATGCAGTGGCGCGATGATCTGGTCGAAGAGTCCAAGCAGACCATCGAGAATCTGAAAGAAGAAGTACGCGACGTCGGCGATGAGGCCGAGCGCGCAACCCGTGAAACGGAAAACTCGTTGGAACTGCGCACCCGCGATCGCTACCGCAAGCTGATCAGCAAGATCGACAGCACGCTCAAGCGCGTCGACACCGGTGACTATGGTTACTGCGCCGATACTGGCGAAGAAATCGGTCTTGAGCGTCTGGACGCCAGGCTCACCGCCGAGCGCACGATTGATGCGCAGGAGCGTTGGGAGCACTTGCGTAAGCAGATGGGCGACTGATTAGCGGCATTTCGCGGCCGTCGGCTGCGAGCGAGTCGTTACGAAAAACCCCGCCAATGGCGGGGTTTCTTGTTTAGGGGCGCAGATCTTCGCTTCAGGGGGAGCCGGATCTAGTGGTGCAATGCACTTGTCGCGGTGTCACGGATGAAACTCAACAGAGCAGCCAAGCCGTTGCTTCGGGTCGGGGACAGATGCTTCGCCAAGCCGATGTCGCCGATATAGCTTGCATCGGTCGCAGCAATTTCTGCGGCGCTGCGGCCGGAGTAGACCCGCAGTGCGAGGTACACCAGACCAGATACGATTGCCGAATCACTGATTGCGTGGAAATTGAGTTTGTCGGCGTTGCCGTCCGCGACGATCCAGACCATCGACTGGCACCCCTGCAGGCGGTGTTCCTCCGTTTTCACTGCGTCGGGCAGATCCGGCAGTTTCCGGCCGAGGTCGATCAGGTACTGGTAGCGCTCGGACCAGTCGCTGAAGAACGCGAACTCGTCACGGATCGAGGCTTGGGCTTCAGCCGGGGTGGACTCAAGCGGAAACGGGGAAGAGGGTAGGGGTGAGGTCACTACGCGGCTCGCTTTGGGGGTCGTTGTGAGGTGGTCACGCGCGTTTCCACCGAACGCCGGCTGAGGTGTCTTCAAGTACGACGCCTTCGGCAGCCAACTGGTCGCGGATAGCGTCTGCACGGGCGAAGTCACGGGCGGACTTGGCAGCGGTGCGCTCATCGATCAAGGCGTGGATGTGCGCGTCGTCGTCCCCACCACGGTTGAACCAGGCGGCGGGTACTTGTTGCAGCAGACCCAGGGCACTGCCAGCTGCGCGCAGGTTTGCAGCAAGCACAGACAGTGCGGCCAGTTGCGTGGGATCCGGTTTGGCGTTGTGCTGAAGCAGGGTGTTGCGCATTCCACGCGCGGACGTCGCAATGGATGCCAGCTCGGACAGCGCCTGCGGAGTGTTGAGGTCGTCGTCCAGCGACGCTTCAACGGCGGTAGGGATAGCGACGGCCGGTGCGCTTACCGGCCCAGTGTTCTCGCCCAGCGCGTCAATGTCACGCAGCGTTCCATACAGCCGGTCCAGGGTGCGGACAGAACGTTCTATCAACGCATCTGACCAGTCCAGTGGCTGGCGGTAGTGCGCTGAAAGCAGTGCGTAGCGCAGCGCTTCGGGCGGATGATTTTCTACAAGGTCGTGCACTCGCTCGATGTTGCCGACCGACTTGCTCATCTTGGCGCCGTCGAAATTCAGCATCCCGTTGTGCAGCCACCAGCGGGCGAACGGCTTTCCGCCATGCGCGCATTCGCTCTGCGCGATCTCGTTTTCGTGGTGCGGAAACTGAAGATCCACACCGCCGGCATGGATGTCGATGGTTTCGCCCAGGTGCGCGGCAGCCATGGCCGAGCATTCGATGTGCCAGCCAGGTCGGCCGCGTCCCCAGGGAGACTCCCAGCCCGGCAGCTCATCGCTGGAGGGCTTCCACAGCACAAAGTCGCCCGGGTCGCGCTTGTAGGGTGCTACGTCGACGCGTGCCCCGGCCAGCATGTCCTCAAGGTTGCGCCGCGAGAGCTTGCCGTACCCCTCGAAGCTGGCAACAGCGAACAGCACGTGGCCCTCTGCGGCGTAGGCGTGACCCGAGGCGATCAATTGCTCGATCATCGTGATCATCGGGCCGATGTGAGCCGTTGCCGCGGGCTCGATATCCGGCGGAGCAACGCCCAATGCCGCCATGTCGTCGCGATAGGCGGCCGCGAACTGGTCGGCAATGATCGAAATCGGAACGTTCTGTTCGCGCGCGGCGGCGTTGATCTTGTCATCCACGTCGGTGATGTTGCGGGCGTAGGCGAGCGCGCCGTAGCGCCGCCGGAGCAGGTCGGCGAGTACTCCGAACACCACCGGGCCGCGGGCGTTGCCGATATGGACGTAGTTGTAAACCGTCGGGCCGCAGACATACATCGTCGGACGGCTGGGATCGGTCGGCGTGAATGCTTCGAGCCGTCGGCTCAGACTGTTGTAGAGATGCAGGCTCATGGGGGATACGGCAATGGTGTTGCTGCATTCTAGCGTCCGCAGGCGGGGCGGTCAGCTGAAGGACGAACGGCGACACGACAGCGTCGATTCATCTGCCATGGTCCATCGCCGCATACACTTGCTGAACCCGTTCATGGAGCCTGCCAACCCGATGATCTGCCACCGCCTGCTGCCGATCTTGCTGTTTGCCATGGCAGCGGCGCCTGCCAGTGCGCAGGATACGACCGTGATCCAGCTGGAGAACGTGCGTTTTGCCTATGCACAGGTATTGCGGGTGACGCCTGTCTACCAGACCCTCACCGCGACCGCGATGGAGGAGCGCTGCGCGCCGGAAGTCGAGGAGGATGAGTCCGGGTCGCGTCTTTCGCGCGTGGTTGGCGCAGTCAAGGGCGTGCTGGGCCGTCAGGGTGAGGAGACCGGCAGTGCGGCGGGCCGCGATTGCGTGGTGGTGCCGGTGCAGCGCGAGTTTCAGCGACCGATCGCCTATGACGTCGACTACGTCTACAAGGGCTCCAAATATCGATCCCGTCTGCCCGAGGATCCGGGCAACCGTTTGCGTATCCGCATTGGTGTAACGCCGGTCGTGAGCGGTATCCGCGACAGTCAGACGCACCCGTGACGTTGGTGCTTGCGACGACCTGCGGTGCGTGCGAGGATCGGACATCGATGAATAACTTTCGCGCCCACGCCGATATCCTGACCTCTGCCTATATGGCGGCGGGTATGACCTCGCGCGCGCGCCGACCGTTGCCCCCCATACCGGCCGGGTAGCTCATCGCACGTGCACGCAAAATAGCGTGACAAATGAGAAAAGCCCAGCCACCGAGCTGGGCTTTTTTGTTTTCCGCTTCAGCAAATCCCACCCACCTGCGTCATCCACCTCCGGACTACCGCATGAACCCCAAGCACTTCCTCAATACCCAGGACTGGTCCCGCCCCGAACTGGACGCGCTGCTGCTGCAGGCGACTGCGTTCAAGCGCGACAAGCTGGGCGACCAGCTGAAGGGCA
The DNA here is from genome assembly GCA_038242455.1 of Lysobacterales bacterium. Lineage (GTDB taxonomy): Bacteria > Pseudomonadota > Gammaproteobacteria > Xanthomonadales > Xanthomonadaceae > Novilysobacter. Next base: position 156,449 of record JBBSSB010000003.1, read on the forward strand.
AGTCGATCGCGCTGGTGTTCTTCAATCCGTCGATGCGCACCCGCACCAGTTTCGAGTTGGGCGCGTTCCAGCTCGGCGCCCATGCCGTGGTGCTGCAGCCGGGCAAGGATGCGTGGCCGATCGAATTCGATCTGGGCACGGTGATGGATGGCGATACTGAGGAGCACATCGCCGAGGTGGCGCAGGTGCTGGGACGCTACGTCGACCTGATCGGCGTGCGGGCGTTCCCGAAATTTGTTGACTGGTCTGTGGACCGGCAGGACCGCGTGCTGAAGGCGTTTGCGCAGTACTCGCCGGTGCCGGTGATCAATATGGAAACCATCACACACCCCTGTCAGGAGCTGGCCCACATCATGACGCTGCAGGAGCATTTCGGCACCGCCGACCTGCGCGGCAAGAAGTTCCTATTGACGTGGACCTATCACCCAAAGCCGCTCAACACGGCTGTGGCGAACTCCGCGCTGACCATCGCCACGCGCATGGGCATGGACGTGACGCTTTTGTGTCCCACGCCCGATTACGTGCTCGATGAGCGCTACATGGCCTGGGCGGCGGACAACGTCATCGAGAGCGGCGGCTCGCTGGCGATCAGTCATGACATCGCCAGCGCCTATGCCGGTGCCGACGTCGTCTATGCCAAGAGTTGGGGCGCGTTGCCGTACTTCGGCAATTGGGGGCCGGAGAAACCGATCCGCGACCAGTACCAGGACTTCATCGTCGATGAGGCAAAGATGGCGCTGACCAACAATGGCGTGTTCAGTCATTGCCTGCCGCTGCGCCGCAACGTCAAGGCCACGGACGCAGTCATGGATTCGCCGCAGTGTCTTGCGATCAACGAGGCCGAAAACCGCCTGCACGTCCAGAAAGCCATCATGACGGCATTGGCCGGCAACCACTCCACCGGGAACCTCTCATGACTGACAAGAATATCGTCCTCGCCTTCTCAGGTGGCCTCGACACCAGCTTCTGCGTGCCCTATCTGCAGGAGCGTGGCTGGAAGGTCCACACCGTGTTTGCCGACACCGGTGGGGTGGACGATGAGGAGCGTGCGTTCATCGAGCAGCGCGCGGCCGAACTGGGCGTCGCTTCGCACGTGACTGTCGATGGTGGTCCCGCGATCTGGGAGGGCTTCGTCAAGCCGTTCGTGTGGGCCGGGGAGGGCTACCAGGGCCAGTACCCGCTACTGGTGTCCGACCGCTACCTGATTGTCGATGCCGCGCTGAAGCGCTGCGACGAGCTGGGAACCCGGGTCATCGCCCACGGGTGCACCGGCATGGGCAATGACCAGGTGCGCTTTGACCTGACGGTGAAGTCGCTGGGTGACTACGAGATCATCGCGCCGATCCGCGAGATCCAGAAAGAGCACACCGAGGTGCGCGCCTACGAGCAGCAGTACCTGGAGGCTCGCGGCTTTGGCGTGCGCGCCAAGCAGCAGGCCTACACCATCAACGAGAATCTTCTGGGCCTGACCATGTCCGGCGGCGAGATCGATCGTTGGCAGGCGCCCGGTAAGGGAGCCACTGGCTGGTGCAAGCCTCGGTCGCAGTGGCCGGCGGCTCCGCTGCAGGTACGGATCGGATTTGAAGCGGGCGTGGCGGTCAGCCTGGACGGCAAACACATGCCCGGACACGAGATGCTGGCGCGGCTGAACGAGCTGTTTGCCGACTACGGCGTCGGCCGGGGGATCTACACCGGCGACACCACGATCGGCCTGAAGGGCCGGATCATCTATGAAGCCCCGGGCCTGGCCGCGCTACAAACGGCTCACCGCGCGCTGGAGGAGGCAGTGCTGAGCAAGCACCAGAACCGCTTCAAGCCCGATGTCGCGCGCAAGTGGGTGGAGCTGGTCTATGAGGGCTTCTTCCATGACCCGCTGAAAACCGACCTTGAGGCATTTCTTGCGTCCAGTCAGACGACCGTCAACGGTGAAGTGACGCTGGAGACGCACGGCGGCAGCGTCAGTGCCGTCGCAATCAAATCGCCCCACATCCTCAGCGCAAAGGGCGCGACCTACGCCCAGGCAGCGGATTGGGGCGTGGCCGAGGCGGAGGGCTTCATCAAGCTGTTCGGCATGAGCAGTACGCTCTGGGCCGAGGTCAACCGCCAGTGACCATGCTCCCCGACGTCCTGCGCCACCTTGAAGCCCTGGTCGCCTTTGATACCCGCAATCCGCCGCGGCTGATCGGTACCGGTGGCATCTTCGACTACATCCGCGAACAACTGGCCGGGTTCCGCATCCAGGTGACGGACCATGGCGATGGCGCGGTATCGATGCTGGCCGTGCGGGGCAAACCGACCCGCGTCTTCAACGTGCATCTGGATACGGTGCCGTCGTCGCCAGCGTGGAGCGCCGACCCGCATGTGTTGCGGGTGGATGGAGAGCGCGCGGTCGGTCTGGGCGCCTGCGACATCAAGGGCGCTGCTGCCGGCCTCCTGGCTGCAGCGTCCGTGACCAGCGGCGATGCGGCGTTCCTTTTCAGCTCTGACGAGGAGGCCAATGACCCGCGGTGCATCGCCGCGTTCCTTGCCAGCGACCATGGTTTCGAGGAAGTCATCGTGGCCGAGCCAACCCACTGCGAGGCGGTGCTTGCCCATCGGGGTATTGCGTCGGTGTTGATGCACTTTCAGGGCGATGCGGGTCACGCGTCTGGTGCGAACGCGATGCAGGCCAGCGCCGTGCATCAGGCGATGCGCTGGGGCAACCGCGCATTGGACTTTGTCATCGATCAGTCCCATCAGCGCTTCGGTGGGTTGACCGGTCTGCGATTCAACATCGGCCGCGTCGAGGGCGGGATCAAGGCCAACATGATCGCGCCCACCGCCGAGGTGCGGTTCGGCTTCCGTCCGTTGCCCTCGGTGTCGATTGACGAACTGCACCACCACTTCGCCACGCTGTCCGATCCTAGCACGATCCAGAGTTACCAGGAAACCTTCCGTGGCCCTCCGCTGCCATCGGGCGATATCGCCCTGGCAGAGGAGCGCCGCCTGCACGCGCGGGATCTGGCCGAAGCGCTCGATTTGCCCATCGGGCCCGCAGTGGATTTCTGGACCGAAGCCTCACTGTTCTCGGCCGCCGGGTTGACGGCAATCGTTTACGGACCCGGTGACATTGCGCAGGCGCACACCGCTGACGAGTGGGTCGCACTGGAGCAACTGCAGCGGTATGGCGAATCCATTCGCCGCATCCTCGACGGGCCGCCGTCGGTTCTCACAACGATTGCCTCATGACCATTCCCCCTTCCGAGCACGATATCCAAACCCGCCAGACCATCGTGCGGTTGCTGTCC
>JBBSSB010000004.1:0-159440 GCA_038242455.1 Lysobacterales bacterium
AACTCTAGTTGCCAACGACGACAACTACGCACTGGCCGCTTAAGGCCTAAGCCCCGAAATCGCTTGTGTCCGTGCTCGCGACGTAGGGTTATTATCACGGAATCGCCGGGAGTGGCTGCCTGCCAGCACCCGGTTAACCTAAAGCAGGCTGGTTCCCAGATGCGCTTCGCGCACCGTGCTGTTTGGGAATGAGATCCAACGGTGAGCTAAGCATGTAGTGCCGGGGATGGAGTGCCTTCGGACGGGGGTTCGAATCCCCCCACCTCCACCATATAATGCAGTAGATACAACGACTTAGGCCACCTTAACGGGTGGCCTTTTTCGTTGTGCGGGTGGTGTTACGGAATGGCGATGGCAGGCCAGCCGCCGCTGGAGTTCATCGTGTATGCGAGCTTCAGGAGCGCTACGAGCCAACGACTATTTACGCCGCCGCCAAAACCGCAGGCACGCAAAAAGCACTGGGGAAGGAGTGGGTGAATTATCAGATCGAGAATATCGATAAGTACGCCAAGTTGCCCGCGTCGTTAGAGCTATCGCCGGAAGATCGAAGCGCTTTGGAAGCTTACGGGAGGTGGGAGACCGGCGTTTGGATGACTGGCGCGCGAATAGTGGACGCAATCACAACAGACTAGTTCGTCACGTGCTCCAGAATCAGGATGCCCTCACGCTACCTAGATGAAGGCAAAGCCTGCAAGTTCCGCACTAAGTATCCGGGGTTCTGATCCAAAAGCGCCAGCGCTTGGCGTCCGGCGCTTTCTAAAGCTCTCCGAAACTATTTCTCTCTGGTGTTGGCCTTGATGAACGCCTCCGAAAGATACTCATAGGACACGCGGCGTCTATCGCCTTCCGGCTGGATCGTGACGACCACCTGGTTACCGTCTTTCGACAAAACGATCAGGTAAGTATTTTCACTTTGCTTGTCGTCAGTGGTGACTTCCCAACCCTTGTCCTGAGCGGCCTGCTTAACATTGGCGATGATCTGCTCGTGGCTGCTGGTTTCATCCATCGAGTTCCAACGCCAATAGCCGGGTGCAAGACTCGGGGAGTTGTCACTGCGCTCGCCTAGATAAAAGGGCACGTCGGCTGGCAATCCGGAATCCGATAACTGCGCCGAACTGTCGTCATCAGCAACCGCTGACGCATTTGCCGTTGCGGAATCTGGAACTTTATCGCCTTCCCCGTTGCCACAGGCGACCAGCCCCGCGGTCGCCAGCGCCATCACGGCGATCCTGAGCAGTGCTTTAGTGGATTGCAGATCTTTCATCAATTTTCTCCGTAAGAGTGATTGGGGCATAGGTCCTGTCCGTCTCGAGCTGCACGCAAAGGTGGGTTATTTGCTGCTCGACGGCGCCTAGCGCGTGGCGTGAGCCGGTGCCAGTCCCGCTCCTCCCACACCGCCAGGACTCGTCAGCAACTTGAATATCAGCAATGCGAACGCGTTGCGGCTGAACTCGTTGTCCAGCACCTCCAGCGACAGCTTCTCGTGGTCGGTCAGGGAGTTCAGCACCGCGTCCTGCACACTCTTGGGTAGCAGGCCGTGCATCACCTGCTCACGGGAATGGCTGTTGACCTGGGCCATCACCTCCTCTTGGCGACTGATTCGCTGTGCGATGCCGGTGGCAAAGTGCAATTGATCGTCATCGGTCGTGTCGCCGCCGAAAATATCGTTCAACGCCTCGATGATTTCCGATAGCCGTTTCTTTTCGGGGTCATGGGGCTTGCCGCTGCCCACATCGCTGCCCGGCTCCAGCCCGTAGTCGCCCTCCGCTTCTCCAAGCCGCAGTTGATGTTCAGCGCGTTTGGCCAAGCGGTAGTGGGTCAACTCCAGCTCACCGATGTCCATGTCCTCTTGTAGCCGATCCACTCTCAACAGCGGATGCAGGTGCTTGGCGTACACGCACAACTGCTCCAGCTGACGGTCGTCATACGACACAATCTGGGACAGGAACTCGTACATGCGCACGAAGCTCTGCAGGTTCTTGCGGAACAGGTCGAGCTTATCGACCTGCTCGCCGGCTTCCTTCAGCGCGTGCTCGGCCTTTTTCAGCCCGGCACTGTCGCCATTGGCGGCGGCGGTGCGCTTGAACGCCAGCGCGTCTTGGCGCGACTCCAGGCTGTGCGCGTAACGCTTGGAAAACCGGTCACGGGCCGCGTGGCAGTGGAAGCTGAGCTTGCTGGCCGCACCTTTAGGGTCGAAAAACGCGTGGGCAAAGGCCTCGACCTCCTCCCAGTGGTAAATGCCCTCGGCGTCCAGCGTCGTTTGCAGGTCGTAGATCAACTGAGGATCGGTGACGTCGGTCAGCTCGGCTTTGTTGTAGTACGGCAAAAACGCCTCAAGAATGTCGTCGGCCTCGTTGAAAAAATCGAGGATGAAGGTCTCCTTGCCCTGGCCGAACTTCCGGTTCAAGCGCGACAGAGTCTGCACGCAATCCACACCCTGAAGCTTCTTGTCCACATACATCGCACACAGCTTGGGCTGATCAAAGCCGGTCTGATACTTGTTGGAAGCGATCATCACGTTGAAGTCCTGCGTATCGAACGCCTTGGCCAGATCGCGGCCATTGAGTCCGGCGTTGAGCAGGCTGCTGCTCTCGGTCACCTCCTCGGGGATCACTTCATCCGGCAGCACGCTGCCTGAGAACGCCACCAGCGGATGCACGTCGGTGTACCCCATCTGCTTGACGTAATCCTTCACCGCCAGCTGGTAGCGCACCGCCTCTTGCCGGCTGCTGGTCACCACCATCGCCTTGGCCTGCCCGCCCAGTAAATGGCGGATATTGGCGCGGAAGTGCTCGACGATGATCTCGACCTTCTGGTTGATGTTGTGCGGATGCAGCCGCACCCAGCGCGCCAGCTTCATGCGCGCCTTCTTGCTGTCCACCTCGTCGTCCTGGCCATCGGGGTGGGCGATCTTCCATGCGGTGCTGTAGGTCGTGTAGTTCTGCAGCACGTCGAGGATGAAGCCCTCCTCGATGGCCTGACGCATCGAGTACAGGTGGAAGGCTTCGGGCCGGTTGTCGGCACTCGGCGGCAGGTCGGGCTGCGGCGGACGGCCGAACAGTTCCAGCGTCTTGGCCTTGGGTGTGGCGGTGAAGGCGTAGTAGCTGATGCGCTCGTTGGGTTGGCGCGCAGCCACGGCGGCGTCCAGCAATTCATCGCTGCTGATCTCATCCATATCTGGCAGATCGCTGCCCAGAATGCTTTTCAGCTTGCTGGCAGACGACCCCGTCTGCGATGAGTGCGCCTCGTCGGCGATCACCGCATAACGGCCGCTGGCCAGCTTGGGGTACTTGTCCAGCGCCTCGAACAGCGCCGGGAACGTCTGGATGGTGACGATGATGATGCGGGTCTGCTCGGCCAGCGCCTCCGCCAGTTGTGCCGACTTGCTCAGGTTGCCGATGTCGCGGCTGATCGGCCGCACCACGCCGTGGGCGTGCTCGAACTGGTAGATGGTGTTCTGCAACTGGCTGTCCAGCACCGTGCGATCGGTCACCACGATCACCGAATTGAACAGCTTCTGCCCGGTCTCGTCGTACAGCGCAGCCAGTTGGTGCGCCGCCCAGGCGATGGAGTTGGACTTGCCCGAACCGGCGCTGTGCTGGATCAGGTAACGCCTGCCCGGCCCTTCCTCGCGGGTGGTATCGATCAACCGGTTGACCACCTCCCACTGGTGGTAGCGCGGGAAGATCAGCGTCTCCTTCGTGCTCAGCTTGCCGTCCAGGCCCTCGCTTTCCTTCTTCTCCAGATGCAGGAAGCGCGCCAGCACCTTCAGCCATGCATCGGGCTGGAACAACCTTTGCCACAGGTAGGCGGTGGCGTACTGGCTGTCGTCGGCGGCCTGCGGATTGCCGGCGCCGCCGTCCTGCGTGCCCAGGTTGAACGGCAGGAAGAACGTGTCCTTGCCGGCCAGCCGGGTGGTCATCGCGACCTCCTGCTGACTCACGGCAAAGTGGACCAGCGCGCCGCGCTTGAACGTCAGCAGCGGCTCGGGCTTGCGGGTCAGAGGATCGTTGACCGGGCGGTCGTAGCGGTGCTGGCGTTTGGCATTTTCCACCGATTGCTTGAACTCGCTTTTCAGCTCCAGCGTGGCGGTCGGCAAGCCATTGACGAGCAGCACCAGATCCAGCCGCGGGTTGTAGCTGCCGCCCTGCCCCGCCCCATCGCGGGCGTGCGGCGAGTAAGAGACCTCCGGCACGACCCGCAGGCGGTTGCACTGGTAACGCTTGAGCGTATCCGGGTTCATGCCATGGTCGGGCTTGAAGCTGCACAGCTCCACCTTCACCCCAGGCAGTTTGAAGCCGTGGCGCAGCACATCCAGGGTGCCGTGCTGCTCCAGCTCGCGCACCAGCTTCTTCACCAGCACGCCATCGGGGTCATTCGGGTTGGCTTTGGCGAACCTCTCCCAACGATCCGGCCAGGCGTCCTTGAAGTAGCCGAGGAAATCCTCGGTGTAGATCGCCGTGTGACGGTCGTAGCCGCTGGCGGTTCCGACCAGCCAGCCTTGTGCGGCGAGCGCGTCGATGATGTCCTGCTGGAATTGTGCTTCCTTGCTGTCCGCCATTACGCGACCTCTGCTTCGAGTACGGGAGATGGTGCGCTGGCCGGTGGCTGCCAACCGCGCACGTCGATCTTGCCGGTGACGGCGGCGGAGATTAGAGCTGAGCGGCGTTCCGACAATAGAGACACTCCCACCGCTGCTTGGCTAATCAATCGATCAAAGCCCTTTGTCTGATCGTCAAGGGCTCTGGCTATCAGTTTCTGCTCTTTATACGGGGGGAGCGCCACGACGAACGATTTAATATCCTCGAGACTTAGCTGCACCTTCGTACCTCCGTAGCCCGCGCCAACTAACTGCTGCTTGGTTGCAGTCGAAAGAACGCAGTAACCTATCCAACGACTAAAACACAGTCTCGGAAACGGCCGTGCAAGAGAAACGTGTTGGCTCACGTAGCTCCCAGAAACAGCATCATTAGCAACACACACCGAGCCTAAGTCTGCCGTTATAGAAATCAGAATATCCCCACCCCTACTTTAGATCGCTCTCCCTCAGCATTTTTTGGTGGAGTCACGTATTGAAGTGATTCCAGCTTCGGTTCAATCGAATCTCTCGTGAGATTGGCAATACGAAAGAAGAGTTCGCCATCGTCTGAGTAGAACTCAGCCCATCCACGCGAACCACTGGTCACAAACTCAAACAAATACTTGCTTGTTTTAACTGACCAGTGCGCCGGCACCTCGCCTAGCCACTCCACGCCGGAGTCTTTCATCGGGACGTTGGGGTCGAGGCCTTTGGTGACGGCGTGGGAGATGACGGCTTGGCGCTTTTCCTTGAGCAGTTCGATCAGACGCTGCTGCTCTTCGATCAGCGCGTCGATGCGGGCGGTTTCGTGGTCGAGGAAGCGGGCGATTTGCGTTTGTTCTACCCGCGCCGGGGCAAAAAATCTCACAGAGCTAATAAGCTCCTGATTCAGCAAAGTCGCACCGTAGATGTTCTCCCTACCATACCTCGGGATAAATTCCGGAGCGGCGTATTTCCAGTATTCAAGATCAAGCCGCTCACAAGGAGGAAACCCTGCTATCGCTTCGTTTGTATACGAGTCAACTGTCAGAAAGGCGATCTTTCCAACGGATAGCTTGAACGAAAAGAGCATACTTCCCGCAGAAACAACTTTCGCACCTTTGTCTTGAACCGCGAGGTGGCTGATTTTTGACTTCGTATTCTCGACAGATAGCTGAGTCATGTCCGCAATCGTGACCCAAGGCAAATCACCGTCGTAGTATTCGTCCCTGCCTGATGGCGGCGTCCAACCAACCACGAATGGGATATCCCTCGCGATCTTCCTATCCCCCCAATGCGTGGGGACTTCTGGCAACCAATCAAAACCAGATGGCTTGTAGTCTGGATACGCCCGGAAGCTCACGCCGACAACTCCTCAATCATCTGCTTGATGCGGTCGGTGCAGGCTTTCAGGTCGCGGTCGATCTCTTCCAGCGGGCGCGGTGGCTGGAAGACATAGAAGTGGCGGTTGAAGGGGATCTCGAAGCCGACGATGCCGACCTCGCCATCCAGTGCGTCGACCTTGCCCTCGTCGATCCAGGCATCGTGCACATGCGGGATGACTTCGCGCTGGAAGTAATCGTGGACTGATTCGCCCAGCGGTACGTTCTCGTTGTCGCGCAGGCCGGTGTCCGGCTCGGGCTGGCCGCGGGTCTTGCAGATATCGGCTCCCGGGTCGCGCTCGCTGAGGCCGTTGAGCACCGCCCTCTGTTCGGGCGTGCTGAGCGTGATCCCCTGTTCCGCCAATCCTTTTTTCAGCAACTTGGTGAACTGCTCGCGATTGCGGTGCAGCGCGCTGGCATCCATCGCGCCCAGCGCGTCGGCAAGTTGGTCGCGAACATCGTCGTCCAGCCGCTGGATGGGTTTCTCTTCCAGCACTTTGGCGATGCGCTCAGGCGTCGTCTGGAAGTTCAGCCGCAGCGGGCGCTCGACGGTGATGCGGCGGTAGCCGAAGGCGTCATTGGGGAAGATTTTGCTCTGCGCGGTTTCCGCAAAGCTGCCGTACATGCGCACCAGCTCGGCGATCTGCTCCTCGGTGACGTACTGACGCTTGCTGCCGAGTGATTTGCGCATCTTGGCAAAGTGCTTGCTGCCGTCGATCAGCTGCACCTTGCCGCGGCGCTCAACCGGCTTGTGGTTGGACAGAATCCACACATAGGTGGCGATGCCGGTGTTGTAGAACATGTCGTTGGGTAGGGCGACGATGGCCTCGACCAGATCGTTCTGCAGCAGGTAACGGCGGATCTCCGACTCCCCCGAGCCAGCGCCGCCGGTGAACAATGGCGAGCCGTTGAGGATGATGCCGATGCGCGAGCCACCGTCGCGCGGGTCGCGCATCTTGCTGACCAGGTGCAGCAGGAACAGCAGCGAGCCGTCAGACACACGCGGCAGGCCGGGGCCGAAGCGGCCGTCGAAGCCCTTGTGCTTGTGCTCGTCGGTGACCTGCTTCTGCACCTTCTTCCATTCCACGCCAAACGGCGGGTTGGACAGCATGAAATCGAAGCGGTGCTCGGCCAGCTGGTCGTTGGACAGGGTGTTGCCGAGCTTGATATTGGCCACGTCCTGGCCCTTGATCAGCATGTCCGCCTTGCAGATGGCGTAGGACTCGGGGTTGAGCTCCTGCCCGTGCAGGGACACCGATACCTGCTGGCTGATCGACTGGATGTAGACGTCGCCTTCGGACAGAAAGCCGCCCGTGCCGGCGGTCGGATCGTAGATGGTGACGATGCGGTTGGGCGCGAGTTTGTGGTCCTGCCCGGTGATCACCAGCGAGGTGGCCAGATGGACGATATCGCGCGGGGTGAAGTGCTCACCGGCGGTGTCGTTGGAGCTTTCGGCAAACTTGCGGATCAGCTCCTCAAAGATGATGCCCATGCCGAAGTTGCTGATGCGCTCGGGGCTGAGGTCGGTCGCGGCAAAGCGCTGCACGACCTGGTACAGCAGGTTGGCGGCGCCGAGCTGCTGGACGAAGTTCTCGAACTCGAAGTGCTCGAAGATCTCCCGCGCGTCCTTGCTGAAGGACTGCACATAGCCCATCAGGTCATCGGCGGTCTGGGTGTCCGACAGCGTGCTCAGGGTCAGCGGGGAGGCATTGAAGAAGTCATGCCCCGCGGCGCGCAGCAGCATCATGTCGCGCACGGTATCCGGCCTGCCCTGCTGGGCGCCGGCCTGCTTGATCACCGCGGCGCGGGTTGGCGCGAGTACGCACTCCATCCGCCGCAGCAGGGTGAACGGCAAAATGATGCGGCCGTACTGGGACTGCCTGAAATCACCACGCAGCAGATCGGCAATCGACCACAGAAATGCGGCCGTCTGGGAGTGGTTCTCGGTATTCACGCGGGGTCCCCTAGGGCAAGCTTAGTAGCTGACAAGCTAGCTTACCCGAGGGGTCCCGCGGCGGCCTTACACCACGCCCTGCGCCAGCATCGCGTCGGCGACTCGAACAAATCCGGCGACGTTGGCACCGTCCAGATAGCTCAGGGTGTTGCCCTTGTGCATGCCATGTTCGACACAGGCGGAATGGATGCCCTTCATGATCCTGTGGAGTGGACGGCATATTGGCGCCTTCGGCCACGCAGACGACGCCGTTTTCGTTGTGCGGGTGGTGGTTTTTGCATCAACCTGCCACGTCGGCACTTGCCTCCTGTCACCCCGCGACACCTAGTCCTCTGGAATGTACTCGGCGAGCACGCCGTCATCACGAATCCGGGCATAGCGTCTGATCCGCCCCATTGAGGGCTCACGCGAGGACACGAAAATGCCTACCGACAAGAAGCAATCGACCGAGCACAAAGACACCAAGAAGCACGCTGCCGGCTCTGAAACGAAGACCACCAAGTCTTCGCCAGGCGCAGCGCCCAAAGACACCAAGAAAAGTGCTCCAAAAAGCCACTGAGCTATCGCTCATATAAGCGCCCGCGAAAGCGGGCGTTTTTGCTTGCCTGGCGTGCGACCGGATTAGCGAACGCGCCGCGGACAACTGGCATAAGCCGGGTTCAATGGCACATCTAGCGGCGTTCTTGAACTCAGCAAACGCAAGCGGGCTATGGCTCACCGACCCCCGCAGGTTTACCCTGTTCGCTGCCGACGTGCGGAGCAGCGAGTGCATGTGACCGGCGCCCTAAGCTCTCTGAACTCTGTGGATATCGCCGTGACGGACGAACCTGCGTCATCTGACACCGAGACGTCACCTGCGCATACCGCATCCGGCGTGCGCCATGCCATTGAACAACAAGCCTATGTAAAGCTGCTGCGCAGCCATCGTGGCTGGCGGGTTCTGGCGGTTCTAGGCGCCGCGGGCATCGTGATCATCGCCCTGCTAGGCGGCTTTCGCAGCGCAACGCCAACGACCACCGGCGCCGCACACGCTCCTGGAAAGCCATTGGAACTGGGCGCTTACACGGTCACCGCGCTGTCTGCTTCCGTCGGCCCAAGCATGCCGGGTCAGTCATTCGTGGCCGATAACGGCACCCAATACCTTTCGGTGAAGATCCGCGTCGTCAATGACAGCGACAGTGGCACGTATATGGGTCCGAACCTGAAGTCGAGTCTTGTGCTGCTGGGCGAGGAAGGCATGCGGGAAACGCCGCCCGACGATCTGGTCTGGGCCGACACCGGCAGCCGTGACCTCGTATTACCCCCCCACTTGGCCGTGGAATTTATTGCTGTGTGGGAACTCCGCCCCGGCACTCCCGCTACAGCCAATGTGGCGATGGGCGCATACAAGGTCTCGCAAGGCATCTCACGCATTTCGCTGGCGCCAGAGTGGGCACGCGGTCCGCGCGCTGGCTACTGGCTGATTCCCGTCGCGGTGGTTCAATGAGCACTGCCTCGTTACGGTCTGCACGCTCCTTGAAGATCCACTGGTCACTGCTGATTGCGACGTTGCTGTGCGCGGTGGCAATCGTCTGGATGCGAAACCACATGCCCGATGTGGCCACCAAGTCCCAGCCCTATGTGCACGCTGGGGAGCGTGGCCAGACCGTGGTGGCGCGGAACTTCTCGGTCGAGGTGAAGACCACCAGCCCCAAACTCGCGCACGCGTACCTGCTGGAAGAACGTCGCACCGGGGAACCTCCGTTCCGGCTGGCGAGCAACGGCATCTGGGTGTCAGCCGTGGTGGCGCTGGAGGCACTGGAGCAGCCCGGCATTATCGGTGCCCGACTGCGTACGACCGATGGACGCGCCTACCCTGCTGCCGGCCCTGATCGACCGCTACTTCCGGGCGCGAACCTGGCGGGAACGATGTTGTCTCCCGGGCTACCTCGCAGCGGCGTGTTCTTTTTTGAACTCCCCGCTGATCAGCTGGAAGGGCTGCACATGGAGCTGTTCTGGGACAGATACGCACCGCAGCCTTGGGACAGCGTGATCGACATCGACCTAGGGCTGGATCCAGCGCGAGCCGCGCAACTGCTGGCGGATGCCCCTGCCGAAATGTATCTGCGCCCATGAGCACTGAGCCACGCAACCCTGCAGCCACCGGAGGGTGGTGGCGCCGCAACCGCCTTTGGCTTGCCGCAGCTCTGGTCGCGTCCATCGCCAGCCTTGGGTACTCCTGGCATAACGCCGGCGAAGCCAACGCCTTGAAGAACCGCGTCACACCGGTCAACGTCGGGAACGGCCAGCAGGGTGACTTCGAGGGTGCTCGCTGGCGGGTGCTCCAAGCCCGCCTGATCCGCATGCCCGACCCGCGCCTGCGGTTACATCCAGACGCTGCGCTACTGGTGGTTGAGTTTGCGGTCACTCCGGCCGCCGGAACTGAATTGTCCCAGCTTAATCAGTGCATGGGCCGGGTCAGCGATCGCCAGGGCCGCCACTGGGATGCGTATGGAAGAATCCCCGCAGACATACTGGATGGTGCGCCAATGGCTTGCGGCGGAGGCACCTCCGCCACGGCAACAACCGGAATGATCCGATTTCAGCACACCTACGAGGTACCGGACGGGATCCCATTGAGCGACTTCCATCCGGAGATATTTTTTCTGGTGGCTGATCAATCCGCCCCCGGAACATATCTGCGTTTTGAGCTCTGACGGGTTGCCCAGCGACGCCGTCAGGCGGTCGCGCGAATGCGCGCCAGCGCGCAATCAAACGTCGCCGCCAGTAAGACCACTCGCAGCATCTGGGTCAGCAAAGCGGGACGCATCGACAGCGGGCCATTGACGAATGCCAGCAGGGGTTGAGCGATCTGAACAGACCGATCCGGATCCATCGGGCCGATAGCTTGCATCAGCAATGGCCACGCCCATGCGTCCAGGTAGTCGAGCATGGTCCAACTCACGCACAGCACCAGTAGTGAAGGCAGTCCTGCGCGCAGGACCAGCCGGATGCTGTTCACTACCGGCACACCCTTGCTTTGCCAACCCGATGTGACTTTTCCGACCGCCTTCTGCATGACCATGTTCATGCTTTGATAGCGCTTCGCGAGGGCATTTAAACGCGCGTCCGCCGCGTCAATGCTCTGACGGCGGCGCAGGTCGATTCCGTAGATGGTCGCAGCGATCGCCGACCACACCAGCGGCAGGATGGCGGCGCGTACCAGCACTGCGACAAAGTGCCAGACGGGCTCTACCAGTACTCGCAAAGGTTCCAGCGACCACCAGAAGACGAACGGTTGCTGCCACCATTCACGCGCGGCCGTATAGATAACCGTGCCCTTCCAACCGCTGTCCAGACTCGACCACACCGCCGAGATCACTGCAGCGCCGACAAATATCCAATACGCCTCGCAGGCGGTGACAAGCACGCTCCAGCCGAGGCGGTCGCTCTTGGCCCGACGCCGCTTGGCAAACCAGCGTACCGCCGCCGCGACGGCCAGAGCGATCCAGACTCCACGCAGAGACAGGATGTCGAACAGCCGCTCGTGCGCGTCAAAGCTGACGCCAAAAAAATAGGCGAGGTAGAAGTCGCGCCGGATCCCATCCAGCAACCCCCACGTGGCGGCGTAGGCAAAGAACGGCAGCAACGCCACGCTCAAGGCGTGGGTCCACTCAACCGGCTGGCGCAAGGTGCCGTGGTCACCGGCAGGTAACGGAGCGGAAAACACCCGCATCGACGGCCTTACCGCCAGAAACATGGCAATGGTGAAGGCCAATTGCACCACGATCATCAGCGCAACTGCGGCATAGGACAGCAGGATCGAGAAGCCAGCCAGCCAGATCGATACGTCGCGCATCAGATCATAGGCAAGCCGCATCGCGAAAAACCAGAATAGCAATGGCGGCCAATGTCGCCAAAGCATGCGCCCTGCAAGTATGGGTATCCCCTGCCAGCCACCCGCCGCAACAGGCGTACGGATCGTGGCATGCAAGGCGGCGGCGTCAGTCGTCATCAGCGTCCGTGTCTGTGTGGCGTAGTAGCGGCTGAGGCAATTTTGCGCGCTTTTACGTCCTAGACGCTAGATCAGCCTTGGATCGCTGGGCCGACGCGTTTTGCATTGGCGACCAAATGGTTAGACCACGCCCTGCGCCAGCATCGCGTCGGCGACCCGTACAAACCCGGCGACGTTGGCACCGTCCAGATAGCTCAGGGTGTTGCCCTTGTGCATGCCATGTTCGACACAGGCGGAATGGATGCCCTTCATGATCCTGTGCAGGCGAAGGTCCACTTCCTCAGAGGTCCAGCACAACCGCGCGGCGTTCTGGCTCATCTCCAGACCGGATGTGGCGACGCCACCGGCATTGCTGGCCTTGCCGGGCGCATACAAAACACCGGCCGCCTCGAACGCTCGCGCCGCTTCGAGTGTGGACGGCATATTGGCGCCTTCGGCCACGCAGACGACGCCGTTCTTCATCAATAGGCGCGCGTCATCAATGTCGAGCTCGTTTTGGGTTGCGCACGGCAGCGCGACATCCACCGGCACGCCCCAGGGGCGGAAATCCGCGACAAATCGGGCACCGACCCGCTCGGCGTATTCGCTGACGCGGCCGTACTGCTCGTTCTTGATGTCCATCAGTTCGGCAAGCTTGTCCGGGGTGAACCCGTCATCGTCGATCACGGTGCCGCCCGAATCGGAAACGGTGACCACCTTGGCGCCCAGCTCCATCGCCTTCTCGACGGCGTACTGGGCGACATTGCCTGAGCCGGATACCGAGACGCGTAGGCCTTCCAGCGATTTGCCCTTGCGGGCCAGCATCTCTTCGACGAAGTAGATGGTGCCGTAGCCGGTCGCTTGCGGGCGTATAAGCGATCCGCCATGGGATAGCCCCTTGCCGGTAAACACGCAGTCGGCACGGTTGCCGAGCTTCTTCATCATGCCGACCATGTAGCCGATCTCGCGGCTGCCAACGCCGATGTCGCCGGCCGGGATATCAGTGTTCGCGCCGATGTGGCGGTAGAGCTCGGTGATGAACGCCTGACAGAACCGCATGATTTCGCCCTGACTCTTGCCCTTGGGGTTGAAGTCCGAGCCTCCTTTGCCGCCGCCCATAGGCAGTGTGGTCAGGGCGTTTTTCAAGGTCTGCTCGAAGGCCAGAAACTTGAGCACCGACAGGTTGACCGAGGGATGGAAGCGCAGCCCGCCTTTGTATGGGCCCAATGCGAAGCTGTGCTGGACGCGATAGCCGCGGTTTACGCGCACGATCCCGTGGTCGTCAATCCAGGACACGCGGAAAATGATCGTCCGCTCCGGCTCCACCATGCGCTCCAGCAAGCCATAGGACGCGTACTTCGGGTGCAACTCGATGAACGGCCAGATGCTTTCCGTCACCTCGGTAACGGCCTGCAGGAACTCGATCTCACCAGGGTTACGGTCGGCCACGTAGGCGAGGAAGTCGTCTGCGGATCGGTACGCGTTGGGCATCGGCTTTCCGTGTGCGGGGTCAATTCATGCTGCATCGCAACATGCGCCGGTGTCAATTTTGGCCCCTGAGCACAACAAAAAACGGGCCCCGAAGGGCCCGTTTCTCTACTGCTCAGTGCCGCCAGATTACGAGCGCAGCGGTACCAGCGTAAGCTCGACGCGACGATTCTTTGCGCGGCCAGCCTCGGTGTCATTGCTCGCAATCGGACGGGTCTTGCCCGCTCCGGTGACGATGAAACGGTCACGCATCAATCCACGACCCATCAGGTAATTGCCCACTGCGTCCGCGCGACGGGTGGACAGACCCTGATTGTAGGAATCCGACCCGACGCCATCGGTGTGCCCTGCGACTTCGATGATGGTCTGGTTGTACTCGCTGAGCGTACGCGCCAGATTGTCCAGCACCGGATAGAACTGCGGCTGCAGCTCGGACTTGTCAAAACCGAAGGTGATGTTGTCGGGCATGTTCAGAGTGATGTTGTCGCCCTGACGAACGATGTCGACACCGGTACCGGCCATCTGGTCGCGCAGTGCGCGTTCCTGACGATCCTGATAGTTACCAATGGCAGCACCGGCCAGTCCGCCCACGCCTGCGCCCACCATCGCGCGCTGACGACGCTCGGTTGCGCTGTTACCGCTGAGCAAGCCGGCCACTACGCCTGCCACTGCACCGATCGCAGCACCCTGCTGGGTCTTCTGGTTCGGGTTGGGCTGGGCGTATGGATCCTGGTTGCCATAGTAGCCACCACCGTTGGTCGTGGCGCAGCCAGCAACCATCGCGCCCATGACGGCTGCGGCAAGAATGTACTTGGTCGGATTCTTCATGAGCAATGTCCTTTTGTTGTCTGGAAACGTGGTTAACAGGTCAACGCTACCCACTTGCGAGTATGAATAGGGTGATGACTGCGAGCCTGTTCAGGTTCCGGTCGGACTTGCTGCTGCCTGCCGCGAATTGCGCGCTATTCGAAACTGCCAGCGCCATCGTGCGACAGATTGTCAAAACGCGTGTACTCGCCAAAAAACTTCAGCTTGAGCGATCCGGTCGGGCCATTACGCTGCTTGCCGATGATGATCTCCGCCAGACCCTTGTCGGGCGAATTTTCCTTGTTGTAGTAGTCATCGCGGTAAATAAACATGATCACGTCCGCATCCTGCTCGATAGCCCCGGACTCGCGAAGGTCAGCCATTACAGGGCGTTTGTCGGCACGCGTTTCAAGTGAGCGGTTGAGCTGCGACAGCGCCAGTACCGGTACGTTTAGCTCCTTGGCCAGGTGCTTTAGAGAGCGCGAGATCTCAGAGATCTCGGTCGCGCGGTTCTCGTTGTTGCCCGGTACCGCCATCAGCTGCAGATAGTCGACCACCACCAGTCCCAGGTCATGCTCACGCTTGAGTCGGCGAGCCTTGGCCCGCAACGAATCAGGCGACAGTCCAGGGGTATCGTCGATGAAGATCTTGGATTCCTTGAGCATCCGGATCGCGCTGGTCACCCGGCTCCAGTCCTCATCCTCAAGCTGACCGCTACGCAGGCGCTGGGCGTTGACCCGACCGTTGGACGAAATCAGGCGCAGTGCAAGCTGGCTGGCAGACATTTCCATCGAGAACACCGCGACGGCTTTCTTGCTCTTGATCGCGGCGTATTCGGCGATGTTGAGCGCCAGCGTCGTCTTACCCATCGCGGGTCGCGCGGCCAGGATCAGCAGATCGGTCGGCTGTAGCCCGGCGGTCATCTCGTCCAGCTCGGTGTAGCCGGTCGACAGGCCGGTGACCGAGCCGCCCGCCGCATAGCGGGTCTGCAGGACGTCGAAGGCTTCAGACAACGCGGTGTTGATCGCGGTGAAGTCGGTCCGTCCACGCGCACCAGCCTCGGCGATGGCGAACACCTGCTGCTCGGCGGCGGACAGAATCTCGCTGCTCTCCCGGCCTTCGGGCTGGAAGCCGTCGTTGACGATCGTGGTACCGACCTCGATCAGCTTGCGCAGCACCGCCTTGTCGCGAACGATCTCGGCATACGCCTTGATGTTGGCAGCCGAGGGGGTCGTACTGGCCAGCTCGATCAGATAGGCGCCGCCGGCGACCTGCTCGCCCTCGCCCATCGACTCGAACCATTCACCCAGGGTCACGGCATCGAACGGCTTGCTCTTTTCCGCCAGCTCGCGGATCGCGCGGAAGATCAACTGGTGGTCGCGGCGATAGAAATCGTGCTCGGCGATGCTGTCGCCGACGATGTCATACGCCTCCGGGGCCAACATCAGCCCACCCAGCACCGCCTGCTCCGCCTCGATGGACTGGGGCGGAATGCGTAACTGGTCGAGTCGCTGGTCGGAGCGGGTCTCGAAACGGGAGTCACCACGGTGTTCACCGCGGAAGCCGGAGCGTGCACTCATCGAGCGGAAATTCCTGACAGTGGCCGCGCATCGAAACGGATGCGGACCGAACGAACATCCTAGTGCCGGATGCGCGAGGGGGTTGCAGACAAGTCTGTGGATAACCTGTGGGCAGTACGGGATAACTGCAGAAACACGAAAGGCACCTTGCGGTGCCCTTCGCGTCGATCAATGGTTGAACCGGGCGCGTGGCCCGGTCGCGCCTCTGATCAGGCAACCTCACCGAGGACGATCACCTTGACGGTGGTCTCGATGTCGGCGTGCAGGTGCAGAACCACATCGTAGGTACCGGTGTGGCGGATGGCGCCTTCGCCCATGATCACTTCGGACTTCTCGACCGCAAAGCCGGCCTTGGTCAGCTCGTCAGCGATGTCACGGGTGGTCACCGAGCCGTACAGCTTGCCTTCGGTGGATGCGTTGGCGCGGATCGTGATCTCGGCACCGTCGAGCTTGGCCTGACGGCCTTCAGCGTCGGCGTGCTGCTCCTTCGCCTTGGCTTCGTACTCGGCGCGGCGCGTCTCGAAGTCGGCCAGGTTGGCAGCGGTGGCCGGAGTGGCCTTGCCCTGGGGCACGAGGAAGTTGCGGCCGTAGCCCGGCTTCACGTCGACCTTGTCGCCGAGCTTGCCGAGGTTCTGCACGTTTTGCAGGAGGATCAGTTGCATGGTGTTGCTCCGTATTCGTTAGCGGGGCGCGAGGCCCCGCAACTATGGCTGTCCGAACGGGCGCTTGCCCTCGCCTCCTTCAAGGAGGCGCCGGGATCAGGCGTTGTGGTTGTCGGTGTACGGGATCAGCGCGAGGAAACGCGAGCGCTTGATCGCCGTAGCCAGCTGACGCTGGTACTTCGCCTTGGTGCCGGTGACGCGGCTGGGAACGATCTTGCCGGTCTCGGTGATGTTCTGGCGCAGGGTGTTGAGATCCTTGTAATCGATCTCCTTCACGCCTTCAGCGGTGAACTTGCAGAACTTGCGGCGACGGAAAAATTTGGACATGGGGGCAATCCTCAGGCGTTGTCGGCAGCGTCGTCGGAATCATCCGAGTCTGCGTCGTCGGTGGTGGCGTCGGACTTGTCGTCGCCGTCGCTGTCGCTGTCGTCGTCACGGCGACGGCGCTCGCCGCGGTCGGAACGCTCCGGCTTGTCACCCTTCTCGTCCTTGAACTTCATGATCAGGGACTGCTCGGTGTCGGCCTCATCACGCTTGATGACCAAGTGGCGCAGGATCGCGTCGTTGAAGCGGAAGCTGTCGACCAGCTCGTTCAACACGGTCTGGCTGCACTCGATGTTCATGAGCACGTAGTGGGCCTTGACCAGGTTGTTGATCGGGTACGCCAGCTGACGACGGCCCCAGTCTTCCAGGCGGTGCATCTTGCCTTCGCCGCCTTCGATCATGCCTTTGTAGCGCTCGACCATGGCCGGCACCTGCTCACTCTGGTCCGGGTGGACCAGGAACACGATTTCGTAATGACGCATGTGTGGTGTCCTTGTGGATATCGGCCTTGCGGCCGGGTAGCTCCCCGCGACCGTATGGCACGCAGTGGAGCAAGGTTCCAACGGCAACGCCGAGGGAAGCCGCTAATTATTGCAGCTTTATGCGCCCGCAACCAGCGTGAGGACGGCTTTACGCCAGATCGGCCGAGGTGGTGAAGCTCTCGCCGCAGCCACATTCGGCGCTGGCGTTGGGATTGCGGAAAATAAACTGCTCGCCCAGACGCTGTTTGACGATGTCGATCTGGGTGCCGTCGACCTGCGACAGGCTCAGCATGTCGACGTAGATTTTCACGCCTGCGTCTTCAAACACGCTGTCTCCGGCGCGCTCATCGGTCGCCAGCTCGGCAAAATGCTGCCAGCCGGAGCAGCCGGTCTTGGACGCGCCGAAGCGCAGGCCAATGGCGTCAGGGGTGTCGGTAAGAAAGCGCTGTACGCGGGCAAGCGCGGCGGGGGTCAAGGTGATGCTCATGAAATCTCCTGCTGCGAGGGGTCCATCATACCGGGTGCATCTCAGCGTTGGTGCGAGCACTCCGGTAAACTCCAACGCCTTACATATCGGCCCCAACAGGCAAGGAATCAAGGCATGACGGCGGTGCGCGCATGACTATTACCAGCATCGAACACGCACTGGCGGGCAAGCTGCCGGTGGGCGGCGAAATCACGGTCCGGGGCTGGGTGCGCACTCGGCGCGACTCCAAGGCGGGGTTGAGCTTCGTTAACGTCAGCGACGGTTCGTGCTTCGCGCCGATCCAGGTCGTTGCGCCCAACACGCTGGCCAACTACGACAGCGAGGTGAAACACCTCACGGCTGGTTGCTCGCTGATTGTCACCGGCGAGCTGGTCGCGTCCGAAGGGAAAGGCCAGGGCTTCGAGATCAAGGCGCATACGGTCGAGGTGGTTGGCTGGGTCGATGACCCGGAAACCTACCCGATCCAGCCCAAGGCGCACTCGCTAGAGTTCCTGCGTGAGGTCGCGCATCTGCGCCCGCGCACCAACCTGTTTGGCGCCGTCACCCGGATCCGCCACTGTCTGGCGCAGGCCGTGCACCGCTATTTCAGCGAGGACGGCTACTTCTGGATCAGCACGCCGATCATCACCACGTCCGATGCCGAGGGCGCGGGCCAGATGTTCCGGGTCTCGACGCTCGACATGGCCAACCTGCCGCGCGACAAGGCCGGTGCGGTCGACTTCAGCCGTGACTTCTTCGGCAAGGAAACCTTTCTGACGGTGTCCGGCCAGCTCAACGCCGAGGCCTATGCGCTGGCAATGAGCAAGGTCTACACGTTTGGCCCGACGTTCCGCGCCGAGAACTCCAACACCACTCGCCATCTGGCCGAGTTCTGGATGGTGGAGCCGGAAATCGCCTTCGCCGATCTGGCCGAAGACGCGCGCGTGGCCGAGGACTTCCTGAAGTATCTGTTCCGTGCGGTGCTGAACGAGCGCGGCGACGACATGGCGTTTATCGCCGAGCGTGTGCAGAAGGACGCGATCACGCGTTTGGAAGGCTTCGTCAACGCGCCGTTTGAGCAGATCGACTACACCGACGCCGTCACCTTGTTGCAGAAGTCCGGCCACAAGTTCGAGTTCCCCGTGGAATGGGGCTTGGACCTGCAGACCGAGCACGAGCGCTGGCTGGTCGAGCAGCACGTGGGCCGGCCGGTGGTGGTGACCAACTACCCCGAGCACATCAAGGCCTTCTATATGCGCCTGAACGACGACGGCAAGACGGTCGCCGCGATGGACGTGCTGGCACCGGGTATCGGCGAGATCATCGGCGGCAGCCAACGCGAGGAGCGTCTGGATGTGTTGGATGCGCGCATGGCGCAGTTCGGGCTCGATCCGGATCTGTACCAGTGGTACCGCGATTTCCGCCGTTACGGCTCGGTGCCCCACGCCGGCTTCGGCTTGGGCTTTGAGCGACTGGTGGTCTACGTGTGCGGACTGAGCAATATCCGAGATGCGATCGCCTTCCCGCGCGCACCTGGCCACGCCGAATACTGATGCGACGACCCGACCGAGGTAGCCATTTGTGACTTTGTTTCTCGCCCTGCTCTGCCTGGCCGCGGCCATCGCCGGCGCGACCGCGTTCGTGATCTTCTGGCCGTTGACGCTGGTCCACATGCGCGACCGTCAGCCGGATCTTCTGGAGCGACTGGGTCCGAACGCCTTCGCACAGCCACACGCATGGGCGTGGCTGTTGCGGGGCGGCTACCGCGCCTCGGGTGACCGTAATCTGAATGGTCTGGCAACGCCGGCGCGGATCTCCCTGTTGGTGATCATCGGCGGGCTGGTCAGCTCCGGCATCCTCTATGCGATTGCGACGGTACTGCTATGACCAATGCTGCGACAAACAACGATCAATGGTGGTTGGCAACCCTGGGACGGACCATCGTCTGGGCACGCCTGCGTGAGCTCGACGCAGGTACCGCGGAGGTGCTGGACAGCGATGGCAACATCCTGTCCTACGACAGTCCTGACAGTGCGCGTGCGGCGCTGATGGATGCCGAGTTCGCCGCGCTGGACGGCATGGATGCGCAGGATGCAGCGGAACGGGGCTTCGCACTGGACGAACTTATCGTCCCCTACGCTGAGGATGACGCGCGGCTGCACGCGCTGATGGTGCAAGCACTGCCGCGACCCCACTGACAGGAGAGCACCATGGACATCGATCTCACCGGCCGCCACGCCCTGGTACGTGGTGCCAGTCAGGGGATTGGCCTCGCCACCGCCCGCGCCTTGGCCGCTCTGGGCGCAGACGTCACGCTGGTTGCCCGACGTGACAACCTGCTGCGTGAGCTGTCCGAGGAGCTGCCGAAGATCCACCCAGCGCAGGCGCACGGTTGGCTTGCCGCCGACTCCAACGACATCGACACGCTGCGCGCGCAGGTCGAAGCGCTGGCCGCTGGCAAACCTGTCCACATCCTGATCAACAACAGCGGTGGACCGCCGCCGGGCAGCGTTCATGGCGCTACTACAGCCGACTTTGAATCGGCGCTGCGTCAGCACTTGCTGGCCAACCACGTGGTCACCGAAGCAGTGATCCCCGGCATGCAGGGCGACAATTACGGCCGGATCGTCAACATCATCTCCACCTCGGTAAAGGAGCCGATCAAGGGCCTTGGCGTGTCCAATACGACTCGCTGGGCGGTAGCCAGCTGGGCCAAAACGCTCGCCAGCGAGCTCGCACCGCACGGCATCACCGTCAACAACGTCCTGCCCGGCTCGACCGAGACGCCGCGTATCGACCAGATTATCGAAACCACCATGCAGCGCAGCGGACGCAGCCGTGCGGATGTGTACAACGAGATGGTCGCCGAGATTCCGATGCGGCGTTTCGCGCGCCCGGAAGAGACCGCGGCGGCCGTCGCTTTCCTCTGCTCACCCGCTGCGGGCTACATCACCGGCGTCAACCTGCCGGTGGACGGCGGGCGTACGCGGTCGCTGTGATCGTGTCGGAGCACCATGCTTCGCCGATGCAGCTGCCCCACTGGATCAATGGTCAACCGGACCACGGCGACGGGCACATTGACGTGTCCAACCCTGCGACCGGCGAAGTGTTTGCTTGCGTGGCGGCTGGCAATACCGAGGTTGTCGGGCGTGCGGTAGCCGCAGCCAGGAATGCGTTTCCTGGCTGGTCCGCATTTCCCAATAGTGAGCGCGCGCGCTGGTTGGAGCGATTGGCCGATGCTCTTGAGGTCCGGCTGGAGGACTTCGCCCAGGCCGAGTGTCGCGACGGCGGCAAGCCGATCCGGATCGCCCGCGACATCGAAATCCCTCGCGCCATCAGCAACCTGCGGTTCTTCGCGCATGCGGCGACCCAATTCGCGAGTGAGTCCCACCACGGCCAGGCCGGGCTGAACTACACCCTGCGCCCGCCGCTGGGCGTCGTGGCCGCGATATCGCCGTGGAACCTGCCGCTGTACCTGCTGACCTGGAAGATCGCGCCGGCACTGACCGCGGGCAACACGGTGGTCGCCAAGCCGTCGGAGATCACCCCGCTTACCGCCACGATGTTGGGCGAGCTGGCCGCAGAGATCGGTTTGCCCGCCGGCGTGCTCAACATCGTCCACGGCACCGGCGCTGAGGTCGGCGAGCCACTGGTTTTACATCCAGACATCGACGCGGTGACATTCACGGGCAGCACCGCCGTTGGACGCCACATCGCCGGAATCACTGGTCCGCTGCTTCGCAAGACCTCACTGGAGCTGGGCGGCAAGAATCCGACCCTCGTGTTCGCTGACAGTGACTGGCGGACGCATCTGGATGTACTGGTGCGCTCAGCGTTCCAGAACTCGGGACAGATCTGCCTATGCGGCTCGCGCATGCTGATCGAGCGCAGCATCTATGCGGCGTTTCGCGATGCGCTGGTAGAGCGTGCGATGGCGCTGCACGTCGGCGACCCGCAAAACACGGCTACCGATCTTGGCCCGCTGGTTTCGCAGGCCCACTTCGACAAGGTTATCGCCTCCATCGCCCGTGCCCGCGAGGAAGGCGCCAGCGTGCTGTGCGGGGGCGCTCGGGTGAACCGCCCCGGCTGGTTCGTCGCGCCGACCGTACTCGAAGGACTCAGTCCGGGCTGTTCGACCAACCGCGAGGAGATCTTCGGGCCGGTGGTGAGCTTGCAGCCCTTCGACAACGACGCTGATGCACTGGCGCTGGCCAACGCCGGCGACTACGGACTGGCCGCGTCTGTTTGGACACGCGACCTCAACCGAGCGCACCGTCTGGCCGCAGAACTGCAGGTCGGCATGGTCTGGATAAACACATGGATGCAGCGCGACCTGCGCACGCCGTTTGGCGGTAGCGGTGCATCCGGCTTCGGCCGCGAAGGCGGCATGGAAGCCATGCGATTCTTTACCGACGTGCGCAACGTCGGCATCAACCTGGAATAGAGCCACATGAATTCGATCCCCACCCTGTTGCGCAAGAACCGTGAATGGGCCGAACGCGTCCGCGCCGAGGACCCGACCTTCTTCGATCGCCTTTCCGGCCAGCAAGCCCCGGAGTATCTGTGGATCGGTTGCTCCGATTCGCGGGTGCCAGCCAACCAGATCATCGACGTCCCACCGGGCGAGGTGTTCGTCCATCGCAACATCGCCAACGTGGTGGTGCAGAGTGATCTCAACTGTCTATCGGTGATCCAGTTCGCCGTCGACGTGCTGAAGGTCAAGCACATTCTGGTGGTCGGCCATTACGGCTGCGGCGGCGTGCACGCGGCGCTGACCGATCAGCGTGTGGGCCTGTCTGACAATTGGATTCGCCACGTGACCAATGTTGCTGAAGCGCATGCGTCCTTCCTCAGCGAGCTGTGCAGCGACGAGCTTCGGCACGATCGGCTGTGTGAATTGAACGTGCTCGAGCAGGTCATTAACGTCTGCCATTCCACCGTGGTGCGCGATTGCTGGGAGCGTGGACAGCAGCTGGCCGTGCATGGCTGGGTGTACACCCTGCGCGACGGACGTGTGCATGATCTGGGCATCGACATCGACTCGTTGGCCACCATGCCCCAACGCCATTCCGCTGCACTGGCACGCATCCACGCTGACCGCGAGGATCGCTGAGTTGACGACGGGCGTGCAGGCAGACGCGGCACCCCGCGCGGTCGGGCACTATCCTCACGCGCGGCGGGTCGGCAAGCAGCTGTTCCTGTCCGGCATCGGGCCGCGAAATCCGGCGGACAACTCGGTACCCGGCAACGTGCTGGACGCCGATGGTCGCGTCACTGCGTATGACATCCATGCCCAGACGCTGGCGACCTTCGCCAACGTGCGCGCGGTACTGGCTGCCAGTGGCGCACGCTGGGAGGATCTGGTCGATGTCACCGTGTACCTGACCGACATGGCCGCGGATTTCGCCACCTTCAACGCGGTCTGGGCGGAGGTTTTTCCCGATGCTGCCAGTGCGCCCTGCCGCACAACGGTCGGCGTCAGCGCCCTGCCCACGCCCATCGCCATCGAACTGAAGTGCATCGCCGTCGTGGAGAAATAAACATGCTGCCCAACCCGATCAACCTGCTGGGCTGGATCGAGGAACACCGCCACCTGCTCAAGCCGCCGGTCGGCAACAAGGTGGTCTATTGCGGCGACTTCATCGTGATGGTTGTCGGGGGTCCGAACGTGCGCACCGATTACCACTTCGAGGAAGGGGCCGAATGGTTCTATCAGGTCGAGGGCGAGATGGTCCTGCGTATCCAGGAAGCGAACGTCGACGGGGTTGTCGCCCCGCGCGACATCCCGATCCGGGCCGGTGAAATGTTCATGCTCCCGCCGCGTACCCCGCACTCGCCCCAGCGCATGCCAGGTTCGATCGGACTGGTCATCGAGCGCCGACGCCTGCCGCACGAAGACGATGGTCTGATGTGGTTTTGCGAGCAATGCAACCACAAGTTGTACGAAGAGTTCTTCCACCTGCAGGACATCGAGCTCGACCTGCCGCCGGTGTTTGACCGCTTCTACGCCTCAACCGAACACCGCACCTGCAAACAGTGCGAACACGTCAATCCGGCACCGGAAAAGTACGTGATGCCCGATACCTGAGCTGCCGGATAGACTGACCGCATGCTGAAGATCGATACCCACGCCCATTACCTGCCGCGCAACTGGCCCGACCTTGCGCGCAAGTACGGCGACCTGCGGTTTCCGGTGATCCACCACACAGAAGACGGGCGTCATCGCATCTACAAGGACGGCAAGTTCTTCCGTGAGATCTGGTCCAAGACGTGGGACCCGCAGGAGCGCAGCGACGACTACGCTGCGTTCGGCGTGCAGGTCCAGGTGTTGAGTACCGTGCCGTTGATGTTCTCGTACTGGGCGCGACCGCATCATGCGCTGGAGCTGCATCAGGCGCTCAACGACCACATGGCGGCTACCTGCCGGGATTTCCCACGACACTACGCAGGCATCGGCACCGTACCGCTGCAGTCACCGCGGCTGGCCGTGCAGGAGCTCGAGCGCTGCATGGATCAGCTCGGGCTGCAGGGTGTGCAGATTGGCAGCCATGTGGGCGACTGGAATCTGGACGCGCCGGAACTGTTCGAATTTTTCCAGGCTGCCAGCGAACTCGGCGCGGCGATCCTCGTCCACCCGTGGGACATGATGGGCACCGCCAGCATGCCCAAATACTGGTTGCCGTGGCTGGTGGGTATGCCGGCCGAGCAATCACGCGCGGCCTGCTGTCTGGTCTTTGGTGGCGTGCTGGAGCGACTGCCAAAACTGAAGATATGCCTCGCCCACGGCGGCGGCAGCTTCCCCTATACGATCGGCCGTATCGAGCACGGCTTCAACATGCGGCCGGACCTTGTCGCGACTGACAACCCACGTAATCCGCGCGAGTACCTGCGCCGGCTGTACTTCGACTCCTGGGTCGCCGACGATGCCGCGCTGCGCTACCTGCTCGATACCTGCGGGGCCGACCGGGTGATGCTGGGCACCGACTATCCCTTCCCGCTGGGTGAGCAAAGTCCGGGCGCCGGTATTGCCGCCCTTGGGCTGGACGACGAGCAGCAGCAACGCCTGTACCACGGCACCGCGCTGGAATGGCTGGGACTACCGAAGTCGCGCTTCCAGTAACACCTACGACCATCGAGGCCTCATGACCGACATCCAATCCACCCAGCACGCATTGGCGCTGGACGCCGCCGATCCACTGCCGACCTTGCGCGACCAGTTCCACATCCCGCAGCACGAGGGCGGCGATCAGGCGTACTTCGTCGGCAACTCGCTGGGCCTGCAGCCGCGCGGTGTGCGCGCCCAGGTCCAGGACGTGCTGGATAAATGGTCGATGGAGGCGGTCGAAGGGCACTTCCGCGGCAACTCGCAGTGGATGCACTACCACCAGCTGATGCGCGAACCATTGGGCCGCATCGTCGGCGCGCAGCCTGAAGAAGTGGTCGCGATGAACTCGTTGACCGCCAACCTGCACCTGATGATGGTCAGCTTCTACCGCCCGACCACGGAGCGCCCGGGGATCCTGATCGAGGCCGGCTCGTTCCCCAGCGATCGCTACGCGGTGGAGTCGCAGGTTGCATTCCACGGCTTTGATCCGGCGACCGATTTGATTGAAGTCTCCCCGGATCAGCCCGGCGGTTTATTCTCGATGGAGGCGATCGAGCAGGCCATCACCGAGCACGGTCATCGACTGGCGCTGGTGTTGTGGCCTGGCGTGCAATACCGCACCGGGCAGGCCTTCGACGTTGCAGCCATCACCCGCATGGCCCATGCGCAGGGCGCGATGTGCGGTGTCGATCTGGCCCACGCGGTCGGCAACATCCCGCTGGCACTGCATGACAGCAACGTCGATTTCGCGGTGTGGTGCCACTACAAGTACCTCAACAGTGGGCCGGGCGCGGTGGGCGGCTGCTTTGTGCACGAGCGCCATGCCCGCAGCACGGTGCCACGCTTTGCCGGCTGGTGGGGCCACGATGCGGCCACCCGCTTCCAGATGGGCCCGGATTTCCAGCCCACGCCGGGCGCGGAAGGCTGGCAGCTGAGCAATCCGCCGATCCTTGGCCTTGCACCGCTACGCGCATCGCTGGACCTGTTCGATCAGGTCGGTATGGACGCTTTGCGGGCCAAATCGCTGCGCCTGACCGGCTATCTGGAATCGCTGATCCAACAGCAGCTGGGCGACACGCTGGAAGTGCTCACCCCGGCCAATCCAGATGATCGCGGCTGCCAGCTGTCGATCCGTGTGCGTGGCGGGCGCGATCAAGGTCGCGCCCTATTCGACCACCTCGCCGCCAACGGCGTGCTGGGCGACTGGCGCGAGCCGGACGTGATCCGTATCTCGCCCGCGCCGCTGTACAACACCCATCACGACATCCTGCGTTTCGCCGAAGGCGTGGACGCGTGGCGACAGACCCGGTGACCCATGCACGCACCCACTTCCTTGGCACCTGACTTGGCCGCCGCTGCCAGTCACGACGACCCCAACAGCCGCAAGCTGACCATTATCGGTGCGGGTCTGGCGGGCGCACTGCTGGCTGCCCTGCTCGCCCAGCGTGGCTGGCAGGTCGACGTGTACGAGAAGCGCGGCGACCTGCGTGAGTTGGGCTATGAGCGGGGGCGATCCATCAACCTTGCCCTCGCCGAACGTGGCCGCCACGCACTGCGCCAAGCCGATGCCGATGACGCGGTCATGGCGCAGACGGTGATGATGCGCGGCCGCATGGTCCATTTCATCGACGGCCATCTGGACCTGCAGCGCTACGGCCGCGACGACACCGAGGTGATCTGGTCGGTGCATCGCGGCGAGCTGAACGAGGTGCTGCTGGACATCGCCGAGCGTGCCGGTGCGCGTATCCATTTCCATCACCGGCTCGACAGCGTCGACTTTGATGCACGGGTCGTGCGCTTTGGCGATGACCGCAGCGACGAGGTGCGCGAGATACATTTCCAGAGTCTGGTCGGTGCCGACGGTGCCGGCTCGTCACTGCGCCAGGCGATGGGCAAAGTGTGCGAGCTGGGCGAGCGCAGCGAGTTCCTCGGCCACTCCTACAAGGAGCTGGAGATCCCGCCGGGCCCGAACGGCCGCTTCCAGATCGAGCAGCACGCCCTGCACATCTGGCCGCGCGGCCGCTACATGTGCATCGCCCTGCCCAACTCCGAGGGCACCTTCACCGTCACCTTGTTTCTGCCCAACGAGGGCGGCGCACCGGCCGTGCCGGGCTTCGACACCATCACCAATGGCGAGCAGGCGCGGGCGTTTTTTGATCGTGACTTCCCCGACGCATCCAAACTGATCCCCGCGTTAGAGCACGACTTCGACCACAACCCGACCAGCATGCTCGGCACCCTGTATCTGGACCGCTGGCATATGGACAGCCGTGCGGTGCTGATCGGCGATGCTGCCCACGCGATGGTCCCGTTCCACGGTCAGGGAATGAACGGCGCGTTTGAAGACTGCGTGTCGCTGGCCGACCACCTGCTGAAAACCGCCGACCGCGGTGAGGCGTTTGCCGGCTTCCAAGCCGAGCGCCTGCCTAACGCGCGCGCGATCCAGCAGATGGCGCTGGAGAACTACCTGGAAATGCGCGACCACGTCGACAACGACGATTACCTGCTGCAGCGCGAGCTGGCGAACCTGTTGGCCGAGCGCCATCCAGACCGCTTCCTGCCGCGCTACGCGATGGTCAGCTTCACCCACCTGCCCTATGCGATGGCGCTGGAGCGCGGCGACATCCAACACGCGTTGCTGGTCGAACTGACACAGGGCCGCGAGTCGCTCGACGGCATCGACTGGGCCTCCGCCGATGCGCTGGTCGAGGCTCGCCTGCCGCTGCTGCCCGAGGAATACTAAGGCGATGGCCGCGAGCTTCCTGTTCTATGACCTGGAGACCTTCGGCACCGATCCGCGTCGCACACGTATCTGCCAGTTTGCGGCGATACGCACAGATGCCGACCTCAACCCCATCGACGAGCCGATCAGCATCTTCGTCAAGCCGGCGGACGACGTACTTCCCTCCCCGATGGCGACGCTGGTCACCGGCATCACACCGCAGCACGCGCTGCGCGAAGGCATCAGCGAGCGCGACGCACTGGCGCTGATGTTCGAGGAGATGTCACGCCCGGAGACCTGCACACTGGGCTACAACTCGCTGCGCTTTGACGACGAGTTCGTCCGCCACGGGCTGTTCCGCAACTTCTATGACCCGTATGAGCGCGAATGGCGCGGCGGCAACTCCCGCTGGGACCTGCTGGACGTACTGCGCTTCGCCCACGCGCTGCGCCCCGAAGGCATCGTCTGGCCCAAACGCGAAGACGGCGCGACTTCGTTCCGGCTTGAGCATCTGGCCGAAGCCAACGACGTACGCGAAGGCGATGCCCACGAAGCCCTGTCGGACGTGCGTGCGCTGATCGGCATGGCCCGCAAGCTCAAAACCGCGCAGCCGCGCCTGTGGGACTACGCCCTGCGCCTGCGCGACAAACGCTACGCCGCCAGCCTGCTGGACGTGGTGGCAATGGCACCGGTGCTCAACGTGTCCCAGCGCTTCCCGGCCAGCCGGCTGTGCGCCGCCCCGGTGATCCCCCTCGCCCGCCATCCGCACATCGACAGCCGGGTGATCGTGTTCGACCTCGCCCAGGACCCGAAAAGCCTGCTCACCCTGGATGCCGAACAGATCGCCGCGCGCCTGTACGTGCGCGCCGCCGACCTTCCCGAGGGCGTCGAGCGTGTTGCTCTGAAAGAGATCCACCTAAACCGCAGCCCTGCTCTGTCGGCCTGGGATCACCTACGCCCGGCGGACTTTGAGCGACTCGGCATCGACCGTGAGCTGGCCGAATCAAGGGCAGCACGCCTGCGCGAGGCCGGACCGGAACTGGCGGAGAAGCTTCGTACGGTGTTCGGTGCGAAACGCGAGTACGAGCCATCCGACGTGGATGCCAGCATCTACGACGGCTTTCTGGACGGGGCCGACAAGCGCCTGTTTGCCGAGATCCGCAGCAGCGATCCGCAGATATTGGCTGAGCGCGACTTCGGTTTCCGCGACCAGCGATTGCCGGAACTGCTGTTCCGTTACCGAGCGCGCAACTTGCCCGAGCACCTGACAGACGCAGAGCGCCAGCAGTGGAACGATTACCGCCAGGAGCGCTTTGCCCCGGGCACGACGGTGTCGGAGCACAGCTTCGAGAGCTTCGATGCGGAGATGGTCCAGCTGCGTGCACAGCACGACGGCGATGCCGACCGAATCGCATTGCTGGCCGAGCTCGACGACTGGCGGCATAAGCTTGAGGGGAGCCTGGAGCCCGCCGCTTCCGCGCTAAACACTACTGCCGCCGACCTGCCATGACGACCTACTTCACCCCCGCGACGTTCAAGTTCTTCCGCGGTCTGGCACGGAACAACTCACGGGAATGGTTCCACGCCCACAAGGCCGACTACGAAGCCCACGTGCGCGAACCGTTCCAGCTGCTGCTGGGTGATCTGCAACCCGCCCTCGCCGACGTCAGCGAGCATTACCGCTCCGACCCCGCGAAGGTCAGCGGCTCCCTGTTCCGCATCCACCGCGACACCCGCTTCGCCAACGACAAGTCGCCGTACAAGACCTGGCAGGGCGCGAAGCTGTTCCACGAGCGCAACCGCCAAGTCGAAGCGCCGTCGTATCACATCCATATCCAGCCGGGCCGCTGCTTCATCGGCGCAGGCCTATGGCAGCCGGCATCCGACACGTTGCGAAAGCTGCGGAACTTCATTGTTGATAATCCGGCCAGCTGGAAAGCGGCGGCGCATTCGCCAACGCTGCGTAAGCAATTTGATTTTCGGGACGACAACAAGCTGGTACGGCCACCGCGTGGTTTTCATGCGGATTTCGAATTCATCGAAGACCTGAAACACCGTAGCTGGGTGATGTGGCGGCCGCTGGAGGACGACGTGGTAAACGGGCCGAAACTATGCAAGACGATTGAGACTGACGTAGCCACGCTGGCGCCGTTTGTGGATTATCTGTGCGCGGGATTGGATTTGGAGTTTTGAGTGCATATTCCCGCTACTCGCAAAGGGTCCGTTTTCGACCCAAAGCGGACGTCGAGCCCTGTGTGTTGCACTTGGAGGTTGAATTCACCCGTGCATCGTGACCTTGGTAGAGCGGGCGACAAGGCTGTTGCTGATGGGCAGGTCGCCCGACAAGACGGTTAAGTCAGTCAACAAAGTACTGATTCGCCTCCTGCAAGAATCCCCCTTGCCGGTTCGCACATTGACGCTGGACACGGCACCGAGTTCCACGGTTACCGAGAGATGGAAGCAGCGACCGGAGTCCAAGTCTACTTCGCCCGCCCACATCACCCGTGGCAGCGAGGCTGCAGCGAGAACGCGAACGGACTATTAAGACAGTACTGGCCCAAGCGCGCATCCATGCAGAAGCTGAGCCAACGTCAGTGCGACCAAGTTGCCCACAGAATCAACTCACGACCAAGGAAACGCTATGGGTATCTCAGCCCACTACAACTCATTACCTAGGTGTTGCACTTGATGGTTGGATTCACCCGGCACAGGCAACTTAGCAGCGGTTGCCTTGAGTAATTACCATTCATTCCACAGCGTAACTGCAGACTCGATGAATGCATCGCAGTTCGCTTGTGTCCAGAAGGTGAGCTGGCCATCTCGTAGCAAATAGTACTGCTCGTTTGCACAGACCAGATCGGACTTCAACGCCTCTTGGCGATACCAATTCAAAGTGTTGACGACGCAGTTCCCGTAGCTCGAAGTGAGCTTGTCGTTGGGTACGTTGTAAAGCAAGCCTTCGATGTAGTACGAGGGGGCGATACCAGCCTCGATCAGGCCATCGTCAACCATTCGACTGCGCATGTTCTTCAATATGCGTGCCATCGGCTTTAACCACCCGGAAGTGTTCTGGTGCTTCGTCGTTAGGTTGGCCGAGTGCTGGTTCGGGTAGTTCGCAATCCTGTTGCCCTTGCCGTTCCAGAAGCAAATTCCTTCCACGTACTCAGAATCGCTCGAAGTACGGAACTTGATGTAGCGGCGGAACTGAATTGCTACGATTACATCAACCTTTCTGCGCGAACCGTTCGCGTCAATCGCTATCGCTTTGTCGCCTGCCGTGACGGCGTCACCGTAGTGCTTTGTGAGCACCGACAAGACATCTTTTTTGAAGTCGACGTGCGAGTAGGTAGCGTCACTAAACGCGGTTTTGTATGCGGCTTTCTCGCCCTCTGTCAGTTGGTTAAGATCGCTTTGAAAGCAGTCATCGAGGCGGATGACGATGTCCACATCGCTCTCGGCGTAGATGTTTGTGTCGTTGCCGTACGAGCCCTGAAGAAACACCTTAAAATTCTTGCTCGCGTACGGCGTAGTGTCTGCTTCCAGCACGTTCTTGATTGAGTTGTAGGTGGTGCTGGACTGCGTGATCGATCCCTGGTGCGACCACGTGTCCAACTGCGATTCTGGTATAGGCATCTTCTCCCCCTTGTCTACATCAAATAGTCGCGAAGCTGCTTCTCTCTAGAGGCGAACGACTCCCGTCCGCGTTGGAATAGGATATCTAGCTTCTTGAGGTCGTGCTCTAGCAAGTCGGTGGCCATCTCAGGTGTGACGTAGGAATCGCTGATCCGAATGGACGGCAAGTCTTGAAATAGAATCTGTCGTAGCTGGTCCATTGACTGCGTGTTGATCTCCATGGTCTTCTGCAATAGCTGGACGCTTAACAGGTACTTCTTCGCGAACCACATCTTGAGAGACGGTTTTGGGTCCGGGTAAATGCCGACTCCGATGCTCACGAGCCGGATGTCCTTGCGCTCATACTTGAGCGCCTCCACGGCGTCCGCGATCGCGTACAGCGTCGGGTTGTTCGCGCAGTATCCGCCGTCGACGAGTTCGATGTCTTCAC
Organism: Lysobacterales bacterium; assembly: GCA_038242455.1. Taxonomy (GTDB): domain Bacteria; phylum Pseudomonadota; class Gammaproteobacteria; order Xanthomonadales; family Xanthomonadaceae; genus Novilysobacter. The sequence goes on from JBBSSB010000004.1 coordinate 31,567, forward strand.
CCATCGAGGTCCGAACGATTGTGCGTTCAAAGAACGGGTAAGCCGAGCACGACGCTTTAACTGCGTCGGCGATGCTCACACCGAAGCCGGGGACGAATGTGCCGACTCTACCGTGTGCTTGAGCAATGTTACCTTTGAAAATCATCGGACGCTCCGTGAGCCAGTTGGCAGTAACGATCCCGATGCCTGTCTTCACGTCGCTAAATTTCGAATCGCAGAAGACCTCGGTCGCCAATGTTTTCAGTGCGGCTGATCTAGCCGGGGCGGTGGTCTGCGACATCACGGCGGGCACGTGCTTACGGTACAGCTCCAGAATGGAGTCCAAGCTGTGGCCAAGTGCAATCAGCGACGCGATGATGGCTCCTGTGCTCGTCCCGAACACAAGATCGAACTTCTGGTGCAGCGGGCACCCGATCATTGCCTCGATTTCCTTAAGAACACCCAAGGTGTAGAAACCCTTAGCGCCCCCGCCGTCGAGTGTCAGAACACGCAATACGTCGCTCTCGCCGTTTTCCATTCTTGGGTGCTCCATTGCTAGCCAACTAGTTCGTGCGGGGAAAAATCGCCGCAATCACGGCGATGTACGGTATGCCGCATAACACCTGAGTTACGCCGGGCCGCGCAGGGGCCGAGCGGTGTGTACACGATAGCGCAACAAGCGAGGCCGCGAAGCCGTCTCGGCTTGAACGAATAGTTAGGTTGCGCGTAGCCGGCCACGTCTCAGGTCAAACGATGATGTAGCGCCACGCGCAGCTTGCCGAGCATCGCGCGATGAGATGTGGAGAAGGTGAACTAGAACGATGTATCCAAGCAAGAACGGTCGCCAAGTTGCGTGATCGTTCCGCCGCTTTCCCGACTCACCTTCCGAAGGTTTGCCCGATTTCACTTCTTTGATCTTGCGAACTTGCTCTACCGCAACCTAACACCGCCGTTAACTGGCGGCCATGCGCAGCATGGACGTCCCTGTTGAACGCCCAGTTAGCCGAGCGCGCGAAGTGGAAAAGTATGAAAGCACGCCGACTCGATGTGGTTGGCGCCCACTTTCAGGTGCGTTTGACGTGATGTGTTTCGAGGTGCGCACGGCTCATGCTACGAAAATTCGTTTTCTTTCCTTATAAACAGAAATCGCACCATCCTCAGAAATTTTTATCCCGAGACCTAGCTTACTTCCCTCCTTCGCTGCGGCGGTTCGACCGCCGCCGTCGCTACCTGCAGGCACACTGATGATTGCGCCGGCTGCAGCAATGTTGCCAAGATGGTCTAGCACCATGGAGCCGTCCAGAGCAAGTAGCTCCTGCCGAAGCCTACGATCCAATTTTTGGAACTTTTCGTTTACCATCGCACCAATGGTTTTCGCTTTGATGGATGGGTTTTGACTAGACAGAAGGTCGGTTTCGGAAGCGATTTTCCCAACTTCATCAAGTGATCCAGACCGAACCACAATGATACAGCCACCACTGCGAGCAAACGATATGTCTAGGCAGCTTTGGTAGATCGCCTCCCGTAACTCTCTATTCTCCGGAGGCTGCATTTGCCGGAGATACATTTCATGAGCGTAGAACTGCCATTCACCGCGCCTCTTAGCAAAAACAATTTTTTTATTTCTGAAAATTAACTGCTCTCCCAGGCGATTCAGCACGAATGCAATTTTGTTGCCCGTTGCCCAGTCAGCTATGGCATTTAGTCGATACGGGACATAGCTAAGCCCAAGATTATTTGACGCAAGCTGGCCAGATCCAGAAATTTGGGCGTCAGGAGTCACGACTAGTAGCGTGTCGAACCCGTTGCTTATTACGGCCGCGAAATCATGTTGAAATATATCAGCGAGACTAGTGCCCTGTCCGATAGCTCCTGGGTCAACTCCGATGGAGGAGGTGATTGCGCTACCTTCGTAAGTTCTCGCCGACCAGGCTTCAAACTGGCGCAATATTTTACTGACTGCACTAGCGCCACCCAGGTGGCGCGCAATTGCTCTTGCGGGCAGAAAGGTAAAGAGCTCTTCTCGGTAATCTGGTGTGGCAGCTTCATGTATTGCAAACAACTCCTCGACAAAATCCTTTGTGAGTCCCAACTCTTCCGGCGTAAATCCAGGTTGACGATAAATGACGACCCTCTTGACATCCGCGTTTTGAGCTTTGACGGCCGTCTTCGTGGGTTCAAGTGATGCGACCCGCTTGCTGTTTGCCTTACAGTCCACTGTGCCTGGCAAAACTTGGGCAGACAGGAGAGGGGCTAGATATGCGCTCAAGGCAATTCGCAGTTCGTCAATGGTCAATTACTACTCCCGAGAGTGTGATTTCTGATGTGCGTCGATACAACCAACGTCGATCATCACTGCTTTGTTTGAATGTGTGAGGGCGCTCTTGAACATGGTAAAACCGTTCCACAAGGGGTGAGGATCGGTCATTTCGTGGGGCCTAGCACCTGATTTAAGCCGGACAGCGCAGCGGCACGGCGTTGTGGTACACAATACTACGTGAGCCGAGCCGCGAAGCGATGTCGGCTTGAACGAATAGTTAGAGGCCTAAGATTTCCATACTAAGTGCAGCACTTGGCTTGGAAGAGTGGGCGAGCTGTCGGACAGTGGGAATTACTCCGACAAGAGTGTTCCCATGAAGTACGAACAGCTCACGCAAGACGAACGATACATGATCGTCCAGCTCCGACGACAGCACTGCGGATTGAGCGAGATGGCGCGCCTCATGGGTCTATCTCGCAACACGATCTGGCGGGAACTCGAGCGCAACATGATCCAGACCCAGCATGGCATGGGCTACTGCGTCAGCAAGGCGCGGGAGCAGCGCAACGGACGTTTGCGGCGTCGCCGCCGAGGGCCACAACACAGCCCAGAAGACTATGCGCTGGTCCGTCGATTGCTGTTGCAGCAGTGGAGTCGGGAACAGATTGCGGGAACGTTATGTCGATTGAATGAACTGCAGATCAGCCACCAAGCCATCTACCGATACGTCCGACGCGACTGGCGATCCGGCGGCGATCTCTGGCAAGAACTACGCCGCCGCTACAAACGCAGGAAACGCCACTACGGGCTGGAGAAGCGAGGCAGGCTGCAGGGTAAGCCCATGATTGAGGCGCGGCCAAACAGCGTGGACACTCGCCAGGAGCTGGGTCATTACGAAGGCGATACGATCCACGGGGCGAGCTGGGAGAAGACGTGCGTCGTGACGTTAGTACAGCGGGCCACCGGGCTCGTCTTGGCGGGGAAGTCACGTGACAAGACGGTGAGGTCAGTCAACAAAGTGCTGATCCACCTCTTGGACAGATCACCCTTGCCGGTTCGCACGTTGACGCTGGATAACGGGACAGAGTTCCACGGCTATCGAGAGGTCGAAGCAGCGACAGGGGTACAAATCTACTTTGCCCAGCCACACCATCCTTGGCAGCGAGGCTGCAACGAGAACGCGAACGCGAACGGACTATTAATACAGTACTGCCCCAAGCGCGCATCCATGCAGAAGCTGAGCCAACGTCAATGCGGCCAAGTTGCTCACAAAATTAACTCAAGACCAAGGAAACGCTATGGGTATCTCAGCCCACTACAACGCATTACCTAGGTGGTGCACTTGGTGGTTGAATTCACCCATCCAAATCAACGAGATAGCTGGAACGGAACCACGGAATTGTCTCAAGCCTAGCCGACAGAATCGCGCTAGTCGATGTTATAAGACTTAGCTCTTCAATAACGTGCTCGGAAAACTCCATGCGGCCCACCACTTTTTACTAGCTCGCCTTTGTGAGCCTATCAATTAAACGTTGTACGACCGCTTCTGGCCGCGAGCGGACATGGATAGCGACCGTGAACCAATCAACTTTGACCGGTCTGTTTGGTCAACCTGATCGGAACACGTACGCCATTCCGGATTTGCGTGGTCGACCGGTACGCGGCCGCGCGCAAAGCCGAGCAGTTGAATCTACTGCTGCTACCGCTAAGCCTCAGGCGAGGGCGACAGCCTCATCAACCTGCTCGTCTTCGTCCAGGTTCGACCCTCGGACGATCTGCCGAATGAGCACGAAGATCCCAGACTCGAGGTCGCCGATCCGGTACGGCATACAGTGCTGCTCCTTCAGTCGCTGCAAGTCATGCAACCAGAGGTTGTATCCGGCCGGATTGGCGGCATAGCCGCGCCCCATCGAGATCACTTCGTCCAAAGTGGCGAACCGCGCGGAATCGAGCAGTCGCAGGTGCTTGCTGGCGAAGGAAACGCGCAGTGGACCGCTACAGCCTCGTCAGCTGCATAATCCGGAGATAGACCGCGTTCCTGCTGAGCCAAGCAAGTGCGACATTTGCACTGGCGTTGAGCTACCGCTATAAAGCGAGCGTCCGCAGAAGTCGCCCCCTGCGGACGCAGCCTTTCAACGGTCTGCCACGACCCCACCCAGTTCGGCCTTCTAACTAAGCTGGTCTGGGGTCTTTTTCTGTAGCACCTGGTGGGCAAACAGCGCCAAGCGCCATCGCTCTTCTCCTCGTCATACGGCCTCCTACGTCGGTCATGGGGTTGTACTCGCTTCCGTCTTCCGCCGAACCGCCTTCTTCACCGGTGCGTTGCCCGCCACCTTCTGGGGTGTGGGGGGAGCTGTTGGGGGTTCGGGCACCGCCGCCATTTGCTCTGCGGTCGGTTCGGGCGGCTCAGGAGCTTTGGCAACCGCTGCGCAATAGGCGTAGTAGACGTCCATTTCGCCGCTGGCACCGACTTCGGCCAATCGATCCTTGAACCTGCCGTATAGGTCGTCCTGCACCTTTCCCTGATGCCGCAAGTACTCGACCGCCACGTTCGGATTCAGCAACAGCACGTAATGGAAATCGCCGGACGGCCCCTTTTTCGGAATCAAGAATTGATGGTCCCGGAGCACCTTCATACGTCGGCGCCAAGTGTCTATGGCGCGAGCCCCGGTGAATCCAGCTTCTGCTGCAAACGTGGCCGGGTTTTCGATGATCACCATGGGCCCATCAGGCGCCCGTGCCCAAAGACAGAACAGGGTATGGCCGGCAGGCTGTCCTTTCGACAAGTGGTCCACGGCCTCCATCGTGATGGGTAAGGTGCGGGGAATCGTCGCGAACCCTTTCGTTTTCTTGCGCTGCCAAAGCCATGCTTCCGAGATTTCCGGAAAGTGAATCGCCATGAGGGCAGCCGCCCGTTCCGCCATACCGGAACGTCGCGCCAGTGCTTGTTTAACATTAACCATCCCGCTGCCCTCATCGTTTGTTGCTTTCGTTGAGCAAGTATCCCTGCCTGGCCCACCATGGGCTACCCGTCATGGCGCGCATATAACGGCGACACTCAGGCCCATGAAAGCTTGTTCCAATGTATTGTGTACCCTTCATATGATGCAGACGAATGCTGCTGAATCGCGCGATTACGCACGCCAGATCGAGCGCCAAGCCCCACGGCTAGGCCATTTTCTCTCCCGGTCCTGTGCTCCCCGTCATCCAGTTATCCGGTTCTCCCGGTTCTCCCCGTCCTCCCGGGGTTCCCCAAGGGGGCGCGGGCGGAGGTCGAACCCTCCTGAAATCACGTCTGCTGTTTCCGATTCCACCCCACGGGTGGAGGCTTCAGGCGTCGGTTGGCTCGGGTTTGCAGCTACAGCGGACCCCCTTCCCATTCAAAATCCTAATCTGGCGATCACCGGGCGGGGCCACGCTCACTTAGCGAGGGTCGAGAGCTTGAAGCGGACGCATGGGTTCATGCGTTGCGCGGCAAAATGTGAGACCCCCTGAAGCCTTGGACCCGATTTCGTTTGAGTTACTCAGCAAGTGCTCGTCAATCTTGGTGACGCGGCGCCAGCTCAGCGAGTAACCGCTTTGCGGCGGCGCGATGGGTGCATCGACCGACTGGAGCTGGCCGCTCCTCGACCGTGCCAGCGCCGGGGAGCGGCCGTTGCTTGTCATACATCTGTCTGCTTGGCGATCTCTAAGGCATCATCGACCTCGATGCCCAGATAGCGCACGGTGCTCTCGAGCTTCGTGTGCCCAAGCAGTAGCTGGACGGCCCGCAGGTTCCGAGTGCGTCGGTAGATCAGCGAAGCTTTGGTCCTGCGCATCGTGTGGGTTCCATAAGAACCCGATTCCAGGCCGGCATCCTCGACCCAACGGTGGACGATCCTCGCGTATTGCCTGGTCGATAGATGGGGTGAGTCAGCGATTCGGCTTGGGAAGAGATAGTCCGATGGGCTCAGATTAGCGTGCGTGATACAGGCGTGCACCGATTCGCGAGTCATCTGGGTGATCTCGAACTGGACCGGTCGACCTGTTTTCTGCTGCATCACCGTGGTTCGGGAAGCCATCTGGCCACCGTGGGAAACATCCGAAACCCGGAGCTGCACTAGATCGCAGGCGCGGAGCTTGGAATCAATCGCCAAGTTGAACAGTGCCAAGTCCCGGATCTTGAGGCCCAGCTGAAGCCTGACCCGTATTGCCGAGATGTCCTTGAGTTTGAGCGGAGCCTTTTGGCCGACCAGCTTGCCCTTGTTCCAAGGCTCGCAGGGATGAGATGGGTGAAGAATAGCCATTGGCCAACTCCTAAGTAGTGGGGTTGGCCAGCGTCCCGATAGGCTTATTAGATGGGCGTGCTCGACCCCTAGCGGGCATGGAATGCGGCACATGGATCAGCGGCTGAAACCGGTCGTTCTGCTTCATGCGAGCGTGAGGCAGTCCAAGGTTTCAGGGATATGCTCCGTCTATGAAACCTCTAACCCCAACTACTAGCCCCAAGCCGCCCAGCCAGCAGCCGTCCGGCGGTGCTGACGAGATCCTTCCCACCGAGATTGCTCAGGCATTACTCGCTTCAGCCGAAATGCACTACACCCGGATCCCTTTACCGGATGGCTCGTCAGGGATAGGCGAGTGGCTGCGGCGCCCGATATTTGTCATCGCCGGAGCGGAAGGGGCCATGCAGGCTGCGGTGATATGGATCGTGCTCGCTGTAGTGGCCGCGGTGCTCATCTTTGGGCTTGAGATCAGCACCGCGGACGTGGCGGAGCAGTCGCGCCACTACTTCTTGACGTTAACCCTTCTAACAGGGCTGTTCACCCTGACGCATCCCAGCCGCCTCGCATTCCTGCACGTCGACCGCGCGACGGTGAAAGCAGTTGCCCAAAAGTGTGGGCTGTTGGCCTCGGCCACCCCCGGTGATCTCGACGCTTGTGACCGAATCCTGGTCGCTTCAGAGAAGATATGCAGTCGAAGGCTGACAGTGCTCTGGTTTGTCCCTGCGAGTTGCTGGGGCGCCGCTCTTTTCCTGTTCCAGCGCGCCTTTTCGGCACAGTCCGCAGACGTGGGAGCGGCTGCAACCGTCGCTCTGGTAGCGCTGCTAGTTGCAGGCGTGGTGGCTTCCTATTCCCGCGCTGTGTGGACTGTGTTTGGGATGGCTTCCGCAGTGGTGGAGTTGTAGCGGAAGCGGCTCACGTACTCTGAACTTTTGATCGGGAGGGTCCAAGGAGCAGCCGCCTCAACACCCGTTCAATGCTGACCTCACTGGGTGGGAGCGGCAGCACGTTTGCGTTCGACCCGTTGCGGACACCTAGGAACTGGGCGAATGCTATGAACTTGAGGACGTGCAGTTGCGACGTATGACTGGAACATGACGAACGCGGATCCTTATCGCAAATGCTGGGCGAACAGTCTCGGCGATTGCGCCGGCCCCATGTCCAAGGAGCATGTGTCTAGTCGGGCGATTGCTCGGAAGCAGTCGAATACCGCAATGGCAGTCGTGGGCATGGCAAACATGCGCGATGGTCCCATCGGACCCGACGGCCCGAAGGCGCGGATTCTCTGCCAACACCACAACGCTAGATTGAGTCCACTCGACAGCGAGGCGAAAAAGCTTGCTGACGGGCTCCACCTGTTCTGGGATGGCGCACGACACACAACTGTTCACTTGAACGGATTGTTGCTAGAGCGCTGGGCCCTCAAAACCGTTATCAATCACATGGCCTCTGGACTTGGCCATACGGACAAATGGCTTCCAAGCGAAGCCCTAGTTCGCTTCGCTTACGGATTGGAGTCAATGCCGGAAGGGTGCGGTCTCCATTCGTTACGCGTTGAAGACTACGAGCCGCACAGCACAGAACAAACTGGCGTAGCCCCCGCGTGGAGGGGCTCGGCGGACGGCTCGCCGCGGGAAATGATGGGTGCGATCGTCTATCTCCACGGGGCCGCCTTTTTTCTATTACTACAGACTCACTTCCTTGACGTGTTGAAGTTCCGTGGATTGGCCTTCAGCCAGTCCCATCTGCCGCTGACTTTCGATCGGCTAACGTTCCATCCCATCGCCGCAAAAATCGACGATGATCAGGGGCACACCCTAGAGGCACTGTTTGACTGGGCCCAAGTACGTCCGAGGCTTGGGTGAGCGGCTTCTTGTGGCCGAAAGCGGTCACTCCGTTGGTCCATAAACGCAACCAAGGGCAGCCCAAGCGGTTTTACCTCTGCGGCGTGGCTTCCGCGGGGGTATATGCCACGGCACCCACTCCTTAGCGGCATCGACATGGCTAATCACGTCGCTCAGTCTGCCCTGAGCCTAGCGGCATCAGGCCACTCTGGCACTTCAAGTGTTTGCCCACATATCTATTGTCTGCCCTCCCCCTGCAAGACAGACAAGACATGAATGACAAAAGCCTTTTTGAACCCTACACCCTCGGTTCACTGAACCTGAGCAACCGCATCGTCATGGCGCCGCTGACGCGCAATCGCGCCGTCGCCGGGTTAGTGCCATCCCCCTACGCTGCGACCTACTACAGCCAGCGCGCATCGGCGGGGCTGCTGATCGCCGAGGCCACGCAGGTCTCGCCACAGGCGCAGGGCTACCAGGACACGCCGGGCATCTACACCCAAGCGCAGATCGATGGCTGGCGTCAGGTCACCGATGCCGTGCACGCCAACGGCGGACGGATCTTTATCCAGCTGTGGCATGTTGGCCGCGTTTCCCACGTCGACCTGCAGCCCGGCGGCGCGTTGCCGGTGGCGCCGTCAGCCATTCGCGCCGAGACCAAGACCTTCGTAAACAATGCTTTCATCGATGTATCCGAGCCGCGCGCGCTGGAACTCGACGAAATCCCCGGCATCGTTGAGGACTTCCGCCAAGCTGCGGCCAACGCCATTGCGGCGGGCTTCGATGGGGTGGAGCTGCACAGTGCCAACGGCTACCTGCTGGAGCAGTTCATCAAGGACGGCGCCAACATTCGCACCGACGCTTATGGTGGCTCAATCGAGAACCGTGCGCGCCTGCTGCTGGAGGTCACGGCAGCCGTCGCGAAAGAAATCGGTGCCGAACGTACTGGCGTGCGCATCTCGCCGGTCACGCCGTCCAACGGCATCTCCTGCAGCGATCCGCAGGCGCAGTACAACTACATCGTCGAGCAGCTGAGCCTGCTGGATATTGTCTATCTGCACGTCATTGAGGGCGCCACCGGTGGCGCGCGGGATATCGCAGCGTTCGATTTGGATACGCTTCGCACGCGCTTTAAGAACACCTGGGTGGCCAACAATGGCTATGACCTTGAGCTGGCCAATTCCCGGTTGAGCGAAGGCAAGGCGGATCTGTTCGCCTTCGGTCGCCCGTACATCAGCAACCCTGATCTAGTGGAGCGTTTGCGTACCGGTGCACCGCTAAATGCACTCAACCCAGCAACGTTATATGGCGGCGAGGCTGCGGAAGGTTATATCGACTATCCGACACTTGCCGACGCTTCCAGCTCAGGTTGAAGCAAGCCGTCCCCAAGCGGCGTGCCTGCATCGTCAAGGGCACTCCACCCGGCTGTGCCCCAACCCGCGCGTCCTGCGCACCTGGATCTGCACCGGTATCCGCTCTTTCACCGCATCCACATGGCTGATCACGCCGATCAGCTTGCCTTGGGCATTGAGGCTGTCGAGCGCATCCAGGGCGACGTCGAGTGAATCCGGGTCGAGGCTGCCGAACCCTTCGTCGAGGAAGAACGAGTCGATGCGGGTTTTGTGACTAACCAGGTCTGACAGTCCCAGTGCCAACGCGAGACTGACCAGGAAGCTCTCGCCGCCAGACAGGGTGCGGGTATCGCGCTGTGCGTCGGCCTGCCAGGTGTCCAGCACACTCAGTGCCAGTCCTCTGCCGTCGCGGGCCAGCAGGTAACGGCCGCCGTCGAGCCGCTGCAGATGCTGGTTGGCCAGACGTACCAGCTGGTCGAGGGTCAGCCCCTGGGCGAAGGTGCGGAACTTGTCGCCCTGGGCCGAGCCGATCAGGCCATTGAGGTGCTGCCATTCCTCCAGCCGGTCGCCGGCCTCGGCGATCTGCGTGTGCAGCGCCTGCAGGCCGCTGCGCTGGGTCTGATCCAGCTCGAGTTGGGTACGGAGCTGCGTGGCCTGATCGCGCGCTTGGTCCACGGCGGATTCGCTGATTTGTGCCTCCGCCAGCAGTTGATCCAGAGCCGAGTCGCTGCGGGGCGTGGCCTGCAGCTCGTCGCAGCGTTCACGTAGTTGCGTGGCGCGGCTGCGGATGTCGGCGAATGCCTGGGTCAGTGCATCCTGTTGGGTCTGCAGCTGTTCGCGTTCTGCCGGCGGCAGCCGCGCGCCTAACAGTGCGTCGTGATCGGCGAAGCCGTGCTGATGGAGCGCCGACTCGAGCTGGGTTGCGCTCTGGGCGAGATCCTGCGAACGGCTCTCCAACAGCACCTCTGCCGCGTGCAAGGCGGAGGCGGCGCGCTGCACCTGCTGCTGCACCTGCTCCAGTTCCTCTACGGCGTGGCGCAGTGAGGCGGCGGGCTCGGCTACCGGCGCCAGCGCATCGCCGGGTGTTCCGGCATGGCGGCTTTTCTCCCAGCGCTGCTGCCAATCCGCGCACTGCTCGGCCGCCTGTTTCGCGTCGCTGCGGTGTTCGACCAGCGCTTGTCGCAGGCGCTGCAGTTCGGCATCGCGCTGCCGCCATTGCGACCACTCTTGCTCCCGCTCGCTCAGCCATGCTTCGGCATCGGTGGGCAGTTTGCGGTCCGGAAGGTCGGCGGCCAGCTGCTGGCGCAGTCGCTCGCCTTCGCTGACGGCCGCATCGTGGCGCTCACGTTGCTCCTGCTCGCGGCCGGCGACCAGCGCCAGCGATTCGCGCAGGCCCTGAAGTCTGGTGTCGTGACGCTCCAACGCCAGTTGCTGTTCGTCACGTTGCTTCTGGGCGGCCTGCACGGCGGCGTGCAGTTGCTCGAGCCGCGTGACTTGCTCACTCGCATGTTTGCCTTGCGCGCCGATGGCTGCCAGTTCGGCGTTCAATGCTGCCTGCGGCTCGCCCTCCGCAAGGCCCAGCTCCAACGCGGCACAGCGTGATGCCCAGTCATCTGTGAGCGTGGCGGTCTGCGTGTTCAATGCCTGCAGGTGCTGTTCGGCCCGCGTCAGGTCGGATTGCCGGGCCGCGTGCTGCACGTCACAGCGCCGGTGCCGTTCGCTGGCCTGCTGGACCTGCTGTTCGGCCGCGCTGGCATCGGCCTGCGACTGGCTGGGATCCAGCTGCCGGTACTCATCGATGGCCGGGTGGTCGGTGGCGCCGCACAGCGGACACGCCTGTCCGTCTTCCAGCGCGGCACGATGGCCAGCCAGATCCATGATCTGGCGCTCCAGCGCAACGATGCGCTGGCGGTCCTGCATAACGGACTTGGCCGCATCCAGCTCGGATTGCGCTGCCGCCAGTTGCTCGGCGTCGCTGACGAGTGCGGACTTCAACGCTTCAAGCCGCGCCTGCTCGGTACAGATCTGGCCGCGTAGCGTTTGCCGCTGCTCGGCCAGTGGTGAGAGATCGCGCAACGCGGCGTAACGCTCGCGCAGTGCGTCGCGCGACTCACGCAGTGCTTCCAGGCTGGTGCCGGCACTGGCACCGGTGAACTGAGCGGTCTGAGCGTCGACGTTCGCAGTGGCCTCAGACACGCCTGCCGCCAGCCCTGCCCTCTCTTCTTCAGCGGTCTTGAGCAGCGCGCGGGACTGTTGGTGCTTGGCGACAGCGTCGGCCAGCGCCTGCTTTGCCTGAGCCTCCTGATGGCTCGCGCTCTGCAGCTGGGCAAATCCAGTACGCCAGCCCGGCAGCTTCTCGCCCAGATCGACATGTGCGGCGAGACCTGCCTGAATGTCCTGCAATTCCTCAAAGCGCTGCTGGTCGGCCTGTAGCGCAAGCGCGCTGGACTGCGCGCGCTGCTGCGCGAATTGCAGGCATTGCCACAGCCCAATGCGCTCCGACCCGAGTTGCTCGACGTGGCGCTGCTGCGCCTGCTCCCGGTTCTGCCTGGCGTCGGCAACGCCCTGCGTCGCCTTCTGCCATTGGCGGTAGGCCGGCCACGCGGCCTCGGCAGGACGGGCCTGTTGCAGGCGCTCGCGCGCCGGGGCGGCGGCGCTGAGCGCTTCCTGCGCGTTGCGCTGTTCGGCGTCGACGGTGCGCAGCTGCGTCTGCACCTTGTCCAGCTCCTGCCGCCACGCCAGTACCTCGCGGGTGGTTTGCCGCTCGGCCGCCAGTCGCTCCACCTCCGCGCCCAACGTCTGCAGTTGTTCCTGCAGCGCCGCGCGCGCCTCGTCGTCCAACAACTGCACGCCGCCGGCGCGGGCCTGCAATTGCTCGACCTCGCGCTTGATGTCGTCGGTCTGCTGGTACACCCGCGTCGATATAGCGCTGTAGATATCGGTACCGGTCAGTTGTTCCAGCAGCTCGGCGCGGTCCTTGTCGCTGCTATTGAGGAAGTCCGCAAATTGGCCCTGCGCCAGCAGCACCGAGCGGGTGAAACGGTCGAAATCCAGCCCAGTGCGGGCCTCGGTCTCTTCCAGCTTTTCCTTGATCGAGCTGGTGATGATGGTGCCGTCGGCCAGCGCCAGCTCCACCTGCGGCGCCTGCAGCTTGCCGTCCACCTTGTCGCGTGCCCGCCGCTGCGACCAGAACGCACGGTAGTGCTGGCCGCGGCTCTCAAACTCCACCTCGGCCCGACACTCGGCGGTGTGTTTGGTCATCAGCGGATTGCTGGAGGCCGAGATCGTGGCCATACGCGGGGTGCGATGGAACAACGCCAAGCAGATCGCATCCAGCAGCGTCGTCTTGCCGGCACCGGTCGGCCCGGTGATGGCAAACAGGCCATCGGCAAAGGCCGGCGCGGTGAAATCAATATGCGTCTCGCCCTTCAGCGAGTTGAGGTTCTTCAGGCGCAGCGAGAGGATCTTCATTCCGGATCCCCGCCTTCAATCTCGGCCAGCACTTGGTCAAAACAGGCCTGCAGCCGCTCTACCCGGGCATCGGGCAGGTCCTCTTCCTGGGCCAAACGCTGGGCGAACACATCGCGCGGCTCCAGCTCGTCCAGGTGTTGTCCGTGGGCAGGATCGATCACCGCATTGACGGTACTGCGCTTGCGTCGTAGTCGCAGCACCTCCAGCGGCAACCCTTCCACCAGCGCCGCGACCCGGCTCTGCAGGTCTGGCAGGTAGTCGTCGGTTTCCACCGTCACCTCAATCCAACCCAGCTCGCCTTGGGCAACCTTTGCGGCCACGGTTGCCAGTTGCGCCGGCAGGCTGGCGAGGTTGCCCGTGACCCTTCCCAGCACGCGGAAGCACGGCACCGGCAGCGCGGTCACCGTTTGCAGCTGCTCACCTTCAAAGTCGACCAGCAGCACCTGTTTGTTCTGCCCCACTTCGTCAAAGCTCAGCGGAATCGGCGAGCCGCAGTAGCGGATATGTTCCAGTCCGCCGACCTTCTGCGGCTGGTGGATATGCCCCAGCGCGATATACGCGGCCGGCGGAAACGCGCTGGTCGGAAAGGCATTGAGCGAGCCGACATAGATCTCGCGTACCGAGTCGCTGGTGCTGGCGCCCACGGTGGTGAGGTGACCGCTGGCAACAATCGGCAGTGGCTGGCCTTCAGCCTCGCGCATGGCGACTGCGGCTTCATGGATGCGCGCGTAGTGCCCGGCAATGCCCGCCATCATCGCGCCACGTTTGTCCTCGGCGCTCTGCCCCGCCTCGCTGCGCGATACGTCGCGTGAGCGGATAAAAGGCACCGCGCACAGGATCATGCCCGGCGCACCGTTGCGGCCGGGGATGCGATAGACGTGCTCCTCCGGCGACTGCATCAGCGTCGGCACCACCAGCGTATCCAGACGCGCCAGCAGCCCGCGCGACTCGGCCAGCATCGCCGGCGAATCGTGATTGCCGCCCAGTACGATCAGTCGCGCGCCGGCATCGCGCACGCCGACGATGAACCGGTTGTACTGCTCGCGCGCATAGCTGGGCGGCGTGCCGGTATCAAACACGTCGCCAGCCACCAGCACAGCGTCGACGTCATGCTCCTGCACCTGCGCGATCAGCCACTCCAGAAACGCTGCGTGCTCGGCTTCGCGGGACTGGCCGAGGAAGTTCTGGCCAAGATGGAGATCGGAGGTATGCAACAAGCGCATGCGAAATTGGTCCCCAGAAAGACGTGGACGCGCGCAACGCATCCGATATGGCGAAGACCGACCAGTGTGCACGGCCCGCGCCCCTGCGGGCCATGTAACCCCAAACGCATCGCAGCACGTGCGACACGTCCGCCCGCCGCTCACGGCTGCGGTTCACCCACAGACTGTAGTTTTGCGGCAGGCTTTGCCCAACACATCACGGGGATGATCGATGAAGAAGTGGATGCTCGCGGCAATCCTGATCCTGCTGGCACTGGGCGGTTACGTCGTCGCCGGCCCGTACATGGCCTATGCAGGTATTCGTGACGCGGTGGAAACGAAGAACACCGCGAAGCTGTCGCGCCATGTCGACTTCCCGCAGTTGCGGGCGAACCTCAAGATCCAGCTGGACGACTACATGGTCCGCCGCGCGGGCGCCGACGCGCAGGCGAGTTTGCTCGGCGCGTTCGCTGTGCGCGTTGCCAGCGGACTGGCCGGCGCCGCGGTGGACACGATGATTACGCCGGCCGGTCTGTCGGCAATTTTGGAAGGGCGATCTGTCGTGCATCGCGTTGCGGGAGATACTGGTAGCGACGCATTCCGACCGGCGCCACCGGTTAATCCGCTGCGAGACCCCAGCTACCGGTTCGAATCCACATCACGTTTCAGCGCGACCATTCCCGGCGACGACGGCGAAGATGTCGATCTGGTTCTGACGCGTAACGGGCTGCGTTGGAAGCTCACCAACATCCGCCTTTCCGAGCCCGCCAGGGACGCACTGTTGCGACCCTGATCGGTATTCCCATTCGCGCTGGGACTACGCGCTCTGGCGCTGTTCCTGCTCACTGCGGTCGGCCGCAGCCACACCGGACACGCCGGCGGATTTGGTCAGGTCGGTCTTTGGGGCGTCCGCAGCCTTGTCGGCAATTTCCGCCTCGTCAGCCAGAAACGCTTCCAGCGAGTCGTCCATCGCCTCCATCCACGGCGTGTGGTGCGGCGGTGCAATCTTTCCGGTCATGGTCGAGCGGTAGCTCTTGTTGCGGTAGCCCAGGATGTCGGTCTGCTTGTCGCGGAGCCATTCCTTGAACAGCTCGCCCATGCCCTCGATATCGAACGCCGGATAGTCGATCGGACCCATCAGGTCGCGGATATACGCGGCCTGGAAGTCGACGTCGTCAAACGCATCTTCGATCGCCGCTTCCTGCTCCAGCCATTGTGTGGAATCCGCAGTCATCCCCTCGCGGGTGGGCAGCTTGATGTCGCCCATGATGACGTCGCGGGCATACCAAGCCTGCGCGTCGAACATGTTGAAGGTGTAGTACTGGTCCTGCATACCCAGATACATCATCTTCGGATTGTCGATCCAGAAGATGCCCTTGTAGAGGCCCTCCGGGTACATCCGGTTATGGGTCCGCAACGTCAAGTCGTCGTGCAGGAACGGGAAGTAGTGCTGATAGCCCGTGCACAGAACGATGGCGTCCACGTCCCGCTGGGTGCCATCGACGAAGTGCGCGGTGCAGCCATCGACGTGGGTCAGCAGCGGCACCTCCTCGAAACCGGTCGGCCAGTCGTAGCCCATCGGTGCGGTGCGGTAGCTGAAGGTCACCGACTTTGCGCCGTACTTGTGGCACTGCGTACCGATGTCCTCGGCCGAATAGCTGGCGCCGATCAGCAGCAGATCCTTGTCCGCGAACTCAACTGCGTCGCGGAAGTCATGGGCGTGCAAAACGCGGCCCGGGAACTGCTCCAGACCCTTGAAATACGGCGCGTTCGGGGTCGAGAAGTGGCCGGTGGCCACAATCACGTAATCGAATTCCTCCGTCGACAGCGTGTCGGCCTTCAGGTCGCGCACGGTGACCGAGAACTTTTCGGTCTCATCGGAGTACTCCACCCACTGCACGGCGGTGTTGAACTGGATGCAATGCCGCAGGTCGATCTTCTCCACCCGGCCCATGATGTAGTCGCGCAGCACGGCGCGGGGCGGATAGGAGGCAATCGGCTTGCCGAAGTGCTCCTCAAAACTGTAGTCGGAGAACTCCAGACATTCCTTCGGCCCGTTGGACCACAGGTAGCGATACATGCTGCCGTGAACCGGTTCGCCATGAGCATCGAGTCCGGTGCGCCAGGTGTAGTTCCACATACCGCCAAGATCGCTTTGCTTTTCGTAGCAGACGATGTCGGGTATTTCGGCGCCGGCTTTGCCAGCGGCCTCAAATGCGCGTAACTGTGCCAAGCCACTGGGGCCGGCGCCAAGGATGGCAATACGTTTTGTCATGAAGACTCCTGTTCTCTGGCGGCGCAAAGGCAACCGCCTGGACACGTGGCCCGAGATAGTCGGCGCAGGCATGCCAATGGCGTTTCCGAACGGCTTCCTGCCATCCCGCTGAGGCTCGCCCGCAGGGCGAAAAAAAGGCGGCGCATGTAGCGACCCGCCTTATCACGACGATCGTAAATCGCCGGGCCGCGAATGAACAACGGCCGTAAATTCTACAAAATCAATGACTTACCTTAACACAAGCGTAGCAATTTCGCCAGCCGCGGCTCAATCCGGGTTGGCTACGCCGTGTGGCACATGCCCAGCAGTCACCAGACCGCGAGCCGACTCGATGTTGTGCTGCGAGTCGTCAAAGAAGATGTCCGCGCCGAATGCTTCCAGGAACGGACCCTTCGCCCGTCCGCCTAAAAACAGCGCTTCGTCCAGGCGGATGCCCCAATCACGCAGGGTGCGGATCACCCGCTCGTGGGCGGGCACCGAGCGCGCGGTAACCAGTGCGGTACGGATCGGCGCGTCTTCGCCCATCGGGAAAGCACTCTGCAAACGGTGCAGCGCATCCAGAAAGCCCCGGAACGGGCCGCCCGACAGCGGTTCCCCTGCCCGGCTGCGCTCATGCTCGGCGAACGCAGCCAAGCCGCCCTCGCGAGACACGCGCTCGCCCTCGTCGCCGAAGATCACTGCGTCGCCATCAAAGGCGATACGCAACTGGTGCTGGCGCTCTGGCAGGGCCTTGGCCGGCAGCAGCGTCGCAGCCGCAATACCTGCGGCGAGTGCATTGCGCACGTCCTGGGCGTGGGTGGAGAGGAACAGGTCGGCGCCAAACGGGCGGATGTACGGGAACGGCGGTGCGCCATTGGTGAACGCCGCACGCGTGATCGACAGCCCGTGATGGGCAATCGAGTTGAATATCCGAAGGCCGGTGTCAGCCGAATTGCGCGAGATGAGGATGACCTCGACATGCGGTGCTTCCGGCGGCGAATCCTCATTCAAGCCCAGCAGTTTGCGTACCAGTGGAAACGCAACGCCCGGCTCCAGCAGCTCGTCCTCGCGACTGAGCTGGTAGGACGAGTACGCGTCCAGCCCCTCGCTTTCAAACAGCGAGTGACTGTCTTCCAGGTCGAACAGGGTGCGCGAAGAAATCGCGACGATCAGCGGGTCGGCATTTTTATCAGGCATGGCTGCATTGTGTGCGATGTCCGGTCTTCGTGCCTGATGACGTGGATTGCGGGTGGTAGGCGATCTATCTTGACTTGCCTATCTTGACTCGCGAACAGTCGGCGCACCCGGCGGAGGAAACTACATGGACTTTAATATTGGCCAAGTAATGGGCCTGCTCATCCGCACACTGCCATTCTTGATTCTTCGGTTGGCGGTGTATATGGCAATCACGCTTGCCTATATCGTTTTCACCGGCAGCGGCGCGGGCGTTGGCTGGCTGTTCGGCAAAGCGGCCAGCAGTGCGTCCAATGGCGCGTTCTGGGGTGGTCTGGTCGGCTTCGGGCTGACCACCGGAATACTGTACTGGGCCCGAGAATACCTGCTCTATCTGGTCAAGGCCGGACATGTGGCGGTACTGGCGCAGTTGCTCGACGGCAAGCAGATCCCCGGCGGCAAGGGCCAGATCGACTATGCCAGCAACATCGTCAAGGAGCGATTTACCGAGAGCTCGGTCCTGTTTGGCATCGACCAGCTGGTGAAAGGCAGTCTGAGAGTGTTCAACCGGGTCACGATGCGGGTGGCCAACTTCCTGCCGATCCCCGGTCTGGAGCCGGTGATGAAGCTGGTCAACGCGGTGATCAACACCTCACTGACCTATGTCGATGAAGTGATCTTGGCGCACAACGTGCGGACCGAGTCGGATAACCCATGGGCGTCCAGCCGCGATGCCGTGGTGCTGTACGCACAAAACTACAAGACCATGCTGAAGAACGCAGTGTTCGTGACCGTGATCGTCTGGCTGTTGACCCTGGTGATCTTCGTCGTGGTGTTTGCACCTGTGGCCGCACTGGTCGGCCTGTTCCCCGGCGTGGCCGGCTTCTGGACGTTCGCTTTGGCTGCGGTCACCGCATGGGGCCTGAAGGCGGCGCTGGTGGACCCGTTCGCGATGACGGCGCTGATGCAGGTGTACTTCAACAAGACCCGCGACCAAGTGCCTGACCCGGCGTGGAGCGAAAAGCTGGAAGACATGTCCGACAAGTTCCGCACGCTGAAAGAAAAGGCGCTGGCCGCGACGCCGCGCCCTGCCCCCGCAGCCGCAACGGCAGTCGCAACGCCGGAGCCTGTGCCGGTGCTGGTGCCGGTGCCGTTGGCACTGACTTCCGGCTCAACCGATAGCGGGACCGCGAGCTGAGTCGCGCGGCTATCCGATGATGAACTGCTCGGCCAGCATCCGCTCTTCAAGGTTGTGCTCAGGATCAAACAACAGGGTCACCGTTTGCTCGCGTGACTCTCTGATCGTCACCTGGACGACGTCGCGAACTTCGTGCGAGTCGGCGGTGGCGCTGACTGGTCGCTTGTACGGATCCAGCACGCGCACGCGCACTTCGGTGTCGGCCTTTAAAACTGCGCCGCGCCAGCGTCTGGGCCGGAACGCTGCAATGGGGGTCAACGCGATGACGTTGGTGCCCAGCGGCAGGATCGGGCCGGCCGCGGAGAAGTTGTAGGCGGTACTTCCCGCGGGGGTTGCGACCAGCACGCCGTCGCAGATCAGCTCATCAAGGCGGCGCTGGCCGTTGAGTTCGATCGACAGATGCGCGGCCTGGCGGGTTTGCCGCAGCATCGAGACCTCGTTGTAGGCCAGCGAGCCAACGGTGACACCCGATTCCGTTTCGGCAAGCATTTCCAGCGGACGCAACACCGCGGGTTCGGCAGCGCGCACACGGTCGCTCAGATCCTCGAGGCGGAAATGATTCATCAAAAATCCAATCGTTCCCTGCCGCATGCCATACACCGGCTTGCCCAGCTCGCCGTGCCTATGCAGGGTCTGCAGCATGAAGCCATCGCCCCCCAACGGTATGAGCACGTCGGCCTGTTCCGGCGCGTGATCTCCATGCAACGCGACCAGGTCTTTGCGTGCCGCCTGCGCCTCATCGGCAGGGCTGGCAAGGAAGGCGAAACGCAAGGGTGAGGTCATCGGCAACTCCGGAGTGAACCCTCGCAGGATAGCGCGGGTGCCGCGGTCATCGGCAACCACGGTCCTGAGTCGCAGGCATAAAAAAACCGGCGGCAGCCAGAAGGCCACCGCCGGTTCATTGCCCGCCCCGTGTTACGCGGAGGCTGCGGCCATCTGCGCCAGACGACGCACCGCGACCGATACGGTCGGGTAATCCAGCGTCTTCTGGGTCACCAGCTCAGCCAGCATCGACAGGGTAAAACGCAAGCCCTGATCGTCACGCGCCAACCAGGCTTCCACCTTCTCCGCAGGCGGCTTCTTACCACCGCCGGTGAGGATCTGGCTGACCAGCGCACGCTGCTGGGACGCCAGCTCGTCGCGCAGAGCGCCACGGGCCAGTGCCTGCCAACGGCCGTCCACCGGCAGCGCATCAATCTGCTCGTGCAACCACGGCAGCTTGAACGCTGCGCCGAGGTCGAAGTACGCGCGTGCCGCCTCCAACGCCGAGATCTTGCGAGCATTCGCGATCTCGATGATGTCGCAAGCGAACTCAAGCACCGGCAACGCAGCCAGCTGACTTGCCAGCGCGGTCGGGACGCCCTTGGACTTCCACTCCGCCAACTGATCGCTGAACGCGTCGCGACGGACCTGGGACATCGTCTCCGGCAATGCGGCGTGCACGGATTTGAAGCCGGTGCCGAAGCGCGCCATGGCGGCGGTGATCTCAGGCATCGGGCCCGGACGTGACAGCAACCAACGGGTCACCGAACGCAGCAGTTCCCAGATGGTCTGCAACGCATCGATCTGGACCGACTCCATTACCTTGCCGTCGAGCGCATCGATCTGCGCCCACAACTCGCGTGCGTCCAATGCCTCGCGGGCAATGGTGTACGCCTCGGCGATCTCGCCCGGGCTGCGACCGGTGTCTTCCTGCATCCGCAGGGTAAAGGTCGCACCCATCCGGTTCACCATGGAGTTGGTGATCGCGGTGGCGATGATCTCGCGCTTCAGACGGTGGCCTTCCATCGCCTTGGCGTATTTGACCTGCAGCGGCTGCGGGAAGTAGCGGACCAGTTCCTTGGACAGGTACGGGTCTTCCGGCACGTCAGAATCCACGAGCTGCTGGAACAGCACCAGCTTGCTGTAGGACAACAGCACCGCCAGCTCGGGGCGCGTGAGGCCCAGGCCGCGCGCTTTGCGCTCCTCGATCTCGGCATCCGACGGCAGGTACTCGATCTGACGATCCAGCAGTCCCTGCGACTCCAGGGTCTGGATGAAGTGCTGCTTGGAGCCGATACGCGGCGCGCTCATGCGCTCCATCAGGCTGATGGCCTGGTTCTGGCGGTAGTTGTCCACCAGCACCAATCCAGCCAACTCGTCGGTCATCTCCGCCAGCAACTTGTTGCGCGCCGGCAGGGTCAGCTTCTTCAGCTTGACCTGCTCGTTGAGCAGGATCTTGATGTTGACCTCGCGATCGGAGGTACCCACACCAGCCGAGTTATCGATGAAGTCGGCATTCAGAATTGCACCCGCCTGGGCCGCCTCGATACGGCCGAGCTGGGTCATGCCCAGATTGCCGCCCTCGCCGATCACACGGCAACGCACATCACGGCCGTCGATACGCAGACCGTTGTTGCCGCGGTCACCCACGTCGGCGTGAGTCTCGGTGCTGGCCTTGATGTAGGTGCCGATGCCACCGTTCCACAGCAGGTCGACCGGCGCTTTCAGAATGGCGCTCATGAGCTCGTTCGGGCTCATCGCCGCGACCGACTCGTCGATACCGAGCACCGACTTGACCTGGGCGGTCAACGGGATCGACTTCGCGCTGCGCGAGAACACCCCACCGCCTTCGCTGATCAGATCCGACTTGTAGTCTTGCCAGCTGGAACCGGCCACCTTGAACAGGCGCTGGCGCTCCTTGTACGACGTCGCCGCGACGGGGTCCGGGTCGAGGAATATGTCGCGGTGGTCGAACGCGGCCACCAGACGGATGTGCTTGGACAGCAGCATGCCGTTGCCGAACACGTCGCCGGACATGTCGCCGATACCGACGGCAACGAAGTCTTCCTTCTGGGTGTTGATGCCCAGCGCGCGGAAGTGGCGCTTGACCGACTCCCATGCGCCGCGCGCGGTGATACCCATTCCCTTGTGGTCGTAGCCGACCGAACCACCGGACGCGAACGCATCGCCCATCCAGAAGTTGTGGTCGGCCGAGATCGCGTTGGCGGTATCGGAGAAACGTGCGGTGCCCTTATCGGCTGCGACCACCATGTAGGCGTCGTCGCCGTCATGGCGCACGACGTCCTGCGGATGCACGACCTTGCCGTCCACCAGGTTGTCCGTGATGTCGAGCAGACCGTTGATAAACATCTGGTAGCAAGCCACGCCTTCGGCCTGGAACGCGGCGCGATCGGACGGCGGACGCTTGACGATGAAACCGCCTTTTGCGCCAACCGGCACGATGATGGTGTTCTTGACCATCTGCGCCTTGACCAGACCCAGTACCTCGGTACGGAAGTCTTCGCGTCGATCTGACCAGCGCAGGCCGCCGCGGGCCACTGGACCGAAGCGCAGGTGGATACCTTCCACGCGCGGGCCGTAGACGAAAATCTCGCGGTACGGCACAGGCTTGGGCAGGTCGGGCACCAGCTTGGAGTCGAACTTGTAGGCGACGTAACCGCAATTGGCTCCGCCGACCCCGTCTTGGTAGTAGCTGGTGCGCAGGGTCGCATCGATGACGCCCATAAAGCTGCGCAGGATGCGGTCCTCGTCCAGACTCGACACACGATCAAGCAGAGTCTTCAGCGCGGTGGACGTGGCTTCGGTCTGCGCGTCGCGGTTACCGCCACGTGCGGCTACCACCGGTGCCAGCGCAGCCTGCATCGCGTCGTCGCCAGCGCTCAGACGCTCGATCTGCTGCTGGAAGCGCTCCATGCCGGCCTTGATGTCGGTCTTGCTCTCTTTGCCGGTGCTCGGATCGAAGCGGGCTTCGAACAGCTCGACCATAAGGCGTGCCAGAACCGGGTAGCGCGAGAAGGTTTCCTCGACATAGCTCTGCGAGAACGGCACGCCGACCTGAAGCAGGAACTTGGCGTAGGCACGCAGCATCGAGACCTGACGCCAGGTCAAACCGGCCGCCAGGATCAGACGGTTGAAGCCGTCGTTCTCGGCATCGCCGCGCCAGATGCGTGAGAACGCATCCTCAAAGTTGTCGCCGACGCCTTCGATGTCGGCATCCGGACTGCTGGTTTCGACCTCGAAGTCCTGGATGTAGACCACTTCGCCATTGGCAATCAGGCGATACGGGTGCTCTGCAATGACCCGCAGACCCATGTTCTCCATCATCGGCAGCGCATCGGACAAAGAAATGTCGTCGTGCTGACGGTAGAACTTGAAGCGCAGACCACCAGTGCCGGTCGGGCTGCGGTACAGGCTCAGGCGCAGGTCATCAGGGCCTTCCAGTGCGGCCAATTGCTCAACGTCAGCAACGGCAACGAGCAATGAAACGCTCTCGATATAGCCTGACGGCAGCGCGCTGCCAAACGTGGCGGCCATGGCCAGGCCACGCTCTTCGCCGTGACGCTTCGCGAGCTCGCTGGCCAGATCTTCGCGCCAGTCCCGGACGATTTCCGCCAGCTCTGCCTCGAGAGCGGCGTTGTCGACCTGCGGCATGCCACCGGCACCAAACTCACCCGGCTTCGGACGCACCAGCACGTGCAGCTGTGCCAGCGGCGAATCGCTCAGCATGACGGTCGTGTCGATGTGCTCGCCGCGCAGCTCGCGCTTCAGCATCGCCTCAATGCGCAGGCGCACATCGGTGTTGAAACGCTCGCGCGGGATGTAGACCAGACCGGAGAAGAAACGGCCAAAGCGGTCGCGGCGCAGGAACAATTTGCTGCGCACGCGCTCCTGCAGACCAAGGATGCCGGTGGCCGTCTTCAGCAGCTCTTCGCCGCTGGCCTGGAACAGCTCGTCGCGCGGCAGGGTTTCCAGAATGTGGCGCAGGGCCTTGCCGCTGTGGCTGTCATCGGCAAGACCGGACTTGCGCATGACGTACTCGTGGCGCTCGCGCACCAGCGGGATGTCCCACGGGCGACGGGTGTAGGCGCTGGACGTGTAGAGGCCCAGGAAGCGCTCCTCGCGCACCGGCTTGCCCTTGTCGTCGAAGCTCAACACGCCGATGTAGTCCATGTAGCCGCGGCGATGCACGGTCGCACGGGCATTGGTCTTGGTCAGGATCAGCGCATCGACCGAACCGGAGTCGGGCATGCTGGTTGCTGCCAGCGACGCCAACGCGCGCGGCTTGCGCATGTCCTTGCCACGCAGCAGGCCCAAGCCGCTGTCTTTGACCGCACGCAGCATGTCTTCGCCGCTCTGCGCAACGACGTCGTACTCGCGGTAGCCGAGGAAGGTGAAGTGGTCGTCAGCGACCCAACGCAAAAACTCCTGCCCTTCCTTGCGGCCATCGTCATCGATGGGCAGCGTGCGGGTGCTCAGGTCGTCCGCAACCTCGAGCATCTTGCCGCGCATCTCGCTCCAATCGGCGACGATCGCACGCACGTCTTCCAGCACGGTTGCCAGCTTCTTTTCGATAGCGGCCATCGACGCCTTCGACTGACGGTCGATCTCCAGGTGCATCAACGACTCGGGCTCGCCCTCGCCAATCTTGACCAGCTTGCCGGCCTTGTCACGGCTGATCGCCACGACTGGATGGCCGAGCACATGCACGCTGATGTCCGCTTCAGCCAGCGCCATCGTGACCGAGTCCACCAGGAACGGCATGTCGTCATTGATGACCTGCAGAACCGTGTGCGGCGATTCCCAGCCATGGCTGTCCATGGTCGGGTTGAACAACCGCACCTGCGCCTTGCCAGACTTACGCTGAATTGCGAATCCAAGCATGTCGACTGCCAGCGCCGCCCAGCTTTCCGCCGAGTGCTGCGCCCATTCGTCCTCGCCCATGCGCTGATAGAACGCACTGGCGAACGCGTCGCCCTGTTCCTGCTGCGTCTTGGGCAGGCGCTTGCGGACAGCGGCCAGGATCGGCGTCAGCGAGACCTTCTCATCTTTGGCGGGCGTGGATTTCTTGCCGGTGGTGCTGGCGGGGGTTTTGCGTTGAGTGCTCATAAGAACGTAGGTTCCAATGCAGTGAGGCCCGCGTTTCCACACGGGCCAAGGCTCAGGACAGGTCGGGCATGCTTAGCGCAGGCCGGTCTCGTTGCGGGCGATCACCAGGCGCTGGATCTCGCTGGTGCCCTCGTAGATTTCGGTGATCTTGGCGTCACGGAAGTAGCGCTCGATCGGCATTTCCTTGGAGTAACCCATGCCGCCGTGAATCTGCAGCGCCTGATGGGTGATCCACATGGCAGCCTCGGACGCGGTCAGCTTGGCAATCGCCGCTTCGTTGGTGAAGCGACCGCCGTGCTTTTCGGTCTCGCCCTTCTTCCACGCGGCGCGCAAGGTCAACACCATCGAGGCGTCGAGCTTGCAGCGCATGTCGGCGATCTTCGACTGGGTCATCTGGAAGGCACCGATCGGCTGACCGAAGGCCTTGCGCTCACGCACGTAATCCAAGGTCGCCTCGTAGGCGGCGCGTGCAATGCCGATTGCCTGACTGGCGATGCCGATGCGACCGGCGTCGAGCACGCTCATGGCGATCTTGAAGCCTTCGCCTTCAGCGCCGAGGACTTCGTCGGCCTTGACCACGTAGTCGGTGAACTCGATCTCACACGTCGCCGAGGCCCGGATGCCCATCTTCGGCTCCGTCTTGCCGCGGTGGAACCCGTCACGATCGGTGTCAATCATGAACGCGGTGATTCCGCGCGCGCCCTTCTCGGCATCGGTCATTGCAAACAGCACGATGTACTTCGCGACCGGGCCCGAGGTAATCCAGCTCTTCTTGCCGTTGATGACGTAACTGCCGTCACTCTGGCGGGTCGCCTTGCAACGCATGGCGGTTGCGTCGGATCCTGACTGCGGCTCGGTCAGCGCGAAGGCACCGATCTCACGGCCTTCCGCAATAGCGCGCACGTAGAGCTGCTTCTGCTCCTCGGTACCGAACTGCAGGATGCCGTTGCAGAACAGCGAATTGGTCACCGACACGATCGTGGAATGCGCGGCGTCGGCCGCGGCGATCTCCACCATCGCGAGGACATAGGCGATCGGATCCATGCCCGAGCCGCCGTACTCGGCGGGAACCTCGATACCCATCAGGCCGTTCTCGCCGAGGGTGCGGATGTTCTCCAGCGGGAACTCACCGGTGCGGTCGTGGTACTCCGCGCTGGGGGCGATCTTTTCCTGCGCGATGCGTCGCGCAACGTCCTGGATCATCAACTGCTCTTCGCTGAACCCAAAATCCACGTCCGCACCTCTGGCTGGTCAAGAATCCTGCAATTGTAGCCCTCCGCGACCATTAAACCGAACCGCTCAGCACCGCTCGGCTTGACCATCGGACAGCTGGTCTTCATGCTCATCGCCGCATCGCGATAGGTGGATGAACATGGATCTGGAAGGCTGGTCGTCGCGTTTGAAGGTATTTGCCGACGCCACGCGGGTTCGCCTGCTGACATTGCTGGAACGTGAAGAGCTGACCGTAGCGGAGCTTTCCGGCATCACCCGGCTCGCACAGCCACGGGTATCCACCCATTTGGCGCGCCTCAAAGATGCGGGTCTTGTGCGCGACCGGCGCTCAGGGGTCTCTGCCTACTACCGCTTCGATGAAGCGGCGCTCGACCCGGCCCAGCGCGCATTGTGGAAAACCTTGCGCGAGGGCAGCGACGATCCACTGCTGCGTCAGGATGCCGAACAGATGGCCGGCGTGCTGGCCATGCGTGCTGCGGACCAGAACTGGGGCGACGCAGTAACCGGCGATATGGAGCGCCACTACTCACCAGGACGCACGTGGGAGGCGATGGCACGCTCGGCGCTGCCGCTCCTGGAGCCGGGCGACGTGCTCGACGTTGCATCGGGCGATGGCGTGCTGGCCGAGCTATTGGCGCCGCATTCGCACCGCTACGTGTGCCTGGACTCCAGCACCAAGGTAGTGCTCGCGGCGTCCGAGCGGCTGCGCCGACTGGAAAACGTCGAAGTACAGGAGGGCGACATGCATGAGCTGCCGTTCGACGACGGCACGTTTGACCTGGTGGTGCTGATGCACGCCTTGACGTACGCGGACCAGCCCGCGAAGGCCGTTTCCGAAGCCTCTCGCGTGCTGCGCCCCGGTGGCCGTTTACTTCTGACCAGTTTGGCCAACCACGGGCATCGATCGGTGGTGGATGCCTACGGGCACGTCAATCTGGGCTTCGCAGCCAAGGAGCTGTCGCGCATGGTCGACAAGGCGGGACTGGGAGTGGAGAGCTGCGAGACGGTCACCCGCGAGCGCCGCCCGCCGCACTTTGAAGTGATCGCCCTGCTCGCCCGCAAGCCTTACTGAGCCTGGGGGACAAAGCGTCAAGCATCACCAGACCAGATCGTCGGGCACCTTGTACAGCGGATCGGCATACGGGTCATCAGCGACTGGCGCATCCGGATCGACCTTGAGCGCGACCGCAGGTGGGAACACCTGCTCAGCCTGAGCCAACAGCGGTGCATCGACCAGCACATAGCGTCCGTCCATCTGCAACACGCCCAGCTCGCCAGCGTTGAGCGCCTTGAGCTGATCGGCAGTCACGTGGATCCGCTTGATCTTGCCGCCGTACGGGAAGTGGCGCGCGATGTCGGCATCGGCGGCGTTGAGTTCCTTGCCCTTGACCAGCTCGGTCAGCTTGGCTCGCGCCTCGCGGCGCTGGCGCGCAGCTTCCTGCTTGGCCTTTTCTTCGGCGATGCGCTCGTCCTTCTCGCGCTGCGCGCGGATCGCGTACGCCTTCGCCAGATCGATGTCCTCGCGTGAGCGGGCAGGACCTCGACCGGTTCGCGCATCACCGGCGCTGCCGCGACCAGCAGGACCACGCGGCGCACCGCTGCGACTGCGGCCCGGCTCGTTGCCCGTACGCTTGTCGCCAGCGCTGGCGTTGCCACGGTTACCTCGGGCGCCGCCACCCTTGCGATCGGCGCCACTATCTCGCTTTGGGGCCGGGCGTCGTTCGGGTTCAGGTGCTGGCGTGAAGCCCAGACCCATCAGCTGGTTGCGCAGGGTGTCATTCATGATGTTCTTCAACGTGCAATGGATGGCGTACAGATCGCGCGCTCAATAGTGAGGCGGCGGCGGCTCGCTGGATGCGTCGGCGGAGTGCGGATGGGCGGCAACGGACATGCGCAGCTGCCTCAATTCTTCAAGCGCGCGATGCAGCAGCAACGCGCTACGTGCTTCCTCATCCCGGGCGGCAGCCAAAGCGTCGCTCAGCTCGCCCAAGTGATGCTCCTGAAACGACAGACGCGTTTCCAGATCCACCAGACGCTGCTCCAACGGGTGTTCAGCACTGCTCATTTACCAGCTCCAGTTGTTGCAGTTTTGGCGACCGAACGCCCGCGACCGATGCCGTAATAGGCGATACCGGCCTCCTCGATTTCGTCGGGCTGGTACAGATTACGACCGTCAAAGACCACGGCGTCAGACAACGCTGCCGCAATGCGGGCGAAATCCGGGCTGCGGAACTGCTTCCACTCGGTCACTACGATCAGCGCGTCAGCACCCTCCAACGCGGCGTATTCCGACTCGCACAGCTCAAGGTCTGCACGCTCGCCAAAAATCCGCCCTGCTTCACCCGCAGCCTCCGGATCAAACGCGCGCACGTGCGCACCGGCGGACCAGAGTTGCTCAAGCAGACGGCGACTGGGCGCGGCGCGCATGTCATCGGTGTTCGGTTTGAATGCCAGCCCCCACAGCGCGAAAGTTTTCCCAGCGACATCGCCGTTGTAATGGCGTGCGATCAGCTCAAACAGATGCCCCTTCTGCTGCTCGTTGACCGCTTCCACCGCGTCCAGCAGACGTGGCTGCAGCCCGTACTGTTGCGCAGTGCGGGCCAACGCCTGCACATCCTTGGGGAAACACGAGCCGCCATAGCCGGCGCCCGGATATATGAACTGCCAGCCGATACGTGGATCGGAACCGATGCCCTGACGCACCATTTCGACATCCGCCCCGACGCGCTCGGCAATCGACGCGATTTCGTTCATGAAACTGATCTTGGTCGCGAGCATCGCATTGGCGGCGTACTTGGTGAGCTCGGCCGAGCGCACATCCATGACCACGAAGCGCTCGCGGCTACGCACGAAGGGCGCGTAGAGACGGCGCATCTTCTCGGCAGCCTCGACATCATCGGTGCCGATGATGATCCGGTCAGGGCGCATGAAGTCGTTGACCGCGTCGCCTTCCTTGAGGAACTCGGGGTTGGACACGACCTGAAAGTCGACCTCGACGCCGCGGCGCGAGAGTTCAGCGGCAATGGTCGCGCGGACCTTGTCTGCCGTACCTACCGGCACCGTGGACTTGTCGACCACCAGCGCCGGCTTGCTCAAATTCTGGCCGATGGTTCTGGCCACGGCCAACACGTACTGCAGATCGGCACTTCCGTCTTCATCCGGGGGCGTGCCCACCGCGATGAAGATCACTTCCGCGTGGGCGATGGCCTGCACCGCATCGGTCGTGAATTGCAGACGCCCGGCGTCGTAATTGGTGCGCACCATTGGTGCCAGACCTGGCTCGAAGATCGACACTTCGCCGCGCGTGAGCCCGTCTATCTTGGCCTGATCGATGTCGACACAGACCACATCGTGACCGACCTCCGCCAAGCAGGTTCCAGTGACCAGACCGACGTAGCCGGTGCCGAAGATACTGGCACGCATAGTTGAGTCCCTTTCCTGCCTGTTGGGTGCCCGGCGCGCAGCCGGGCACCAGAGTCAATTACTTGCTGGCGGGCTCTTTGACGATGTCCAGCAGCTCGACATCGAACAACAGCACCGCGTTCGGGCCGATCGGGCCACCCGGGGTACCCATATCGCCGTAACCCAGATCAGACGGAATCCAGAAGCGGTACTTGCTGCCGATCGGCATCAGCGCGATACCTTCCTGCCAGCCCGGAACCACCTGATGCAGAGCGAAGTCAGCCGGCTCGCCACGGTCGTAGGAGCTGTCGAAGGTCTCGCCATCCATCAAGGTGCCTTTGTAATTCACCCGGACCACGTCGTCAGCGGTCGGCTTGGCGCCCTTGGCATCTTCAAGGATCTGGTACTGCAGGCCAGACTCGGTGACCACAACGCCTGGGTTCTTGGCATTTTTGGCAAGGAAGGCTTCGCCTTCGGTCTTGTTCTTCACTGCAACTGCATCGGCCTCGGCGGTGCGCTTGGCCTGCAACTTCTCGCCGAACGACTCAGCCACCTTGGCTGCCTGCTCATCGGTCATCAAAGGCTCGCCACCTTCAAGACTGACCTTAATCGCCTTGGCCAGGGTGGGGACGTCGATCTCATCCTTGACCTGATCCAGTGCCTTGGCCAGATCCAGACCAATCATGTAGCTGACCTGCTCGCGCTCGGTCTTCAGGCCCTTGATTTCCAGCTTGCCGTCAGCGGACTGAGCGGTGTCGGTCGCAGTGGCGGCGGTCTTCTCGGCCTTGTCGGTCTTGTCGCTGTTCTGGCATGCAGTCAGGGCAAGCGACAGAGAAGCGGCCAGCATGACGGTACGGGGGAAGTGGATCATGAAATCTGGACTCCTTGAGGGCAGGACGCCCCGGCACAGGATCCGGGGCGTTGGCAACGGGTTGAAGGATACGCGGCCAGCGCGACTGTGAGGTCACCGCGGCACGCGGTCTGCACAGTGATGCCGTATTACTTGATGATTGCCTGCAGCTCGACGTCGAACATCAACGTTGCGTTTGGCCCAATCGGGCCGCCGGGGGTACCGGTGCTGCCGTAGGCGAGATCGCTCGGAATCCAGAAACGGTACTTGGCACCGACCGGCATCAGCGCCAGTCCTTCGGTCCAGCCCGCGATGACCTGGTTGAGACCGAACTCGGTCGGCTCGCCACGCTGGTATGAGCTGTCGAACGTCGTGCCATCAAGCAGCTTGCCGTCGTAGTGGACCCGCACCTGATCGGTCGCGCGCGGACGCTCGCCCGAACCATTTTCCAGCACCATGTACTGCAGGCCGGACGCGGTCGAAAACACACCCTTGACGTCTTTATTGGCGGCAAGGAACTTCTCGCCTTCTGCACGGTTGGCATCACCCAGTGCTTTGTCCTTGGATGCCATGGCGCCCTGCATCTTCTGCGAGAACGCCTCACGCACCGCGTTGAGCTCTTCTTCGTTCAACAGCTGCTTGGCACCGGACATTGTGTCGCGCAGGCCCTGCAACAGCTCGGGCAAGTCCAGCTCGCTCTTGATCGCAGTCAGGTTGCGACCGACATCCGCGCCCACCAGATAGGCGGCCTTTTCCTTGTCAACCTCGGGGATCTGCGCGCCCTCGGGAGCCTGGCCGTTGCGCGAACCAATGCGCTTCATCAACGCCTCGCCCACAGCCGGCATGTCCTTCTCTGAGATCAGCGGCAGCTCGCCTTTGAATGCATTGGCGATGGCACGTTCAAACGCGGCCGGGTCCATGTCCGGCGCCGCCGGGGTCGTGGAGCGGACGATGTCGTGGCCAACCATGTAGCTGACTTTGGCGCGATCGGTAGTAAGCAAATTTTTCTCCTGAATTGCTGTGTTCTGCGCAGAGGCAGCAACGGGGAACGCCACCGTCGCGCCGAACAGCGAAACGGTGGTTAACAACACGGCACTGCCGCGCACGAAAGCCTTCATCCGGATTGCTCCTGTCGGGGGACTGGGTGGTTGCGAAAAACGCCTATTGTCCCGATCGCGGGCTCGTCCGGCAATGACGCATGAAGTATTGACGGGAGGTGGTTTGGTGTTATAGTCGGATACAACACCGAATGACTACAGCGAGGATGTGTTCCATGAACCGGAAGTTCACCAACTCGTTATCCGCTTTGACTGCCACCAGCGCGACATTGGTGGCCATCGTGGTTTTCGCGCTGAACCCCCTGTCGCCGGAGCTTTCGGCGGATCCGGTCATGGCCACTTCGGATGGGATGCAGCCCGCATCCGCGAGCCGTGCCGACGCAGGGGCGTTGGCACCACGGGCCACAGGGGGAGGATCCGGCCGCCACGTGCGGACGCTCGCAATGCCCTATTTCTCATTAGTTCCACGGGGGTAAACCCAATGACAGCAATCCAATGGAGCGACGGGGCTCCGATCTACCGTCAACTGAAGGAGCGCGTCGTGGCAATGATGCTCGATGGCGTGCTCAAGCCGGGCGATGCCCTGCCTTCCGTTCGGCAGGTCGCAGCCGACTACCAACTCAATCCAATCACCGTCTCGCGCGCCTATCAGGAACTGGTAGACGAGGCGCTCGTTGAAAAACGCAGGGGTCTGGGCATGTACATGACTGAAGGAGCAGCAACGAAACTCTTGGCTAGCGAGCGCGAGCGCTTTCTTACCGAGGAATGGCCTCTGGTGCTGGAGCGCATCACGCGCCTCGGCCTGCGTCTGGAGGAGCTGGTCGCACCGGCAGCCGCCAAGGCAGCGGCACAATGAGCGCCCCGCTCCCCACAGCCGCGCAACCAATGGTCGTGGCGCGCAATCTTCGCAAGGTCTACAAAAAGGGCGAAGCGGCGCTGGATGGCACCAGCTTTGAGATTCCGACCGGACGGATTGTCGGGCTGATTGGTCCCAACGGCGCGGGCAAAACCACTGCACTGAAGGCCATGCTGGGCCTGATCACGTTCGATGGTGATCTCAGTGTGCTCGGCCGTGACCCGCGCACTGCCCGCGACGAGCTGATGCGCGACGTGTGCTTTATCGCCGATGTCGCGGTGCTGCCCCGCTGGATCAGGGTCTCCGAGGCCATCGAATTTGTTGCTGGCGTGCATCCACGCTTCGACCGCGACCGCTGCGACCGCTTCCTGAAAGGCACCAAGCTGACCGCAAAAATGCGGGTCCGTGAAATGTCCAAGGGGATGATCGTCCAGCTGCACCTGGCGCTCGTCATGGCCATCGACGCCAAGCTGCTGGTGCTCGATGAGCCCACGCTGGGTCTGGACATTCTGTATCGCAAGCAGTTCTACCAGCGACTGCTGGAGGACTACTTCGACGAGGAAAAGACGATCGTCATCACCACCCATCAGGTGGAAGAGATCGAGCACATCCTCACCGACGTGATGTTCATCAGTGACGGCAAGATCGTGATGGAAAGCCCGATGGACGATGTGGGCGATCGCTTCACCGAACTG
The DNA here is from genome assembly GCA_038242455.1 of Lysobacterales bacterium. Classification (GTDB taxonomy): domain Bacteria; phylum Pseudomonadota; class Gammaproteobacteria; order Xanthomonadales; family Xanthomonadaceae; genus Novilysobacter. The sequence continues at coordinate 64,545 of JBBSSB010000004.1, forward strand.
CTCGTCAACGCGGGCCAGGTTGAAGATGCCCGGGCGTTGAAACCGCTGAACGAGCGTGCGATCGCGTTCGGCAAGACCGTAATGCTGTTTGACGGGGCGCCGCGCGAGCAGCTCAGCGAGCTGGGCGAGCTGCGCACACCAGGCCTGGCGGATCTGTTTGTCGCCACCATGCAAGGAACCTACGAATGAACGCTGCCGACAACGCGATTCTTCCCGCTGCGCGTCCGTTCGCGCCGATTCACCCCACCCACAAATTCCGCATGCTGCTTAAACGGGAGTACTGGGAGAACAAAGGCGGCTTTTTCTGGCTACCGGTAATCACTGGCGTGGTCTCTTTTGTATTGGCCGTTACCGGATTCATCTTTGCTGAAATTATCGCCCGCCGGGCGGCGGCCAATGGTGGGCTGTTCACCGATGGCGAAGTTCGGATCAACGGGATTGACTTGGCCGCGCTCACCCAAACCCTTGACCCGGACAAGCTCCAGCAGCTCGGGCAGGCAATCGATTTTGCGCTGTTGATAACGGCGTTCTGGCCTTCAATGCTGCTGGCGTTTGTGGTGTTCTTCTACGGCCTCGGATGCCTCTACGACGACCGCAAGGACCGGAGCGTACTGTTCTGGAAGTCCTTGCCGGTGTCGGATACCCAGACGGTGCTATCCAAGCTTGTCAGCGCAACGGTGATTGCGCCGGCTATCGCCGCTGCTGTCGGCTTGGTGAGCCTGGTGGCTCACATGCTGCTCTTCACCGCGATTGTCATGATTCATGGTGGCAATCCGATGGAGCTGCTGTGGGGGCCGGCGAACCCGCTGAGGGTGATTGGTTTCGTGCTTGCGTCCCTGCCGGTGTATGCGGTGTGGGCGCTGCCGACCGTGGGCTGGCTGATGTTGTGCTCCGCGTGGGCCCGCAACAAGCCGTTTCTTTGGGCGGTCGCGATCCCGGTATTCAGCGGCATTCTGGTCAGCGGCTTCAAAGTGATGCAGCTGTTCGGGCTCGAAGGCAGTTGGTATTGGAAGCAGATCGTCGGCCGCATGCTGATGGGCACCGTGATGGGCATCGACATGCTCTATCGCGACGGGGCGGCGAGCTATAGCGGCAGCGATTGGCTGCAGGAAATGCTTTCACAGTTTTCGACCAGCAGCCTGCTGTCCACCTTGGCGATGCCCGCCACGTGGATCAGTGCGGGAGCCGGTGTAGTGATGATCATCATCGCGATCCGACTGCGCCGCTGGCGCGACGAAGGCTGAAATCACCCAATCGGCTGTGCTCTACGACGCGACACCACTATTTACGGGAGTCACCACCATGAACGTCTCACACACTCTCCGCCCCGTCCTATTGGCTTTCTTCCTGCTGCCTCTTGCGGCGTGCAGCGGCAACGCTGACACCGCCCAGGACAAGGCAGCGTCCGGGCTGGCTCAGGCGTCCGCCAAGATCCAGGAGGCGTCTGAGAAGGTTCGCACTGAGATCGCAACAGGCGATATCGATCTATCCAGTGACGACCCGAAAGCACCCAGTGCAGTCATCACTCCAAAAGGCGAGCTGCTGATCGACGGGAAAAAAGTGGTCACGACTGCCGCGCAGGACGTGTTGTTGTTGGAGTACCGGGGACAAATTGAGCAGATCGCACAGGCCGGTGCCGATATCGGCCTCAAAGCTGCGGGAGTTGCGATGGCAGCCATCGGCGAATCTTTGAAGGGCGTCCTGAGCGGCGCCAGCGAAGAGGACATTGAGCGGGCGGTGGAAGCACAGGCCAGTGGCATCAAAGCCGAGGCAAAGAAGCTCTGCGACCGGTTGCCCGCGTTCATCGCCACCCAGGAAAAGCTTGCCACGTCTCTGCCGGAGTTCGCGCCCTACGCCAACGCCGATATGGATGATGTTGCCGACTGCCGTTCCGACATCGACGGAGCAAGCATTTTTTCGGACTAGGTCTGCGGTGCGAATTGAACCGTGTGCACGACACCTTCCACTACCGGACACCGCTATGAAATCGCTGATCTTCGCATCACTGCTACTGCTCCCTCTCGCCGCCCACGCCGACGATGCAAATCGATGCGCCCATTCGCAGCCGCATAATCTGCAGCTGGATCTCACCGGTGTGAAGACGGTGGTGTTTGATATCGGCGCCAGTGATCTGAACTTACGCGGCGCAGCAAACTCTACCGGCCGGGTCGAAGGCCGCGCCTGCGCATCCAGCGCCAAACTCCTGGAACATATGTCGGTGACGCAGGAGAAGCGTGGCGACCAACTGACCGTTCGCGCCCGGCGCAGCGGCGACAACGACAATGGGTCGAACATCAACCTCGACGTTCTCGGGCTTACGTTCAATCGCTACGCGAACCTGACGCTGAAAGCGAACATTCCCGACAATATTCCGGTGCAGTTGAAGCTGGGCTCCGGCGATGCGGTCGTCACAGGTTTACAGGCACTGGATGCCACGACGGGCTCGGGCGATCTGGCTGTTTCGAAGATCCGCGGGAAGTTCAGTGGCAGCACTGGCTCGGGGGATATTACGGCCAGCGACATCGGCAGCCTCGACCTGAGTTCGCTCGGCTCCGGCGACGCCACCGTTCGACAGGTGGGCGGCACCTCCAGGGTCGGTACTTTTGGATCCGCCGATATCGACATCAAGACAACCCAGGGAGCAGTCGACATTGGCACGGGCGGCTCAGGCGACGTCAAACTCTCGGGTATCGGCGGAGGCGTGAACATCAAGTCGATCGGTTCGGGCGACATTGACCTTGCCGACATCGGCGGCGACATCACGATCGGATCAATCGGCTCTGGCGACATCGGCGTCAACGGCGCACGAGGTGGACTGACGGTTCGCGCCAACGGCAGTGGCGATATCAGTCACCGCGGCGTTACCGGCAACGTTAACCTCCCCGCCAAGCGTTAGACGCACGCCCAACGCCCGGGAGCAGTCGCCCCGGGCGTTGGAAAGTGCCCGCTTCAGCGGCGTCCTTTCCCACTTTCCCGTTGCACGCCGCCTCGGGTCAAGGCCACTGGGTCGAGCAACTTCTTGAGCTCGGGCTCGGACAGGTCGGTGTCCTCCAATGCGATCTCCAGCACTGGACGCTGCTCCTTGTAGGCACGCTTGGCTATCGCCGCAGCCTTTTCGTAGCCGATAACCGGGTTCAATGCCGTCACCAGGATCGGATTGCGGTGCAATGCCTCCGCCACCACGTCCTGACGCACCTTGAGTCCGGCAATCACTTTGTCGGCCAGCAGACGCATCGAATTGGATAGCAGGCCAATCGAATCCAGCAGGTTTGACGCAATCAACGGCAGCATCACGTTGAGCTGGAAGTTGCCGCTCTGCCCTGCGACCGTGATCGCCGTGTTGTGGCCCATCACCTGAGCGCACACCATCGCCAGCGCCTCCGGAATCACCGGATTGACCTTGCCCGGCATGATTGAACTGCCCGGTTGCAATGCAGGCAGCTCAAGCTCGCCAATGCCCGCGAGCGGTCCGGAGTTCATCCAGCGCAGGTCGTTGGCGATCTTCATCAACGCCACGGCGAGCACGTTCAGCTGGCCGGAGAGTTCGACCGCATCGTCCTGCGATGCCAGACCTTCGAACTTGTTCTCGGCGGACTCGAATTTGGTTCCGGACAGTGACGACAGCGCTTTTGCCATCGCCTTGCCAAAGCGCGGATCCGCATTGATTCCGGTACCGATGGCGGTGCCACCGATCGGCAGGCGACACATGCGCTTCTGGCAGTCCTCGATCCGCGCCTGCGCTGAGGCAAGCTGTGCCGACCACGCGCCGAACTCCTGACCAAACGTCAGCGGCATCGCATCCATGAGATGGGTGCGACCGGTTTTGGTGATTTTGTCCAGCGCCTTGGCACGGCGGTCGATCGTGCGGCGCAGGTGCTTGATCGCCGGCAACAAGGATTCCACCGTTGCCAACTGGGCCGAGACCCGCAGCGCGGTCGGCACCACGTCGTTGGAGCTCTGGCCAAGGTTGACCTCGTCGTTGGGATGGATCGGTTTGCCGCGCACCGAGCGGGACGCCAGCGTCGCGATCACCTCGTTGGCATTCATGTTGCTGGAGGTGCCCGACCCGGTCTGGTAGATGTCGATCGGAAAGTGCGCATCGTGGGTGCCGTCCGCGATCACCATCGCTGCCTTGCGGATCGCGCCGGCGCGTCCCTTGGGCAGCAGACCCAGGTCCACATTGACCGTGGCGGCGGCCGCCTTGACCAGTCCGAGTGCACGAATGAATCCGCGCGGCATCGGCCGACCGGAGATCGGAAAGTTGTCGATCGCGCGCTGGGTCTGCGCGCCCCACAAGGCGTCGGCGGGCACCTGCAACTCGCCCATGCTGTCGTGTTCGACGCGGTAATCCTGCTTGGCCATAGCGTGCTCCTGCGTGTTCGTGGCAAGAGTTTGAGGATACGCCGCGGGTCGGCGGCGGGGTGACGGGCCTCGCGCTAGAATGCGCAGCCCTGCCGCCAACCCTGCCTGCCATGCCCGCCAACAACGAATTCCGGCTACTCGCCCTGTCCCCGCTCGATGGCCGCTACGCCGGCAAGGTCGACGCACTGCGACCGATCTTTTCCGAGTTCGGCCTGATCAAGGCCCGGGTCAAGGTCGAGGTCGAATGGCTGCTCGCGCTGGCCAACGAACCTCAGATCATCGAGCTGGCGCCGTTCTCGCCGGCTGCGACTGCGCGCCTGCGCAAACTTGCCGATGAGCTGTCAGTGGAAGATGCGGCGCGGGTCAAAGAGATCGAGCGCACTACCAACCACGACGTCAAGGCGGTCGAGTACCTGATCAAGGAACGACTCAAGGATGACGACGAGTTGGGCCCGGCGCTGGAGTTTGTGCACTTTGCCTGCACCTCCGAGGACATCAACAACCTGAGCTACTCACTGATGCTCGCGCAGGCGCGCGACACCGTGATGGTGCCGAAGCTCGACGAGCTGATCGCCCAGCTGCGCGCAATGGCGCATCAATATGCCGCGCTGCCTATGCTCGCGCGTACCCACGGCCAGACCGCCTCGCCCACCACCGTCGGCAAGGAAATCGCCAACGTGGTTGCCCGCCTGCAGCGCCAGCGCGAGACCCTGGTCGCCGCGCCGACGCCGGGCAAGATCAACGGTGCAGTCGGCAATTACAACGCGCACTTTGCCGCGTATCCCGATATCGACTGGCCGGCGTTCGCGCAGACGTTTGTCACCTCGCTGGGCCTGAGCTGGCAGCCGTACACCACCCAGATCGAACCGCACGATGGCATTGCCGAGCTGTGCGACGCGCAAAAGCGTATCGACACCATCGCGATCGACCTGTGTCGCGACATCTGGGGCTACATCTCGCTGGGCTACTTCAAGCAGTCGGTGAAGGCAGGTGAAGTCGGCAGCTCGACGATGCCGCACAAGGTCAACCCGATTGATTTCGAGAACGCCGAGGGCAACTTCGGCATCGCCAATGCGTTGTTCGATCATTTCGCCACCAAGCTGCCGATCAGCCGCTGGCAGCGCGACCTGACCGACTCGACCGTGCTGCGCGCATTGGGCACAGCGTTTGGTCACGCCTTGATCGCTCTGGATGCACTACAGCGCGGGCTTGCCAAACTGTCGGCCAATGAGGACCGCCTGGCCGCCGACTTGGATGCCTCGTGGGAAGTCCTTGCCGAGGCGGTTCAGACCGTCATGCGCCGGCACGGCCTGCCCAACCCGTATGAACAGCTCAAGGCGCTGACCCGTGGTCACGGCATCAACGAGGCGTCGATGCGCGAGTTCATCAGCGGACTGGAACTGCCAGAAGACGCGCGCCAGCGCCTGCTGGAGATGACGCCCGGCAGCTACGTCGGCCACGCCGCAACGCTCGCCCGCGAGATCTGACCGGGCCAGCAATCGCCCCGCCGCATCGCGGAAAGCCTCACCATCAGCGGCCGGTTCCCCCGGCCCATCAGCGGGACGCGTCATGCACAGCTCCAAGGCCAATTCTTCCGATGCCAGCGACGCACGTTTGCCGCTGCCGCCTCCGATCGAGATCGATGCGCGCGCCCTGCCCCCTTTGGGAATGCCTGCAGCGGACTTCCTGCGTGACTACTGGCAGAAGCACCCGCTGCTGATCCGCAACGCGTTTCCGGACTTCGAGTCACCGATGGATCCGGACGACCTTGCCGGTTTGGCCTGCGAAGAAGGCGCGCTGTCACGGATGATCCGCCACGATCGTAGCGATGACAGCTGGGCCGTCAGTCACGGCCCGTTCCCGGAGGAGCTGTTCCCGGAACTGCCGTCGGCCGATTGGACTCTGCTGGTGCAGGACGTGGACAAGTGGGACGTCGACATCGCAGCGATGATCGGCGAGTTCAGCTTCCTGCCACGCTGGCGGATCGATGACGTCATGGTGTCGTTTGCGGCTCCCGGCGGATCGGTTGGTGCGCATGTCGACCAGTACGACGTGTTCCTGCTGCAGGCAGTCGGCCACCGCCGTTGGCAGATCGATGCGCGTGCCAATCCGCCACTGGAGTACCGCAACGATGTCGAGTTGCGGTTGTTGCGCGAATTCAGCCCCAGCCACGAGTGGGTTCTGGGGCCTGGCGACATGTTGTACCTGCCGCCCGGCGTGCCCCACCACGGCGTGGCGGAGGATCCGTGCCTGACATTCTCCTTTGGCATGCGCGCGCCCTCGTCGGCTGAGCTGCTGGGCGATCTGGTCGACACGCTGACGGCGGAAGCGGATGACTCGCTGCGCTACCACGATCCCGATCTCGCTCCGGCCGCCGACCCCGGCGAGATCGATGCGGACGCCATGGCGCGTGTGGTGCGTGCGCTGGACAAGATCCGCGGCGACCAGCCCGAGCAACTGGCCGAATGGTTCGGCAACTTCATCACTCGTTATCGCAATGCGGTTGACGTCATTCCTCCACAGCTGGAAGAAGGCGAAGCGCCGAAGTCGCGGATCGAGATCGAATGGGATCTGCAGCATGGTGGACTCCTGCATCGCCACCCCTACTCGCGCATGGCTTGGCGCCGCTTGGGCACGGAAGCGGTTCTGCATGCCAACGGCGAAAGCCACGCCCTCACTACCAGCGACGCCAGCCGGCTCGCCAATACCGGCATCATCGCGGGTGCCGACTATGCGGCACTATCCGATCAGGGCCGCGACTGCCTGATCAGCCTGCTCGACGCCGGCCACTACCACCTGGCTTTGGAGGGAGACGACGAATGACTGCGACTGAGTCCGGATTTCATGTGGAGCCGATCGACTACGAGGCCGGCTTGCCAGAGTTGCGGGCGGTGCGCGAATCCGTCTTCGTGCAGGAGCAAGGCGTTCCGCTTGAGCTCGAGTGGGACGACCTGGATCCGGTCTCCCAGCATTTCATCGCCCGCGATGATGCCGGCAGCGCGATCGGCACCGCGCGTCTGACCCCTGAGCAGCACCTTGGCCGCATGGCCGTGTTGTCCACCTGGCGCGGCCGCGGCGTCGGCGATGCTCTGCTGCGGACCATGCTGGCCCGGGCGACCGAGCTCGGCTGGTCGAAGCTGGCGCTGCACGCGCAGTCACACGCCATTGCCTTCTATGCGCGCCATGGCTTCCTGCCGGCAGGCGCGCGGTTTGACGAAGCGGGAATCGAGCATCAAGCGATGGAGATGCACATCGGCATCTCCAATCCGGTCCGCGACCGGGCCGGCGCCATTGCTGCCGTCTTGGGCGTGATCAGCAGCGCGCGGCGGCGGGTGAACATCTACAGCCGCGACCTTGATCCGGGCGTGCTGGATGCTCCCGAGGTCAGTGATGCACTTCGACGATTTGCCGTCGGCAAGGGCGAGATCCGGATTCTTCTGCATGACCCTACGGCGCCCCAGCGCGACCTGAGTCCGTTGATTGGCCTGCACCAGCGCCTATCCAGCCTGGTCTCTTTCCGCGCAGTGGAGGAGACGTTTGATCGTACCTATCCGTCTGCCTACGTCTCCAACGACCGCGGCGGCTACTACTTTCGTCCAATAGCAGCGCGTCTGGAGGGTGACACCCGGCTCGACGAACCGGCACGCGCGCGGCACCTGGAAAGCCTCTTCGACCCTGTCTGGGAGCGCTCCAGACCATGCACCGAGTATCGGACGCTGGGGATTTGAGGTTCTTGAAATCAACCTGAACAGGGACGAACCCAATCCCTGCGCAGGCGCCATTCCTGGGCCATTGAGCCGGTTCGGCATCAGCCGAGTGCGGCTCGAAAGGCTATAATTCGAACATTCACGTGCCAGAACCGGCATTTATCGCTGCGCCGGCACACCCTCTCCCTCTTTCGAGTTTAGCGACGCCACCGTGGCCAATCTCCTGAAGCAGTTCTCGCAGTCATCGCAGCTGGGTTCCAGCGGCGCCTACATCGAAGACCTGTACGAGCAGTACCTGGTCTCCCCCGAAAGTGTCGGGGCCGAATGGAAAACCTATTTCGACGGTTTCCACGGTCGGGAGGCGGGCGACGTGCCGCACTCCGTCGTCATCGACACCATCATCGAAGCTGCACGCCACGCCGGGAAACCGAGCGCAGCGGGCGCGTCTGACGAGCGCGAGCGCTTCGTCGGCAAGCTGATCACCGCCTACCGCTCGCGCGGTCATCTGGGCGCGGATATCGACCCGTTGGGTCTGGTCGATCACCCACCTGCGCCGGACCTGGAGCTGGGTTTCCACGGACTGTCCAAGTCCGATCTCGGCGACGAGTTCAGCACCGGCGGCGTTGCCGGCATGGACCGGATGAATCTGGGCACGTTGTTCGACCTGCTCAAGGCCACTTATACCGGCCCGATCGGCGCGGAGTTCATGCACATCGCCGATGCGCCGCAGCGTCGCTGGGTGTACGAGCGTCTGGAGAAGGCTGGCGGCAAATACGGCCGCACCGCGGAGGACAAGCGCCGCATCCTGGAGCGCCTGACGGCTGCCGAAGGTCTTGAGCGCTACCTGCACACCAAGTACGTCGGCCAGAAGCGTTTCTCCCTGGAAGGTGGGGATGCGCTGATCCCGCTGATGGACACCACGATCCGCCGCGCCGGTGAGCAAGGCGCCAAGGACGTTGTCATCGGTATGGCCCACCGTGGCCGGCTCAACGTGCTGGTCAATACCCTGGGCAAGTCGCCGCGCAAGCTGTTCGACGAGTTCGAAGGCAAGTTCGACCACAACGAGCTGGCCCATGCCGGCGACGTGAAATACCACATGGGCTTCAGCGCCGATGTGGCCACGCCAGGCGGCCCGGTCCATTTGGCGCTGGCGTTCAACCCCTCGCATCTCGAGATCGTCGACCCGGTCGTGGCTGGTTCGGTGCGTTCGCGTCAGACCAAGCGCGGCGGCGCTGACAGCCGTCGCGAGGTATTGCCGATCCTGATCCACGGCGACGCCGCGTTCGCCGGTCAGGGCGTGGTGATGGAGTTGTTCCAGATGTCGCAGGCACGCGGTTTCCGCGTTGGCGGCACGGTGCATATCGTCATCAACAACCAGGTCGGCTTCACCACCAGCGCAACCGAGGACGCCCGATCGACGCTGTACTGCACGGACGTGGCGAAGATGGTCGGTGCGCCGATCCTGCACGTGAACGGCGACAACCCCGAAGCGGTCGCGTTCTGTGCCGAGATGGCGCTGGACTTCCGCAACACCTTCGGTCGCGACGTCGTCATCGATCTGGTCTGCTACCGCCGCCACGGCCACAACGAGGCCGACGAGCCGGCAGCAACCCAGCCGGTGATGTACAAGGCGATCCGCCAGCACAAGACGCCGCGCGAGCTCTACGCCGAACAGCTGGTGGCCGAAGGGTCGCTGACTGCCGACGAAGCCAAGGCCGTGGTTGACAGCTACCGCGACAAGCTTGACGCTGGCGAAGTCACCACCGAGATGGTGGCAGTCAAGCCGGACGAGTTCACTGTCGACTGGAACAAGTTTCTCAAGGGCAAGCTGTCCGACGCCGTTGATACCCGCTTCGACGCGGACAACTTGAAGGCGCTGGCTACCCGCATCAACACGATCCCCGACGAGATCAAGCTGCACGATCGCGTAGGCAAGATCTATGAGGACCGCCGCAAGATGTCCGCCGGCGAACTCTCAGGTGACTGGGGCTTTGCCGAGAACCTCGCGTACGCCACCCTGCTCAACGAAGGCTACAAGCTGCGTCTGGTCGGGCAGGATTGCGGTCGCGGCACGTTCTTCCATCGCCACGCGATCCTGCATGAGCAGTCCACGGACGAGTACTACCTGCCGCTGCGCGAGCTGGTGGAGAACCCGATGGACGTCGAGATCATCGACTCGCTGCTCAGCGAGGAAGCGGTGATGGCGTTCGAATATGGTCACGCCACCGCTGATCCAGATACGTTGGCGATCTGGGAAGCGCAGTTCGGCGACTTCGCCAACGGCGCCCAAGTGGTGATCGACCAGTTCCTGTCCTCCGGTGAGGCCAAATGGGGCCGCCTGTGTGGATTGGCGCTGTTCCTGCCCCACGGCTACGAAGGTCAAGGCCCGGAGCACAGCTCGGCACGTCTCGAGCGTTTCCTGCAGCTTTGCGCGCTCGACAACATGCTGGTCTGCACCCCGACCACGCCGGCGCAGGCGTACCACATGATCCGCCGCCAGATGCATATGCAGACGCGCAAGCCGCTGGTCGTAATGACGCCCAAGTCGCTGCTGCGCCACAAGCTGGCCGTGTCGTCGCTGGAAGAGCTCGCCCAAGGCAGCTTCCAGACGCTGATCCCGGATCCGAAGGCCGACCCGAAGAAGGTCAAGCGGGTCGTGGTCTGTGGCGGCAAGGTCTACTACGACCTGGTCGAGGACATGACCAAGCGCGAGGCCGACGACGTTGCCGTGATCCGCGTGGAGCAGTTGTATCCGTTCCCGCGCGAGGCTCTGGTCGCCGAACTCGAGCGCTACAGCTCGGCCCAGGACGTTGTGTGGTGTCAGGAAGAGCCGCAGAACCAGGGTGCCTGGTACCAGATCCGTCATCACTTGAACTTCTGCGTCGCATCCCGTCAGGCTCTGCATTACGCCGGTCGTCCAAGCTCGCCATCGCCGGCGGTCGGGCACATGTCCGATCACGTCCGCGAGCAGACCAAGCTGGTCGCCGATGCACTGGTCAACCCGCTTCAGGGCGAGCCCGCGGACGAGTGATAAATACAGGCTGGCCCGCATTTTCGCGGGCCGGCCTTGCATCCTTCCGTCTTGTCGTTAGCGTGTCTGTAGCACCCACGATCTTCCGCCCCAAGCGGTATAACGGATCGTCCAACCCTATTTGCTCCATTCCACAGTTACCCAGGATATTTTTCCCATGAGCACCGAGATCAAAGTTCCGGTCCTGCCCGAATCCGTCTCCGACGCCACCATCGCCACCTGGCACAAGAAGCCGGGCGACGCCGTCAAGCGCGATGAGAACCTGGTCGACCTCGAAACCGACAAGGTCGTCCTGGAAGTTCCCTCGCCGGTGGATGGCGTGCTCAAGGAAATCAAGTTCGACACCGGCGCGACCGTCACCAGCGAGCAGTTGCTGGCGATCGTCGAGGAAGGCGCTGCCGCCGCTCCCGAAGCCAAGACCGAGAAGACTGACAAGTCGATCGACGCCAAGAACGATGCTGCCGCTGCCAATGTGGCCCAGCCCGTGCAGTCCAAGGCCGCTGCGGCCAAGAGCACGTCCACCGAGCTGCCGCCCGGCGCCCGCTTCACTTCGCAGAAGGAAGGCATCGATCCGGCCAATGTTGATGGCACGGGCCGTCGCGGCGCGGTGACCAAGGAAGACCTGATCAACTTCGCCCGCAATGCCGGCGTCGGCAAGGCTAGCGGCGCACGCCCGGAAGAGCGCGTACCGATGACCCGCATGCGCCAGCGCATCGCGGAGCGTCTGATGGAGTCCAAGGACTCCACCGCCATGCTGACCTCCTCCAACGAGGTCAACATGTCAGCGGTTATGGCCATGCGCAAGTCGCAGGGCGAGGCGTTCCAGAAGGCCTACGGCATCAAGCTGGGCTTCATGAGTTTCTTCGTGAAGGCCTGCGCCAATGCGCTGCAGCGCTTCCCGCTGGTCAATGCCTCGATCGACGGCAAGGACATCATCTATCACGGCTACTCGGACATCTCGATCGCCGTATCAACCGATAAGGGCCTGGTGACCCCGGTCCTGCGCAACGCCGAGTCGATGAGCTTTGCCGATGCCGAGCAGGCGATCAACGATTACGCCATCGCTGCGCGCCAAGGCGGTCTGAAGCTGGAAGACCTCCAGGGCGGGACGTTTACGATCACCAATGGCGGCACGTTCGGCTCGCTGTTCTCTACCCCGATCATCAACCCGCCGCAGAGTGCGATCCTTGGCATGCACGCTATCAAGGAGCGCGCCATCGTCGAGGACGGCAAGGTGATCGCCGCGCCGATGATGTACATCGCGCTGAGCTATGACCACCGCATCGTCGACGGCAAGGACGCGGTGCTGTTCCTGGTCGACATCAAGAACCAGCTCGAGAACCCGCACCGCATGCTGCTGGGCATGTGATCCCCAGGGATCACTCCCACCCGGAGCCCCGCGCCGCTCGGCCGGGGCGTTCCGCACCAAGCCAAGGATGTTTTTGAGATGAGCGAACAACAGAATTTCGATGTCGTCGTGATCGGCGGCGGTCCCGGCGGCTATGTCGCAGCCATTCGCGCCGCGCAGCTCGGCCTGAAGGTCGCCTGCGTGGACGCGGGCATGGGCAAGGACAACAAGCCTGCACTCGGTGGCACCTGCCTGCGGGTTGGCTGTATCCCGTCCAAAGCGCTGCTCGACAGCTCGCGCCAGTTCCACAACCTGACCTCGTCCTTCGCCGACCACGGCATCTCGGCGGAAAACCCGAAGATGGATGTCAGCGTCATGGTCGGCCGCAAGGACAAGATCGTCAGCCAATTCACCGACGGCATCACGATGCTGTTCAAAGCCAACAAGGTCACCCCGTTCTACGGCTTCGGCACACTGCAGACTGGCAATGTGGTCAAGGTCAAACAGCACGATGGCAGTGAAGTCGAGCTGAAAGCAGTGAACGTGATTCTGGCAGCGGGCTCGGATTCCATCGAACTGCCGTTCGCGAAGTTTGATGGTGACCGGATCGTCGACAACGTCGGTGCGCTGGACTTCGACACGGTACCCAAGAGTCTCGGCGTGATCGGCGCCGGCGTGATCGGTCTGGAGCTGGGCAGCGTGTGGAACCGTCTCGGGTCGGAAGTCACGATCCTTGAGGCCCTGCCGAGCTTCCTGGCAGCAGCCGACGCAGACGTCAGCAAGGTCGCCGCGCGTGAGTTCAAAAAGCAGGGCTTGGACATCAAGCTGAGCGCAAAGTTCAGCAAGGCGGAGGTCAAGAAGGACGGCGTCCACTTGACCTACACCGATGCCAAGGGCGAGCAGACGCTGGTCGTCGACAAGCTGCTGGTGGCCGTTGGCCGCCGCGCGGCAACCAAGGGCCTGCTGGCCGACGGTGTCGCGGTCAAGCTCAACGAGCGCGGCCAGATTGAAGTGGACGAGCATTGCCACACCGGCGTCGATGGCGTCTGGGCGATTGGTGACTGCGTGCGCGGCCCGATGCTGGCGCACAAGGCTTCCGAGGAAGGCATCGCGGTCGCCGAGTTGATCGCGGGCCTGCCGGGCCACGTGAATCTGGATACCGTGCCGTGGGTGATCTACACCGAGCCGGAGATCGCATGGGTCGGCAAGACCGAGGCCCAGTGCAAGGAAGAAGGCATTCCGTACAAGACCGGTAGCTTCCCGTTTGCCGCCAACGGCCGCGCCGTTGCCATGAACGAGCCGGCGGGTCTGGTCAAAGTGATTGCACACGCTGAAACCGACCGTGTGTTGGGCGTTCACCTGTGTGGCCCGAACGTGTCCGAGCTGGTCCATACCGGCGTCGTGACGATGGAGTTCAAGGGCGCGGCCGACGATCTGGCCCGCATCTGCTTCGCCCATCCGGCACTGTCGGAAGTGGTGCACGAAGCGGCGATGGCGGTCGACAAACGCGCCATCCACAAGGCGAACTGAGTCAAGGGGACCGGCACAGGTTGCCGCGGCGGTCCGAGCTCTCCCTCAGAACGGCGCACCCCAGGGTGCGCCGTTCTGGTTTCGGCACCTGCAACAAACCCCATCCGGGGGCATCCACATCCACCTTCAAGGCATCTATTCCATGCAATCGGTTTGCGTCTACTGCGGCTCCCATGCAGGCTCCCGTCCGATCTACGCCGAGCGCGCGGCCCAGCTGGGGCGGCAACTGGCCGAAAGCGGCGTCCAAATCGTCTACGGCGGCGGCAACGTCGGTCTGATGGGCATCATGGCGGATGCGGCTCTGGCCGCCGGGGGCAAGGTGATCGGGGTGATCCCTGAGCAACTGGTCGACTGGGAAGTTGCTCACCGCCACCTGACGCGGCTGGAGGTCGTGCCCAACATGCACCTGCGTAAGGCCCGCATGTTCGAGATGTCAGACGGGTTCATCGCCCTGCCCGGCGGCTTCGGAACGCTGGACGAAATGTTCGAGATGTTGACCTGGCGCCAGCTGGGCATCGGCGACAAGCCCTGCGCGTTCCTCGACGTGGATGGCTTCTACCAGCCACTTATAGGCATGATGGACCGCATGGTTGCCGAGCAGTTCGTCAACGCCGAGCAGCGTGAAGATCTGTGGCACGGTGAGGATATCGATGCGATGTTGGCGTGGATGCGTGGCTACCGACCGGCAAACGCCGACAAATGGCTGGAAGAAAAGCGCCAGAGCGTGCGTCGCTAAGCCGCCAATTGACGATCCGTGAGGTCAACATGTCCAACGCCGTTCCAACTGGTTTCAACGCCTTTCGCATCCACAACGACGCGCAGGGATATCGCAGTGGCATTGATACGGTCACGCTAGATGACCTCGCACCCGGCGAGGTGGTGATCAAGGCCGCCTACTCCTCGGTCAACTTCAAGGATGCTTTGGCCGGTACCGGGCAGGGCAAGATTCTGCGGCGCTTTCCTCTGGTCGGCGGTATCGACGTCGCCGGACATGTCGTTGCATCCACCGACCCGGCGTTCAAGGAAGGCGACGCAGTACTGGCCACGGGCAGCGGTCTCAGCGAAACCCGTGATGGCGGCTACTCCGAGTTTGTGCGATTGGAGGCGGCGTGGGCAGTTTCAGTTCCGCCGGGCCTGGATCTGCGCGAGAGCATGATTCTGGGTACGGCTGGATTCACCGCGGCGCTGGCGCTGTTCCGGATGCTGGAAAACCGCCAGCGACCGGAAATGGGCCCACTGGCCGTTACCGGAGCCAGCGGCGGGGTCGGATCTCTGGCAATCGACATCTTCACCCGCGCCGGATTCGAGGTGCACGCGATCACCGGCAAGTCCGAACAACACGATTACTTAAGGCAGCTTGGCGCGCGCGAGGTCTTGGGGCGCGATGCGCTGGCCACCGAACGCCCATTGGAATCGGCACGCTTCGGCGGCGGTCTGGACAACGTCGGCGGGCCGATGCTCACCAGTCTGCTCGCCCAATGCGCTCCCTACGGCAACGTCGCAAGCGCGGGTCTTGCCGCTTCAGCTGACTTGGATGCCACCGTTATGCCCTTCATATTGCGTGGCGTGTCGTTATTGGGCGTCGCGTCAGCAGGTACAGCCCGGGACGTGCGCGAGGCCGTCTGGAAGCATCTTGCCAGCGACTGGAAGCCGGCGCATCTTGAGACAATCTGTACCCGCGAGATCACCTTATCCGAGCTCTCCGACGTGTTCTCCAATATGCTTGCAGGGGGATCACTGGGGCGAACACTGGTCAGGATCTGAATCGTTTGGCGGTCTGGCCGGACGCCGCTACAATCCGGCAGTCTAATTGGGGAAAACACATGGCGCGTATTCTTATCGTCGACGATTCGCCGTCGCAACTGATGGGTATTCGACGAATCGTTGAAAAGCTGGGCCATGAGGCCCTGGTCGCTGAAGACGGCGCGGCGGGCGTAGAGGTAGCACGCAAGGAGTTGCCTGACCTGGTCCTGATGGACGTGGTGATGCCCAACCTCAACGGCTTCCAGGCGACCCGTTCGATCTGCCGTGACCCAACCACCAAACACATCCCGGTGGTGCTGGTAACCACCAAGGATCAGGAAACCGATCGTGTTTGGGGCATGCGCCAAGGCGCACGCGCTTACATCACCAAGCCGTTCAACGAAGCCGAGCTGACCGAAATCCTTCAGCAGCTGTTGACTGTCTGACCGGTCCGGCGCCGGTCACTCCCGGCGCCACTCTGCCCCGAACGCATCGCGCATTGCGGCGTACGCGGCTTCCTGCTCTGGCGTCTCGGGCACCGGGGCCAGCACTTCCAGCTCCACGATCTGGTCACCTGCCGCCGGCGTTCCCGGCAGCCCGCGGCCGCGCAAGCGGAGCTTCTGGCCGGTCTCCGAACGTGGCGGAATCTTCAACTCTACCTTGCCTCCCAAGGTGGGCACGCTGATCGTCGCGCCCATCACGGCCTCCCACGGGGCAATCGGCAGCACATGGATCACCGTGCGGCCCTCGACCTCGAACCGAGGATGCGCGGCGTATTCGATCTCCAGCAATAGCGCACCGCCATTGCCGCCCTGACCGGAAAGCCGGATCACCTGGCCCTGAGCAATACCTTTGGGTATCCGCACATCCAGCGTCTTGCCGTGCACGCTGACACGCACGCTATCGCCGGCAAAGACAGTTTCCAGAGGAACCGAAAGCTTGGCCCGGGTATCCGCGTTGCGCGGCGTCCTGCCACCCGCGCCCGCACGCGCGCGCTGTTGTGCCTGCGCTTGCGCAAACGGATCGCTGGGGCCACCACGTCCGCGTCCGAACAGGGTTTCGAAGAAGTCGCTGAAGCCACCACCGGCACCACCGCCGGCAAAGACTTCCTCGAAATCCACCCCGCCCGCACCCGCGCCGCTGTTGAAGTCGAAGCCGCCGGGCGGCGCGCGAACCTCATCACCGGGACGGTAGCCACGTGAGCGCAGCTGCTCGTAGGCAGCACGCTTCTGCGGGTCGCGCAGCGCCTCATAGGCCTCATTGACGGCCTTGAACTTCTCCTCAGCGCCGGCTTCCTTGCTGACGTCTGGATGGTACTTGCGCGCCATCCGGCGATAGGCCGTCTTGATCTCGGCTTCGCTCGCAGAGGGCTCCACACCGAGGGTGTCGTAGTAATCCTTGAAATGCATTCATCGCTCCAAAGCATTCCACCAAATGGCGTAACGCAGGGATAGTGACCGGGTGACCCGCAGCGCGGTCGGCATCGCACAGGATATTCCCTGTGCCGGCCAATGTCGTGGCATCGATATGGTTCCGGAGTCCGCTCCGTTCAAGCGCTCCATTGTCGGCGTCGGCGGACCGCGTTGACGCGGCTTTTAGAAACGTCGGCATAGACTGGCGATTCACACAGGAGAACCGCATGAGCATCCAGGTTGGCGACCGCCTTCCAGAAGTCGTTTTGCAGCGTATCGGCGAGGGTGTCGAGAGCGTCGACACCAACACCTTGTTTGGTCATAGCAAGACGGTGATCTTCGCTGTCCCCGGCGCGTTCACGCCGACCTGCTCAGAAAAGCACCTGCCGGGCTTCATTGAGCACTATCAGCAGTTCCACGACAAGGGCATCAACGTGGCCTGTGTGTCCGTCAACGACCCCTTCGTCATGCAAGCTTGGGGCAAGAGTCAGAACGTACCTGACGGCATGATGATGCTGGCTGACGGCAACGCCGAGTTTGCACGCGCGCTGGGGTTGGAGCTCGACGCCAGCGCCTACGGCATGGGTATGCGTGCCAAGCGGTTTGCCATCTACGCCGAGAACGGCGTGGTGAAGCAGCTCAACGTCGAAGCACCTGGCGAGTTCCGGGTGACTTCTGCCGAACACGTCCTTTCACAGATTTCCTGATCCCTTCCCTCCCCCGCTACACGGAGCACCAAATGAGCAAGCCAACCGCCCCCAAAAAGGATTCGGACAAGAATTCTTCACCGTTCGTCACTGACCTGGCGACGATTCGCGAGCGTGCCCGCCAGCACATCGAGAAAGGCGCTATCACTGACAGCTACACCGCAGACCGCGAGGTGGTCATTCAGCTTCTTAACGAAGCGCTGGCCACTGAGCTGGTGTGCGTGCTGCGCTACAAGCGGCACTACTTCATGGCCAGTGGGCTGATGGCGGATTCCATCAAGGCGGAGTTCCTTGAGCACGCACAGGAAGAAGAGGCGCATGGCGACCTGCTCGCCGAGCGCATCGTTCAGCTCGGCGGCGAACCGGACTTCAATCCCGACATTCTGAGCGGACGCTCGCACGCCGAATATGTCGAAGGCACCGACCTGCGTGACATGGTCAAGGAGGATCTGGTGGCCGAACGCATCGCGATTGACAGCTATCGCCAGATGATCAATTACATCGGCGACAAGGACACTACCACCAAACGGATCCTGGAACACATCCTGTCCCAGGAAGAAGAGCACGCCGACGAGCTGTCGGACATGCTTGATGGTTGGACCGGTAAGTAGGATTTCGATCTCGTCTGAACAGCATGCCGCAGTAGCACCGGTCCGCTGACGTAGATAGCAAAACGCCGTCCTGAAGGACGGCGTTTTGCGTTTAGTGCGGGCGAATGTGCCGTTCAGGCCGGCAAGTCACCAGCCGGCTCATCGGCCGCTGTGTCACCGCCGGTAACGGTCGGCGATAGTGCTTCGATCGCACCGGTTGTCAGCTCTGAACCCTCTTCCAGATCATCGTCCAGTGAAGCATCCAGACGCTCCACTGCCTGCAGCGTCTCGTCGGCTGCCAGACGCATCAGGGTGACGCCCTGGGTGTTGCGACTGACCTGTGAGATCTCCGAGGCTCGGGTACGAACCAGCGTGCCACCGTCGGAAATCAGCAGCACCTCGTGGGATTCGCTGAGCTGGATCGCACCGACCAGTTGGCCGTTGCGCTCGGTGGTCTTCAGCGCAATCACGCCCTGGGTACCACGTCCCTTGCACGGATACTCTTCAAGCGGAGTGCGCTTGCCAAAGCCGCGCTCGCTGGCGGTGAGGATGTCGCCATCGCCTTCCACCACGATCAGGCTGACCACCTTGCCACCTTCGCCAAGACGCATGCCGCGCACACCGCGGGCAGTACGGCCCATTGGCCGCACGGTCTCGCCGGAGAACCGGACCGCCTTGCCCTCGCTGGAGAACAGCATGATGTTGCAGCTGCCATCCGACAGACCGACGCCGATCAGGGCGTCACCGTCATCCAGGTTGATCGCGATCTTGCCGCGCTGCAGGCGATAGGCGTACTCGCTCAAGGGTGTCTTCTTGACCACGCCGTTGCGGGTAGCGAAGAACACGAAACGCTCGCCTTCATAATCGCGTACCGGAACCACCGCCTGGACCTGTTCGTCGGGCTCCAACGGGATCCAGTTGATGATCGGTCGGCCACGCGCGGTGGGACCTGCGTCAGGCAGCTGGTAGACCGGCAGCCAGAACACCCGGCCGGCGCTGGTAAACGTCAGCAGCGTGTCGTGCGTGTTGACCAGCCACAGGCTGTCGATGAAATCCTCGTCCTTGGTCGCTGCCGCGTTGCGACCGCGGCCACCGCGCTTCTGCGCCCGGTAGCTGCTGACTGGCTGACGCTTGGCGTAACCGGAATGCGACAGCGTCACCACCACGTCTTCCGGAGCGATCAGGTCGAGAATATCGAGATCTTCCTCGCTGTCGCGAATCTCGCTGCGGCGCTCGTCGCCGAACTCCGCCTTGACGTTTTCCAGCTCGGTGCGGATCACGCTCAGCAGCACGTTAGGGTCTTCGAGGATCTCGATCAAAACGCGGATCGCGTCCAGCAGCAGCTTGTATTCCTCGGTGAGCTTTTCCTGCTCAAGACCGGTCAAGCGATGCAGGCGCATCTCGAGAATCTGCTGCGCCTGGACTTCGGTCAACTGGTAGAACTTGTCGCCATTGGCGCCGTCCACCAGACCGGTACCTCGCGGGAGGTCCTCGGGCTGCGAGGCTTCCGCACCTGCGGCCGCCAGCAGCGCCCCGACCAGTCCAGGTGCCCAGGTCTTGGCCAGCATTCGCTCACGGGCTTCGTTGGGGTTCGCCGAGGTCTTGATCAACTCGATCATCTCGTCGATGTTCGCCAACGCGACCGTCAGACCTTCCAGCACGTGGGCACGTGCACGCGCCTTGCGCAGATCGAAGATGGTGCGGCGGGTAACGACTTCACGACGATGGCGAACGAACGCCTGCAGGATCTGCTTGAGGTTCAGCAACTGCGGGCGGCCGTCAACCAGCGCCACCATGTTGAAGCTGAACGACGACTCCATCTGGGTCTGCTTGTAGAGGTTGTTGAGCACGACCTCGGCAGAATCACCACGCTTGATCTCGATGTAGATGCGCATGCCGTCCTTGTCGGACTCGTCGCGCAGCTCACTGATGCCCTCGAGCTTCTTCTCTTTTACCAGCTCGGCGATCTTCTCGATCAGCCGCGCCTTGTTGACCTGATACGGGATCTCGCTGACCGCGATCGCCTCGCGGCCGTTGTCGGCCACTTCGATCTCGGCCCGGGCGCGCATGCGCAGCCGGCCACGACCGGTGTGGTACGCATTGATGATGCCGGAGGTGCCATTGATGATGCCCGCGGTCGGAAAGTCGGGACCGGGCACGTAGGCCATCAGGCCGTCGATATCGATGTCGGGGTTCTCGATCATCGCGATGGTCGCGTCGATGATCTCGGTCAGGTTGTGCGGCGGAATGTTGGTCGCCATGCCAACCGCGATACCGGTCGAGCCGTTGATCAGGAGGTTCGGTATGCGCGTTGGCATAACCGAAGGCTCGAGCTCCTTCTCATCGTAGTTTGGCTGGAAATCGACCGTTTCCTTCTCGATGTCCGCCATCAACTCGTGCGTGATCTTGGCCATGCGCGCTTCGGTGTAACGCATCGCCGCGGCGGAGTCGCCATCGACCGAGCCGAAGTTGCCTTGACCATCGACCAGCAGATAGCGCAGTGAGAACGGCTGCGCCATGCGTACCAGCGTGTCGTACACCGACTGATCGCCATGCGGATGGTACTTACCGATCACGTCACCAACGATTCGCGCCGACTTGAAGTACGGCTTGTTGGAGTGGGCTCCCAACACGCTCATGGCGTACAGCACGCGGCGATGCACCGGCTTGAGTCCATCACGAACATCGGGAAGCGCGCGGCCGACGATCACGCTCATGGCGTAATCGAGGTAGCTGCGGCGCATCTCGTCTTCGAGATTTACCGGGATGATTTCCTTGGCAAGATCGGCCATCAGGTTTCCGTATTTAAGCAGAGGTGGTTGAACGAGGTGTGCGATCCGGCCTAATTGACCCGGATTGACACCGCTTGCGACAAACGAAAAGCGCCCTTGCCGCTATCACCCGCACCTCTGCGGAAGCGGATGAAAACAGGCCGGTAAAAAGTGCGGAAAACACGCCGGCAAAAAGCGCTATCCGTTTCGCCACAAGCCGACGAAAAAGACACTAAATCATAGCACGAAAGGCACCCTCACGCCTCGCTGTTTTTACCAACGAAACAAGGACTTAGCCGATTTGTAGACGCCGATCCGCGATCCTCGCGGCCTGATCGTTCAGCCCGGGAATGCCTCGCGCATCGCAGTGGCGTCCGGGTGTGCGATTACGCCACGTTCGGTGACGATCGCATCGATCAGTTGGTGGGGAGTTACATCGAACACCGGGTTCCATGCCTGGATGCCACTGGCGGCCGTCGCGACCCCCCCCAAGTGGAACAACTCAGCCGCATCGCGTTCCTCGATATGGATCTGTTCGCCATCCACAGTGTCCATGTCGACAGTCGAAGATGGCGCTACAACCATGAACTTCACACCATGATGGCGCGCGGAAATAGCCAGCTGATAGGTGCCGATCTTGTTGGCGGTATCTCCGTTGGCGCATATCCGATCGGCGCCGACAATGACCCACTGCACCTGCCCCGTCTTCATCAGGTGCGCGGCAGCCGAGTCGGCCACCAGTACCGGATCAATGCCATCCTGCTGCAACTCCCAAGCCGTCAAGCGTGCGCCTTGCAACCATGGGCGGGTCTCGCCCGCAAACACCTGCGAGATGCGTTGCTGGGCGACACCGGCGCGGATCACGCCCAGCGCGGTACCGAAGCCTGCAGTCGCCAATGAGCCGGTGTTGCAATGCGTCAGCACGCCACTACCGGGCGCGATCAACGCTGCGCCGAGAGCACCCATATGGCGATTGGCCGCGAGATCCTCGTCGGCGATCGCCTGCGCTTCACGCTCGATCACTTGACGCCAGTCACTGCCGGCGCAGGCCACAACGCGGCGCACACGTGCCAACGCCCACGCCAGATTGACCGCAGTCGGCCGGGCCGCATTCAGATGTTCAATGGCCGGATCCAACGCCTGAACCGCCGCGGCACCATCGCTGGCTTCCACCTCATTCGCCGCCAACACCAGTCCCCACGCAGCAGCGATGCCGATGGCGGGGGCACCGCGCACGGTCAAGGCACGGATCGCATCGAAAACGTCGTCACTGGAGTGGCAGCGGACGTACTCGACGTCGAACGGAAGGCGGCGCTGGTCGAGCAGTTCCAGTGCGTCGCCGGTCCAGCGGATCGGACGGATGCGGTCGTAGCGATCGAAGTCGAAGGTGTCAGTCATGGCGGTTTCGCAGGTCAGAATCAGGCGCGGAAAAAATCGAAGGCGACCACATCGGCGATGCGGTCGGTACGCAACATTGCCATCATCAACCGGTCGATACCCAGAGCAACCCCGGCGCAATCCGGCAATCCGCTGTCCAGCGCCGCCAAAAGACGTTGATCGGTGGGCGGTACGACGTCCGCACGGGTCTGGCGTATGCGCCCGTCGCGCTGGAAGCGGGCGCCCTGCTCCGCGGCATCCTTCAGCTCGTGATAGCCATTGGCCAGCTCCAACGGGCCGAGATAGAGCTCGAACCGCTCGGCCACCGGCGGCGATCCATCATCGTCATCACGCAGCCGCGCCAGCGCGCACTGGGTGGCGGGATAGTCATGGATCGCCAGCATCCGGTCGTCGCTGAACCCGGGTTGGAGGCGATGGGTCATCAGCAGATCGAGCCAGTCGTCCCGCACCAGGCCTTGCGGGTCCATCACCACGTCGCCCAGCGCATTGCGCAGTTCATCGTCAGGAGCCGTCAGTGGATCCAGGCCCAAGGTGTCGAAGTACAGGTCGCGGTATCGCACCTGGATCAGCGGCGCATGGCGGTCCACCAGCGCGAGACCAAGATTGATGACATCGGCAGTTTCCTGCGCCAGCTGGCGGTGATCCCAGCCGAGGCGATACCACTCCAGCATCGTGAATTCGGGGTTGTGGCGGGTCCCCGCCTCGCCGTCCCGGAAGACCCGACCCAGCTCGTAGCAGTCACCAAAGCCAGCCGCAAGCAGCCGCTTGAGCGGATACTCCGGCGAGGTGCGCAGCCAGCGCGTACGCGGCGCACCGTCTGTGCGGCCACTGAACTGGACCGCAAACGACGCGATGTTGGGCTCGGTGTTGCCCGCCACCGACATCACCGGGGTTTCCACCTCGACCACAGCGTGCCGGGCAAAGAAGGCGCGGATCCGCGCGTTGAGTGCGGCACGCAGACGCAATACAGAAAAGTCAGCGGTGGGTTGCCAGTCCGTCACAGAACCACTGGCATCAACGCCGTGAGTGCTCACTCGTGCTCGCCGAGGAAGGCAATCAGCTTTGCCTCATCCCAGACCTCGATTCCCAGCGCTTCGGCCTTGGCCAGCTTGGAGCCTGCGGCTTCGCCAGCCACGACGAAGGCGGTCTTCTTAGATACGCTGCCAGCGGACTTTGCACCGAGCGCTTCCAGTCGCGCCTTGGCGTCGTCGCGGGTCATGGCCGACAGGGTTCCAGTAAGCACGACGGTCTGGCCGTCCAATGGGCCGGCGGTGGTGACCGTTTCGCTCGGAATCTGCGCCTTCAGACTGGCTATGGCATCGATGCATCGGGTCAGCAGGCGTGCATTGGCACCGTCATCGAGCCAGGTTTTCAGTGCCATGGCCGTGTCGGCCGGCAGCCCCGCCGTGATGAAGCTATGCGCCGGTGTGTCGAGCAATGCAGCCGCGCCCGTGAAAACTGCCGCTACCTGCTCGGCCCGGATCCGGGTCATCTTCGGGATTTCCAGATCCACCAGCAAGTGGACCAATCCCAGCTCAGCACGCAGGCGAGGCGATGGCGGGCGGGTGTCGCTGAGGACCACGCCACCGGCCAGCAGGTCATCGATCACCTTCTGGTTGCCGGGCTGATCAAAGAACTGACCCAAGGAGCGTGCGACTTCCGAGCCGATATCCGGCACCCGTTTGAACACTGGCCACGGCAGCGTGCGGATCAGGCCAAGATCGCCGAACCATTCAGCCAGCGCCTTGGCCGTGCTTTCGCCGACATGCTGGATGCCCAGGCCAAACAGGCAGCGCGCGAGCGTCGTGGTGCGGCTGCGCGCGATGGCTTCGATCAGGTTTTCCGCCCAGCGAGTCGCCACCTTGCCGGTCTTGACGGTTTCCGGCGTTGTGCGGTCGCGCTCGTCACCGCGGCGCTTCATTTCCAACAGGTCGTCGAGCGACAGCGTGTAGAGATCTGCCACCGTCGACACGTAGCCGAAGTCGGCCAGATCCTCGATGTAGCGCTCGCCCAGACCTTCGATATCCATCGCGCGACGGGAGGCGAAATGCTCGATTGCCTCCTTGCGCTGGGCAGCGCAGGTCAGCTCACCGGAGCAACGCCAGACGACCCCACCCTCTTCGCGCACGAGGTCCGAACCACAGACCGGGCAGACCGTTGGCATTACCCACGCCGGCGCATCCGGCGCACGCATGCCCGGCACCACCCGCACAATTTCAGGGATCACATCGCCCGCTCGGCGGACGATGACCGTATCGCCAATGCGCACGTCAAGGCGCGCGATCTGATCCGCGTTGTGCAGGGTCGCGTTGCTGACTTCTACGCCGGCAACTTGCACGGGCCGGAGCCGGGCCAGCGGTGTGGCCGCGCCAGTGCGGCCAATATTGACGTCGATCGCCTCCAGCACGGTGGACTGCTCTTGCGCCGGAAACTTGTGGGCAACGGCCCAGCGCGGCGCGCGGGAGACAAATCCCATCGCCTGCTGGCCAGCGTAATCGTCCAGCTTGTAGACGACCCCATCGATATCGAACGCGAGGCTCTCGCGGCGCTCGCCGATGCTGCGGTAGTACGTCAACAGGCCAGCCACGCCGGTGGCGACGCCGCTCTCGGCGCTGACCGGGAACCCCCATTCACGCAATTGCTGCAGCGTCGCCGAGTGTGTGTCGGGCAGCTCGCCGCCTTCCACCAAGCCCACCGCGTAGGCGTAGAACGCCAACGGCCGCAGCGCGGTGAGGCGCGGATCCAACTGACGTAGCGAGCCGGCAGCGCCATTGCGCGGGTTGGCCAGGGTTTTGCCGCCCTCTGCCAGCATGCGTTCGTTGTACTTGTTGAATCCGGCCAGTGGCATGTAGACCTCGCCGCGGACTTCCAGCACAGCAGGCCAACCACCACCGCGCAGCGCAAGCGGAATCGCCTTGATCGTGCGCAGATTCTCGGTGACATCCTCACCGGACGCACCATCGCCGCGGGTTGCTCCCTGCACAAACCGCCCATCTTCATAGCGCAGGCTGATCGCCAGACCATCGAGCTTGGGCTCCACCGAGAACACCGGGTCACGGCGACCAAGTCGTTGCTCGATCCGCTGCACGAAATCCCGCACTTCCGCATCGCTGAAGGCGTTGCCCAACGACAACATAGGCATCGCGTGAGTGACGCTGGCAAACGCACCAGACGGCGCAGCGCCGACGCGCTGGGTCGGCGAATCCGGACTGGCCAGCGACGGGTGCTCCGCCTCCAGCTGATCCAGCTCACGCAGCAGGCGGTCGTACTCGGCGTCGGGGATCAGCGCATCGTCGAGGACGTGATAGCGGTAATTGGCGTCGTCCAGCTGACGACGCAACTCGGCAACGCGGATGGCGGGATCGGACACGGGCATCGAGGTGGTTTACCAGCGGCTGGGTTTGCTCAGCGGCGGCGCCTCGCGCTCACGATCGTACGCGCGCAGTTCGTCGCGGATATGACCGATGCGCTGGCGTCCCAGGTTGTTGCGTTGTTCGTCCAGCAACAGTCCACCGAGCAGCTCGGCCATCCGCTCGGCGGTCGGCAGCATCGCGTCCCAGGCATCCAGTGCCGGGATCGGCGCCGGAAGGGTAAGGAAGAACGCGATAGCGGGCGTCTCCAAGTCCTTGATCGCAGCCATGTCGAAATTGCCGGGTTTCATGATGTTGGCCACGCTGAACACCGGACCACGCTCCGGCTGCTGCTCGATCAGACGGTGATAGACGCCCATGTGGCCATAGACCAGACCGGCTTTTTCTGCAGCCACGACGATATCCGGACCGTGCAGTTTTTCGCCGGCGCGAGCTGCGAGATAGACCGTCACGATCTTGTCGAACTCGTCGCTGATCCGACGCCCCAGCTCGCTGCCCGGTGCGCCACCGAGGCTGCGTTCAAACAAGTCCAGCTCCGCCTGCGAGGTGACGTCTTCAGCATCGCCACTGGCTGCCGCGTCGCTCTCCAGCTGCTCACCGATGGTGGGTTCGCGACGCGACCCAGCGGGCGCGTCGTCACTACGCGGCACACGGCGGCCCTGACCGGGCTTGCGCGGGCGACCGAAGAACAGGATGGCTCCGACCACAAACAGGCCGGCAATCAGGATGCCTAGGCGCAGCAGGGTTTCGTCAGACATCAGCTTTGATACTCCCGTTTATTTCGTGGGTACGGGCGACACAAAAGCCGCCGTTGCATGGCAATCAGATGTTGGCGATCAGGCAGCGCCGACCAAACGGGACGCCTCGGCCAGATCGACCGATACCAGCCGACTGACACCTGGTTCCCGCATGGTGACGCCGGCCAGTTGATGCGCCGCTTCCATCGTCGCCTTGTTGTGGCTGACAAACAGGAACTGTACCTGTTCACTCATCTCGCTGACCATCGCCGCGAGGCGGCCAACGTTGGCCTCGTCCAGCGGCGCATCAACCTCGTCGAGCAGGCAGAACGGCGCGGGATTAAGCTGGAAAATGGCAAATACGAGCGCGACCGCAGTCATCGCCTTCTCGCCGCCCGACAGCAGCGAGATGTTCGATACCCGCTTGCCCGGAGGACGCGCCATGATGGCCACGCCGGCATCCAGAAGGTCTTCGCCGGTGAGCTCAAGGTACGCGTGACCACCGCCGAACAGACGCGGATAAATCGACTGGACACCGGCATTGACGCGATCAAACGTCTCCTTGAAGCGACCCCGGGTCTCGCGGTCGATCTTGCGGATCGCCTCTTCCAACGTTTCCAACGCGGTGGTCAAATCCAGATCCTGGGCGTCCAGATAATCCTTGCGCTGGCTCGCTTCTGCGTGCTCCGCGATTGCGGCAAGGTTGACCGGCTCCAGCCGGCGCAACTTGGCGTCCAGCTCCTGGACGCTGCGCTCCCACGACGCTGTCTCCATGTCGTCGGTCAACGTATTGACCACGTCCGCGAGGATGAATCCGGCCTCGGTCACGGCCTCGGCCAGCGTCTCGGCCTTCAACACAAGCGCCTGCTGCTCAAGGCGGCGCTGACCGATGCCCTCACGCTGGGCAAGCGCCTGCTCGTCGCGTTGCTGACGGACCTGCTCAAACCGGCGCAGCTCCTGATCAACGCCATCCAATGCGCTGCGTGCTGCCGTCAGTGCCTCGCCAGTGAGTACCCGCTGCTCGAGCACTACCTGGCGCTGCTCCTCGAGCTCATCCACCGGGTTGCCGCCGTCAGAGAGCTGGCTGGATAGCTCGTCCAGACGCACATCGAGCTGGCCGCGCTGGCCGCTCATCCGTTGCAATGCCTGGGCGAGCGACGCGATCTGGACGCGGTGGGATTCCAGGGTCAGGGCCAGCGCGTGGGTGGCGTCACGGGATTCGCGGGCCATGTTGCGGGCGCGATCGCGCGCCTCGCCGAAATTGCGACGGTCGCTATCCAACGCCAATCGGGCGTCCTCCAGCTCGGCCATGCGCATCACCGCCTCTTCCTGACGCGCGCGCGCTTCGCGGGACTGCTCGCCCAAAAGCTCTGCGGACTCGCTCAGTTGCGCGACCTCGGTGTCGATACGGTCGATCCGGCCGCGTGCCGAATCCAGTCGGCCCTGTTGACTCTGCAAGCGGCCAGCCAATTCGGAAACACTGCGGTGAGCGGTGTACAGGGCGCGCTGTGCATCTTCGCGTTGCTGCTCAGCGGCCAGCACTTGCTCGCGCAGCCGGCTGAGCGTGGCGTCCAACTCGTGCTCGCGCTCCTGCTGTGTCTCGATCTGGATACGCAGCGACTGGATTTCCTTTTCCCGCAGCAGCGCACCCTGTTTAACTGCTCCCGAACGGAGCACCCGGACCCAACCGGTTCCCAAACGCTCACCGCCCCGCGTGATGACAGACTCGCCCTCGCCCAGTCCCGGCAGCATCGCGCGCGCAGCGGACAGATCCTCGGCAGCATGCAGGCGCGCCAGCAGACGGCGAACCGCCGCGGGCCCCTGCACTTTCGCCGCCAGCGATGTGGGAGCGCAGGAAACCGGCTCCTCGCTGGATGCAACCAGCGCCAGACGCCCGTCGCCTAGCTCGCCAATCGCATCCACCAGCGCTTCGGGGGAGTCGACAAGTGCCCCCTCGATGAGCTGACCAAGCGCGGCTTCGACAGCGTTCTCCCAGCCCTCTTCAACGACCAGCGCCTCGCCGACCCGGGTAGCAGAATCCAGTCCACGGGCTTTCAACCAACCCAGTGCGGCGCCATCCTCCTGCCCTAGCGCTGCGTTTTGCAGGGTTTCAAGCGAAGACAATCGACCGCGCGCGGCCTGCGCCTGTTTGCGTACATCAGCCAGCGACGACTGCGCCTCGCGCTGCTGCTGTTGCAGTGCATCGACGCCACCCTTGCGTGACTCAAGGCCATCGGAAAGGCTGTCCAGCGACAGCTTGTGGGTTTCGTGTTGCTCCTCCAGCTCCGCGAATGCCTCGGCCAGCGACGTCAGATCGAGGCCATCGCGTTCTGCCACCAGTGCTTGGCGGCGACGTTCTGCATCCAGAGACTGGCGCTCAAGCTGCTCGATCCGGGTCCGCTCAACATCCGCCGCCCGGTTCGCTTCGGACTGCGCGCGACTGTGCTCGTCCCAGCGCTGCTGCCACGTGGTCAATGCGAGCTCGGCAGCGCGCAACGCGTCCTGGCGGTCAAGATCCTGTTCGCGCAACTCTTCCAGGCGCGGCTCGTCAACCTCGAGCGCCGCGTTCAGTACATCCAGCCGTGACTGGTCGTTGCCAATGTGTTCGGCCACCTGCTCCAGCTGCAGGCGTGCCTCGTCGCGCGCTTTCAGCAAGCGTGCGGACATTTCTCGCTGGTGCTGGATCTGCTGTTCGATCCGGGCCAATGCACCCCCGACTTCGTAGCTTTCAGCCTGTGCCTTGTTGAGAGCTTCGGCAGCCTCTTCACGACGCACCCGGCCGGTTTCGATCTCGCGCTCGGCCTCTCGCTGCTCGGCAATCAACTGCTGCAGACGCGTTTCCTGCTGGGCCAGTTTTTCACGCTGCCCGCCGAGTTTGCGGTCCAGGGCACGGTATTCCAGCGCCTTCCATTCAACGTCACGAACCCGACGGTCGGCTTGAATGGCCTGGTACTGCTCGGCCTGTCGTGCCTGACGGCGCAGATGTTCGAGCTGCTTGCCCACCTCGTCGCGCAGATCACTGAGCCGCTCGAGGTTCTCTCGGGTGTGGCGGATGCGGGTTTCCGTTTCCTTGCGCCGCTCCTTGTACTTGGAGATGCCGGCCGCCTCTTCCAGATAGACGCGCAGGTCCTCCGGGCGCGCTTCGATGATCTGGCTGATCATCCCCTGCTCGATGATCGAGTAGCTGCGCGGCCCAAGTCCGGTGCCGAGGAACAGATCGGTGATGTCACGGCGCCGGCATTTGGCACCATTGAGGTAGTACTGGCTGGCGCCATCACGACTGACCAGACGCTTCACCGAGATCTCGTCGAAAGCCCCGTACTCACCGGTGATGGTGTGGTCGGAGTTGTCGAATACCAGTTCAACGGTGGCCTGGGACACCGGCTTGCGTGTCGACGATCCCGCGAAGATCACGTCGGTCAGCGAATCGCCGCGCAATCGACTCGCCGAGCTCTCGCCCATCACCCAGCGCACAGCGTCGATGATGTTCGACTTGCCACACCCGTTGGGACCCACCACACCCGTCATATTGGTGGGCAGGTGCAGGGTGGTTGGGTCGACGAAGGACTTGAAGCCCGACAGCTTGATCGTTGACAGACGCATGCGTCGCGGGAGCCTCTTGCGCGCCGCATGCGGCGCAGCGGTTGATGTCAGGAAAACACCGGCGAGTATAACTTGCGCGACCGACTGGTCGCAGAGCCGGTTCATCGGCTAGCGGGCTTCCTCCGGCGTGCGGGCGATAATCGACAGCGCGTGTATATCGGTGTCCATCATTGTGCCGACCGCGTCATACACCCGCCGATGGCGCGCCAGTGGCGCCAGTCCGCGAAACACATCGCTGACCACCGCGACATTGAAGTGACCGCGGCCATCACGTGCGCCCGCATGGCCGGCGTGGCTTGCGCTGTCATCCTCAACCAGCAATGTCAACGGCGCCAACGCTGCCTCGATCGCAGCGCGGATGGCCGGTACGCGCTGTTCGCGGGACAGGCCGACAGCGCTCATGGCAACACTCGCCGGAATGGCCGCACTTCAGTGCGCACATACACGCCAGCATCGACGTAAGGGTCGGCGTCCGCCCACTCACGCGCGGCCTGCAGCGACTCGAACTCCGCCACAACCAGGCTGCCGCTGAATCCCGCTGGGCCCGGATCCTCCGCATCAACGGCCGGACAAGGACCGGCAAGCAGGAGGCGACCGGCATCACGCAACGCTTCCAGCCGGGCCAAGTGAGCGGGCCGCGCCTGGCCGCGCAGGGCAAGAACATCCTCACCGTCATAACCTTCGATCACGTAAAGCATCACTGGACGTCCACCGCTCAGCCGGGTCAGTCTGAATTGTAGGCCACGACCGCCGGAGTAATAGTGGACAGCGCTACGGACAGCCCGTAATCTGTCTGCAACCTGAGTTGGACTCCGAAACGTCGCGCCTGTCACGGCATTGCCTTCCGTGATCACCCTGCGACGCCATCACCGCATCTGTTGCGACGGTGTCCATTCCAACGCAAGTTACTTTGCAGCAGACTTCGAATTTTAGGTTTGACCCTGTCTGCAAGGACATGCGGTCACGACGATATCGTGTTGCTCGCACTACGGCGCACTGCCCAGGCGCGTCGGCCTGTTATTACGCCAGCCCGCTAGCAGCACGTGCCGATACCGGTCGGCAACGCAATATCAACGCAACCGCTTCAACGCAGCGCCACGGCCCGGAGGGGGCCGGCCCCGCATGACAAACGTTCCCGCGTCCGACGCGACCGATGACAACCAGACCATGGCGCCGCCCGATGCAGAGATCCTGAACCGGGTGTCGGCGCGACAGCACGAAATGCCACTGGCAATGGTGCACGGCCAGCCGGTATTGCAGATCCCACAAGACCTGTATATTCCGCCAGACGCGCTTGAAGTCATTCTGGATGCATTTGAAGGACCGCTGGATCTACTTTTGTATCTGATTCGTCGACAGAATCTGGAGATCCTCGACATTCCGGTGGCGGAGATCACCCGCCAGTACGTTGATTACATCCAGGCGATGCACCACCTGAGGTTCGAGCTGGCGGCCGAATATCTGGTGATGGCCGCGATCCTGGCCGAGATCAAGTCACGGATGCTGCTGCCACGCGCGGTATCCGAGGAAGACGACGAATCGGATCCGCGGGCAGAACTGGTACGTCGGCTGCAGGAATACGAACGGTTCAAGAAGGCGGCGCAGGACATCGACTCCCTGCCCCGTCAGGATCGCGATACGGTTCCAGTGCAGGCGTTCGTACCTGATCGCGCCTCGGTGCGGCTGCCGCCGGAAGTCGATCTTCGCGAAATGCTGCTGGCGTTGCACGAAGTGTTCAAACGCGCCGAGCTGTACACCCAGCATGCAATCAAGCGCGATGCACTGAGTGTCCGCCAGCGCATGGGGGAATTACTGACCCGACTCGACGATGGCGCCTTCCATCGGTTCGAGACACTGTTTGACCCCAGCGAAGGGCGGCTGGGTGTGGTGGTGACCTTTCTCGGCGTGCTGACGCTGGCCAAGGAACAGCTGGTCGACATCGTGCAGGAAGCACCTTTGGCGCCCATCTACGTCAAATCGCTTGCGATTGGGACAGATCCGGACGAGATCCATCTCAGCAGCGAGTTTGATGAACCAGCAAATGACGACGCCGTCTGACACATCGGCATCTATTCGACCAATACCAACGACACGCTCCATGGACCCAAACCTGATAAAACGAATCATCGAAGCGGCGCTGCTGGCCTCCAACCAGCCGCTGACGGTCGGCCAGCTTGGCGAATTACTGGCGGCCAATGACGAAGAGCCGATCTCCGCCGGAACCGTCTCCCAAACCCTGCAGGCGCTGCAAGATGATTGCGAAGGCCGCGGTGTTGAACTGGTGGAGCTGGCATCCGGATTTCGTTATCAGGTCCGCTCAGATGTACATCCATGGGTCGCGCGGCTATGGACCGAGCGCCAGACCCGTTATACCCGCGCCACCCTGGAAACCTTGGCGCTGATCGCCTACCGTCAGCCTATTACCCGCGGTGAGATCGAACAGGTTCGCGGCGTAGCAGTCAGCAGCAACATCATCCGCTCGCTGGAGGAACGCGAATGGATCCGCGTCGTAGGACACCGCGACGTGCCGGGCAAACCGGCGCTGTTTGGTACCACCCGCACGTTCCTCGACTATTTCGGGCTGAAACGCCTTGATGAACTGCCGCCTCTGGCGGAGCTCAGGGAGATCGGCGAGCTGGAACCGCAATTGCAGTTCGAGCAATGCGACACCCCTGACATTACCGGACCCATTGCTGCTGGCGGAATAGCCACTGGCGAAAGTCCGGAACACACCGATGCCGATGCCGATAAGGCCCCCGATGGGGATCACCCGGCTGACGGTTCCAACACCGCGAACGACTCCATCAAAATGATGGAAGACCGCGGATCCCTCGAAGAGGACGACGCCGAAACGGCCTCGTCGGAGTTACAGAAATGACTGAAGAAACACGCCGCAAGCTTTCACTAAAGCACGGCAACGATGACACCGCGGCCGCTGCGCCGCGCCTGCAGGAACGTCTGCACAAGGTTCTGGCCCAGGCCGGACTGGGTTCGCGCCGTGCGCTGGAACAGCGCATCGCCGACGGCCTGGTCAAGGTCAACGGCGAGGTCGCACAGATCGGCGTATCGATCGGCAGTGGCGACAAGGTTGAGCTGGATGGCCGGCAGTTTATCGCCAGCGCGCTGACCGAACCGTCCCGCGTGCTGATCTACAACAAGCCCGAAGGCGAGGTCACCACCCGTGAGGACCCCGAAGGTCGACCCACCATTTTCGAAGCCTTGCCCGCATTGAAGGGCTCGCGCTGGATCGCCGTTGGCCGCCTGGACATCAACACGACCGGCCTGCTGATGTTGACCACCGACGGAGAGTTGGCCAACACGCTGATGCACCCTTCGCACGAAGTGTCACGCGAATACGTGTGCCGCGTGCGTGCGCCGGAAGGCCAGGACAACGTCGAGGACTCGATCGTCGACCGGCTCAAGCGCGGCGTCACCCTTGAGGACGGCCCGGCGAAGTTCGACGACGTCGAACGCATCGGCGGTGCGGATTCGCACGACTGGTTCCGGGTGGTGGTCAAGGAAGGCCGCAATCGCGAAGTGCGCCGGCTGTGGGAGTCCCAGGGCTGCCAGGTCAGCCGCCTGAAGCGGATCAAATACGGCTCGGTGGATCTGCCCCGCGAACTGCTGCGCGGACAGTCCGTCGAACTTTCGACCGAGCGTGTAAACGCTTTGCGCACGGAGCTGGGACTGGAAGACGGCACGCCGTCCGCTTTGACTCTGCTGCCGGTCATCGGGCAGCGCAAGGCAGCACGGTCGACGATCAACATGAGCGGTCGGACGCACAGCCCGGGCTATGTTGGCGGCCACGTCACCAGCGCAGACGAAGGGCGCGAGCTGCGCCGCTTTGACAACGTGCGCGAGGACCGCGGCCGTGGTCGCGGTGCGCCCAAGCGTCACGGTGGATTGACGGTGAGCGGTGAAGCGGCAGCCAAGCAGTCGCAGCGTCCGTACAAGCAGCAGGCACCAAGGGGTCAGCAGCCGCTGCCTGACGGTAATCCCGCCGCGTTCCGTACCTGGTATGTGCCGGACGGTGTAAACACCGGCCCGAGCGGCCACCGCAACGCGGATAGCCGTGGGCCGAAGAAGCCGTACGGTGCCAAGCCCAGCGGCGGCGGCTACAAAGGCAGCAATCCGACCGGCGGCCCGGCCCGTGGCCCGCGTTCTGCGTACGGGAAACCCGCGGGTGCGCCAAGCTTCCCGTCAGACCACGCCAACCCCGGCTTCACCCCTTACGGCGACAAGCCGCGTGGTCCCGGTGGTCCGGGTGGTAACTATGCCGGCGGTCGCCCTGCCGGCGGCAAGCCCGGCGCAGGCAAGCCCGCAGGGCGCGGTCCTGGGGGTCCGAGGCCTGGCGGTCCACGCAGCGGTGGTCGCCCTGGCGGCGGTCGCGGCGGTTCGCACAGCGGCAGCTGAGTAGCCTCAACCCACAAAAAAGGCACCCTCGCGGGTGCCTTTTTTGTGGTCTACATAGCCGTAATCGACACCGGATTCGGGAACTAGGGTCCCGCTGTCACGGTGATTCGCTTGCTGGCTAGAACTCGAGACGTCTGATTCTGCACATAGCGCAGCTCATACGTGCCGGGCTCATCGGGCAGCTTGAGCTCCAGCGGTGAGCCTTTTGCTGTCCGCTCGTAGCCGACTTCACTCCTGCCCGCTGAGCCGACTTCCGCTACCGATATATAGTCGTTGCTGTAGTCCGGCCCGGTCCACGAAACCTTGATCTTCGAGCCCGCAACACCAGTCGCCGGCGCCTCCAGCGAGGCAGTAACTGCGGTCGCTTCAATCTTTTCGCTCGCCAGAATCTTGTGCGACTGCTGCTGGATGTAGCGGACCTCGTAGGTCCCCGGCTCGGCAGGCAGCAACAGCTTCACCGGATTGCCGGTGGAAAGACGGGTGTAGTTGACCTCTGTCTTTCCGGCCGAACCCACCTTCGCCACCGAGATGTAGTCATCGCGGTAATTCGGGCCCGTCCAAGCGACATTCAATGTTGAGCCGGCCGGCGCTGTCGCTGGGACCTTGAAGCTGGCCGTCACCTCGCCTACTTCGATCTGCTCGCTGGCAAGGATCTTGTGGGACTGTTGCTGGACATACCTGACCTCGTAAGTGCCCGCCTCAGGCGGCATTACCAGCTTCAAGGGGTTGCCGGTTGAGGTGCGCGTGTAGTTGACCTCCGACTTGGCCGATGAACCAACTTCCGCTACCGAAATGTAGTCGTTCGAATAATCCGGTCCCGTCCAGGCGATGTTGAGTGTTGCACCCGCCGCGGCGGTGGCAGGCACCTTCATGCTCGCGCCAATCTCACCGACCTCGATCCTCTCGCGTGCCAGCACGTCGTGGTTCTTGGCACTGACATAGCGAACTTCATAGCTGCCGGCTTCGGGCGGCATCAGCAACTGCAAAGGATTGCCCTCCCGGACGCGAGTGTAGTTTCCGTGGCGACTGTTTTCCGCATCGGCGGCGCCCACCGAAATGTAGTCGTCAGTTTCATCCGGACCCGTCCAGATGATGCGCACCTTCGATCCGGTGGCAGCGGTCGCCGGAAATTTCAGGGTTGCGTTGAGCTCAACCACGATCGGCAAGCTCAGCTTCGCACTGTCGCCTGTCAGCTTGATCTCCCCCTTTGCCGTTGCACCGTCCGACTCCCTGCGCACGCTTACGTCGTGCACGCCGCGCGGCAGTTCAACCTCCAAAGTGCCTCCCGGCCGGGATTTGTGCAGGACCTCGCCGGTCGCGCCATGCTGCACGGTCCACACCAGATCCTTCCGGATCACCGGGCCCCCTGCCTGGTCGGTGGCAGCCAGGGTTGCCTTGCCGGTCGCAACCTGTTCCGGCTCAGCAGCGGCTACGGGTTCTGTCTTTGCCGGTGCAGGTGTGGCCGTTTTGGGCTTGGTGGACGGCGCGACGCTGATCTTCTGCAGCGCGTCGCGCAGCTGGTCCGCGTCATCGGCAACAAAGAAACGACCACCGGTCGCGTCAGCCATGCACTTCAGCTCGCCCTTGGCGCCCGCCTCTTCCTTGCCAAGGCCAAAGCCAACGGTGTGTACGGTCAACCCAACGCCAAGCTTTGCCAACTTCTCCGCCGCCGCGCATGGATCTGCATGGCAGGTTTCCTGACCATCGGAGACAAGGATTACGGTTGCCTGATTCTCGGTGTACTTAAGTGCCTCCGCGGCCTGTTCCACCGCGGCGGTCATCGGCGTCATGCCCACCGGATTCATTCCGGCAATGGCTTTGGCGATAGCGTCACGGCCGCCACCGACCGGAACCATTGTCTGGATATCCTTGCAGTCGCCTTTGCGGCGGTGTCCGTACGCCACCAGTCCAAGCCGACGCTCCGCCGGAAGGTCATCGAGCAGACCTTTGACCACGTCGCGCGCAATCGTGATCTTGGGCACGCCGTCAATCTGGCCCCACATTGATCCGGACGCGTCAAAAACCAGGACCGTATCGCCTGCTTTTGTGTTCGTACCCTGGGCGTGAGCTGGCATGGCTGTCGTCGCCAGTACCAGCAGCAGTCCCAGTGCGATGGGTCGAAGCATGATCATTCCCCTATCGTTGTTGTCGGTTGATCCGTGGTCTACCAATGACCGTACACAGGCGCGAAGCGACGGCTGACGTGATCGACATCGCGTCGCGCCATATCCTCACGCCGTCTGGCATGCCTGAGGTCATCCTCGGCACGGCGGATGTCGTTGCGCAGGTCGCTCAGTTCGCGGCGCAGACGTTTGCGCTCATCGTCGCTTTCGGCACGATCCAGATACTTGCGGGTCTTGTCGATGTCTTTGTCCGCTTTACGGATCCGATATTCGATCGAACTCACGTCCGAGCTCACATCGTCGAGATGCCGTTTCGCATCGTGCACAAACTGGCCGTCACTGAAGCCTGCAAGAAACCCCGCTTCCAGATAGCCCGGGCAGACTCCCGCGTAATTCTGGCCATTGGCGGCGGCAGTAAAGCCCCGATAAGGGGTGCAATAGACCTCCAAGCCCCGCTCTCGCGACTCCATGTACGACCGCACGTCGACGCCGACACCATGTGCTGCGCAAGCCTGCTCGTGATTGCCCAGTCTGGAAGCCGGATAGCCGGCGGCGCCATCGTCGTAGCCGATACGCGACCAGTTCCCACTGAGGCATTCCCCTTGGGACATCGTGGCGCAACCGGTGTACAGCATCGCCAGCACGACAATCATCGCGATCTTCATTGCACGCATTGCATCCCCCCCTAGGGCATCAGGTTGAAACATCGCAGGCGCGCCACTGATAGCGCTCTGATTCCACCATATACGAGGCTTCGCGGCCGATCCGGACATGCCGCGCGTCGACTGCGCCTCACCGCCGCACCGAACATTAATGAAGATGAACAGATCTGGGTGACCTCAGGTTTCGTTCATCGACGGCAATCAATTGTGAAGATGCCAACAGGGGTGTTGGTCTACGAGCGAGGGTCCAACATGAAACGTCTATCCCGCCCGATCAACTGGTCGCTGCTACTCGTTCCGCTGATGCTGTCGGCGATGGCGATACCGGGCACCGCCCACAGCCAGCAGCGCGATCGCATCGCCAGTCAGCAGGAACACAGGCGCCTTGCTCGTGGTGAAGCGATCACCGACACGCCGACACCAGTGGCAGCCCAGCAACGACAGCGGAGCGACACGGCTACCCGCCGCCAGACGGCAAGTTATCCAACAGGGCAGGAAGCCACTCGTCAGCCAATTGCCCGAGAGTATCGCGCCGAAGAGCGTCGACCCGTTGCCGACCAGAGCTACCAGCGACGTTCACGTGACGCGCAGGGGTCCCGGCGTGACGCTGACAACCGCGACTACGGCTACAGGGATCGCGACAACCGTGGTCGAGAATCGCAGGCACACCGTCCCCGTCAGCCTGACCGCGATCAGCAACGGCGGATCAGCGACGAGCAGCAGCGCGCGGACCGCTACTTTGCCGCTCAGGCAAGGCAGCGAGACGCCGCGGCACAACGCGACCGCGCACTGCATCAGCAACGGCGCAACCATCAGTACCGCTACCAGAACCAGTACCACCAGCGGGTGTACCAGCAGAACGCGCGCTGGAGCTCAGTGCGCTACGACTACTACAGCGATCCGTTCTATTACACGCCTGCGAGCCACCGCTATCAGTATGGCGGTCAGTGGCACTCCACCAATCGTTATGGCGCCGACCTGATGAGGCAGGCGGTGGATCACGGGTATCAGGAGGGACTGCGCGCTGGCCAGGCAGACCGACAGGATGGATGGCGTGCGGATTACCGGGGCAGCTACGCGTACCAGGATGCGAGCTACGGCTATAACGGCCGCTATATCTCCTCATCCGAGTACCAGCACTACTTCCGCCAAGGCTTCCAGCGTGGTTACCAGGATGGCCACGCCAACCGCTACGAATACGGCTATCGCAGGAACGACGGCAGCTATGCGATCGTCGCCGCCGTCCTTGCCGCCATCGTCGGTCTGCAACTACTTAACTGAGGGGCCCCCGATCCCGTGCTCAGCGCGGGATCGCGAGATGGCGCGCTTCCAATGGGTTGCCCATGCCACGCGGCGTGGTCGAAATTACCGCGTCGGCGGGCATCGGCGATCCGGCCTCCAAGTGCGCCCACGTGCGGTCCAGCGCCTCATGCACATACGGCAGCAAAGGCAGGTACTGCGCGCCATAGACCGGCACGCCGAGGAATGCGTCGAAATGCTGGACGTTGGCAATCTGCCAATGGTGTACGTCGCCGCCAGCCGCGCGCGCGGCCGCGACATACGGCGTACTGCTGAAGGCCGGCGGAATCAGGCCGTCATCGAGCCCGTGGATCACCATGACCGGAACGCCTGAAGCGGGCGCTCCAACCTGCACGGCGCGAATACCTTCTCGCACCCGATCCGCATCGGCACCCTTCCCGTCCCATAGAGCGCGTAGGCAGCGCAGCTCCGCCAAAGGATTGGCCGGGTCGACCGCTGGTGAAACGATACCGACGCCCGCACCCGGAGGTATCCCGGCAGCCTCCGATGACCACGCGGCGCGCTCGGTCGATGTGGCCGGACGCGCCTCC
This sequence comes from Lysobacterales bacterium, assembly GCA_038242455.1. GTDB lineage: Bacteria > Pseudomonadota > Gammaproteobacteria > Xanthomonadales > Xanthomonadaceae > Novilysobacter. Next base: position 103,903 of record JBBSSB010000004.1, read on the forward strand.
CCCGATGCCGTCACCGCGGAAGACGTGTAACCACACGGATGTGCGTCGGCCTTGTAGCGACCATAGGCCGAGGCATACGTCACCGCGACCGCTCGCCACAGGTCGAACGCGACGCTGATGGAGCCCGCACGAAGTGCCGCGTCGGTCCAGCCGCTCGCGCGCAACGCGCCGTAGGCGGATTGCTGCTGTTCGGTCAGTGTTGTTCCTTCGACAAGACCGGCCTCGGCCAGCGCGGCGCACTGTGCCGCCGCCGTCGGCATGGGAGGAATCCCCAGCGCCGGCAACGCACACGGCATCAGCAATGCGGCTTCGGTGGTGTAGTCATAGATCGGGCGAGCACCGTCAACGGTCACATTCGGCTCGCCGGCTACGACCGCGTCCAGCCAGCCGCCATCAGCATCTGACTGGACCGCCTGCAGCACCGCGCCGCCGCCGTTTGAAATGCCAACGGCAATAATGCGGGTGTTGTCGAACTGAAAAGGTGCGGAATCCGGAAATGCCTCAGTGAGTATCTGAAGCGCAAACGATGCTGACTGCCGCACATGCTCGCCCCAGTGCGCTTCCGGATTGTCCTGCGAGTGGCCGTGTTTAAACGCGACACCCTTGCCGCGAACGGCCTCCGGCTGAAACGCCAGGACGTCATCAGGACCACCAATCGTGCCGTCCAAGGCCACGCCGAGCCCAGCATCCATGTCGTAGTAGTCACTGCCGGCACCCTTGTCGGTGTAGGCCACCGCGCACCCCTTGGGCAGGGCCCAGGGACCGGCGACCGCGATTGCTCCCAGTACTCCACGTGAGCCGGACGCAGGCGCCAGAACGATGCAGCGTGCCTGCTGGTCGAAGTTGTCCGGCACCTGCACCAGCACGCGGTGAGGCTGTTTCGCTCCAGGCAAGGTCGCCAAGGTCTGAAACTCGCGTCCGGGCGACATTGCCAGACTGCCGTACACCTCACCATAGCCGCCGCCCGGTGCCAGATCGGCGATGCCTCGCCAGTTGCTCCAGATCGCGCGGCGGCGAACCTCGACCGCTGTGGGGTTGTCCGGGTCTGAAAACGCCGGTGCCGTCATCGCGCGCAGGCCGTCCAATCCAAGGCCGCCCGTTAGCAGGTCGTCGCCACCGCGGTGCTCACTAACACTGACTGGGCCGAACGTGGACGGATCCATGACGCGGTCTCCGGAATTCGGGGTGATGGCGCAGCCAGCGGCAACGAGCAGGGCTGTGGACAAGGCAACGGCAAGCATCGAATTCTTCATTCGCCGACCTTAGCAAGGTGCAAGCCATCTGCTCATCGTACTTTCGTACGACACCCCGAGTCAGCGCACTTGCTAGTCTGGCCAGGATGCCCTCCCTCCTCATTGCCGACGACCACCCCCTCTTCCGGGCCGCCTTGCGCGGTGCGGCCGCCGACGCCGTCGCCGATTTACAGGTGCACGAAGCCGATTCATTGCCCACCGTCCTGGCGTTGCTGGAGGCGGAACCGGACATCGATCTGGTCCTGCTGGATCTGCACATGCCCGGCAACCATGGGCTGGCGGGACTGGCCGCGATCCGCGCGCAGTATCCCGGCGTCGCGGTGGTCGTAGTGTCGGCCAATGACGATCCTCGGGTTATCAGGCGGGCGCTGGACCACGGCGCGGCAGGCTACCTGCCAAAAAGCTCCGGTCTGGATGAGCTGCGCGATGCCATTCGTGCGGTACTCGCGTGCGAACAGTGGCTGCCACCTGCGCTGCGCGCATCGGTCTCACACACCCGCAGCTCGTCAACGGATGCGGATCTCGCGGCCCGCCTTGCAAGCCTGTCGCCGCAGCAATTCCGGGTCCTCAGCTTTGTCGCAGAGGGGTTGTTGAACAAACAGATCGCCGACCGATTGGGCGTGCAGGAGCGAACGGTGAAGGCGCACCTTTCGGCGATCTTCGAGCGATTGGCGGTCCGCAACCGAACCCAGGCCGGCGTGATCCTGCGCAGTTTGGAGCTGACCGACCCCGCGCGTCTGGTGGACGACTGAGTTCAGCGTCGCTCAGCCCTCGCTATCATCCGGAGCGATCGCGGCACCCTGCAGCGCACTGGCCGCCAGCATCCGGTCCAGCACCGACTTCAACGCCAGTGGCTTCAGCGGCTTGGACAGCAACGAGTGGCCTGCGTCGAGCACCGCGCGCCGAACGACGTGCCCCGTATCGGCGCTGAGGATGAGTGTCGGCCGTGCGCCATGTTGCTCAGCCAGAGCCTCGGCTAAAGCAACGCCGGTATCGCCGTCATCCAGATGGTAGTCAAACAACCACAGCGCGGCCGGGGTGCGTGCGACATGCCGTAGCGCGCCCTCCCGATCAGTCGCTTGCATAACCTCGCAACCCCAGCTGCGCAGGATGGCAGCGAGTGCGGCGAGTGCCTGCGGATCGTTGTCGACCAGCAACACCGGCAATCCCGACAGTCCACGCTGAACGTTGGCCGCCGCAGGTAATCGCGCCGGCACCCGGGTTATCTGCATGGCGAACACGGTGCCTCTGCCCGGCACGCTGCGCAGCGTCAGCGGTGCGTCGAGCAACTTCGCGATGCGATCCGCGATAGACAAACCGAGCCCAAGTCCCTGCCCCGGCGCATCGATGCCACGGCGGAACTCCTCAAAAATCGCTTGCTGCATCGACGGCTCGATCCCCGACCCGGTGTCGTACACCTCGATCCGCACACCGTCCGCGCGACGGCGAACGCCCAGCAACACACGTCCACTGACGGTGTAGCGAACCGAGTTGGCAAGGAAGTTCTGCAACGCGCGCCGGAGCAGTTGTGGATCGCTGTGCACCCAAACGTCGGTGGACACGAATCGGAATGCCAGTCCGCGAGCTGCGGCAATCGCACTGAACTCCGACGCCAGCGGCTCAAGCACCTCGGCCAGTGCAAAGTCACGCGGCTCGGTCACCAGCCCACCAGCCTCCAGTCGCGACATCTCTAAAAGGCCGGTCAACAGGTCGCTGGTAGAGTCCAGCGCTCCACCGATCTGGGCCAGCATCCCGCGCTGGGACTCGTTGGCGAGCTGGGCCGACATGGCATCGGTAAACAGTTGCGCGGCATGCAGAGGCTGCATCAGGTCGTGCCCGATCGCGGCCAGGAAGCGGCTCTTGGCGTCATTGGCACGCTCCGCGTCGCGAGTCGCGATCTGCAGGTCTTCGGTACGCTCGGTAACGCGTTGTTCCAGGGTTTCGTTGGACTGCAACAGGGCAGCCTCGGCGCGGCGGAAGTCGGTAACGTCGGTAAAGGTCGCCACGAAGCCACCGCCAGGCATCGGATTGCCACGGATCTCCAGAATGCTGCCGTCGTCCTGGATGCGCTCGGTCAGGTGCGCTGAGCCCGCTCGCATAAATGCCAATCGTCGCTCCAAGGCGCGCTCAAGACCGGCCTTGGGCAGCGTGCCCTGCATCATCGCCCAGCGCGACAAGTCGACGATCGGGCGACCAACCTGAAGCAGCTCGGACGGAAATTGGAACAGTTCGGCATAGCGCCGGTTCCAAGCCACCAACCGCAACTGGGCATCGACCACGCTGATGCCCTGGCTCATGTTGTGCAACGCAGCCTCCAGCACGCGCTGGTTGAAGCGCAGGTCCGCCGACGCCTCGCCGACGATCGCGGCGACCGTATCCAACCCGCGCCCGCTGTCCCGGCGCGCGGCGTCCAGCAGCACGCGCGCCGACGCTGAACCGAGGACGGCTGCCAGCTCGCGCTCGACCCCTGACTCCACCGCCACTGGCACGGGGCCGGTGGTCGACGCGTGCTCCAACAACTGCTGTACCCGTTCACGCGGCAGGAAACGCAGGCTCGCGTCACGCAGGCTCTGCGCGTCCAGACCACGGTAGCTGCGCCGCGGCGCATCGCGACGCCATGTCCAGCCGAGCACCGTTGCCAGCGTGCCCAGAAAGAGGCTCGCCCCGACAGCGCGTCCCAGTCGGCTCCAGCTGGACAAGCCGAACAAGCCATCCGGTGAGAGCATGCGCACCCCCAGCGGTCCGGACTGCAGCCAGCCGGGCTGATAGCCGCCCACCTCGAACACCATCGGCAACAACAGCACCCAAGCCCATACCGCAAAGCCGACGGCGATACCGATCACTGCCGCACGCGGCGGCGTCTGCGGGCGCCAGACGGCGAACGCGAGTGCCGGCGCGAGTGTCGCCAGCGCCGAGAACGACACCGCCCCGACGTCAGCCAGCGCCTCGTTGCCACCCACCAGTCGGCTGTAGCCCCAAGCCAGCAGCATGATCACTACGATGCAGCTGCGGCGGAGCATCAAGACGCTGCCACGCAGATCGCTGCCGTCATTGCGCGACCACGCCCAGCGCAGAAGACCCGGCGCAAACCAGTGGTTGCCGATCATCAGCCCCAGCGTCAGTGTGCTCACCACCACCATCCCGGTCGCCGCGCTGAGTCCACCCAGAAACGCGAACAGCGCCAGCCCCTCGTGGCCCTGCGACAACGGCAACGCAAGCACGTACAGGTCGGACGGCACGCTATCGCCCAGCAACGCGGTGCCTGCCGTGGCCAGCGGCAACACCGGCAGCGCGATCAGCAGCAAGTACAGCGGAAACTGCCAGCGGGCGGTGCGGACATCGTTCTCGTCGCGACACTCGACCACGCCGATATGGAACTGGTGCGGCATGATGAACATCGCCAGCGCACCCAGCAGGACGAGCGGCATGAAGCCGGCGGACGGCTCCATCGGGATGCTCGGCACCCGCCCATTCGGCAGCTGCAGCGGCTGTCCCGCGTGTGCGTCCAGTCCAAGCCAGACGAATGCGCCAATAGCGAGCATGGCGGCGAGCTTGAACACCGACTCAAAGGCCATCGCCAGTACCAGCCCGCGGTTGTGCTCGGTCGCGCTGGCACGCCGGGTGCCGAACAGCATCGCGAACACCGCCATCGCCAGTGCGACATATAGCGCGCTGTCCTGCCACGCCGGCGTCGTCAGTCCGATATCGCGCGTGGTCAGCATCGCGAAGCTCATCGCGACAGCCTTCAATTGCAGTGCGATATACGGGATCAGACCCAGTGCGGCGACCAGGGTGACCGTCGCCGCGAGCCACGCATCCTTGCCGAGTCGGGTCGCAATCAGGTCGGCGATCGAGGTCGCGTTGGTCTCGCGCGCGAGCCGCACCAGCTTGACCATGAAACCAACGGCCAGCGCGTACAGCAGGATCGCACCGAGGACGGTCGGCGGCAGCGCCCAGCCGTACCGCGCAGCTTGGGTGACCGTGCCGTAGAAGGTCCACGACGTGCAATGCACGGCCAGCGACAGCGCGTAGACGTGCCGCCAGTGGCGTGCGAAAAGTGCTGGACGGCGCTCGGCATACAGCGCCGCGCCAAACATCAGTCCAAGCCAGGCAAGACTCGCGAGGGCGACGGGAGTGAAACTCAGCATCGCCGGAGCATAGCGCGACGTGTAGCCAGCGCGATTGTGCTTAGTGTGGCGCTATCGCAGCACCGTGTCCGCAATTGGAATCACCGTCATGCCGACACCCGTGGCCAACTCGACAAACCCCGGGAACGAGGTAGCGACGGTAGCGATGTCGTTGATCCGCACCTCTCCATCAGCCACCTGTGCGGCCACCGCGAAACTCATCGCAATGCGATGGTCATCGTGGCTGTCGACGCTGCCGCCGCCCAGACGCCCGCCTTCGATGATCGCCCCATCCGGGGTTTCATCGATGACAACTCCCAGCGCGCGCAAGCCGGCCGCCATGGTGGCGATGCGGTCGGACTCCTTGACCCGCAGCTCGGCGGCATTACGGACCCCGGTGCGGCCGTTGGCACACGCGGCGGCAATGAACAGTGCCGGGAACTCGTCGATCATGTCCGGCACGATTGCCGCCGGCACCTCGATACCGTGCAATACCGCGTGCCGGACGATCAGGTCCGCGACCGGCTCGCTACCCTCATCACGTCGATTTTCTTCGGTGATGTCCGCGCCCATCAGGCGCAAGGCCTCCAGAAGACCGGTGCGCCGGGGATTCATGCCGACGGCGAGTAGTCGCAGCTCGGATCCCGGAATCAGCGTGGCCGCGACAATAAAGAACGCGGCCGAGGAGAAGTCCGCAGGCACATCCACCCGGGTCGCGTGCAGACGGTGGCCACCAGTGAGACGGGCAAAACCCGGACCGGCGTCGATTGGCCAGCCGAACGTAGCAAGCATGCGCTCGGTGTAATCACGCGTCGGATGTGGCTCACGAACCACGGTTTCGCCATCGGCATAAAGGCCTGCAAGCAGTACTGCCGACTTCACCTGGGCACTGGCAACCGGCAATTGGTAGTCGATTCCGCGCAGCCCATTGCTTGCATGCAGTCGCAGCGGCGGCGTACCGCCAGCGCCGGTATCAATCCGCGCGCCCATCTCGGTGAGCGGATCGGTAACCCGGCGCATCGGCCGTTTCGACAGCGACACATCGCCAACCAAGACGCTGTCGAACGCCTGTCCCGCCAGCACACCGGCCATCAGCCGCATGCCGGTGCCGGCGTTGCCGCAATCCAGCGCGGCATCGGTGCCACGCAGGCCATGCAGACCGACCCCATGCACGATGCAGACGGTAGGCGCCGGGGTTTCAATGCGCACGCCCAACTGGCCGAAGATGCGTGCCGTTGCACGCGTGTCCTCGCCCTCCAGAAAGCCATGGATCTCGGTGGTGCCCTCCGCCAGCGAACCCAACATCACCGCGCGATGTGAGACGGACTTGTCACCCGGTACCCGCAAGGTGCCGCGCAAGGCTTGTCCCTTGCCTGCCAGCCAGTGCTTCGGCGCCGCTTCGCTCATACGATCGCGACCGGGTATGAGCCCAGCACCCGAACCTGCTGAACGAATTCATCCACTTCGGCGAGCGCGAGACGCATTGCTTCCTCCTCGATATGGCCGCCAACATCGACGAAGAATGCGTACTGCCAGCGCCCGCCATGACCGGGCCGGGATTCGATCCGGTTCATGCTCAGACCGTGCCGTGCAAAGGGTGCCAGCACCTGGAACAGCGCACCGGGCTGGTCCTTGATGAAGATCAGCAGGGACGTACGGTCGTTGCCGGATGCAGGGAACAACTCGCGGCCAAGAATCAGGAAGCGGGTCGTGTTATCCGGACGGTCCTCGATTGGACCCGCAACCGACTTCAGTCCGTAGACATGGGCGGCACTCAGGCCTGCAATCGCTGCAGCGTCGTCGGCGTTGCGCGCGCGGCGGGCCGCCTCGGCATTGCTCGCCAGCGGGATCTTCTCCGCATCAGGCAGGTGCTGACGCAACCACGCTTTGCACTGGGCAAACGACTGCGGGTGCGAGTACACCCGTTCGATGTCTTCGAATCGGCCGCTGCGCGACAGCAGATGCTGGTGTACGCGTAGCTCGACTTCACCGCAGATTTTTACGTCGCTGCCCAAGAATGTGTCGAGGGTCGACTGGATGGTGCCCTGGGTGGAGTTTTCCACCGGCACCACCCCGAAGTCCGCATTGCCCGACTCCACCTCGCCGAACACCTCCTCGATGCTGCCCAGCGGCAGGCCAAGAATGGAGTGCCCGAAATGCTTGTATGCCGCCTGCTGGGAATGGGTGCCTTCCGGTCCGAGGTAGCCGATCTTCAGCGGCTCCTGCTGAGCCAGACAGGCCGACATGATCTCGCGGAATACGCGCACCAGTACTTCGCCTTCCAGCGGGCCGTCGTTGCGATCCACGACCCGGCGAAGCACCTGCGCCTCGCGCTCCGGCCGGTAGTAATCGATCGCCGCGGCGAGCGGTCCCTTGGCCTTGCCGATCTGGCTGGCGAAGCGCGCGCGTTCGGCGATCAGCTCCTGGATGCTTCGGTCGATCCCATCGACGCGCTCACGCAACTCGGCAAGCTTCGGGGCAGGCGGCTTTTTCGGCACCACGTGCCGGGTTGTGGTCTTGTTCGCGCTCTCAGCCGCTGGCTTTTTACCCTTGGGTGGCTTCGCAGTTTTCGTGACTTTCACGACCTTGGCCACCTTCCCCTTAACGGCCATCAACCGTTTCTCTTCTGGAAGTCAGCCATGAAGTCAGCCAGCGCCTGCGCGCCAGCGACAGGCATTGCGTTGTAGATCGATGCGCGCATACCGCCCAGTACCCGATGTCCCTTCAGCGATATCAGTCCGGCTTGGTGAGCTTCAGCAAGGAACCGCTTATCGAGTGAGTCGTCGTACAGCGAGAAAATCACGTTCATCCGTGACCGCGCGTCCCGCGCCACGCCATTGCGATAGAAACCAGCCGACTCGTCGATCGCCGCGTACAGCAGCTCCGACTTGCGCGCATTGCGACGCGCAAACTCCTCCACCCCGCCTTCCTCCAACATCCACTGGAACACCAACCCAGCCAGATACCAGTTGAACGTCGGCGGCGTGTTGAGCATCGAATTGGCTCGCTCATGAGCTGCATAGTTGAGGATCGGGGCGCGCGGCTGCCCTTTGCGCTCAAGCAGGTCGTGGCGAACGATCACCACCGTCAGTCCGACCGGTCCCAGGTTCTTCTGCGCCCCGGCATAGATCATTCCGAAGCGCGACACATCCAGCGGGCCGGAGGCAATGCTGGAACTGAAATCGCCAATCAACGGCACGTTGCCCACGTCCGGAATATGGTCGAACTCGACACCGTGGATGGTCTCGTTGGCGGTGTAGTGCACGTACGCAGCATCCGCCGAAAGCTCCCACTCCGCGCGCGGCGGCAGGTCGCGGTAACCACCGTCGGCGGTATCCGCGGCGATGCGCGCATCCACGTTGGATTGCGCCTGCTTGATCGCAGTCGCTCCCCAGTGTCCCGTCAGCACGTAGTCAGCGGCTTGACCAGCCGCGGCGAAGTTCAGCGGGATCAGTGCCTGCTGGGTGGTCGCCCCGCCCTGCAGGAACAACACCGCATAGTCATCGGGAACCAAGAGGAGTTTGCGCAGGTCGGACTCGGCACGCTCGGCGACCTGCATGAATTCAGGACCGCGATGGCTCAATTCCAGTACCGATGCTCCGGCACCGTGCCAATCCAGAAATTCTTCGCGGGCTTGTTGCAGAACGACTTCGGGCAGGGTCGCGGGGCCTGCGCTGAAGTTGTACGGACGGGACATGGACGCGCTCCGGGATGGCGTGAGTCCCAAGGTATGCCGCAGTGCAGCACGATGTAAAGGCTGTGAGGTCAGAGCGAGCTAACGGGCGCCGTAAAGCAGCAACAGCGCCAGTGCGCCGGCAAGCAGGAGCGCGGCCAGCAGCAGCCATGGCATACGTCGTAATGACACCATCAGGGGCGAACGCGGGACCGGCGCCACAGGTTCGAACTCTTCCACGGCCGGGCTTAATTCAGCACTCGGCATTGCCGGGAAGGTGACCATTTGCGGCGCTTCCAGCACGAAGCGGTGATTGGCCCCGAACACGACTTGGTCGCCGGGCATCAACAACCCTTCGACTACCCGGTGTCCGTTGACCTCTACCCCGTCGACCGCGTCGATCGGATGCAGCGCGACCCCGCCAGCCTGCGGCTCCAAGCGCGAGTGGCGAGGGGCGATACCAGGCTCGGCGAGACAGACCTGCACGCCCACTGCGCTTCCGATGGTGCACGAGCGGTCGAGGTCGAAACAACGTCCATGGTTGGGTCCACCGAGTGCACGCAGCACAACGTGCCGTTTTAGTGGACCCGCGGAGCCGGTTGCCACCGGTTGCGGCCGGGTCCCAACCAGCAGCAGGTCAACGCCATCCATGTGCAGCGCGTCGCCAGCCCGTAACATCGCCATCCGCCGAACCGGGCGACCATTCACGTGCAGACTGTGCGACTGCTCACGCAGCTGAAGCCAGATGCCGCGGCGATCGACCGAAAGCTGCAGACGCGCATCCTGCGGTCGATCAACCAAACATGGTCGACCATCCGGACCCTGACCCACAGCATGGACGCCCGGTCCAAGTACCAGGTCGTCACTTTCACCATTGGGGAATCGCAGTCGTAGGGTATTCACTCGGGCAAAATTTACCATGGGACAGCCCAAACGTGCGGCCGGAGTGCTTTCCCGCTGAATCAGCTTGAGCCCTGCATTTCCGCCCATACACTGAGTACCTATCGAGGAGATCCGAATGCCCGACATCGACATTCACCACCCCCACACCATGGCTCCGGCGCAAGCCCGCGAAGCGGTCCAGGAAATTGCCGAAAAACTGACCAGCCGATTCGGCGTTGTGTCGCGCTGGGACCACGACATCCTGCACTTCGACCGCAGTGGGATCGCAGGGCAAATCGCCCTGAAACCGGCGCAGCTGCACGTCACCGCTACGCTTGGCTTCCTGTTTGCAGCGATGAAATCTCCGATAGAAGCGGAGCTGCGTCGGGTGCTGGATAAAAGGTTCAGCTGAGGGAATGGGCCACCGCGTATATTCAGTACTAACCTCAAATCCGGGATTCCCCCGTACGACGAGTCTGTAATGTTGATTGGTTCACCGATGACCACTGCCGTGCTGATTGCCCTTGTGCTGGGTGGCGCGGGCAGCGCGTGGGTTTGGCTGGTTCAACATCGCAGGGTGGTCAGATCGTTCGGCCTCAGCGCGCTTGCTGCAATGCGCTGGCGGGAATCGTCACGTTTCATCATCGATGCGCTGGAAGGACAAGGATTCACCGCCAGTCGACTTTCGCCGGACGTGGATCAGGCCCAGAAAGCCGACCTGCTGCTGAACCGCGGCGACCAGACGTGGCTGCTCAGCTTCAAGCAGGGTGTGGAATACCGGGTCGACGCGAAGATGGTCCGTCAGATGTCTGCGGCCGTCCGCGACAGCAATGCCAGTGGCGGCATTATCGCGACACTCGGCCGCATCCGGGGCGAGGCACGCAAGCATCCCGAGAACATCGAACTCATTGACGGCGGCACCTTGTGGCCATTGGTCAGCCCGTTGCTTCCACCCAGTCTGCATAGCGATGTAACTGCACGTGCGCGTCGCCGTACGATCCGGGCATCCGGTGTCGCATGGCTGGGAGCCCTGCTGGTCGGGCTTGCGGCGTCTCTGTTGATTCCGACGACGGTTTTTGAGCCGGCACGTGACACGGCAGGCACCACCAAGGCACCCACCGCCGCATCGTCAACTCCCGCATCGAAGCCGGCGGACGTGGGCGAGAAAATGCTGGCGCCCATTGCCGCGACCGAGGAAGAGCAACGCCGCGACATCGCGATCGCCGTTGCTGCCTTGCCTGGCATCGACCGCGCACTCTGGGCGACCCGCTCCACGCTGGTCGCGCTGGTTCATGCCGGTGCGAGCGACGAGCAGATCGACGGGATCTGCAAGGTACTGGCTCCGTACGATGACCTGCGCTACTCGCGGGTGCAGCTGCAGCCGCCACCCGACAGTGGTCAGCCGGTGCGGTTTCTGCGCTGTCCGTGGAATTGAGCCCATAGCAGCCTGGGTATGGCCGCGCGTGCGGCCATACGTTGCTAGTCGATCATCGAACCCTGATACAGCTCGATGATCTCCTTGCGGATGAGGTGTTCAATCCGCATCCGGTCGCGGAACGACAACTGCTGCGCCATCTCGCTGAAAAGGTAATCGTCCAGATTGAAGTTCTTCAGGTGCATCTTGGTATGGAAGATGTTTTCCTGGTAGACGTTCACGTCGCGACACTCGTACTTGTCCAGCAGCCGCTTGTGAATCGATTCCTGGATCGAGTTGACCTTGTGGTCGATGAAGTGCTTCTTGCCTTTGGCGTTGCGGGTGAACCCGCGCACCCGGTAGTCGCAGATCACCACGTCCGAGTCGAACTGCTTGATCAGGAAGTCCAGTGCCTCCAGCGGTGAGATCAGTCCGCACGTGGCGACATCGATGTCCACCCGGAAGGTCGCAATGCCGTTGTCGGGATGCATCTCGGGGTAGGTATGGACGGTGATGTGGCTCTTGTCCATGTGTGCCACCGTGCTGGTGCCCTCAGGCGAAATCACGGCGGCAGGACGGTCCGACATCAGGATTGTCACCGATGCGCCCTGCGGGTCGTAGTCCTGTCGGGCAACATCCAGCACCGTGCCGCCGATGATCTCGGCCACCTTCAGCAGGATCTCGGTCAGCCGGTCGGCGTCGTACTCTTCATCGATGTACTCGATGTAGCGCTGGCGCTGGCTCTCGGAGACGGCGTAGGAAATGTCGTAGATATTGAAGCTCAACGACTTGGTCAGGTGGTTGAAACCTTCGAGCTTGAGTTGTCCGCGCGGCTTTCCCATCAGCTTTCCCCGTGACCGTCCTGCATGACTTGCGCAAAGGCTGCGGCGACGCGATCAACGTTCTCATCGCGCAAGCCGGCAACGCAGATACGCCCGGAACCAACCGCATAGATACCGTGTTCGACGCGCAAACGCTCGACCTGAGCGGCACTCAGCCCGGTGTAGCTGAACATGCCGCGCTGGGTGACCAGATAACCGACATCCAGTGACGGCGCGCACGCCTTCATGCCGGCGAGCAGGCGCTGGCGCATCTGCACCATGCGGGTCCGCATCTCACCGACTTCGTCCATCCAGTCCTGACGCAGCGACGGATCGGCGAGCACGCGCGTGACGATCTGTCCGCCAAAGGTCGGCGGGCTGGAGTAGTTGGCGCGGATCGCCATTTCCATCTGGCTGAGCACGCGGCGGCCTTCGTCGGCGTCGCTGCACACCGCCACCAGCGAGCCACAACGCTCGCCATAAAGCGAGAAGGTCTTGGAGAACGACACGCTCAACAGCAGCGGCACGCCGGCATCAACCATCGCATGCACCGCGTAGCCGTCGGCTTCGATGCTCTCAGCAAAACCCTGATACGCCATGTCGAGGAACGGCAGCAGACCGCGCTCGGCAACCACCTTGACCACGGCGTCCCACTGCTCGCGGGTCAGGTCAGCGCCGGTAGGGTTGTGACAGGCCGGGTGCAGGATGACGATGCTGCGCGCCGGCATCTTCTGCAGGTCGGCGAGCATGCCGTCGAAGTCCACACCGTTGGTGACGGCATCGAAATACCGATAGCTGCCGACCTTGAACCCGCCTGCCTCGAATATGGCCTGATGATTCGGCCACGACGGCGCGCTGATGAACACTTCGGAGTCGGGGAAGTAGCGCTTGAGCATGTCGCAGCCAACACGCAGCGCACCGGAGCCACCCAGCGACTGGATCGCCACGGCGCGGTCGGCCACCTTGTTGTAGCGATCGCTGCCCAGCACCAGCTCAGTGACCGCGTCACGGTAGGCTTTCGATCCGGCGATGGGCTGATACGGGGTCGCGCTGGTGTCAGCGGCGAGCGCCGGGCGAACGGCCGCAACCGAGCGCAGGGTCGGAATCGCGCCGGTTGCGTCCTGGTAGGCACCAATGCCCAGATTGACCTTGTCTGTACGCGGTTCGGCGAGATACGCCTGCTGCAGCGAAAGGATCGGATCGCCCGCGTAGAGCGGCAAATGGCTGAACATGTCCAGCTCCTGATAAGGAAGGTATGAGGTTGAGGGTGTCAGTGCGGCGAGGGAGGCACAGCCGCGACGGAACATAGCTACGGTTCGACTGCATATTGTCGCGCAGGTTGGCGCGAATAACAGCCGTGACCTCTGAGGAGCTGTTTGCGGATCCTCACACAGGCTGGCGGCAGCCACCGCCGCCCGGGACAATGGCGCGGATGAACATCCCTACTTTTCAGACTTGGGGCTGAGCGCGTGCATCTGATCGTGCTCAGCGCCCTGTGCAGTGTGCTGGTCTCCGTGTTGCTGAAGCTCGCTCCGCGCGGACGACTTGATGTAGCCCAGATGGTGACGTGGAACTACCTCGTCGCCGCCATCCTGTGTGCGCTGCTGCTGCGGCCTGATCTGGCTAGCCTGCGCGGCGGTGGCGGTCACTGGTGGGTATTGCTGGGATTGGGCGTGCTGCTTCCGTCGCTGTTCCTGGTGCTCGCCAATGCCGTGCGGCGCGCCGGGATCGTGCGTACCGACGTCGCACAACGCTTGTCGCTGCTGCTGTCGCTGGTAGCCGCTTTCACCGTGTTCGGGGAACACGCCAACAGCACCAAGCTGATCGGTCTCGGGCTGGGCGTTGTGGCCGTGGCCGGAATCGTCGCGCGCCCCTCTGCCGGCAGTGACCGCAGCCCGGATTGGCTGCCGCTGCTTACGGTGTGGGTCGGATTTGCCTGTGTCGATGTGCTGCTGAAAATGGTCGCCCAGTCGGGTACACCGTCGATGGCGTCACTGCAGGTCGCGTTTTTGCTCGCGTTCGTGCTGATGTTTGGGTGGCAGCTTGTCCGCCACGTACGCGGGGACAGCCGGTTTGAACTGGCCAGCCTCGCTGCGGGCGTGCTGTTGGGGCTGCTCAACTTCGGCAACATCGTGTTCTACGTGCGCGCTCACCAGGCATTGCCCGACAGCCCTGCGGTGGTCTTCGCGGCGATGAACATCGGCGTGGTGGTGCTGGGCACGCTGGTAGGAGTCGCGGTGTTCGGGGAGAAGACGAGTCGATGGAACCGCGCGGCGATTGTGTTGGCGATTGCCGCCATCGCACTGATCTCGTTTGCACCGCGGACCTGACGCGGTGAGTTAACGCGCTGACCTGAACGACTGACGCGGTGAGCGATCAGCCAGCCAGCGGCTTACCAGGCTTCCAGTTCGCGTCACGCAATTGAGCCAGCAACGCGACAGTTTGATCCCGCGCCACCACTCCGTGCAGTGGCAACACGACCAGATCACCATCCCTGCCCCATTCCAGCAGCTGCCGCGCGGCGGCGGCTTCGTCGAGGCATTCGATAACGGCGGCGGGATCAACGCCGGCCTGCAACAAACCGTCACGCAGGACCACTGCGATCTCGGCCTGTCCGCGACCGCGCATATAGCCGTCAATGTCCTTCAGCAATACAACGCTCGGCGCAAACTCAGCCGCGACTGCGGCCAGCTTGCGCACATCGGCATCCTCGCGGTTGCCCGCCTGCCCCAGCAGCAGGCCCAGCCGGCCGTCCGCGCGATCCCGCGTCGCAACTCGCAGCAAGCCGCGCAGACCGTCCGGGTTGTGCGCGTAGTCGACGAATACCTGCAAGCCACCGAACACCCAGTGCTGCAGCCGACCGGGGTTGTCGTCGCGGGCACTGCCGAACTCGGCAAGCACGCTGGAGATGGTGGAGGAAGGAATGCCTAGCGCATCCGCTGCCAGCGCGGCGGCGGCGGCATTCGCGACGTTGTAGGGTGCGCTGCCGGCGAAGCTGAGTGGCATGTCCGCCACCCTCCCCAAGTCGTGCTGGTGTGAACCATGCTGCAGCAGCAGATGGCCGTCCTGCACGCCGCAGGTCACCCCGCCGCGCGCCCGATGAGCGCTCAGCACGGGGTGCTGATTGTCGAGTGCAAACCAGCGAATGGGACACACCAGTTCCGCTGCGGCACCGACCAGCAACGCGTCATCCGCGTTGAGCACCAGCGGCCGACTGTCGCCAAGGGTGCGCGCCACGCTCAGCTTCACACGCCCCAGATCCTCCAGGCTGTGGATGCCGTACTCGCCAAAATGATCCACGCTGACATTGGTCACCACGGCGACATCAGCGCGCGCCACGGCGATCCCCCGGCGCAGCAAGCCACCGCGCGCGGTTTCCAGAACCGCCACGTCTATTCCGGTCTCACGCAACACGCTGCGCGCGCCGGACGGACCGGAGTAGTCGCCACTGTCGAGGACGCGATCGCCGATGAACAAACCATCGGTACAACTGTGTCCGCTGCGCCAACCATTCGCGCGCGCCATTGCCGCCAGCAGTCGCACCGTGGTGGTCTTGCCGTTGGAGCCGGTCACCAGAGCGATCGGGATGTCGTGCAGCGATGCCCAAGGCACTTCATCCGGTGTTGGCAGGCTCTCCAGCGGCCAAGTACGGCTGCCACATCCGCTGCCAACCGAGACCAGATCGTCATCGGCCAGCACCATCACCTCGTAGTCGCGAGCCGCGCTCAGCAGGGCGATCAGAGCCGGCTTGCGCTCGTCGGCTGCGACAGCCGTCAGCGTGTGCATGGCCGACGCCTCATCGTGGATGGACGCATGGCCGGGGGCATGCATCACCTCCCACGCTTCCGCGCCCGCAACAGGCGCATCCATGGCGGCGGCCAAGGCCCACTCGTTGACCTCGGTGGCGCAATACAGCTGATCGACCGGGGCGGCGAATGCGAGCGATGCACCGCTCGCGTGTGGTCGCGCCAGCAGTGCGACCTCAGTCCAACCCAGCGCCGCACGAGCACGGGTGATGTTGGCTTGCCACGCCGCCAGCAAGGGCGAATCCACGGCAAGCCCGTGCGTTTCCAGCGCTGCACCGGCAACGTCGAAATACACATTGGCGCCGGTAAGCCGGCGCGAATCCTCAAACGGAAGCATGGCAGCGGACCCGGTCAGTCATCGGACTCACGTGACACAAATATCCCGCGGCCGTCGCGCTCCAAGCCACCGATATCGGCGAAGCTGGCCTCATCGAACTCCACTTCGAGCACCGGCTGCTGCACGACCCGCGGTGCCACGATCTCGCGCGGTTCGGAAGCACCTTCCGGGCGGAACTTGATGATCTGCTTCCACGAGCGCACCAGCGCGTCGGCAAACACCAGCAACAGATCGCCTGGTCCGGCCATGTTCAAGGCCGCGTCGATGGCGGTGAACTCGTCGGGGATAATGGAGATAGCGTCCTTGTCGACGCCGGCGGCGATCAATGCCTTCGCCATGATGCGCGGGACCTCGTCGCCATCGCGCCCGCGCAGACTGTCATCGCGTCGGCAGATGTAGTGATCAAAACGGTTGGCGACTGCTTCCGCAATCGCACACAGGTCCTCGTCGCGGCGATCGCCTGGTCCTGCCAGCACGACGATCCGGCGACCGACCACATCCAGTCGCTGGGCCAGATCGGCCATCACCGACACCGCCGGTGCGTTGTGCCCGTAGTCGAACAGCACCTTGAACGGATGCTCGTTGAACACGTTCATGCGACCGGGTGCCTGGAAGAACGTGGTGTCGAAGGTGCGCAGCCCATGACGGATGTCATCGAGCTTGAGGCCCAGCGAGAACGCCATCGCCGCGGCGAACATCGCATTGTTGACGTTGTGCAGCGCGCGACCTTCCATGGTGGCCGGGATCAGGTGTGTCCACAGCAGCGGAATATGACTGCCCTTGTCGTACAAGGTGATCATCTGGCCGTTGACGCCCTCCTCCAGCGCGCAGGCGCGGCCACCGGCGCGGATGTGCTCGCGCACCAGTGCATGGGAAGGGTTCATGGTCACGTAGCAGATGGTCTTGGCGTCGGTATAGCCCGACATCTTGAGTACGTTCGGATCGTCCGCGTTGAGCACCGCGCAATCTTCCGCGACCTCGGCGACGATGCGCTTGACCTCGGCCAACTGCTCAAGGGTATCGATGCCCTTCAGCCCAAGATGGTCCGGCTGCACGTTGAGTACCGCGCCAACATGCACACGACGCACGCCCATGCCAGCTCGGAGCAGCCCGCCGCGGGCGGTTTCAAGAATCGCGATATCGATCTGCGGATCGGACAACACCATGCGCGCTGACACCGGGCCGGTCATGTCGCCTTCCACGGTGCGATGGCCATCGATGTAGACGCCGTCTGTGGTGGTCAAGCCCGGGGTAAAGCCGCCCATTTTGGTGATGTGGGCCAGCATGCGCGCAGTCGTGGTCTTGCCGTTGGTGCCGGTGATGGCGGCGATCGGTACCCGCGCCGGTGCGCCGGGCGGAAACAGCATGTCGATCACTGGCCCGGCCGCGTCGCGCGAGGTGCCTTCGCTGGGAAACACGTGCATCCGGAAGCCGGGGGCTGCATTGATCTCGCAGATACCGCCACCGATCTTCTTGTAGCTCTCGGCGATGTTGGTGGTCAGAAAATCGACGCCGCCAACATCCAGGCCGATTGCTCGCACCGCACGCGTCGCCATATCCCGGTTGTCGGGATGGATGATGTCGGTCACATCTGTGGCGGTGCCGCCGGTCGACAGGTTCGCGGTGGAGCGCAGATACACCACTTCATCGGCAGCAGGAATGGTGGCCTCGTTGTAGCCAAGACGCTCCATCATCATCACTGCCTGCGCATCGAGCTCAAGCCGGGTCAGCACTTTCTCGTGCCCGATGCCGCGACGCGGGTCCTGATTCACGATGTCGACCAACTCGGCGATGCTGCGCTCACCATCACCGATCACATGGCCGGGAGTGCGTCGCGTCGCCGCAATCAATTCGCCATTGATGACCAGCAAACGATGGTCGTCGCCTTCCAGGAAGTTCTCCACAATCACCGAGCGGGAATGCTCTTGCGCCATGTGGAAGCCCGCCGCAATCTCCTCGTCGCTCGACAGGCGGATCGATATGCCTCGGCCGTGATTGCCGTTGTAGGGTTTGGTCACCACAGGCAAGCCGAGGCGCCGCGCCGCGCGCACTGCCTGCTCCTCGGTCTGCACCAGCTGCTGGCGCGGCACCGGCAGGCCGAGCGAAGCAAGGATCTTGTTGGTTTCCTCTTTGTCGCCGGCCAGCTCGACCGCGATGTGAGACGTGCTACTGGTGACCGTGGCTTGGATGCGTTGCTGGTACTTGCCGTGTCCCAGCTGCACCAGCGATTGCTCATTCAGTCGCAGCCAGGGAATGCCGCGCTCGTCGGCGGCGCGCACCAGCGATTCGGTGGACGGGCCGAGCGCATGACGCTGCGTCTGACGGATGTACTCGTCGCGCTCAACCGGCCAATCCCAGCCGTCAGGCAGCAAGCGCGGCGGGCGCAAGGCCTCGGGCAGAAGGGAGACCAGCAGACGCAACGCGAGCTCGCCGGCAGCGATCCCCTGCTCTTTCTGGCTGTACTCGTAGACCACGTGATACACGCCGGGCGCATCGGTGCTGCGGGTCTTGCCGAAGGTGACCTCTTCGCCGGCCACGTTCTGCACCTCGATCGCTACATGCTCCAGCACGTGGCCCAACCAGGTGCCTTCATCTTCGCGCAGTCGCCGAACGAATCCGCCCGGCGTGCTGTAAGAGCAGCCATGCTCGGCCAGCCCTGGCAGCGCTTCCAGAAGACCATCGACAAACTCACTGCCCAGCCGCGCGGTCGGCCAGTGCTCCAGCTCACCCAGATCCAGCAACAAGCGGATAACGGGGAAATGCGCGTACAGCGATGGACCAACAAACACCGAACGTTCGACGATCCGCATTTACGAAATTCCCCTGAATGAGTGGTTTGAGTTTTTTCTGTTACCTACGCTCGGTCCCGTTGCTGCGGCAAATGGATCATCCGCTCCGCTTGGACACGTTCAGTGAACCGGCGCAGGCCCGTCGGGTGTGCAGGTTGAACGTGGTGCCCGCGACGAGGATGTGTACACGCAGCCCCAGCAGACACACCGGCTCATCCTCGCCGACCTGGTCCATCGACGAGAACTCCATCTCGCTGGCATCCACCACCGTGACCGATCCGCTGCCTTCCACTTCCAGTGTGTTGTCCGGGCCAATGAAGGCCGCCGTGTCCTCGTCCAGACCGATGCCGACCGCAAAGGGGTTGTAGGCCAAGGCTGCCAGCAAGCGTCCGAGTCGGTCGCGCTGGCGGAAATGCTGATCGATCACAAACCGGTTGGTCAGCCCAAGCCCGGGCGCCAAACGCACACTGCCCGCGGTGGGAGAGGAGCCTTCCTTGCCGAACGCAATCATGTGCTCGCTGAGGATGCCTGCACCCGCGCTGGTGCCACCGACATGGACACCGGCGGCGTTTTGCAGACGGATCAACTTCGCTACCGGCGTGCCGCCCAGCATCGTCGAGATGCGGAGCTGGTTGCCACCAGTAAAGAATATGCCGGTAGCCTCGGAGATGCGCTCCAGCCTACTGGCTTCATTGGTGTCACGGCGGGTATCGAAATCGATCGCCGTCACGCGTCCTGCGCCGAGCGAAGAAAAGATCTCCTCGTAGCGACTGCCGGTATCGGCCAACTTGCTCGCGGTTGGGATCACCACGATGTCCGCCTGATCACCACCGCACAGAGTCACGAAACGCGACAGGATCCGTGCGTCGTGCTCTTTTTCCTCGGCCCCACCGATAGGCACGATCCAGCCGCGCTCACCACCATCCTCGATTTTGCTTGGACTCATTGACGCTCAACCATCTTCGACATCAGAACCCTGCATGTGAACACGGCCGCCGAGGCGCCGCAATGTGCTTGGCGAGGGAATCACCCCGACTAACCGGCCTACTCCTGCTTTTCAAACATGCCCTGACGAAGCAATCGGCCATCCTGCACATGCAGGCGTCCGTTGACGATAACGTGCTGCACGCAGTGCTCAGCATCAAGGACAACCAGATCCGCGTCCGCACCGGTGGCGACCCGCCCTTTGCCAGCCAATCGCAGCAAACGTGCCGGATTGCTGGTGAACGCAGGCAACGCGTCCTCCAGCGCCACGCCACGCGCAAGCAGCTCGGCCAGCGTCTGCAGCAGCGCGCCGGGCGCGCCGACATCCATGTGGCTGACCCGGCCTTCACTGTCGAAGCACGGCAGGCAGCCGCCGGCGTCCGAGCTGATGGTGACGCGCTCAGGCGGTGCGCCGTGAGCGAAGTAGCGCATCAACGCGTCTGCTGCGCTCCATGCGTCCTCATCCTCGGCAACCGGAAACGCGGTGATATCGATGGTGCAGCCTCGGTCGGCCAGCACCAGCGCTTCTTCAAACAGGCCCTTGCGACGATTGACGTGGGTCGGATTGAACACCCGTGCAGGAAGTTCACTTTCGTCGAGCGCGCGCCGCACCAGATCCAGACCGCGCTCGCCGTCGCCCAGATGGAGATGCAGAATTCCGGCCTTGCCGGTCATCAAGCCGGCCACGTGAGCCTCAGAGGCGAGCCGCAACAGCTCGTCCAGCGTCGGCTGACTGGAGCGATGGTCGCTGATCGCCACTTCGCCAACGCCCAACAGCGCCTCGATAAACACCAGATCGCTTCGCACACTTGCGGTCAGCGTGGTGGCAGGCAGATGGTAGCCACCGGCATAGGCCCACGCATTAAGGCCCTCCTCGCGCAACGCATACGTGGTTGCGAGCAGATCGCGAGGGCCGCGCGCCACATCGTCCGTACCAAGCAGACCGATCACGGTGGTGACGCCCGAGCGCGTGAAGCGGCTGATACCGACCGGTGGCACACGACTGGCGAATCCAGACTCGCCACCGCCGCCGGTGATATGTACATGCGCATCGATGAAACCCGGGATCAGCCGAGCGCCCTGCAGATCAACATCAACGATGCCCAGAGCCGCATCCAGCTGCGGCAGTTGTGCGCCCATCCACAGGACCCTGCCGCCGCCCAGCAGAAGATGCTGCAAGCCAAGCGGTTCGGGGGCGAATACCTGCGCATTGCGCAAAAGAATCATGTCCATGTGGGCAGGCTGCGTACTGCCGACACGATCGTCAAGCAAACTCGCTCGATCACCTGCCCAGCGTTCCCGTGCCGGGTCAGCGTGCCAAGCAGCGCTGGTAGCGGTCGTAGACGCGCTCGGCGAACCAGGCGGTGGTCAGCTCACGACTGATTTTCGGGCTTTCCAGCCTGATTCCGGGCAGCATCTCCCGCGGTAGAGTCGTGCCGGCGCGGCGTTCCGCAAGGGTGAATACCTGCGTGAACAATCGACTGTCATTGAAGTCCAGGCGGTCGGCGCGCTTCAGTGCGGTGCGGATGTCGACGTCGTCCATCGCGAGCTCGCGGCCAAGTGATCGCACCGCCTGCTCCGTCTCGCCCGGCCGGTCCAGCGATGCGCCTGGAGTCAGTACGTCTCCGTCCAATGCCAGCGGCCTCCCGCTCGCCACCGCGACTGCATTCTGGAAGGCGGCATTACGGCTGGCGTACCAACCGGCGTTGTAGTCGGCAAAGCGATGCACCTTGCGGGTGTACGGCGTCGGGTATCCCAATAGGTGGGCAATGCCGAAATACAGCCCGCCACGGCGAGTGAACACCTCGTCGCGGATGGTGCCGGGAACCGGGTACGGATAGCCACGCGCCATCGATTCGGCGAACGGGATCGAGACCTGCATCGGTCCGCCGGTTTGCACCGGGTTGTGGCCGGCAAACAGACGCCCACCCAATGGCACGCGCCCGATCAGGTCCTCGTAGAGCCCACTCAGCTCCCGCTCGGTGCGAACCTGCTCCAATCGGTCTGCGTAGCTGCGCCCATCGGTCGAGCGAATCTTCATGGCTGCATCCACCATGAAACCGGGAACATGCAGTGCGCCCGCACGACGCTTGATCTCACCGCGCGCAATGTTCGGCAGATTCGCTACCGCCGGGTCCGCTTTGTAACCGGACTCCTGCTCGATCACCGCCAGCACCGCGCAGATGTTCTCTTCGATCGGCGCAATGTCCTGCGCCCCAAACGCGGTCTGGATATCACCGGCCCAACCGGAACGGTCGTCTACGTGCGCCGGCACGCGACGGACAATTTCCCCGTGTACTTGGTCCGGTGACGGCCCGACCGGCTGCGGCGCCGTGGCACATCCCGCCAGCACCAACAGCACGACGAAAAGAATCCAGCAAAACCTGGGCCGCAACGTCACACGCAATGCTCTGGTGTCCCCGATGACTGGCACTATTTCCGTCCTGTTCTGAACACCGCTCCTGATCATAATGGCCACCTGCCATCCGCGTAACCGGCGTTGGTGACCCAATTGCCGGCGATGAGCATCGCCTTTAGCTACTTGTATGTCTTAGGCGGGAGCAAACAGCGATGCTCACCTTCGGCGTACCCCTGTGACCAAGCCATACCGCCGCTGGTGGTGGCCATGGCGTCGAAGCCGACGCTGGCGAACATCCGCGCGCTGCCGGCGTCCCATGCGTTCGGCAGCAGAAGTACCCTGCCCTGCTCGTGTAGCGCACGAAAATGCTGCGCCCGATGAATCTGCGAATGTCTGTCCAAGCCTGATCTCCGGTGCTGGCACGCACGCCTATGTCGATCCGGCTGCCGGCGCGCCATCGGCTTTGCCAAGTCGCTAAGTCTGAAGGCTTGCGCTGACTTTAGACTGACGTATAATCGACCGGATGATTCGCGCGACGGGTCACGGGCGGTTAGCTCAGTGGTAGAGCATTGCCTTCACACGGCAAGGGTCGCAAGTTCGAACCTTGCACCGCCCACCAGTGGAAAGCCTTGATAGATAAGGCGAACAACGCGATTAGGCCATCTCTTGGAGGTGGCCTTTTTCGTTGTAGGGCGTCTCTTTGCGCTTTGGCACCGGTGGTGCGGACTTCCTATGGGGTAACGCGAAAAGATCTGGCCATGCCGATCCGATCTCGTTTAAGGTGACGATTCATGTCGCGCCTCCACCTGCTACTGCGTTTCGCGCTCTGCCTCACCCTGATCCTCAATGGCTCGGGTCTCGCGATCGCGGCCGCGCAGATGAATTTGAACCATGCAGCCGTGGCTGCCGAAATGGTTGCGGGTCACGCTGATCGTTCAACCATCACCGAGCAACGGACCGCGGATGCGTCCCATGCTGCGGATATGGACGATGGTTGCGCGTCTGTCGCCTCGGACTGCTGCGACGAAACGCGCTGCGATGCCGCGTGCTCGGCCGGATCTTTTGCCACGCTGACCGTGTCGCCGTCTGTATTGCGGGTGACAGCCCATATCCCCAGCGCCCGACCGGTGATACCGAACCCGTCGTCGCCTCCTGCTCACGACCGTTACCGACCTCCCATTCGCTAAGTCCAAGTGCCGTGTCCCGGCGCTCGTTTTTGCCTTTCCGTCGATCAGCAACGCCTGCGCGACGAAGCAGCAAATGAAACGTCCCGCCTTCGGGTGGGGTACACGACTTTTCCGAATGTACGGAGTGCTTTCATGTCTAACGATTCGTCCGGCCGCCCCCCAGCCGCACCCTCACGCCGCCGATTTGTAACGGGACTGGCTGTAGGCGGCCTAGCTGCTGGTGCGGGTCTTTGGCGATTGCCGGCGCTCGCGTCCAGTGGCCAGGTTCCGCTCCAGCAAACTCTAAGCGGTACCGACTTTGACCTTTCCATCGGCGCGTCGATGGTCGACTTCACAGGCCGCTCCCGCCCCGCCATTACGGTCAACGGCTCGTTGCCCGCACCTTTGTTGCGCTGGCGCGAAGGCGACACCGTGACCGTGCGCGTGGCCAATCGTTTGCGCAGTGCGCCTTCATCCATTCACTGGCACGGAATTCTGCTGCCAGCCAACATGGATGGCGTGCCGGGTATGAGTTTCGACGGCATCGCGCCGGGCGAGACCTACACCTACAAATTCCAGCTGCAACAGTCCGGAACCTACTGGTACCACAGCCACTCGCTGTTTCAGGAGCAAGCCGGCCTGTACGGCCCGATCATCGTCGAGCCGCGAGCACCGGCGCCGTATAGCTATGACCGCGAGCACGTTGTGCTGTTGTCGGACTGGACAGACCTGGATCCCGCCGCACTGTTCCGGCGTATGAAAAAAGACGCCAGCTACGACAACTACTACCAGCGCACCGTTGGCGACTTCGCCCGCGATGTGCGCGAGGACGGCCTGTCGGCAACGCTGCAGGACCGGAAGATGTGGGGCGAGATGCGAATGACGCCGTCCGACATTTCCGACATCAACGGCCACACCTACACATTCCTGATGAACGGCACAGCGCCGTCCGGCAACTGGACCGGCTTGTTCAAGCCCGGCGAGAAGGTGCTGCTGCGCTTCATCAATGGCTCGGCGATGACCTATTTCGACGTGCGTATCCCGGGACTGAAAATGACCGTGGTCGCCGCAGATGGGCAGTACATCCATCCCGTCACCATCGACGAGTTCCGCATCGCAGTGGCTGAGACTTTCGATGTGCTGGTTGAGCCAGCTGGCGCAGATGCGTTCGCGATTTTTGCCCAGGACATGGGCCGCACTGGTTATGCACGCGGCACTCTGGCAGTACGCCAAGGCTTGCAACCGCCGGTTCCGCCACTGGATCCGCGCCCGCTGCTGACCATGGATGACATGGGGCATGGCGGCATGGACCACGGCGCCATGGACCACAGCAGCATGGGACAGGCAAGCGCAACCCCAGCCGCCAGCGGACACGAGGGCATGGACCATTCCGGCCACGACATGTCGGCGATGCAGGGCGCATCGATGGCCGGGATGGATCACGGCACCGGTGGCATGCAACAGCACCCCACCAGCGAGACCGGAAACCCGCTGGTCGACATGCAGGCGATGTCGCTGTCACCCAAACTGGACGATCCGGGCATGGGGCTACGCGACAACGGTCGCACCGTATTGACCTACGCGGCAATGAAGAGCCTGTTTGACGACCCCGACGGGCGTGAGCCGGGCCGCGAAGTGGAGCTGCACTTGACCGGCCACATGGAAAAGTTCGCCTGGTCATTCGATGGCAAAAAATTCGCGGATGTCGAACCGCTACGACTCAACTACGGCGAGCGCCTGCGCATCGTGCTGGTCAACGACACGATGATGGGCCACCCGATTCATCTGCACGGCATGTGGAGCGATCTGGAAGACGAGAACGGAAACTTCCATCTGCGTAAACACACCATCGATATTCCGCCGGGCACCAAACGCAGCTACCGCGTCCGCGCCGATGCGCTGGGCCGCTGGGCGTACCACTGCCATCTGCTTTACCACATGGAAGCGGGAATGATGCGCGAAGTGAGGGTCGAAGAATGAGCCGTTCTCTGCTTCCTGCCAACACTTTGATGGCACTCGCGCTGGGATTGGCGCTGCATGGCGCCGCGATTGCTCAGGATCATCACGGCCACGCTGCGCCCACGCAGGAGCCCGTCGCCCAAGACCACGCCGATCACGCGCGCCCCCCGGTGAAGACGCCTAAGCCCGCGGCCGATGAACACGCGGCTCATGTAGGCCACGGAAGCGCCGCACCAACGAAGGCGGCTCCCAAGACTCGCCCAGAGGCCGCTACGGACTCCCCGAAGCCGATGGACCACGCGGCAATGGGCCACGGTGCAATGGATCACGACACGATGGATCACTCCATGCACAACGTCGCACCGGTTGCGCCTGCCAAGGCCGCCGATCACTCCGGCATGGACCATGGCGCAATGGATCACGCGGCGATGGGGCATGGCGCGGCACCGACGCAGATCGAGCCGACTACCCCCATTCCGGCAGTGACCGACGCCGATCGCGCGGCCGCCTTCCCGGTGTTGCGTCGACCGATGCAGCATGCACCGGAGATCAACAGCTACGTTGCGTTCAATCGTCTGGAATCATGGGACGCCAAACCCGGATCGGCCCAGGCTTGGGAAGCTCAGGCATGGGTGGGCAGCGATCTCAACCGACTGTGGCTGCGGAGCGAAGGCGAACGTACCGGAGGCAAGACTGAGGCTGCCGACCTGGAAGTCCTCTACGGCCGCAGCGTATCGACATGGTGGGATGTACTGGCCGGCATAAAGCACGACTTCAGCCCGGGTAGCTCACAGACCTGGGCCGCCTTTGGCGTGCAGGGCTTTGCGCCCTACAAGTTCGACGTAAAAGCCACTTTTTATCTGGGCCAATCCGGCCAGACCTCGGCGAATGTGGAAGCTGAATATAAGTTGCTGTTGACCAATCGCCTCATCCTCCAACCGGTCATCGAAGTCACCGCGTTCGGCAAGGACGACCCTGTACGGGGAATCGGTTCCGGACTGAGCTCCGCCGAGGCAGGTCTGCGCCTGCGCTACGAAATCAACCGGAAATTCGCTCCATACATTGGTTTGTCCCACGAACGCGCGTTCGGCAATACCGCGGATTTTCGCCGTGCGATCGGCGATAGCAGCCGTGATACCCGCCTGGTGGCGGGTGTGCGTATCTGGTTCTAAGGAGAATGATCATCAAATCAAAAGCACGAAAAGCCGCGTGGGCCGCGGCCATTCTCGCTACGGTCGCTGTTGTCGCCGGGGGCGCGATCTGGTCGGGTGCCTACAACATCGCCGCCGACGATCCTCATACCGGGCCCGTGAATGCCCTTCTGCAGGTTGCACGGGAGCGCTCAATTCACGCGCGCGCCGGGAAACTCGAGGTTCCCCCCGGTCTGGGCACTGAGGAGCAGATCCGGGAGGGTGCCGGCAACTACGACGCAATGTGCGCCGCGTGCCATCTCGCACCTGGTATGTCCCCAACGGAACTTAGCCAGGGGCTCTATCCCGCACCGCCCGAGCTGACCGCAACTTTGGTCGATCAGGCAAAAGCGTTCTGGGTGATCAAGCACGGGATCAAGGCGTCGGGCATGCCGGCGTGGGGCTTGAGCATGGGCGATGAGTACATCTGGAACATGGCCGCGTTCTTGCAAAAGTTGCCTGATCTGGATGCAACCGGGTATCGCGCGCTTGTAGACAGCAGTGACGGTCATTCGCACGGTGGCGGGGAAACCATCGATCACCACGCTGCAGGAGATGCAAGCGACCACCACACGGCCGACGACGATGCGGGACATGACCACGCAGCCGCCACGGGTGCAGCAAACGACCATCACGACATGGCGGACGACCACCACGACGCGGTTCAACCCGCCACTCCCGAAGACCACTCGAATCACGATCATCAGCACTGACTGACTGGAGACAATTATGAGAATCAAGACAGCTTCCGCATCGGCGATCGCACTGTTGATGGCCAT
The DNA here is from genome assembly GCA_038242455.1 of Lysobacterales bacterium. Taxonomy (GTDB): domain Bacteria; phylum Pseudomonadota; class Gammaproteobacteria; order Xanthomonadales; family Xanthomonadaceae; genus Novilysobacter. The sequence goes on from JBBSSB010000004.1 coordinate 131,442, forward strand.
CGCAACACCCGCATTCGCCCAGTCCACCACACCATCAAGTTCCCACGACTCACACCATGCGCCGGCCGCCCAATCCAGCATGTCTGACATTCCCGACGCGGCAACCAGCGCGGTCAACCAGGTGGATGCGTTCAGTAAGGCGCTCGCATCGGCCAACTTCGACCGCGTAAAGAGCCTGTTGGCACCGGAGGCAATCATCTTGGAATCCGGCGGCGTTGAACGCAGCCGCGATGAGTACTTGGATCACCACGCAAAAGCGGATGCCTCGTTCCTGAGCGGTGCCCACGTAAGCGTGCTGTCCCGAACGGCACGGGTCGATGGCAACCTGGCTTGGGTCGCAACCGAAAGTGAAATTCATACCTCCAAGGGCAACAAGCCACTCACGTTGCTCAGTACCGAAACGATGATCCTGGACAAGAGCTCCGGTGATTGGCAGATCGTCCACATCCATTGGTCGTCACGACCGAAGAAGGCCGAATGAGGTATTCCATGAACTACACAAAGTCCCTCCTACTCATGCTCGTCGTGGGATCAGCCTTTGCACTCGCCGCTTGCGCTGGAGCGTCTGAAGGCAGCAAGCCGCCCTCATCAAGCGTGGCTTCGTCCGCCGCCCAAAGGACGCCTGCACCCACCCCGTCGGTGCTCCCCACGATGCTCGTCAACAAGAGTCCCAGTTGCGGTTGTTGCGGATCGTGGATCGAGCACGTGGAAAAAGCGGGCTTCAAGGTCGAGATCAACGACACCGATGAGATGAACCCGATCAAGGAGCGTTTAGGTGTGCCGTACGAAAAAGGCTCGTGCCATACCGCGGAAATCGGCGGTTACTTCATCGAAGGCCACGTGCCGGCGGAAGACATCAAGCGTCTGTTGGCCGAGCGTCCCGATGCAAAGGGACTCACAGTGCCGGGAATGCCGGCGGGCTCGCCGGGCATGGAGCTTCCAGACGGACGCACTCAGCCGTACACGGTTGAGCTGGTCGCCAACGACGGCACCACAACCGCCTACGCGCAACACGGGGACTGACGCCCGCGGCGTATATCGGTAGATCGATCGACACCATCGTTTTCGGAGGATCCATGAGCACCCAACATCAAGCGGGCCACAGTAACGGCGGACACCCAGCTGCCGGGACCAGTGCAGCAACGGTTCCCGATCCGGTGTGTGGCATGCAGGTCGATCCTGCTGAGACGAAGCACCGCGCCGAGCATGAAGGAACCACCTACCACTTCTGCTCGGACCGGTGCCGCGAACGATTCGTCGACAAGCCTGACGAGTATCTGTCCGGGAAACCCGTCGAAGCATCGGCGGAGGTGCCGGTTGGCACGATGTACACCTGTCCGATGCACCCCCAGATCCGCCAAGTCGGGCCGGGAACCTGTCCGATCTGCGGCATGGCGTTGGAACCGGAGATGCCAAGTCTGGACGACGAGGAGAACCCGGAGCTTCGCGATTTCAGTCGCCGCTTCTGGTGGACACTTCCGCTCACGCTGGTGGTGTTTGTGCTGGCGATGTTCGGTCACTACTTTCCGGCATTGGCGGTCGAAACGCGCACCTGGATCGAACTGGTATTCACCGTCCCGGTAGTTCTTTGGGCGGGCTGGCCGTTCCTGGTCAGGTGCATCCAATCGATCCGCAACCGCAGTCCCAATATGTGGACGCTGATCGGGATCGGCGTGTCAGCCGCTTTCAGCTACAGCGTCGTGGCCACCGTCGCACCGGACCTGTTCCCCGACTCGTTTCACGAGCACGGCCGGGTCGGTGTCTATTTTGAAGCCGCAGCGGTGATCGTATCCCTGACCCTGCTGGGGCAGCTGCTTGAACTGCGGGCGCGCTCGAAGACCTCATCCGCAATGAAGGCGCTGTTGGGGCTGGCACCAAAAACCGCGCGTCGGGTGCGCGATGACGGGACCGATGAGGACGTCGAGCTTGCACACGTGCACGTGGGTGACCGCCTGCGGGTGCGCCCCGGCGAAAAGGTGCCGGTGGACGGCGAAGTGGTCGAAGGTCGCTCCCACATCGACGAGTCGATGCTGACCGGCGAGCCCACTCCCGTCGAGAAAACCGTGGGTTCCAACGTGATCGGCGCAACCCTCAACGGCACTGGCAGCCTGGTAATACGTGCCGACAAAATCGGATCGGCGACGGTGCTGTCGCAGATTGTGCAACTGGTCGCGCAGGCGCAACGCTCGCGCGCACCAATGCAGCGCATGGCCGACAAGGTCGCCTACTGGTTCGTGCTGGCAGTACTGGCCGTCGCCGTCGCGACCTTCTTCGTGTGGGGCCTGTTTGGCCCTGAGCCGGCATGGACCTTTGCAGTGCTCAATTCGATCTCGGTGTTGATCATCGCCTGCCCCTGCGCACTGGGCTTGGCCACGCCAATGTCGATCATGGTCGCCACCGGGCGGGCTGCCGGAGAAGGCGTGCTGTTCCGCGATGCCGAGGCGATCGAGAACCTGCGCAAGATCGACGTGCTGATAGTGGACAAGACAGGAACTCTCACCGAGGGACAGCCCGCGTTCGAAACAGTGATCGCTACCGGGGAATTCTCGGAAACGGAGGTTCTGCGGCTCGCCGCCAGTCTGGATCAGGGCAGTGAGCACCCGCTGGCTGATGCGATCGTGGCGGAAGCGCGACGGCGCGAACTGTCTTTGGAGACACCGGAAAACTTCGAGTCCTCCACCGGTATCGGTGTGCGCGGCAAAGTCGGAGGCGCTTCGCTGGCGATCGGCAACACCGCGTTGATGGAAGAGGTCGGCGTCGATGCTTCAAGTCTTTCATCGTCGGCCGAAAAGCTCCGCGGAACGGGGGCGAGCGTCATGTATTTGGCGGTCGATGGCACTTTGGCCGGGCTGATTGCGGTGTCCGACCCCATCAAGGCCACAACCGGTGATGCCATCGCGTCACTGCACGATGCGGGATTGCGGATCGTGATGGCCACCGGTGATGGCCTCACTACTGCCCAGTCGGTAGCGGAAAGACTCGGTATCGATGAAGTTCATGGCGAGGTTCGCCCGAAGGAGAAGATGGACCTCGTTCGTGAGCTGCAGGCCAAGGGACACAAAGTCGCGATGGCCGGCGACGGAATCAATGACGCACCCGCGCTTGCCGGAGCTGATGTGGGCATCGCGATGGGTACCGGCACCGACGTGGCAATGTCCAGCGCGCAGGTAACGTTGGTGAAAGGCGACCTGCGAGGCATCGTGCGAGCGCTGGCGATCTCAAATCAGACGGTGGCGAACATGAAGCAGAACCTGGGCTTTGCGTTCCTCTACAACGCGCTGGGCGTGCCAATTGCCGCCGGTGTTCTGTACCCACTGACGGGCTTGTTGCTCAGTCCGATGATCGCGGCGCTGGCGATGAGCCTGAGCTCGGTATCGGTGGTCGCTAATGCTCTGCGGCTTGGCCGGAAGCGCGTTGACTAACCAAAGAGGAAACAACGAATGAACAAGTATCTGAAGTTCGGCGCCATGATCGCCACCTCGACCGTGGTGATGCTCATCCTGATGTACCTCAACACCTACTCGCTGGACCACGTGTTTTTCAGCGAAACGCGGCTGTACATGGCGTTTGTGATGGGCGCCACGATGGCGATCGTGATGCTGCTGTTCATGCTCAAGATGTACGAGAACAAATCAGCCAAAGTGGCGATTCTGGTCGGCAGTGTGGCGATATTCGCGTTGTCGCTGTGGCTGGTCAGAAGCCAGGAGACGGTTGACGACGTCTCCTACATGCGCGCGATGATCCCGCATCATTCCGTCGCCATCCTCACCAGTAGCCGCGCTCACATCCGCGATCCACGCGTGCGTGATTTGGCAGACAGCATCATCGAAGCCCAGGTCCGCGAAATTGATGAGATGAAGCGGCTGATTGATCAACTTGAAGCCCAACCGACTCCGGCGGATGCTCCTGACCTGAAGTCGATCCCGGTGGAATAGCCTCCTGTCGCGTTCGCTGTTTTCTGGGCGGGGCAGCGCTTTAGATAGCCCGATGCGGTAGTGCACGTAGGGCCGTGCGTTGACATGAATCAAGGTGGAGCAAGCAATTTGCGGCCATGCTTGGAGCGTCCATGAAATCCTCTCGCCACCAGCGTTTTCGCAGCCGCATCGCGATCTTCACGATCGTGGCGCTGCTGTGGTCGCAATTCGCACTGGCGGGTCACCCGGTGGCCTCGATGGCGTTCGCGGCATTGGATGTCGGTACCCCCGCCGCGCTGCAACATGGTTGCCAGCACCCGACGCGTGCCGACAACACGGCGGTCTGCATCGCCCACTGCACTCAGGGCGACCAGAGTCGCGACGCGAGTCGCATTCCGCCGGTTCCTCCCGCCCTTCCGGTAGCGGTCTATTCGATCGCATTGATCAGCGCACCCCTGGACAGCTCGGTGATTTACCGTGCCGCGCCTCCGGTGGTGTCGTGGCACCGACCTACGCCACATCCCGCCAGTATCCTGTTGATCTGATCGCCGATTGATGTCCGTCGGGTGCCTCGCGGCATCTGACGTCACCTCCGTCGGCGCAGCCGCCTGAAAAGCGGCCTGTCGCCTCCGTAGCAGTTGCCCGCCCCTCGTCGGCGGCCTGTCAAGGCACAGACATGATTTGTTCCGATCTTTCCCCGCGCTCTGAGCGGCAACGGTGGCCCATAAAGTCGCTGTTGCTGGGCATCGCGTTGGCGCTGCCGCTGATGGGCTATTGGGGCGACACCCGTGCCGCCGAGGCCCTGGCACCCGGCAGCGATATCGCCTCCATCCGCAGTTGGCTGGTTCAGAACAATCCGCAACTGCGGGCGATGCAGGCCGAAGCCGATGCGGCTCAGGCGATGATCCTTCCCGCCGCCGCCCTGCCCGATCCGATGGCCAAGGTCGAATGGCAGAGCATCGACCCGGCCCATCCCAGTCTGCTTCCCGCCAATGTGGGCGCCACCAGTTACATGGTGGCGCAGACATTCCCCCTCTGGGGCAAACGCGGTCTTGCGCGCGAGGTCGCAAGCGAGCAAGCGCGGGCAGCGGGTTATCAACATGATGCCGTCGCGCTGGATCTGCTGGCCCGGGCCGAGGATGCCTACGTGCGCTACTGGCACGCGCGGGAGGCGGTCGTGATCATCGACCGGTTGATCGGGCTGCTGGAGCAGGTCGAAGAAATCGCCGGGGTTCGCTACGCGCTGGGCATGGCCGCCCAACAGGATGCGATCCGGGCCCAGGTCGAGCGCACCGCCATGCAGCGGCAGCGGCTGGAACGCAACGCGCTACGGCGTGAAGCCTCTTCGACCCTGAATGCTCTGCTCGGTCGCCGCGCGGATGCCCCGTTGGCCGAGCCGATTGCACCTCCCGCTCTCATCATCGAGGAAGGCATGTTCGATGCCGCTCGCCACAGTATTGAAATGGGTAACCACCCGGCCTTGCAGGCCAGCACGGCATTGGCGGCATCGGCGAGCAGGAAGGCCGAACTCGAGCGGCGCAAACGGTTTCCCGACGTAACGTTGGGGGTCGGAGCCATGCAGGTAGGCAATCGCGTAGACAGCTACGCGTTGATGCTGGAAGTGGAAATTCCGTTCCAGCAACAGGCGCGACGCGGACGGGAAAACGCATCGCACCTGCTGGAGCAGGCGGCGCTGGCCCGCACCGAAGCGGCCCGCGACGAATTGGAGGGACGACTCGGGAGTGCGTGGGGCCGCTGGAACGGCGCGCGCGAGCAACGCGAACTGATCCAGAACACCCTGCTGCCGCAATCGGACGCCAACTTCCAATCAGCGTTGGCCAGCTATCAGGTCGGCGAAGTGGATTTCGCGACCCTGCTTGAAGCCTTGCGCGAATGGCAAGGCGCCGACCTGGCCCGGGTGGATACCACCCGCGATGAACTTCTGGCTGCCGGCGCCGTGCGCGCCATCAGTGGAGATACACAATGAAAACATCCCATTGGCTCATCGGCGTTGCCGTGGTCCTGATCGCCCTTGTCGCGGGCTGGTGGAGCGGCAGCTACTTCACTGCCAAAACACCTTCACAGCACGCGGCTGCCAGTATCGAGCAGCCGCGCAAGATCCTCTACTACCGAAACCCGATGGGCTTGGCGGACACCTCGCCGGTGCCCAAGAAAGACTCAATGGGAATGGACTACATCCCGGTGTACGAAGGCGGGGAAGCGCCTGCCGCCCCAGGTACGGTGGTGTTGTCGCCAGAGAAGGTGCAAAAGCTCGGAGTACGCACCGAAACTGCCCGCCTGCAAGCCTTGTCACCCAGCATCCGCGCCAGCGCCACGGTGCAGGTTGATGAAACCCGTCAGTACGTGATGGCCCCGAAGTTCGAGGGGTGGGTAGAGCACTTGTACGCCAACCAGACCGGCATGCGGGTGCGCAGAGGCCAACCCCTGCTGTCGGTGTACAGCCCCGAGTTGCTCGCGGCACAGAACGAATACCGCGTAGCCGATGAGGCGGCCCGGAAACTTGCTGCCGGCGACGAGGCCAGCGCGACGACGATGCGGCGCCTGCGCGATGGTGCCAGGCAGCGGCTTAAGAACTGGGGCATCAACGACGGTCAACTGGCGACTATCGCTAACGGAAAAATCGGCAGCCTGGTGATCCAGTCCCCCGCCAACGCGGTGCTGGTGGAGAAGCTGATAGTGCAAGGCGACCGCTTTGCCGCCGGCGACACCATCCTCCGTCTGGCCGACCTGTCCACGGTATGGCTGATCGCCGACGTACCCGCATCGGTAGCTGGGCGCGTGGCGCTCGGCCAACAGGCCCGTTTCCAGTCACCATCCATGCCGGGCCTCAGCTTCGACGGACGGGTCACTTTCATCCAGCCGATCATCAACCCGCAGACCCGCACCCTGGCGGTACGGGTGGCGTTGCCCAACCCCGATGGCCGCCTGCGCCCAGGACTGTTCGGTGATGTCGTCCTCAGCGATGACGCGGCCCGGGAGGCGCTGACGGTAGCTCGTTCCGCCGTCCTCGATAGCGGCGTGCGGCAGCTGGTGCTGGTGGAGGTCGGCGAAGGCCGGTTCGAACCACGAGACGTGGTGCTGGGCGAGCGCTCGGGCGAGCGTGTCGAAGTTCTTGAAGGGCTCCACGACGGCGAGCGCGTGGTGGTATCGGCCAACTTCCTGATCGATGCGGAGAGCAATCTGCAATCTGCGTTGGAGTCACTGACCTCCGCGCACGACCACGACACGACTGGTACCGATCCCGACACTCACGCCGATCCCGATCCCCATTCGGCGCATTCGAAACTTTCGACGCCGACAGACAACGGCGCATCCAAGCACCTCGAACATGCGGCGCCACCAGAACCCGACATGAATCACTCCAGCCATGCCGCCCCCACCACCAATGACGCTGCAGAAGTGACGCCTGACGCGGCAGTGGAAGATCATTCCGCCCACGGCTCGCACCCGGTGGAGCACTGACATGCTGGCGCGTCTGATCGAATGGTCCGTCCGCAACGTTTTTCTGGTGCTGGTGATGGCCATCGCAGTAACCGGCGGTGGCATCTACGCACTCCTCAACACGCCCCTGGACGCCCAGCCGGACCTGTCCGACGTCCAGGTCATCGTGTTTGCCGACGTGCCTGGGCAGGCCCCGCAAGTGGTCGAAGACCAGGTGACCTTCCCACTGTCGACGGCGATGCTGGCCGTGCCCCGCTCAAAGGTGGTCCGTGGCATCTCGATGTTCGGCGCCTCCTACGTCTACGTGATCTTCGAGGACGGCACCGACATCTACTGGGCACGCGCCCGGGTGCTGGAATACCTCAATACCGCGTCCAAACAGATGCCCGCAGGTGTGACGCCGACGCTCGGGCCGGATGCCACCGGCGTGGGCTGGGTCTATCAGTACGTCCTGGAAGGCAAGCAGAAATCCCTCGACGAGCTGCGCGCAATCCAGGACTGGTACGTCCGCTACCAGTTGACCAACTCGCCCGGCGTGGCCGAGGTCGCCAGTGTGGGCGGCTTCGTCCGCGAGTACTCGATCACTGTCGACCCCGGCAAGCTGCGCCAGTACGGTGTGCCGCTGTCCCGGATCTCCGAGGTGGTCGCACAGAGCAACCGCGACGTCGGCGGCCGGGTCATCGAGATGACCGAAACCGAGTACATGATCCGCGGGCGCGGCTACCTGCACGGGATCGAGGACATCGAGAGCCTGGTGGTCAAAAGCGATGCCGGCACCCCGGTACTGATCGCCGATATCGCGCATGTCGAACTGGTTCCCGGGGAGCGCCGCGGCATCGCCGAGCTGAATGGCGAAGGTGAAGTGGTGGCCGGTATCGCCATCGCCCGCTACGGCGAGAACGCGCTCGCCGTCATCGAGGGCCTGAAGGAGAAAATGGCGGAAATTCAGACCGGTCTTCCGGAAGGCGTGAGTCTGAAGGCCGTCTATGACCGCTCTGATCTGATCCAGCACGCCATCGCCACGCTGCGCGCCACGCTGATCGAGGAGAGCATCATCGTGGCGCTGGTGTGCATGCTGTTCCTGTTCCACGTGCGCAGCGCGCTGGTCGCGATTGTGATGCTACCGATCGGCGTCTTGATCGCGTTCATCGCGATGCGCACGCTGGGCATGAACTCCAACATCATGAGTCTGGGCGGTATCGCCATTGCCATCGGGGCCATGGTGGACGCCGCCATCGTGATGATCGAGAACGCACACAAGCACATAGAACACAGCGATGGCAGCCGCACACACCGGCAATTGATCATCGACGCCTGCCGTGAAGTCGGACCCGCCCTGTTCTTCAGCCTGCTGATCATCACCGTCGCCTTCCTGCCGGTTTTTGCGCTGGAAGACCAAGAAGGCAGGCTGTTCAAGCCGTTGGCATACACCAAGACCTTTGTCATGGCCGCCGGCGCGCTGCTCTCGGTCACGCTGGTGCCGGTACTGATGCTGCTGTTCGTACGCGGCAAGATCATGCCCGAGAAGAAAAACCCGGTGAACCGGTTCCTGATCGCGATATACGCACCGATCATCGCGGTCGTGTTGCGGCACAAGACCGCCACCCTTGCCATCGCAGCGCTCACGCTGGTCCTGACGTTGTGGCCGGCGTCCAAGCTCGGAAGCGAGTTCATGCCGACCCTCAATGAAGGCACCCTGCTCTACATGCCCACATCACTGCCCGGCATGTCGGTGACCAAAGCTGCCGAACTGCTGCAACAACAGGACCGCATCATCAAGACCTTCCCCGAAGTGGAGTCGGTGTTCGGCAAGGCTGGCCGTGCCATGACTGCAACCGACCCGGCGCCATTGGAAATGTTCGAAACGATCATCAACCTCAAGCCGGAAGATGCCTGGCGCGCCGGCATGACCATCGATGCACTGATCGCCGAGATGGATCAGGCCCTGCAGTTCCCGGGCGTGGCCAACTCGTGGACGATGCCGATCAAGGCGCGTACCGACATGCTGTCCACCGGCATCCGCACGCCGATCGGGGTCAAGGTGTTCGGTACCGACTTGACCGAGATGGAACGGATTGCCAAACAGATTGAAGCAGCGATCCGAACCGTACCGGGCACTACCAGCGCGTACGCCGAACGGTTGACCGGCGGCTACTACCTGGACATCCAACCCGACGTGCGTCAGTTGGCACGCTACGGGCTTACCGTGGGCAACGTGCAGGATGTGATCTCGACGGCATTGGGTGGCGAGCTGGTAACGACCACGATCGAGGGACGCGAACGGTTCGGGGTCATCGTGCGCTACCCACGTGAATTGCGTGATGACCCACAGACGATCGCCAGTGAAGTGCTGGTAGCCACCCCGGATGGCGCCCAGATCCCGCTGGGCGAGTTGGCGACGCTGTCGATCAACAAGGGCGCGACCGAGATTCGTACCGAGAACTCCTTGCTGTCCGCCTACGTGTATGTGGACACCCGCAACAGCGATCTAGGCGAGTACGTCCGCCTGGCGCAGGCGGCCGTAGCGGAGGCGGTCGACTTTCCACCTGGCTACTACGCCACGTGGAGCGGCCAGTACGAATACATGCAACGTGCCGCCGCGAAAATGAAAGTCGTCGTGCCCCTGACCTTGATGCTGATTTTCCTGTTGCTGTATTTGAACTTCCGGCGGGTGACCGAATCACTGATCGTCATGCTCTCGGTACCGTTCGCGTTGGTCGGTGGTGTCTGGTTGATGTGGGCACTGGACTACAACCTGAGCGTTGCGGTGGCGGTGGGCTTCATTGCCCTGGCTGGCGTGGCAGCGGAGACGGGCGTGATCATGCTGATCTATCTGGATCAGGCGTTGGAGAAAGTGGCAAAAGTGCGGCGCGCAGAAGGACGCCCCGTCAGTCTGGACGACCTGCAGGACGCGATCGTCTCCGGCGCGGTGGATCGTGTGCGGCCGAAGATGATGACCGTCGTTGCCATTACCGCCGGACTGCTTCCGATCATGTGGAGCACGGGCGCTGGCTCCGAGGTGACCCGACGGATTGCGGCCCCCATGGTCGGCGGCATGGCGTCATCGACCGTTCTCACATTGGTGGTGATCCCCGTCATCTACGCGCTGGTCAAACGCCATCAATTGTCGCGGATCAATGAGGGCATCCCAAAATCGTGACTCGGCAACCCACCGACCTGGAAAAGTGTTCATGGCAGAACAGTCCATAGCGAAAATGAGTCGTGTTGCGTTCGGCGCCAAACGACGCAGTGACGGCAGACCCTGCCGCGCATTGAGCGAGCCGGGTAAGCAACGCTGTCGCTTCCATGGGGGAGAAGTGCCGGACTGCTAACGTGGGCTGCTGCCAGCTCGCTAGACACCGCCCTAAGCTAAATGCGTCTGCTGCTCGAAGTAGACCGGACTAATGTAGCCAATCGTCGAGTGACGTCATTTCCGGTCGCAAAGCGCTTCGATATATATTTGACCAGGTCGCTTTTTGGTCGGTGCGGTTGCGGTAGATTTCGCGATCCGTTCTCTCGGTCTTGAGCGAATTGAAGAAACTCTCCATCGCCTAGCTGTCCCCATAGTTGCCGGAGCTGCTCATCTTGCAGGTGACGCCCAGCTCACTCAGCGCCCGCCGGAAGTGATCGCTCGTGTATCGGCTTACACGGCCAGAGTAGTGAAACAGGGTCTCAGGTTTGCCCCGTCGGAGGATAGACAGCGTCACCGCATCTGTTGCCAAGACCTCATCGAGCTCGACGTGCCGCATATGTGGTGGTTGTATTTGCTGATTGCAGTGGGTTTCTGGACATTCGTTAGCGCCGGAATGTTCCGATTCCTGATAGAGATGCCTACCGTCAGAGACTACGAAACCGGTTCAATGAATGGTAGGGGTGCCCACGGCAGCATCGCGAGTCAAGACGCGCTAAAAACCCGCACAGATAAGAAAAAGCCACCCCAAGGGTGGCTTTTTCTCTGGTTACAGACCGATCTACGGAGCTTGCATGGACTCCTCGCCCTGTTTGCGCAGCGCGCCATCCACCCTTCGTTCTGCCATCCGCTGCGCCATGGTTTCCCCTGCACTCAGCTGCTCTTTGCTCATCGACGCAAGCAACAACTCCTGGTCTTCGCCTATGCCCAGCGTGTCGCTCACCACGTCAGCAGTCGCAAGCTTGTATAGCGCATAGGCAATGGCTGGATCGGCGTCTACGCCCTGACCATGCTGGTACATACGGCCCAGATTGGCGCGCGCCTGTACGTGACCTTTCGCCGCAGCCTTGGTGTACCAGGCCGCCGACTGCGCCAAATCCACCCGAACGCCCTTACCGTCGGCATACATCCAGCCGAGGTTGTACTGCGCGTGCAGCACATCCTGCTCAGCGGCCTTCAGACACCAGGCTGCGGCCTGCTCATAATCCTGCGGCACACCCTGCCCTGCCGTGTACATCTGACAGAGGTTGTATTGGGAGTCGGCATGACCCTGCGCCGCGGCCTTTTGCCACCACTTGGCGGCCTCGGCCTCATCCTCGCTTACACCATCGCCCAGCGTATAAGCCAACCCCATATTGAACTGGGCCTCGGCATCACCATGCTCGGCATCAGCGCTGAGAGCGGCCATTTCGCTAGTCATCGGTGCCACTTCAGCGCGTTCGGGTTCTTCAACTGCCTGACCCGTACAGCCCAGCACCATGATCGTGGATACCATGACCAATCCACGAAAACTCTTTACAAACATTCCCTATTTCTCCTGTCCTGTCAGTTTTCTGGTCCACACCACTTCCGAGTGGTGCCCACATCGGAGCGGGCGGCTAGGATGATGGTTCAACCTTCGCTACCCCGGTGCACCATGGAAGATACCCGTCTCTATCACAACCCACGCTGCTCCAAGTCGCGCGGCGCCCTTGAGCTTCTGCATGAAAAAGGCATCCAGCCGCGGATCGTGCCGTACCTCGACAGCCCGCCGAGCGCGGACGAGCTGCGTGAACTGCTGCAAATGCTGAACATCCCGGCCCGCGCACTGCTGCGCACCGGTGAGGTCGAGTACACCGAGCTTGGATTGGCCGATGCGGGCAAGACCGACGACGAAATCATCAATGCAATGGCCACCCATCCGCGCCTGATCGAGCGGCCGATATTCGTCCACGGCGGACGTGCGGCTATCGGCCGTCCGCCGGAAACGGTGCTGGAGATTCTATGATCGGGTAAAGGTAAAGGCAGCCCAGCAGCGACCTAGATCGACTTGCTCTCCCGCATCGACTTCACTTGCTCAGGTGCCTCGAACGAGTCGCTGCGTGCGGTCGCCCAGTAGGTCTGGAATACCGCGTGATCCGGAATGCCGGACAGCAGCTGGCCCGGTTCCAGGAAGCGATACAGCGCCGCCACCGAGCGAACCTCGGTCGGGGTGACCCGTCGCATGATGTGTTCGGGCCCGACCTCGCGCGGATCCTTGAGGCCAGCGGCGCACAGCAGGTCGCGCAGGGCGTTCATCGTATTGCTGTGGAAGCCCTTTACGCGGATCGACTTATCGGTGACATCCAACCCCTTCCAACGCGTCGGGTCCTGGGTCGCAACCCCGGTCGGGCAGCGGTCGGTATGGCAGATCTGCGCCTGGATGCAGCCGACCGCGAACATGAAGCCGCGCCCGGAGTTGCACCAGTCGGCACCCATCGCAAGCGTACGCACGATGTCGAACGCACTGATGATCCGGCCGGCTGCGCCGATGCGGATCTCATCGCGCAACTCCAACCCGACCAGAGTGTTGTGGACCAGCATCAATGCTTCGTGCATCGGCACACCGACGTGGTTCATGAACTCCGCCGGCGCCGCGCCGGTACCACCCTCGGCACCATCGACAACAATGAAGTCCGGCAGAAACTTCGTCTCGTGCATCGCCTTGGCAATGGCGAACCATTCCCACGGATGACCAATCGCCAGCTTGAAGCCGGTCGGCTTGCCGCCCGACAACTCGCGCAACTTCGCGACGAACTGCAGCAGCTCCACCGGCGTTGAAAACGCGGTGTGATGCGCCGGCGATACACAATCGACACCCTCGTCGACCCCGCGTGTCAGCGCAATCTCCGCACTGACTTTCGCTGCCGGCAGCACGCCGCCGTGGCCCGGCTTGGCACCCTGCGACAGCTTGATTTCGATCATCTTGACCTGCGGATCGGTCGCATTCTCGACAAAACGGTCTGCGTTGAAGCTCCCGTCAGGATTGCGACAGCCGAAATAGCCAGAACCGATTTCCCAGACCAGATCGCCGCCGTGCTCGCGGTGATAGGGCGATATCGAACCTTCGCCGGAGTCATGATAGAAGCCGCCCATCTTCGCGCCCTTGTTGAGCGCTCGGATGGCGTTGGCCGACAGCGATCCGAAGCTCATCGCCGAAATGTTGAATACGCTCGCTGAGTACGGCTGCGCGGTGTTTGCGCCGATCAGCACCCGGAAGTTCGGATCGCCGTGCGGCGTCGGCGCCATGGAATGGTTGATCCACTCATAGTCGCTGGAGTACACGTCCTGCATGGTGCCGAACGGCCGCGTGTCGTTGACCGACTTGGCGCGCTGATAGACCAGCGCACGCTGCAGGCGCGAGAACGGCACCTCCGCGGTATCGGCCTGGATGAAGTACTGACGCATCTCCGGGCCGATGGATTCCAGGCCGTAGCGGAAGTGCGCACTCACCGGATAGTTCTGCCGCAGTGCACTGGTCCGCTGCAGCACGTCGACCGTGCCGAGCACCGCGATTGCTCCAAACACCAGCGTCGCCCATCCCCAACCGGGGGCGACAAGGATGGCGAGCACCCCGGTCACAAGGGTGAACAGGATGCTGAGAAAGTACGGTAGGTAACGCGACATGCAGGTCGTCCGGATCAGGCCAGAACATGAGGATAACCGCCCAAAGACCGGGTCGGTTTCCGGCGTGGTGGTGCGTCAGCGGGAGGATCCGGTTGGCGAGGCCTTCCCCGCTCCCCGCAAAGCTCGCAGAATCGCCTGTCCGGCACGTCCGTCCGCAGACACGCCCAGCCGTTGTTGCTCGAGCTTGATTGCCTCGCGGCTGAGGCTGCCAATCATGCCGTCGGCCTCACCGATCTCATGGCCGCGCTGGAGCAGCAAGCCCTGCAGCTCGCGCCGCTCGCGTCGTGACAGGCCCGGGTCGGCGGTTGGCCACGCGGTTACCAGTCCACCCTGCCCACGCAACCGGTCAGCCAACAGGGCGATGGCCAGCGCGTAGCTCTCCGCCGCGTTGTAGGAGTAGATCGCGTCGAAGTTCTTGAACACCAGAAACGCCGGACCGGTCTTACCCGCGGGCAGCAGCAATGCAGTCGCACTCTCCGACGGTACGATCGGGTTCCCGTTGATCCGCGTGATGCCACGACCCGTCCAAAACGACAGTGGCCGACGCGTCGTGCATCCGGACACCGCGGTATCGAAGCCCGCAGGCAACTTCACCTCGTAGCCCCACGGCTCACCGGTACGCCAGCCGGAGCGTTTCAGGTAGTTCGCTGTGGATGCCAGCGCATCCGGCACGCTGCCGACCAGGTCACGCCGGCCGTCGCCATCGAAGTCCACCGCAATCCGGCGGTAGGTCGAGGGCATGAACTGGGTATGGCCGAACGCACCCGCCCATGAGCCAAGCAACTTGTCGGCCGCCACATCACCCGCCTGAATGATCTGCAACGTGGCAATCAACTCACCCTGGAAAAAGGACTGCCTACGCCCCAGGCACGACAGCGTCGTCAAGGAATTCAGCAGGGGGCGCTTGCCGAAGGTATTGCCGAAGTCGCTTTCCACGCCCCAGACAGCCACCACGGTTGCCGGATCCACGCCATATTTCGTCTCGACGCGCTTGAGCGTATCCGCGTGCTGGGGAAGCATCGCCTTCCCGTCATCCACGCGCTCAGCATCGACCAGACCGGAGAGGTAATCCCAGATCGGCGTTTTGAACTCGGGCTGGCTGTCGAGCAGTTTCAGCACTGACAGATCTGGGGTGATGGTGCGCACGTGCTGGTCGAACACTGACCCACTGATGCCCGCGCCCAGTGCCTGTGATCGCACGCCGGTGAGGCAGCGATCAAATGCTGCCGTGTCGTAGGTATCGCCCGTCGGGCCAGCAGCGGCGCTCTGCAACGGGGCACTCATGACAGCAACGGCCAGCAGACCGGGAAGGAGCCAGGATCGGATCATGTGGGCACCGCAGAAGTCGAAAGTCGGCCCCATGATCGCACCGACGCGATGGGGTCGGAACGGTCAGATAGAGAAGATTGTGGTGCCCGGACCGGGAATTGAACCCGGATAACCTTGCGGTCGACGGATTTTAAGTCCGTTGCGTCTACCAATTCCGCCATCCGGGCGTACGTATCACGACAAAAGAAAACCGCGCTCATGCGCGGTTTCCAAGATGGAGGCAGAGGTCGGAATCGAACCGGCATTCGCGAGTGTGCAGCATACCGCGTTGCCTTTAAGATCAATAACCTACCGAACAACCCATCCTGATAGCCCCTTCAACCACTTGCTACCTCGCCAATTGTACGGTGCTCTCAGAAAATGCGACAGGGCGCATCGGGCGCACTCCCAAGGTCACAATTCCAAACCCTCTGGACATCCGCCCATGTAGAGACATGAGCGCGCGGACGGGCGGGGATTGGACTTCAAGCGCAGTGTTCGCGGCTGAATCTTCTGGTAACCTCTCGCCGTCACTGGGGAGTAGCCGCTCTTCTTCTGAAGAGGTTTGCATCAACATCCTTGGCCCGTAGGCCATGGTGCAAGCGATCGCGGATTTGGCGAGACCATTGACCACAGCGCCTCCGAATGGCCGGGGCGGGCTGTGGTCATGCGTCCATATCCGGCCTGAGCATTCGTTCCTATGGAATCGTTCTTTGTGTCGTCGGGCGTCGTCGCCCTTGCCGAGATGGGTGACAAGACCCAACTGCTCGCTTTCATCCTGGCCGCACGTTTCAGGCAACCCGCCCCAATCATCGCGGGTATCTTCGTTGCCACCGTCTTCAATCACGCATTGGCCGCCGCCGCTGGCGTTTGGTTGATCGGCGCCCTGGACCCCACGGTTCTGCGCTGGCTACTAGGCATCACCTTCTTGGCGATGATGGTGTGGGCGTTGATCCCTGACCGGCTAGATGACGATGACGCCTTACCGGCAACCGGCCGGGGGGTCTTCGTGGTTACGGTTATTGCGTTTTTTCTTGCCGAGATGGGCGACAAAACCCAGCTGGCTACCGTGGCTATGTCGGCACGTTATGACGCATTCTGGCGCGTTACGGCTGGCACAACCTTGGGGATGATGATTGCCAATGTCCCGGCGGTGCTTATCGGGGAGCGCCTACTCAAGCGCATCTCGCTCCGATGGGTTCACGGCCTGGCCGCCGCGGTATTTGGTGCTCTGGGGATCGCGACTCTCTTGGGTCTGGGATCATCGTTCGGATTGTGAGAGCTTTTACTGACGCACGCTTACGCGCAGGCCAGACAAAAGGACCCTAGCTCGTTGGGACTATTCAAAACACTCGGGTTGTTCGCCGTCACCGCCCTGGCGGAGATCATTGGTTGCTACTTGCCGTATCTGTGGCTAAAGCAGGGCCGATCCGCCTGGTTACTTGTTCCGGCCGCTGTCTTTCTTGCGGCATTTGCATGGCTGCTCACACTGCACCCGCACGCAGCCGGACGTGTCTATGCGGCCTACGGCGGCGTTTACATCAGTGTTGCGCTGATGTGGCTGTGGGCGGTCGACTCTGTTCGACCAACTCCCAATGATTGGATTGGCGTGAGCTTCTGTCTGCTCGGAATGGGGATCATCATGCTCGGCGGAAAGCCAACCTGACGACTCTCCCCCTGGCTCTCGCTGCTTTGTAACGGATGACGAAGTCCGTAGACCGCTGAAGAGTTCACTGGACGAGACTGAGAGTGAGATTGAATCGAACGACCGCATAGGCGCGGATGCGCATGGTGAGACACATCCATTGTGAGCCAGAGGCGTAAAACTGATGGGGGTTTCTCGCGTCAGCGGATAGTCGTTCCGTCGCGCCTGACGGCGGAAGCGTCAATGGCGAGTCCAAAAAAAACCAATAAAAAAGGGCTGCGCTTGCACGCAACCCTTTGATATATATGGAGGCCGAGGTCGGAATCGAACCGGCGTACGCGGATTTGCAGTCCGCTGCATGACCACTCTGCCACCCGGCCGGATGACGCACGCCACAAGCATAACGCTTGCGGCTGAGCTTGCACGAGGCAAACCCCTGAAAAAAACAAAACCCCGAAACCGGGGCCTTGTTCAATGACACCTCGGCGAACCGTGGCGTCCAATCTGGAGCGGGAAACGAGACTCGAACTCGCGACCCCGACCTTGGCAAGGTCGTGCTCTACCAACTGAGCTATTCCCGCTGACTGAGCCGCCCATTGTAGGCATGAATTAGAAACTGTCAACTGTTTCTTTCATCTGCCTTCAAAGAGGGCCAAGCGGCCCGCAAGTACGCGAAGCCGGACCATAGAGTAAGCAATGCGGCGGCCGCTAGCAACCATTCTCCGATAGAAAAAATCGGCAATCCCATGAACGGCTTCTGATACAGCAGGAAGATCAGCGCCAGCATTTGCACGACCGTCTTCACCTTGCCCAAGGTCGCTACTTTCACCTTCGCTCGCTGGCCCAGCTCGGCCATCCACTCGCGTAAAGCCGACACGGCAATCTCGCGGCCGATGATCACCGCCGCCCACAATGTCATCCACATCGTCGGGTGCTTCTGCACGGTCAGCATCAGCGCCACGGCAACCATAAGTTTGTCTGCGACCGGGTCAAGGAATGCGCCGAAGGCAGAGAACTGGTTGTAGCGCCGGGCAATCCAGCCATCCGCCCAATCAGTGAACGATGCGAACGCGAAGATCGCCGCGGCCGCAAGGCTGGTCCACTTGAACGGCAGGTAGAAAACCATGACCAGCACCGGGATCAATGCGATCCGCAGCAGCGTCAGCATGGTGGGTACCGTCAACTTCATCCATTACTCCGTGTGCTGTTGCCCTGCCCGTCTTCAGCCGCATCAAGCCCGTGCAAGGTCGCATAGATGCGTTCAGCCAAGGCCGCGTTGATGCCCTCGACTCGCGAAAGCTCTTCCACTCCGGCTGCCTTGAGTCCGCCCAGGCCACCGAAGTGTCGCAACAGGTTACCGCGTCGACGCGGTCCAATACCGGGAATATCCTCCAACCGGCTGGTGTTGCGCGCTTTCTGGCGACGCCCTCGGTGGCCGGTAATGGCAAACCTGTGTGCTTCGTCACGCACCTGCTGGACCAGCTGCAGCGCCGGCGAGTCGGCGCCAGGATGCAGGCTGCGTCCGTCCGGCAGCAGCAGGTCTTCATCACCGGGGCGCCGCGCTGGACCCTTCGCGACCCCCACCAAAACGATGTTGTGGATGTCGAGCTCGTCCAGCACCGCGCGCGCCTGAGCCACTTGCCCTGCGCCACCGTCGATTAACAGGATGTCCGGCATGACGCCCGCCGGTTTGCCCTGGGCCGCGACCGCGCGCTTGAAGCGTCGGCTGAGCGCCTGATGCATGGCCGCGTAGTCATCGCCCGGCTCGATACCGGCAATGTTGAAGCGGCGGTACTGCCCGCGCACCGGCCCCTCGGCGTCGAACACCACGCACGAGGCCACTGTCGCCTCCCCCATGGTGTGACTGATGTCGAAACATTCGATGCGCCGCGGCAGATCGGCCATGCCGAGCATCTTCTGCAGGTCCTGCGCGCGCGCCAGCTGCGCGGTGTGGCTGGTGCGCTCACTCGCCAAGGTGATTTGGGCATTGCGGCTTGCCAAGTCGAGATAGCCGGCGCGGTCGCCGCGGACGTTGAAGCGCAACTGCACCCGGCGATCACCGGTGCTCGACAGCGCCTCCTCGATCAGGGTGCGGTCTGGGATATCGCGGTCGAGCACGATCTCGCGCGGCGGAACGTGCTCGCCGTAGTACTGAGACACGAATGCGGCCAATACCTCCTCGGCGCTCTCGCTGCCGTTGGTACGCGGGAAGAAGGACCGGGTGCCCAGGTTGCGGCCGTCGCGGAACGCCAGCAGCATCACGCAGGCCGCACTGCCCTGCATCGCCACTGCCAGCACGTCCAGGTCCGCTGCACGTCCATCCACGTACTGACGCGCCTGCAGGGTGCGGATGGAGCTCAGCAGGTCGCGCAGCCGCGCCGCTTCTTCGAACGCGAGCCGCGCACTGGCAGCCTCCATCGCCGCTCCGACTTCGTCGGTCAACTCGTCGCTACGGCCCTCCAGCATCAGCACCGCGCGCCGGATACTTTCGGCATAGAGTTCGGCATCCACCAGCCCGACACACGGTCCACTGCAACGGCCAATCTGGTACTGCAGGCACGGCCGGGTGCGGTTGGCGAAAACACTGTCCTCGCAGCTGCGCAGCTTGAACAGCTTGTGGATCAGATTCAGCGTGTCGCGCACCGCACCGACACTGGCATAGGGGCCAAAGTACCGCCCCGGCACCGAGCGCGGCCCGCGGTGCATCGTGATACGCGGCCACTGCTCGTTGGTCAGCAGGACATAGGGGTAACTCTTGTCGTCGCGCAGCAGCACGTTGTAGCGGGGCTTGAGCGACTTGATCAGCTCGTTCTCGAGGATCAGCGCCTCGGTCTCGGTGCGGGTGACCGTGACTTCCATGCGCACTGTCTGTGCCAGCATGGCCATGATGCGCGCCGACTTCGGGGTGGCGTTGAAGTAGCTCGACACCCGGTTGCGCAGCGCACTGGCCTTGCCGACGTACAGCGCCTTGTCCTCGGCGCCTATCATCCGATACACACCCGGCGCAGTGCTTAATGTCTTGGCGAACGTCTTGCCATCAAATTCGGGAGCGGTCTGGCTCATCTGGTGCAAACCGTTTCAGCTGACTTCTGCCGGATTGACACGCGCCCAGCGTCACCGACCACCCGCGTTCGGTGGCCATCGGGCGAGTAGAAATGCAAAAAGGCGCGCATGGACTCCATGGATGGGGCAGATTATGCGTCAGGGCAACCCCGCCGCAGACCGCGACCATGCCGACACGAGGACACGACACCCACCGATGACTGCGGACTCCGACTTGCCACCAACGGCACCCGACGCCAAGACGCCCCCCACCGTGGACGTTCCGGGCGGCGATCGCGCGATCGCGCTGGCCCACCGCAAACGCATCGCGGTCATCATGCTGGCGGTCGCCGCGGCGGTGTTCGCCAGCGGTACGTGGCTGCGCATCACCCATCCGCACCCCGGCTTCGACCTGATGGTGGCGATGGCCGAGGCGGCGATGGTGGGCGGACTGGCGGACTGGTTCGCAGTGGTCGCGCTGTTCCGTCACCCCTTGGGGCAGCGCTGGATCCCCCACACCGCCATCATCCCCAACAAGAAAGATGCCCTGGGCCGCGCACTTGCCAACTTCATCTGCGACCACTTCCTCGACAGCGATGAAGTACTGCGCCGGCTGGAACAGTTCAATCCCGGCGCACGGCTGGCTGCGGCCTTGGCCAACCCGGTCCATGCCGACCGGATCGGCGCCTTCGTGGTCAACCTCACACCGCAACTGCTTGAGTTGCTCGACGGCGAGCGCCTGCACCGCTTCCTGCTCGGACTGGTTCGCGAGCAGATTCAACGCATGGACGTCGCGCTGCTCGGTAGTCAGGTATTGGAGGTCATGACCCATGACCGACGCCACCAAGCGCTGCTGGACAGCGTGCTGCGCGATCTGGGCGGGCTGCTTGCCAACGAGGACACCCAGCACATGATTGCCGGCAAGATCTCGCCGCAATTGTGGTCGGTACTACGCATTACACGACTGGACGACGCCGTGGCCGAAAAACTGGCGGCCAAGATCGTGGCCGGCGTCAGCGACCTGATCAGAGAGATGGCTGACGACCCCGGCCATGAGCTGCGCCTGCGCTTCGACGACTACGTTGACGACTTCGTTGGCCGCCTGCGCACCGATCCGTCATTGCAGCAAAAATGCTCTGCTATTCGTGATCGCGTACTCGACGACCCCGCGCTCGCCGTCTGGTTGCGGCAGTCCTGGACCCAGGTGCTGGACTGGCTTCGCGACGACATGCAACGTCCTGACTCAGCCATTGCCGCCAAGATGGCCGACGCATCGCGGGCCATCGGCGAGAAGCTGGCCGACGACCCGGCAATGCAGGGATGGCTGACCCAGTGGGTACTCGGCACGGTCGAGCCGTTGATCGACAAATACCGCGGCAATATCCGCGAGTTCATCGTCGACCGCGTTGCACGCTGGGATACCCGGGAGCTGGTGCGCGAGCTGGAGCTGAGTGTCGGAAGCGATCTGCAGTACATCCGCTACAACGGCACCGCTATCGGGGCGCTGGTCGGCGGCCTGCTCTACGGCACGGTCCGGCTGATTGAATGGCTGGCCGCCGCATGATGGTCATCAGTCCGCTTTCAAAGTTACGCGCGCTGATGCGCCGCTGGTACGCCGTTACGCGCGGCGAGTACTGGTTTCCGCACGTTCCGCTGGCACTGGCAATCGCGATCGGTGGACTGTTGCTGCTGCGCGTCGATTTCGGGCCGGACTGGCGCAGCTACTTCACCGGCATGCTGGAGGGGCACTTCGCAGTGCGCCCGCAACGCCTGCCCGGACTACTGATCGGCGGCGGCATGCTGATCATGGCCGGCGGCCTGCTGTCACGCTCACGACTGGCATGGACGATGGCGCTGCTGCTCGCGCTCACCGGAGTCATCAGCCTGTTGTTGGGGAATGTGCAATCGCACCTGCTGATCGCTTACTTCGGGGTGATGCTGGTGGCGCTGTTCGTCGCCTGGCGCCAGTTCGACCGCAGCAGCGTTGCCGCCAGCACCCTGTTTGCCGTGACCTCGGTTGTCATGCTGTTGATGTACGCCACCTTCGGCGCGTATTACCTGGGACAGGACTTTGATCCGAAGATCACCGATCTGGTGACTGCCCTCTACTACGCCATGGTCACCATGAGCACCGTCGGCTTCGGCGATATCACGCCGCAGACGTCAGAAACCAAACTGTTCACCATCTCGGTGATCGTGCTGGGGGTGGCGGTGTTCGCCACGTCGCTGACCGCAGTAATTGCGCCGATGGTCAGCAACAGTCTGAAAAAAATCGTGACCCAGAAAGGAAAGCGCATGAAGCGGGAAGATCATTTCGTCGTCATCGGCAGCGGCTCGCTGGCCGTCAACACCGCGCACGAGCTGGCGCGACGGGGAAACAAGGTCACCCGGCTGCTGCGCACCGCGCCGGAGGACGGCGAGAACCGCGATATCGATGTCGTCATCGGCGATCCCAGCAACGTCGATGTACTGCGCGAGGCCGGCGCCGACCGCGCCGAAGCAGTTCTGGCGATGCTGGTCGACGACTCGGAAAATGCCTTCGTGATCCTCGCGGTAAAGGAGCTGGGCGGCAAGGCGCGCACCGTGGCGGCGGTCAACGATGCCAAGCATCTCAGCCGGGTCAAGCTGGCTCAGCCGGACGTGGTGATCTCACCGCAGGTACTGGGCGGAGAGCTGACCGCGATGCTGCTCACCGGTGAAGAGGTGACGCCGGACTTCGTGATGAAGCACGTGTTTCAGCGCAAGTCGGAGTCGACCGACTCGCCCGTCTGAGGACTAGGGCGAGGTCATGCGCGCTTCGGCGCGCGCGAGGTCATCAAGCGTATCCACCCCGGGCGGGAACGGCTCCGGCGTCAGCGCCACCGCAATGCGGTGACCCGCCTCCAGCACGCGTAACTGTTCCAGCAGTTCAAGCTGCTCCAGATGTCCAGGTGGCATCGCCGCGAAGCGCTGCAGGAATCCGGCGCGATAGCCGTAGATACCGATGTGCCGCAGCCAGTGATCACCTTCGGGCATACGGCTACGGTCGTCCGTAAACGCCTGCCGGGGCCACGGGATGGGCGCACGGCTGAAGTACAGAGCATCGCCGTTGGCGCCGCGCACCAACTTGACTGCATTCGGATCCAACAGGGTTTCAAGATCTTCCACTGGCGCCGCAAGCGTTGACATCTCCGCACCGCTATCCGCCAGCAGTCGCGCCACCGCTCGAATGCCGGCAGCCGGCGCGAATGGCTCGTCGCCCTGCAGGTTGACCACGATGGTGTCATCGCTCCAGCCGGCAATACGCGCGCACTCGGCCAGCCGGTCGGTACCGGAGGCATGCGAAGCCGAGGTCATCGCGACCTGCACGCCCGCACCCTGCAATGCATCTGCAATACGCAGATCGTCGGCCGCGACCCAGACCTCGCGCGCGCCCGCTGCCAGCGCACGACGGGCCACGTGCAGCACCATCGGCTCTCCGGCGATCAGGCGCAGTGGCTTGCCTGGTAAGCGGGTCGCGTCGTGACGTGCCGGTATTGCCACGACAAAGTCCATTGCAGCCGCGTGGCCGGAGGCCAGGGTGGTCACGATTTGACCACCTGACCGAGCCGGTCCAGAAGCGACACCCAGAATGCCTCGGGCAATTCCGCGCTGACCGGAATGCTGAAAAA
The DNA here is from genome assembly GCA_038242455.1 of Lysobacterales bacterium. GTDB lineage: Bacteria > Pseudomonadota > Gammaproteobacteria > Xanthomonadales > Xanthomonadaceae > Novilysobacter. Next base: position 155,298 of record JBBSSB010000004.1, read on the forward strand.
CGCTTCGGTCGCAAACCCGACGCACTTCACTGCGTCCTTCTCTGTCATCAGTACCGGAAGCGGACTGGCAAACTGGAAATCTTCGGCGCGGTAGCGATGGTGGTCCGCAAAAGCGTGTGGCACCACGGCGATATCCAGCGCCCGAAGCATCGCGAAGAAGCGTTCTGGATTGCCAATCCCCGCGACCGCGTGAACCCGGTGACCGGCAAAGGTCTTCAGCGCGCGAGGTCGCCCACCCAGAACCGGCACAGCATCGTGGCTGGCCAATCGCATCGACCACTCACCAAAGCCAATGCCGTTGACGTCTCCAGCGGGCGCGTTGGCCACGTTGATGACCCGGAAATCACAGTCGCTGCCACGCCCTGGCAGCTCGCGCAGCGGTCCGGCCGGTAATAGGCGGCCATTGCCATAGCGGCGCGCACCGTCAACCACCTCGATCTCGATATCGCGTTTTAGGCGGTAATGCTGCAAGCCGTCATCGCACAACACGATGTCGCAACCCGCTGCGACGAGCGCGTCTGCGGCAGCGGCGCGATCACGGTCGGCGCGCAACTTGACTCCCGTACGACGCGCCATCAGGACCGGCTCATCACCGCCCACGACCGGCGCGGTGGTCGCATCCACCCAAACCGGTGTTGCAACATCGGTCCGGCCGTAGCCACGGCTGGCGATACCCGGAGTCCATCCTTCCTGCTTCAGTCGCTGCGCCAACGCGATGGTCAGCGGCGTCTTGCCCGCACCACCGGCGGTGATGTTGCCAACGACCAACACGGGAACGCCGGGATGCCGACGGCGCAGCAGCCCTGCGCGGTACAGCCAGCGCCGGATCCCGCTGAGCGTGCCGTACACCCACGCCAACACCTGCGCATACACGGGCACCGCAAGGTCGCTGTACCAGTAGGCGGGCTGGTACTCGCGCCGGGGACCGCGGTCCGCGCTCATTGCAGCTCCCGGAACTGCATGCGGTGCAAATGTGCGTACAGACCGTCCAGTGCCAGCAGCTCCGTGTGGGTACCGCGCTCGACAATTCGACCCTCATCCAGCACCAAGACCTGATGGGCGTGCTCGATGGTCGACAGGCGGTGGGCGATCACCAGCGTGGTGCGGTCGGGCATAAGTCGCTCCAGGGCATCCTGCACCAGTCGCTCAGACTCGGTGTCCAACGCGGCGGTTGCCTCATCGAGGATCAGGATGGGCGCGTCTTTCAGCATTGCCCTGGCGATCGCCAGACGCTGCCGTTGACCACCCGAAAGGCTGCTGCCCTTTGCGCCGATGGCGCTATCGACTCCGTCGGGCAGGCGCTCGACGAACTCCATCGCGTTGGCGCCGCGGATCGCGGCCTCAAGCCGGTCCGCAGGCGGCGCCTCAAGTTCGCCATAGGCGACATTGGCCGCGATCGTGCCGTCAAACAACATCACGTGCTGGCCCACCAACGCAATTTGCCGGCGGAGGTCGGCCAGTCGATAGGCATCCAGCGGCTGATCGTCAATCAGGATCTGCCCTGACTCGATCCCGTAGAAGCGCGGTAGCAGCTTGATCAGAGTCGACTTACCGCTGCCCGAACGCCCGACGATGGCAGTAACGGTACCGGGGACAGCGACAAAACTGATGTCCGTCAGCGCATTGTTGGACTGGCCCGGATAGCGCGCGCAGACGTCGCGGAATTCGATCTTGCCTCGCGCGCGATCCAGTGATTGGGTACCGATGTCCGCTTCGTCATCGGAGTCGATGACGTCAAACAGGCGCTGCGCCGACGCGACACCACGCTGCAGCATTCCCTGCACATTGGTGAGCTGTTTGAGTGCCGGGATGATCGCCATCATTGAGGTCATCAACACAACGAAACTGCCCGCATCCATCCGCCCCGCCTGCGCCTCACGGCCAGCGAAAAACAGCAGCAGCGCCAATCCGACCGCACCCATCAACTGCACCAGCGCGGACGAGATGCTGCGGGTGGACTCGACCTTCATGCTCAGCTTCAGGTGGTGGTTGGCCTGATCGGTGTAGCGCTGCATCTCGACACCCTGGGCACCGTAGACCTTTACTTCTTGCTGGTTCGACAGGGCTTGGTCGGCCGACTGCAGCAACTGCGCGCCGCTTTCCTGGATACGGTGACTGACCTTGCGGTAGCGCCGGCCGACCTTGTCCATCACCCAGCCCAGCGGTGGCGCCAGGATGAGGATCAGGATGGTCACCTGCCAACTGGTCCACAGCATCACGCCAACCATCACGATCGCCTGCAGCGATTGCTGCAGCATCACCTTCATCGCATCGATGGCTGCCTGTGCGACCTGATCGGCGTCGGAGCTCAGTTTGACCAGCATCGACGGTACCGGCTCCGAGTCAAAACGCTGACCCGGCAAGCGCAGATACTTTCCAAGCACTTGTACGCGCAGGTCACGAGCAATGCTGCGGCCCGCTTTCGCCATGCTGATATCCGTCAGATAACCGGCAATGCCTCGGGCAACAAACAAACCGACGATCGCCAGCGGCAACAGCATGCTGGCACCTGCATCGCGGACGATGAAGGTCTGGTTGATGATGGGCCGCATCATCCAGGTGAATCCACCACCGGCCAATGCCTCGATCACCATGCCCACCAGACCAATCACAAGCAGTGTTCTGTATGGCGCGGAAAGCGTCAGCAGCCGCTGATAGATCCGCCAGGGCGAGGCGGCTTCCGTCACGGAGTCGCGCCCGCGCCCGCGTCGGTTGCGTCGGCTTCAGGGGGCGCAGTGGCAGTCATGATGCGGCGGAACCCGAGCTGGCCAAGTGCGTCGTACACCGTCACTACCGCTTGGTAGGGCGTGCGGGCGTCGGCTCGCAGCATGACCGGACGATCTCGATCGCTGCCAGCAACCTCCGCGATGGTGGTCTTCAGTGACTCCACGTCGTTGCGGAGTACTTCGCGGTCATCGACAAAATAGCGCCCGTCAGCGTTGACCAGCACTACCAGCGCATCGGTCGCCTCGACCTGCTCACCAGTCGCACTGGGCAGCTCTAGCTGGATGACCGAGCGTGCGTCAAAGGTGGCGGTGACCACGAAGAAAATGATCATCACCAGAATGACGTCGATCAGCGGAACGAGGCTGATCTCCGGCTCATCATCGGCCCGATGGTCACGAATGCGCATGAACGATCAGTCCGCCAGCGCGGCAGCGCGCGCTTGCGCCTTGGCCGGCGTCGATTGGGTCAGGGGTGCATCCAGCGTATCCAGCAGCTGGATCGCCTCATGCTCCATCTCAACGATGTATCCCGCGATGCGGCCACGGAACCAGCGATGCGCCATCAGTGCCGGAATCGCGACCACCATGCCCGCGGCGGTGCACACCAGCGCCTTGCCGATACCGCCGGCGAGCTGGTTCACGTCGCCGATACCGTGATCAAGAATCCCGAGAAACAGCTGGATCATGCCGACCACGGTGCCAAACAACCCCAGCAACGGTCCCGCTGACGCGATCGAGCCGAGCGTATTGAGGTAGCGCTCCATCGTGTGCACAAGGTGTCGACCGACATCCTCGATGCGCTCACGAATCTGCGCGCGGGGACGATCACGCACGTCCAGCGCCGCGGCGAGCAGCGCACCCAACGGCGAGGTCGCGCGCAACGTATCGATATGAGCGGGATCCAGCGTTCCGGTACTCGCCCAGGTACGAACCTCGCGGCCCAGTCCCGGCGGCAAAACCTGCGCCCGACGCAACGTCCACGCACGCTCAACGATCAACGCCAATGCCAATGCCGACAGCATCAGTATCGGGATCATCGGCCACCCACCCGCCTTGACCAGTTCCAGCACGCGTCACCCTCCGGCCAGAGGCCGTTTCAGTCCGGCCGATAGGATAGCTCAGCCGCGCGCCTCGCCAGTGCCTGATCTTCACGTCGGGGCGCATCCCACAGCCGCGGACGTGCCGCGCGTCGAGTTTCCAGCGTGATACCACCGCTTGATATGCGCACCGCAAGCGATCCGCTGGTGGAGGTATCGGGTGTCGTCGCGCCAGCATCCGTCCACCGCTGCACCACCTCCAGACGTGGATGCCCGTAGCGGTTGGCATGCCCGGTGGACATGATCGCGAGCTTTGCTCCTACCGCTTCGATCAGGGCGGGGTCTGACGCATTGGCCGCACCGTGGTGCGATACGAGAAC
>JBBSSB010000005.1:0-158177 GCA_038242455.1 Lysobacterales bacterium
CCGCCGCCAAATCCGCCGCCTCCCCTTCCACCTCCGCCCCAGCCCCCGCCAAACCCACCGGCGCCCGCGCGACGCGCGAAACCGCCGGCTCGCGGTCCGGCAAGCGCGAGCACCAGTCCGATCACGGCACCAAGGCCGCCAACAAACATCAGCGACGACAGTAACCATGCGACGCCGCCCGCGGCAGCTGCGCCGGCGATACCGCGCATTGGTCGTGGGGCCCGACCGAACAGTCCCGCTACCATGCGCGCGACAATAAACGCGGCGACCAGCGCAAACATCCAACTATCGCCACCACGACTATCGGAACGATTGTCTGCCATCGGTGCCGGCAACGGCTCACCGTCGACCAGTTTGGCCAGCGCTGCAGTCGCCTCTACGATGCCGCCGGCGTAGTCGTCTTGACGGAAGTTCGGCACCAGATATTCCTGGATCACGCGCATCGCGGTCGCGTCGGGGATCGCACCTTCAAGTCCATAGCCGACCTCGATCCGTGCACGCCGGTCATCCTTGGCAACCACCAGCAACACGCCGTCGTCGACCTTGCCACGTCCCAGTTGCCACTGGTCATAGACCCGCGTGGCGTATTGGGAGATGTCTTCCGGCGAGGTGGTTGGCACCATCAGGACCTGCAACTGGCTGCCTTTGCGCTGTTGCAATGCAATTGCCTGTGCTTCCAGTTGCTGCCGGGTAGCCGCGTCGATGGTGTTGGTCGTGTCCACCACAGGCGCGTCCAGCGCAGGCACTGGTGCCAGAGCTTGCGCGTTTGCCACGCCGGTCGCCAGCAGCAGAATCAGCAGCAAAAACCCCCACCGCAGGATAGCGCCGGGATGTCGCGACGGCCGCTTGGCGGCCCGGATCGGACTATTAACCATTGCCCGGCGCAGGGGCCGGCTGCGTCGGCGCGGCCGCGGGCTGACTGAAGTCCACCTGTGGCGGACGCTGGATTTCCTGCACGTTGTCGACGGTGAAGTTAGGCTTCGGCTTGTAGCCGAACACCTTTGCCGTCAGGTTGGTCGGGAACTGGCGGATGAAGGTGTTGTAGTCCTGGACCGTCTGAATGTAGCGCTGACGCTCGACCGTGATCCGGTTCTCGGTGCCTTCCAACTGCGCCTGCAACTGCAGGAAGTTCTGATCCGCCTTCAGCTGCGGATAGTTCTCACTGACCATCAGCAAGCGCCCGATTGCACTCTGCAACTGCCCTTGCGCCTGCTGGAACTGCTCCAGCGAAGCCGGATCATCCGCGTTGACGTTGATGCTTCCCACCCGTGAACGCGCCTCGGTCACTTGGGTAAGCACCTGCTGCTCGTGATCTGCATAGCCCTTTACGGTCGCCACAAGATTCGGCACCAGATCCGCGCGCCGCTGGTACACGTTGAGGACCTGCGACCAGGACGCGCTTACCGCTTCGTCCTTTTGCTGGATCGTGTTGTACCCGCAACCGCTGAGCAACGCGGCCAGCGCGAGCATGAGCAAGATACGCATGGAGCAACTCCGTTCAGGGCAATGGGAACATTCCACCACCGGCCGCAAACGGAAGCAATGGGCGGCGGGTGAAGACCCCGGCGGCGCCCACGCGATCACTCCCGGTTGTTATTCGCCAAGTGCAGCGCGGGCTGCGCGTTTCTTTGTCCACAAGTTGAGGCCTTCCACCAGAGCCGAGAAGCCCATCGACCCGTAGATGTAGCCCTTCGGAATATGCAGGCCCAGTCCGTCCAGCAGCAGGAAGGCACCGATCAGCACGATGAATGCCAGCGCCAGCATCTTCACGGTCGGGTTGTTGTCGATGAAGCGCCCCAGCGGCGTGGCGGCCATCAGCATCACGCTGACCGCCAGCAGGATCGCAGCGACCATGATCCAGGTGTGCTCGGCCATGCCGACGGCGGCGATCACGGAGTCCAGCGAGAACACGATGTCGATCACCGCAATCTGCGCCAACACCATGCCGAAAGACGCGACCGGCTTGGCTGGTAGTCCGTCCGCATCCTCGACGCCAAAGATGGTGTCACGGATCTCCATTACGCCCTTCACCAGCAGGAACAGGCCACCCAGAATAAGCACCAGGTCGCGCACCGAAATGCCCTGACCGAACAACTCGAACAGCGGGGTCTTCAAGCCTGCCAGCCATGCCAGCGTCAGCAGCAGGAAGATGCGGCTGATACAGGCCACTGCGATCCCGAGCTTGCGAGCCTTCTCGCGGGTCTGCACCGGCAGGCGACTGACCGCGATCGAAATGAACACCAGATTGTCGATGCCCAACACGATCTCGATCGCGCTCAGGGTCAACAGGGCGAGCCAGACTTCTGGATCCATCAGCATTTCAATCACGGAAAATTCCTAGTTCGGCAGGACATATGGAGTGCAAAGGAATGTAATGAGGACTGCGGCCGCGCTATCAACCCTGGGGCCGATGGCGCAGCGAATCGACTCGCCGGAGTCACGCCAGCCGTGCCAGCAAGGGAGGAAGCAGTATGAGCGCCCAGGTCAACAACACGTTCACCATCAAAACGAACACGGCAGCCGAGCCCATATCTTTGGCACGGCCAACCACTTCATGGTGGTCATTGCCGAAGCGCTCAATGACCGCCTCAATGGACGAATTCAGCAGCTCTGCCGCCAGCACCAGCAGAATTACCCCTACCAGCAGGACCCGCTCCACCGGCGTGGCGCCAAGCCAGATACCAATCGGCGCCAGCACAATGAACGCGCATACCTCGAGCCGGAATGACGACTCGTGCAGCCATGCGGCCTTCAAGCCCTGAATGGACCACTGGGTTGCCTTGAGCACGCGCCCCGGCCCACGAGGCAGATGGCCAAGTCCGTCAGCCACCTCAGTCGGCCATGCGGCGAACAGCGACGCCGCCGAGAAGGAACTGCCTGGAATTCGACATCAATCAGACCATCTGGAATTGATCGCGGCAACGCCGCAACAAGCGCAGGATTCTGCCACAACGGCTGCCCGCGCGCTGTTCACAGCCGGTGGCAGCGAACGCCATCAGTCCTCAAAAATCGCCACACCTCGGCTGCCGTCCGGCTTGATCCATCCGCGGTACATCGCTCCGCTATTGAACGGCATGCTGATATTGCCGTCTGCATCCATAGCGATGGCTCCACCATCACCGCCGGCCGCGGGCACGATTTTATTGACCACCTCATTGGCCGCGTCGCTCAAGGTGTCTCCGCGATACGCGACCCGTGCGCAGATGTCATGGGCGACCGCATTACGGATGTAGAACTCGCCCCAGCCAGTGCCCGACACGCCGCACAGATCGTCCGCCCACGTACCCGCACCAATGATTGGCGCGTCACCCACACGCCCCCACTTTTTATTGGTCATGCCGCCGGTACTGGTCGCAGCAGCGATATGGCCATGTTGGTCGAGTGCGACCGCGCCGACGGTGCCGAAGTACTTGCCCGGCTCATCGCCCGCGCTGGCCTGCGCCTGTTCCTTCTGCTTCGCGGCCTCGAGTTGGCGCCTGCGTTTGTCGGTATCAAACCAGGTGTTGGCAACCCGCTGGATGTCGCTGCGGGTGTCGGCGAATGCTTCCGCACCAGCCCCCGCCAGCATCACGTGTGGGGAATGCTCCATGACCGTGCGCGCCAGAGAGATCGGGCTGCGCACGGTGGTCACTCCTGCGACGGCACCGGCGCGGCGAGTGTGGCCCTCCATTATTGAGGCATCCAGCTCATGCCCACCGTCGGCATTGAACACCGCACCCTTGCCGGCGTTGAAGCGCGGCGACTCCTCCAGTACCTGCACTGCCGCTTGCACCGCATCCAGCGCGCTACCGCCGCCGAGCAGGATCGCGTTGCCCGCGTCCAGCGCTGCATCCAGATCCTTGCGCGCGGCCTGTTCGTCCTGAGCGCTCAAGGACTCGCGCGCCACGTAACCTGCGCCACCGTGGATGACCAGCGCGGTCTTGGGCATCGCTGTCGTCTCCTTGGCGTCGACACCGAGGGGGAACAGGCTCAACAGCAGTACCGGCAATAAAAGGAACATTCGCATCGGCCGTCTCCACGGGGGAAGTGGTCGAGGATAGCGCGGGCAATCGCCCTATTGCTGTCGCAGCGCTTCGATTGGATCCAGCAAAGACGCTTTTCGCGCCGGGTAGTAGCCGAAAAACAGGCCGGTCGCGACCGAAAACCCCGCCGCCAACAGAATCACCTGAGCATTGAGCGCCACCGGCAAAGCGCCAAATTTAGCTACCAAAAGCGCGCCAACAATGCCGATACCAATCCCCACCGCGCCGCCGATCAGGGAGATCAGCATGGCTTCGGCCAGGAACTGCGCGCGAATGTCCGAAGGCCCGGCCCCCACCGCCATACGCAACCCGATCTCACGGATCCGCTCGGTCACTGACACCAGCATGATGTTCATGATGCCGATGCCGCCGACGATCAGGGAAATCGTCGCCACAGCCGCCAGCAGTAGCGACATCAGTCGTGTGGTCTGGCTGCGTGCAGCCACGATCTCGGCAATGTTGCGCACCCGGAAGTCGTCGTCCGCACCAGGCTGGAGGTTATGCCGCTGCCGGAGCAATGACTCGATCTGCTCCTGCGCCCACGCGAGGTCATCGGCGCGCGCGACCCCGACCGCAATCTGCTGCACTGCACCCGGAGGCAGGCCCATCGCCCCCATCAATCGGCGACGACCTGTCTCCAACGGCACCAGCATCACGTCGTCCTGGTCCTGACCGAACCCGCCCTGCCCTTTAGGCGCAAGCACACCGACCACCGTGAATGGCACCCTGCCGACACGCACGCTCTGGCCGACCGGATCTTCTTCGCCGAACAGCGAGCGGCGGACCGTCTCTCCCAGAATCACCGGTTTGCTGCCGCCACCGTAGTCGCGCGCGTCAAAGGGCTCACCCAGTGCCATCGTCCAGCCTTCCAGCGCAAAGTAGTCGGGCTGCACTCCGTACCAGCTGGTGGCCGAATTGTTTTCTGCGAACACCACCTGGGTATTACCCCGCAGCGTGGCCGCAACGTACTGGACCTCGGGCACTTCTTCGCGGATGGCTTCCGCATCGTCCGTCTTGAGGGTGTAGAAGCTGCTGGCACTCATGCGCACGCCGCCAGCCCCGCGCCCGGAGTTGGAGCTGATATCGAGACGGTTGGAACCGAGCCCTGAGACCAGTTTGTCGATTTCCGCCTGCGTGCCCTGGCCGACCGAGACCATCACGATCACTGCGGCAATTCCGATGATCACGCCCAAGGAAGTCAGCGCACTGCGCAGCCAGTTGCCGCGCAGCGCGAAGATCGCCGTCCGCAGTACTTCGGTGAAGTTCATGCCGGCGTGCCTTGCTCGTGCAGCGCGCCGTCATGCATGACGAACGTGCGGTCGGCATGGGCCGCGACTTCGGGATCGTGGGTAATCAGGATCACCGTGTGCTTGTCATCGCGCAGGCGCTTGAATAAAGCGAGGATCTCCTCACCGGTTTTGCTGTCGAGCGCACCTGTAGGCTCGTCGGCGAGCAGAATCGGCGGCCGGTTGATCAGGGCGCGGGCAATCGCCACGCGCTGCTGCTGCCCTCCGGAAAGCTCACTGGGCCTGTGCGTCTCGCGATCGGTCAGACCAACCGACGCCAATGCCTCGCGAGCACGCTGCGCACGCTCGACTGTCGGCACATTGGCATACCCCATCGGCATCGCGACATTTTCCAATGCGCTCATCCGAGGGAGCAGATTGAAGCCCTGGAAGACAAAACCGATCTTGTCGCGGCGCAGCTCAGCCCGCTCTTCGGCGTTCAAGGTGGCGATGTCGATCCCATCGCAGTGATACGTGCCCGTGCTGGGAGTATCCAGGCAACCGAGCAGGTTCATCAGCGTGGACTTGCCGGATCCGGACGGCCCCATGATGGCGACGAACTCGCCGGCATCAATCCGCAGCTCAACATCGCGCAACGCGACGACCTCCGCCTGGGTGCCCGGCGAGTACACCTTGCCGAGGCCGCGGGTTTCGATAACCGCGACAGAGTTGTTCATCGCGCCGCGCGCCCGCTGCCGATAATCAGCTGGTCGCCTGGCGCGACGTCTCCCGACACCTCGGTCCAGCTGCCATCGCTGACGCCCACGCGCACGCTGATCGCGAAGGGCTTGCCAGCCACCAGGGTGAACAGCGGCGCCCGTCGTGCGGCGAGTAACGAAGCCAGTTCGCCATCCCACGCACTCTTCTGCTTATCGGTGAGGGTGTCGCGGAAAGGCGCAAACTGCTGGTTGAAACGCTCTTGCATTCGCTGGCGCATCTCCCCGCTGTTGCCACCACCGCTATTGCCGCTGCCGCGCGACGGCCCAAACATCGGCGCACCTCCGGTCGGCGGTGCTGCCGCTGGGCGTCGCGCTGCAGCGCGCTCGCGCATCGCCTTTAACGCGTCGTCAAAAGCGGCTTGTTGATCGGCATTCAACTCCAGTCCTGCCGCAATGCGCGGCAAGTCCTCCGAGGGATTGTTGCGCGATGCGCCTGCAGCCGGCGCAGCCACGTCGCCGTCGGCTGGCTTGTAGCGCAGTGCCGCATTCGGCACCCGCAGCACATCCTCGCGACGACTGACCTCAATCTCCGCGTTCGCGGTCATGCCTGGCAAGAGGATCTGGTCGGCGTTGTCGACGGCCACCACCACCGGATAAGTAATCACGTTGTTTGTATTGGTTGCCGACAGTCGCACCTGCTGAACGCTGCCGCGGAACTGACGGTCGGGAAACGCGTCCACCCCGAACGACACTCCCTGACCCGTCTTGACCTGACCAATGTCGGCCTCATCGATCGCCAGCACGATTTCCATTTTCGACAGGTCCTCGGCGATTTGGAACAGCACGGGAGCCTGCAGACTCGCGGCCACCGTCTGGCCGGGCTCCACGGTTCGGGTCAGCACCACGCCATTGACCGGCGAGCGGATCACGGTGCGCTCCAAGTTGAGCTGGGAGGTCCGGGTCGATGCCCGTTGCTGGATGATCTGCGCCTGCGCCGAATCCACCTGTGCGCGAGCCTGATCACGCGCAGCGCGGGACATATCGACATCGCTGGCGGCAACCAACTGGCTCGCTCCCAGCTCCGATTTGCGGCGGTAGTCGGCGTCGGCGTTGAGCAGCGATGCGCGCGCGATCGCCAGACTGGCCTGCGCGGACTGGACTGCAGCGTTGCCCTGCACAATCTGGGCATCAAAGGTGCTCGGGTCGATTCGCGCGATCACCTGACCCTTGGTAACGGTGTCATTGAAGTCGGCGAGCACGTCGGTGACGAGCCCGGAAATCTGGCTCCCAACATCCACGGTCGAGATCGCACCCAGAGTGCCAGTGGCCGAAATGCTCACCCGGATATCCCCGCGCTCGGCGGTTGCAGTCCGATAGCCGCCAGCGGCATCGCCGGCACCGCGTTGCTGCCAGAACCAGGTGAGCGCCAACGCCACCAGCAATAGCGGCACCAGATACATCAGGACGCGGCGAAAACGTGATTTGCCGCGGGTACGCCCGCTACCGTTGCTCATGGACACTGATTCTCATGGATGTCGACCAATAAACGCCTGAGCAACCACTTCGTTGACACGAGTCTGTGTCCGCCGCCGTCAGGGCCCTATACCCAACTTGATCGTTGCAGTCGTGCCTTCGCCGGGCTTGCTGCGCAGGCTGACCGGCCAACCGACCCGGTCGCCAAGGCGATGGGTGATGGATAAACCCATCCCCTTGCTGTCCGGACGGGCGATATCCGCGCGATAGAAGGGATTGAACGCTTTTGCCAGGGTGGCCGCATCCATCCCGATGCCACTGTCGCGGATCTCGATCGCATCCGGCGAAAGTCGGACCTGAATCCGTCCATGAGTGGTGAAGTGCGCAGCGTTGCTGAGCAAATTGCCAACCATGACCGCCAAGACCTGCGGCGAACCGATCAGCCGCGGCGCGCTTTCCTCCAGAAGTTCGATCGACACCGATTTGTCGGCCAAAAGCGGCTGCATCTTCTCGACCTGCTCGCGCACCACATCGACGACTTCAAACTCCCGATCCAGAGGCCCAACGTCGGCCTCTCGGGCAAGAATAAGGAAGGCGTCGATCACCGCCTCCAGATCGCGGCCGGCACGCTGTACGCGAGCCAGCGACCGTCCAGTCGCGGCGGAGGTGTTGGGATCGGAAAGCAACATGTCGGTGGCGACTCGGATCACCGTCAGCGGGGTACGCAGCTCATGGCTGGCATCGCGCGTGAAGTCGCGCTCACGCTGGACAAACTCGGCTACCCGGTCGGTCAGCCCCACCACAGCATCGGCAAGTTGATGAACCTCGCTACCCGCCTCGGGAGGCAGGTTGCGCGCCTTGATAGCGGTGACATCCGGCGTGCTTGGATCCCACCTGGACACGACACCCGCCAGCCAGTTGACCGGTGCCACCAACCGCCGGGAGGTGCGATAGGTGAGCCACGACACGAGATAAGTGGCGAGCAACGACAGCAGCAGCGATATCAAACCGGTCAAACCGATTGCGCGGTCAATGTGGCTGGATTCGAACCTGAGGTATAGGACTTCTGCGCCATGCTGCTGAACCAGCACGACTTCTTCGCCTTCCCAAGGAACAACGGGATCGGCGCCAACCGTGGCTGGCGCACTGACGCGATGACGACCCAGCGGTAGCTGCAGCAGGAACTCGGGAATAGGGCGGTCATCCGCCGATGCGGGGAGGAGGTATCCGGTCAGGCTGGCCGTTCGCGGCAGCGGATACGAGGGATCTCGCGCACGCTCATTCCAGAACGCGGTCGCCTCGCGCTCAAGGCGCTCCTTCAAAACGCCTTCGCGCACGACCAATCCGGTCAGCAAGACCCCGCCCGTGATGGCGATACTCGCCAACACGGCCTGCAGGATGAAGGCCAGCTTGATCCTGCGCGGTAGCCCGGTCGTCATGGGCACAGCCGCAACATCATTCCTGCGGCTGCGAAATATCCGCCACTCGGTAGCCGGCCGACTGCACGGTGTGCAGCAGTTGCTTCTCGAAGGGTTTGTCGATGGTCTTGCGCAGGTTATAGAGATGGCTGCGCAGCGTGTCGGAATCAGGCAGACCGTTGCCCCAGATTTCGCGCTCGATTTCCTGTCGACTGACCACTCGCGGCGACTCGCGCATCAGAATGGTCAACAGACGAAGACCAATGGGCGATAGCTGCAGTTCGCTCCCCCCACGCGTCACCCGCAGACTGGCCGGATCCAGCACTAGGTCGGCCACCTTGAGGACTTCACCACCCACCTGTCGGCGCTCCCGACGGATCAGTGCGCGCAGCCGAGCTTCCAGCTCCTGAATGGCGAACGGTTTGGTGAGGTAGTCGTCGGCACCTGCAGACAGGCCAGTGAGCTTCTCATCCAGCGTATCGCGGGAGGTCAGCATCAATACCGGCGTCGACCTGCGTGCCTCTTCGCGCAGGCGTTTACATACCTCGATGCCATCCAGTCGGGGCAGCATCAGGTCAAGCACAATCACGTCGTAGCTGTTTTCCGCAGCCAGGCGGTACCCATCGAGTCCGTCGGAGGCGAAGTCAACCTCGAACCCTTTGCTCTCGAGATACTCACCGACCATCTCGGAAATATTGCGGTTGTCTTCGATGATGAGGACCAGACCGCCATCTTGCGTGTTCTGCATACAAATGCCCTTCGCTTCAGTTTTGTGAAGACTGGCGCCAGAACGGTCTACGCGATGTGAAGACAAGAACACGCAGAGAGATTCCTGCGGGGGTCAATCCTCCGAAGCACCCGGGTCCGCACGGTCTTGGAGCTTGGACAAGACCCAGTAGGCCTCTTGTCGCTCAAGTGGTAGAGATCCAAGGGCGACGCCGTCCGCCTCAGACAAACGTTCCATCAGCCGGAAGCGACGCTCGAACTTTGCGTTTGCGCGCCGCATTGCGGTACCGGTATCCACGTTGGCGTGCCGCGCCAGATTGGCGGCCACGAAAAGCAGGTCACCGATTTCATCCTCGATCCGGTCCTGCGCCGACGCGTCCGCTGGATCACGTTTCAGCGCCTCGAATTCCTCCATCACCTCGCCAATTTCCTCATGCAGCTTGGCGACGACGGACTCCGGATCCGGCCAGTCGAATCCCGACTTCGCCGCCCGCGACTGCAGCTTGCGCGCACGCTGCCACTCCGGAAGACCACGGGCAATCCCGGCTAACGCAGAGCGGTCCGTGTCACCCGCCGCCTCGCGTTCCTCGCGTTTCAAACGTTCCCAATCCGACGCATCGTGGTCAGTCAACGTCGCGCTTGTACTGGTGAACAAGTGTGGATGGCGACGCACCATTTTGTCGCTGATCGCCGCGACAACATCAGCAAACCCAAAGGCTCCCTGTTCCTGCGCTATGCGGGCATGGAAGACCACCTGCAACAACAGATCGCCCAGCTCGTCGCGCAGAGCATCAAGGTCTCCGCTGTCGATGGCTTCGACGACCTCGTAGGCTTCCTCGATGGTGTACGGCGCAATAGTCGCGAATGTCTGCTTCCGGTCCCAGGCGCATCCTTCTTCAGGATCGCGCAGGCGGGTCATGATCTCCAGCAGTCGCTGGATGCCGGAATCCGCACCGGACGCATCAGCATCGATACCGCTCACGCGGTGGCCCAGTCCTGCCAAGGCAGCGACGTATCACCAAGCGCCACGAACTCCCCATTGAGCAGGCTGTCACGCTGGTTGTAACGGAACGGCCGGCCGTGAAGGTCATACAGCCCGCCCCCTGCGCCTTCCAGTACGGCTTGGCCTGCGGCTGTGTCCCATTCGCTGGTCGGGCCAAAACGCGGATAAACGTCCAGCCCATCCTCGGCGAGAAGACAGAACTTCAGCGACGAGCCCATTCCCAGCGGCTCGGTCTGACCCATGCGGGCGATGAAGTCGCTGGTGCGCTGATCGCGATGGGAGCGGCTGGCAGCCACCCGCAGCGGAGCAGTTGCCGGCGAACGCACCCGCACTGCTCGTTCCTCACCGCCGACGTCGCGCCGGAACGCGCCTAGACGCGCACCGCCATGCCACACCACACCGGTGGCGGGGGCCTGAACCACGCCCCAGGTCGCCACGCCGTCTTCCACCAGTGCGATGTTGACGGTGAACTCGCCATTGCGTTTTATGAACTCGCGGGTGCCGTCGAGCGGATCCACGACCCACAGCCGTCGCCACTCGCGGCGCTGCGCGATGTCGACCGCCGCCGACTCCTCCGATAGCACGGGTATTTCGGGCGTCAGGCGCGAGAGGCCATCAACAATGCAGCGATGCGCCGCAAGGTCAGCTGCGGTTACCGGAGAGCGGTCATCCTTGTGCGCAACGTCGAACTCGCTGTCGTAGACCTTCAATATCTCGGCGGCCGCCTCGCAGGCAATACGGATAACGCCGTCGCGCAGTGTCGACTCGATCATGCGGCAGCTCCGGCAGCAAATAGGTAACGGGTTTCAAAGCGCTCAGCCATGCATGCGCAACCATTCGCGGGCGATGAACAAGGCGGCAAGGCTGCGGCCCTCAGAGAAGTCTTCCCGCAGGATCAGCTCGTGCAGCGCATCCAGGCGCCATGGAACCACCTCCAACTCCTCAGGCTCGTCGCCGGGAAGCCGCTCCTCGTAGAGGTCACGTGCCAGAACAACGTGAGCGGTATGGCTCATGTAGGTCGGCGCCAAGGTCAACTCGCGCAGTTCAAGCAGGGAGTGGGCGCCGTAGCCTGCCTCTTCTTTCAACTCGCGGTTTGCGGCCTCCAGAGGCGCTTCACCCGCGTCGATGCGTCCCTTCACCAGACCCAGTTCGTATCGATGAACACCGGCGGCGTACTCACGCACCAGCAACACGGTTTCCGCATCCAGCATCGGGACAACAACCACCGCGCCATGCCCGCGCCCGTGAAGGCGCTGGAACCGGCGACGCTCACCGTTGCTGAATTCCAGATCCAGGTCTTCGACCCGGTATGGCCCCAGGTCGCTCTCCACGATGCGGTGGATGATCGGCAGCTTGTGCGTCACCGGTGGACCTCCCTGCACAAGGCAGAGCAGCCGGGAACAGCGATAATGGCGGAATGAGTAATAACGATCACGATCCCCAGATGCTAGCAGAGCCCGATGACGCCGCAGCTCACTGGCGTGCCCGCGACTTGGCCGTGTTGTGGCATCCATGCACCCAGATGCGCGAGCATCCGGACACCCTTCCGCTGTTGCCGATCGAACGCGGCGAAGGCCCTTGGCTGATTGGCCGCGACGGTCGCCGCTACCTCGATGCCGTCAGCAGCTGGTGGACCAACCTGTTCGGCCACGCGGAGCCGCGCCTTGCCGCGGCGATCGGCCGGCAGGCCAGCATTCTGGAACACGTCATCCTCGCCGGTTGCTCGCACGCGCCAGCGGTTGAACTGGCGGAGCGGTTGTTGGCGATTGCCCCGCGCGAACCGGGCCGCCCGCCGGCTACCAAGGTGTTCTACGCCGACAACGGCTCTGCGGGAGTCGAGGTCGCGCTGAAGATGGCCTTCCACTGGTTCCACAACCGTGGCGAGACACGCCGCACCCGCTTCATCGCGCTGGAGGGCGGCTATCACGGCGAAACCCTCGGCGCGCTGGCTGTCGGTGACATTCCGCTCTATCGCCGGATCTACGCGCCGCTGCTGATGTCCTCGCTGTTTGCGCCATCGCCTGATGCCTACCTCGCCGGACCGGGCCAGAGTGCGGCGAGCCATGCTGAGGATGCAGCCGATGCACTGGCTCGACTACTGGATCATCACGCAGGTGAAGTGTGCGCGCTGATCCTTGAGCCGCTGGTCCAGTGCGCCGGCGGAATGCGTATGCACGACCCTGTGTACCTGAAGCGGGCGCGGGAGCTGTGCGACGTGCATGGCGTATTCATGATTGCCGACGAGATCGCGGTCGGTTTCGGTCGCACCGGAACCATGTTCGCCTGCGAGCAGGCTGGCATCGCACCCGACCTGATGTGCCTGTCCAAGGGGCTGACCGGCGGCACCTTGCCATTGGCTGCGGTGCTGGCAACGCAGGAACTCTACGACGGCTTTCTGGACGATTCGCGCGAGCGCGCATTCCTGCATTCGCACAGTTACACCGGCAACCCACTGGCTTGCGTGGCAGCGCTGGCGACGCTGGATATTTTCGAGAGCGACGATGTGCTCGCTCGCAACCGCGTGACCGCGGCGCGCATGTCCGAACTGGCAGCGCCACTGGCCGATCACCGCCACGTAGCCGACGTCCGGCAGACCGGGATGATCGTCGCCTTTGAGCTCACCCAGGACGGCAATCGCGACACGCCCTTCCCAGCCAGCGCACGCATCGGTCTGCACGCGTACCGCGCGGCGCTTGATCGCGGCGTATTACTGAGGCCGCTCGGCGACGTGCTGTACTGGATGCCCCCCTACACCATCGACGAGGAAGCCTTGCAATTGCTTGCGCGCACCACGGCGGAAGTCATTGACCAGGCAATATCGGAGGCGGGATGCGACTGACCCGGGTCCACGTTGCCATGGCATTGTCCGCCGGCACCGAAATCGCTCTGCCCGAAGGACCGGCAACGCACCTGTCGCGGGTGTTGCGACTCGTGGTCGGCGATCAGTGTGTGCTGTTCAACGGTGACGGACACGACTACCCGGCGCGGGTGAGCGTGGTGGAGAAACGCGACCTGCGTGTGGTTCTTGGCCAGCCGGAGTCGGTCAACAATGAATCCCCGTTGCGGATCGTGCTGCTGCAAGGCGTCGCACGCGGGGAGAAGATGGATCTGATCCTGCAAAAGGCCACCGAGCTGGGGGTGGCCGAAGTCCGACCGCTGATCTCGCAGCGCAGCGAGGTGAAGCTCGACGCGGACCGGGCAACACGTCGGCTGGCACATTGGCAGGCTGTCGTCATCGCAGCGTGCGAACAGAGCGGGCGCGCACAGGTACCCGAGGTATCAGCGCCCCTGTCTCTGACGGCGGTACTTTCCGCATTGGCTGAACGAGAGACTGGCTCGAACGCCGCGGTCACTCGCGAGCGTTTGGAACTGCGTTTGATCCTGGACCCGCATGGATCTCTATCCTTCAACGGATTGCCGGTAACCGCTGCGACGGCGCTGGTGCTGGCAGTCGGCCCGGAAGGCGGCTGGTCGCCCACGGATCGCGCGGAACTGGAGGCGGCAGGATTTAAAGGCCTACGACTCGGACCCCGTATTCTGCGCACCGAAACCGCAGGACTGGCCGCCATTGCGGCGCTGCAGGCCGGCTATGGCGACTTGGCGTGACCGGGCGATCGACGCAAGGACACAACTCACGCCGCTTGCGACAGCGTCTCCACGATCAGTGTCTCAACCGCGGCAAGATCCGGCACAAATGCATCGTCCTCATTGAGGCGGACGGAGGCGAGCACCATGGGCGGTAGTTCATCCCCCCCCTCACTGACCGCCATTGACGCTCGGGACACCGTCACCAGCCGAGGAAAGCCTTGGCTGAGAATGGCGAAATACGGCGCCTTTGGATTGCCACCCAAAGCTTTCAGCACCAGTACCTTGCTGTTGAGTCCTCCGCGCTCATCGGCGATACCCGCCAACTGGGCGAAGCCGATCAGCGGTACCTGCCAGCCGCGCCAGCGGGTACGTCCAAGCAGCCACTCCGGGGCCCCAGCGACCGTTTCCGGCGGTGCATAGGACATCACCTCGGCAATGGTCGCGTTGGGAAGCAGAAGGCGAGCGCCGGCAAGCTGGATCAAAACGCCGCGAATATCCTCTTCGACACCACGCTGTGACGCGGGCGAGGTACCAGGAGTAGTAGGGGTTGTGGACGTGTTCGACATTGCTCTTCCTCAGGCGGGCCAGCGATCGGCCAACCGCTTGGCCAATTCGGCCGGGGATCCGGTATCGCCACCGCGGGTCGCCAACTCGTTCGACGCGCTAGCGTCATAGCAACCGTCTGCTGACTGACCGGCGATGAATGCACCAGCCGATCCGTGCTTTAGTGTTACCTCTACCAGCGCCTGGTCGCTTCCACTGAGCAGCAGAATCGCGCTGTCGTCGGCCGGCAAGGATTCGACCAGCGGGCTGTCCGGGTTGAAGCGGATTCCGGTGGAACTGACGTCGACTCCCAGCTCCGCGGGCATGATGTAAATGATGCCCGCATGGGCGTACTGGCCGTCCTCAGCCAACCGTACCGGAAGCTCGGTGGCGCGCTGCATCTGCGCTACCAACTTGTCGTGGCGACCGCCGTCCAGCCGTTGCTGAATCAGTATTGGACGTGGGAAATCGCCCGGCAGTGCCGCCACAAGTTGGCGCACCGCATCTGGCCCACCGAGCCCGGCCACCACGAGGACCGCGCCGCGCACGCCCTCGTGTTCCTTGCGCGGCGAGTCATCCACAAGACTGAGGCCGGAGATACGCTCTTCAAGCTCACTGATGTCGCGTGCGAAGCGGTTCTTCGCTTCACTGGTATCGTCAACGTCGCCGACCGCAGCCGACTCGGTGCCGTCATCCAGACTAAGCTCGCCGAAAATGCCCGGCGCGGATTCAAAAGTAGCCGCCGCCTCAAGGATTACTTCGGGATCGGCATCCGTGGCGACTTGGAATGCGTCCATTGGTATGTCGCCGTTCGACAGCGCCGTGTCCATCACGAAACCGGCATCTTCCAACGTGGGCCACTCGGCATCCGGTGCAATCGATTCACTTTCCAGTGTGATCTCCACGGAATCGGCGATATCGGTCGAATCAAATGCCGGGATCTCGAACGAGTGGTCGTGCGAGGTCTCGGCAAATACGGGGTCAAATGGATTGATGTGCTCTGCCGGCTGGGCGGCGGACACTTCCGGCTCTGGTGCCGGTGCTGAATCGATCTCCGGGCTCGCGCTGATGTCCGCGACATCCGCCATGGCGACCGGATTCCAGTCAATGACGGCGACGGTATCGAGGGCGACCTGTTCCGCGTCCTCCTGCTCGGTACCCGGCGGCAGGACGTCTCCGTGGCTTTGCATTTTGGCTACCAGGTGACGCTGCCAGCGCGCCATATCCCAGCCTTCCCTCGACGAAGCCAGACTCGCTTCCTCGTAGATCACTTCAAGTTGCGGATCCGCGAGTACTTCATCGAACGCCTCAAGCGCGTCTTCTGTTTGCGGATCCAGAGCTACCAGAATGACCTTGGGAGCGCACTCTGCCAGCGCCGATGGACTCAGCTCCGCCGGATCGCCCTCCAACACGCACTCGGCGCCTGCAGTGCCGATGACATCACGTAGCCGATCACGCGCGGTGCCCGCACGTGCCAGCAGCGCAACCCTGATTACGTCACTGCTCATGGGCGACTTCAATGGCGAGCAGCTCGTACACGTTGCGCATCAATTCCGGCTCCTGGTAAGGCTTTCCAAGGTAACGATCCACACCGATCTCCATAGCGCGCTGGCGATGCTTGTCGCCGGTGCGGGAGGTGATCATAACGATCGGTACGTTTCGAAGCCGTGGATCCGCCTTCATGTGGGTCGCCAACTCATATCCGTCCATACGAGGCATCTCGATGTCCAGGAGCATCAGGTCGGGCACCATGTCCGCCATGCGCTCCAGCGCATCCACGCCGTCTCGCGCGGTGACGACTTCGAAGTTATGCCGTTCCAGAACTCGGCCGGTCACCTTGCGCATCGTCACCGAATCGTCGACCACCATGACCAGTGGCACCGGACGCGATTCCACCACCTCTACCGGCTCGCTTATCGCGGACGCCGGCAAGGCCTGGACGCGCCTGACCAACGGGGCCACGTCAAGGATTACCACGACGCGACCATCACCCATGATGGTGGCGCCGAAGATGCCAGGCATTGAGGCCACCTGCGGACCAACCGGCTTGACCACGATTTCGCGGTTACCGATCACCTGGTCAACCGTAACGGCCGCATGCAGGTCGCCAGAACGGATCAGCAATACCGGCATCTGCAAATGCCCCTCAGCCTTCGCCGAGGCCTGACCAACGAGTTGGCCGAGGTCATACACCGTGTACTCGTCGCCGCCGTAGCTGTAGGTCGCCTCACGCGGCTGGCCATCAGCATCGACCAGCTCCTCGCGCGCAATACGACCCACGCCGCGGACCGACGCGATCGGTACCGCGAAGGTCGTTTCACCAATCCGCACGAACACGGCCTGGGTAACCGCCAGCGTCTGCGGCAGTCGCAGCACGAATGTCGTGCCAACGCCCGGCTGGGACTGGATGTCGAGCGTGCCGCCAAGCTGGCGTACCTCGCTCGCGACCACGTCCATGCCAACGCCACGTCCGGCGAGACGACTGACCGAATCCGCGGTCGAGAAGCCAGGTTCCAGAATGAGCGTATTCAACGCGTAGTCGTCGACCACCGCGCCCGGAGCGAGCAACCCGCGCTGCTCGGCACGACGGCGGATTGCGGCGCCGTCGAGTCCGCGACCATCGTCGCCGACCTCGAGCACGACTTCCGAGCCTTCGCGACGGATCGCGATGCGGACCGTACCTTCCTCGGGCTTGCCCGCTTGGCGACGCTCTTCCGGCGTTTCCAGACCATGCGCGATCGCGTTTCGGAGCATGTGCTCCAGCGGCGCAGTCATGCGTTCAAGGACGTTGCGATCCAACTCGCCCTGTGCCCCGTCGAGTTTCAGGCCGACGTGCTTGCCCAACTCGCCAGAGGCCTGACGGATGACGCGTCGCAGGCGCGGCAACAACCCATCGAAAGGCACCATGCGCGTGCGCATCAGGCCTTCCTGAAGATCGGAACTGACGCGCGACTGCTGAAGCAGCAGGGTCTCGTACTGACGGGTCAGGTCGTCCAGCGTTACTTGCAGACTGTTCTGATCGGCCGCCGATTCGGAAAGACCACGCGACAGCTGTTGCAGATTGGAGAAGCGATCCAGTTCCAGCGGATCAAACGTCTGCTCGACGTCATCTCCTTCACGCTGGTAGCGAGCAACAATCTGGGCCTCGGTTTCCATTTCCAGACGACGCAGCTGATCGCGCATGCGCTCGTTGGTTGCGGCCATTTCGCGGATGGCGCCGCGGAACGCACCCAACTGCTGCTCCAACCTGGCGCGGTAGATCGCCACTTCACCGGCGTAGTTGACCAATCGGTCAAGCAGGTCGGCACGGATGCGCACCTGCTCCTGCGGTGCACGGACGCCGATATCGTCGTCTTCGTCGTGATGGTCCACCATCGGGGCAGACAGAGGACTCAGCGCGGTGACCTTACGCTCGCTCGGCTCTGGCGCGCTCGTCGCCAGTTCGGCGGCAGACGTGGGCGTTTCGACGGGCGTAGCAGGTGCGGCGGATGGCTCGACAGGAGCAACCTCACCGCGCGAGCGCGCATCAAACTCATTGATCAATGCCGTCGGCATCGCAATGGCACGGCGCTCACCAACGCGCGTCACCATCCCGTGCAAGCGATCGAACCCACGTTCCAGTAGCGGCACGCCATCGGCGCCCAGCACTGAACGCTGTCCGACGACCGCCTCCAATAGGGATTCCATGACATGGCCGAGCTCGCCGACCGCCATGATGCCGCACATCCGTGCACCACCCTTGAGCGTGTGCAGGTCCCGCTGCAGGCCGCCCAGCAACTCAAAGTCGCCAGGGGTAGCGCGGAGCTTTGCCAACAGTCCGTCGGAGTGGTCGAGGAGGTCTGCGCCCTCCTCCACAAAGATGTCGACGAGTTCCGGATCCAAGTCGCTCAGGTCAAGCGGCTCGTCCGGATCATCCGCTACGGCGAATGCCGCGGTAGGCGCTACCACGATTGGTTCCGAGACAGCCGAAACCGTCAGGCCCTCGGCATGCTCGTCAGCAACTTCGACTTCAGAACTTTCTGTCGTGCCCGCATGCTGCGCTTCGCGAGCAATCCGCTCGGCTTCGTATTCTGCTTCGAGTTCCGCGTACTCGGCTTCCTCTTCAGCTTCGATGCGCTCGGCTTCGACGCGCGCCGCGTCCGCACGCTCAGCTTCGATCCGCTCAGCTTCGATCCGCTCAGCTTCGATCCGCTCAGCCTCGATCCGCTCAGCCTTGACCCGCTCAGCTTCCAGCTGTCCGGCCTGAACTCGCTGAGCTTCAACGCGCTCAGATTCGACAAGCTCGGATTCAAGCCGCTCAGTCTCAAGGCGCTTGGCTTCCGTCTGCTCGGATTCGAGACGTTCGGATTCGATTCGTTCCGCTTCCAGACGCGCGATTTCAAGCTGCTCGGCTTCGATCCGCTCAACTTCGATTCGCTCAGCTTCGATTCGCTCAGCTTCGATTCGCTCAGCTTCGATTCGCTCAGCTTCGATCCGCTCAGCTTCGATCCGCTCAGCTTCGATCCGCTCAGCTTCGATTCGCTCAGCTTCGATCCGCTCAGCTTCGATCCGCTCAGCTTCGATCCGCTCAGCTTCGATCCGCTCAGCTTCGATTCGCTCAGCTTCGATCCGCTCAGCTTCGATTCGCTCGGCTTCGATTCGTTCGCCTTCGATCCGCTCGGCTTCGACCCTTCCGGCATCCGCGCCAGCGTCATCGGTATCGGGCTGCCCGAAGTCCGGCTGCGCTGCCTCGTCAACACCCACATAGGGCTTGAGATCGATAAAGGTAACGCCGTCCGCGGTTGGCGGAAGCGGAATATCTGCGCCCGGCATCGGGCTACGTGCGTCAGGAAGGCTGTCGCGCAGTGCGATCAAACGCTCCGCGACTCCGGAGAAGGCCGGAATCCGCGGATGTGGGGACTGAAGCGCCGCAATCGTTTCCTCGACTGCCTTGCATACTGCTTCTATGCAGGCGACACCCTCGGAGCTGGCCGGCTCACCTGCAGCCAGCAAACGCCGGACATAGGCTTCAGCGGGCGTCGTAATGTCAGTGATGACGGGTACTTCCGTCATCGCGAAGGCGCCGTTAAGCGTATGGATAGCGCGCTGCAAACGATCGTCGGCACGCTGCGGGGCGACGGCTGACGATGCAAGCCACTCGCGTATCGTTACCAGGTGACCCGATACTTCGGTGCCCAGAATTTCCAGCAACACGGCATCGACTGACGCCGGGATGCCCTCGAGCTCGATGAGCTCCTCGGAGATCGCGGGCTCTGTCGGTGCAACGTGATCCGACGTTGGCACATCGCTGATGGCAGCGATCGGCTCCCCGATTTCCTCTGGCGTTGCGACGTCCGCCTCGGGTGCGGCATAGAAGACTTCGTGCCCTTGGGCAATGCGATCGGCGACTTCACCAATGCCGACAAGGTCAGCGGTAATAACGCCAATACCCTGCAATGCAGCGTGCAGCTGCGGCAGCACGCCGTGCGCGGTCTCCACCATCCCGATTACCGCCGGGCTGGCAAGCCGCGATCCGCCGAGCACGCCATTGAGCATGTTCTCGACTTTCCAGCTGAACTCGCCGAGCGTCATGGCGCCGACCAGGCGGCCGCTGCCTTTCAGGGTGTGAAACACACGCCTAATCGAGCGCAGTTGTTCCATATCCTCGGGGCTTTGACGCCACTTCCCGAGCATCTCGCCGAGATTCTCCATCTCCTCCTCGAGCTCTTCAAGGAAGATCCCGCGGATCTCGTCGTCGATGTCCGCACTCTCGGCGAACCCGTCCACACCCGTACCAACCGTGGTCGCAGCCACAATCTCGGGCTCAGGCTCGGGAACCGGCGCTTGCTCGGGCACCGAGGGAACGGCCGGCTCAAGGGCCAGCGGTCGATCAGTCTCGCCTTCCGGGGCAGTGTCAGAAATGGCTGCAGGTATCGATGGCGGTGCCACGCCGAACCCAGGCGCATCCATCTTCTGCGCCGTGGTGGTCCAGAGATCAACCGCAGCGGCTGCGTTGTCCTCATCTTCGTCCGACAGAGGCGACGGCTTTTCTACAAGCGCAGCGTCCTCCAGCGGCACTGGCCAGTAGCCCAGGGCCTCAAGACTATGACGTGCGATTTCCAGAATCCGATCGCGGTTGGGCCGCTGCTCGCGCAGCGCCTCCAAGTAATACTCAACACTTGCCAGTGCGTCAGCCAGCGTGTCCAGCTGCTTGCCGTTCGGCACCCGCTTGCGGCCGATCAGCTCGACCTCGATGTAGCGTTTCACGCCATGCAGATAATCTGCCGGCAGAGGGAGGTCGAGGATGCGCACAGCGCCCGCGACTTCGTCGAGCAACCGTGGGATTTCGACCAGCTCGGCGTGGTCCCAGTTGGTTTCCACGAACGCAACGAAGGACTGGCGTGCGTCGCTGAAATTGCCGATAGCCTCACGCACGACCACTTCCAGCACCTTGCGTGACTCGCTTTCCAGCAGGTCCTGATCGCCGCGCTCGTCTGAAATCCCAAGCCGTGACACCTGGTCGTCCAACGAGGTTTCCACGTACAACAGGGCACCGGCGACGTCCAACAGTGCCGACTCGTCTGCAGCGCGGTTTCCAGCGACGATTTCGTGCATCGCGTCGCGCTGCTGCATGACAACACCACGCGCGACGCCCAAGCCCATCATCCCCAGCGTGTCGCTGACGCGGCTGAGTGCTTCAACCTGCGGTCGAAGGTCTTCCACGCCAGTCTGGCCGGTACGCAAATGCAGATCGAGCGCATCTTTGACCCGCAGCAGATCCTCTTTGATCGCCGCAGAGACGGTATCCAGCAACGCGCGGTTGCGGCCGGTAAGGCTGCCTCGAGCGTGATCCAGTTCGGATTCGGTCGGCAGCTGCGCGTCCAACTCGAAGGTCTTGCGCAGGTTGTCCAGCGCAGGGTGCCCGCCTTGGCTGTGGGCTACGTGATAGAGCAACTGCCGGGTTGGCTCAGCGTTGGGCACGATGCCCGGCACGCTGTATCCGTTGTCATGCAGCAGTTGGCGCGCCTCGCGCTCAACGCCGCCGAATGCCTGGCGCAGCGCGCGCGTCGCGGGAAGCGCGCCGTCACGCATCGCACCGGCCACCGAAGAAGCCACCCACAACATGCGTCGAAGCGGCTCGACAGACACCTCGGCCAAGAGGCCTTCTACAACTTCCGCCAATCGCGCTGGATCGGACGGCTCTCCACCTTCAGGCCACTGCGCCATCGCCTCGCGCAAACCGGTGAGGTTGGCGCTTATCGGCTGAACGCCGGTACGAATGCTGGTGGCCTCGTACGGCAGGGGCGCAGGAAGGTCGCCCGGCAACGGACGGTCAAGGTTGGGCGCGAACAAGACACTTTCGTTCAGACCATCCTCACCACGAGTCGCGCGCAGCTCATTGAGCAACGGCAGCAATACGATCGGGATGTCGCGATGCCCACTCTGCAAGCGCTCGAGATAGTCAGGCAACTGGACCGCACCGCGCATGAGGATGGTGCAGGCCTCTTCACGGTTGCTGATCTCGCCGTGCAGCAAGCCCAACGCGAGCCGCTCCATCTCCTCCGCGACCATCGCGGGCGCATACAGCTCGACCATGCGCAGCGTGCCGTGCACCTGATGCAAATGACTGGCACAGACGCGCATTGGCTCGCCGTTATCCGGGGATTCGGCGTATGTCTCGATTTCCTGACGCGCAAGGCGCAGGGTCTCGTCCAGCTCCGGCTTGATCCAGCCCAGCGTGGTGGTATCGATCGCGTCTCGCAGTACCGTCATGGCTCGACACTCCACGGTGATGTGGGGTGGGCTATCGGGTGCGGTCGGCGACCGGGTATCAGGCTGTTCATCCGTCGATCCAATTCAGGCCTCAGGCAGGGAGCTTGAAGTCGGCGACCGAGCGACGCAGGTCGGCGGCCATTTGCGCCAGGTTGCCAATCGACTGCGCAGTCTGGTTCGCACCCTCGGTCGTCTGCGAGGTGATCTGCTGAATCGTGTTCATGGTGTCGGTAATGTTTGCCGCCGCACCGGACTGCTGCTGTGCGGCCGAGGAGATGCCTTGAATCAACCCTGACAGGTCGGAGGACACCTTCTCGATCTCGCCCAGCGCGGTACCCGCGTCCTCGGCCAGTCGCGCACCGGCGACCACCTCGGTTGTGGTCTGCTCCATCGAGCTGACCGCTTCGTTGGTATCGGCCTGAATGGTCTGCACCAGCGACTCGATTCGCTTGGTCGCGTTTGAGGAGCGTTCCGCCAATCGCTGCACTTCATCGGCCACCACCGCAAACCCGCGTCCCGCCTCACCGGCAGATGCTGCCTGGATCGCCGCGTTCAGCGCCAGGATGTTGGTCTGCTCAGAGATGTCGTTGATCAGTTCAACGATCGAGCCGATCTCCTGCGAGCTCTCACCCAGCCGCTTGATGCGCTTGGAGGTTTCCTGAATCTGGTCGCGGATCGAGTCCATACCCTGAATGGTCTGGCGCACTACGCCGGCACCCTTGGTCGCGATCTGCACCGAGCGTTGTGCCACCTCGGCGGACTCGGCGGAGTTCTTCGACACCTGGTCGATACTCGCCGCGATCTCGCTGATACGACCGGACGCGGAGCTGATCTCCTGCGCCTGATGCTGTGCAGCCTCGGCCAGATGCATTGCCGTGGCCTGGGTCTCCTGTGCGCTGGATGCGACCTGCACCGACGTGTCGGTAATCGTCTGCACCAGGCTTCGCAGCTGCTCGACGGCGAAGTTGATGGAGTCGGCGATAGCGCCGGTCATATCCTCGGTGACGGTCGCCTTTACGGTCAGATCGCCCTCTGCCAGCGAACCCATTTCGTCCAGCAGGCGCATGATCGCCTCCTGGTTACGGTCGTTGAGCTCTTTGGTGGTGTTGTATCGATCCTGCTGTGCCTTGTTCAACGAGAACAGCAAACCGACGATCGCCAGCAGCGCGGCGGCGCCGGCAATGATCGAGATCCACAGGTTGCCCAGCAGACTGGTGTCCTTGAGGGTGCCCAGCTCGTTGAACGCGTTGAAGAGCGACTCGCTGTCACCCAGCAACTTGTCCGAACCGGTGGTGATCGTGTCCGCCGCGGCCTGCGCGCTGAACAGACTTTCCGAAGTGGCCAGGATGGTATCCAGGTCGGTCTTCATGGTCGCCCAGAGCTTCTCAGCCTGACCGAGCGCAGCCACTGCACCGGGGTTGCCGAGCGCGGTGATACCGCTTGTGTCGTCACCCTTTCGCAGACCAGCCAACACGCTGCCGAACACGGCCGCATCCTGGCGCAGCCCGTCACCCGCTGCTTGCGCATTGCGTCCGCCAGCGCGGATCTCGGTTACACGGCGGGCCATGGTGCCCGAGAGCACGACCTCGCGCAGCGCGTAATAGACCTGCGAAGACGGCGAACCGCTGGCCGACATGGCCCGCACCAGCTCATCCAGAAGCGCCTGAAGGGCCGGAACCTGTTGTTCAAAGTTGTTCGCGTTGGTCGCCAGACCCAGCACCGCCGCTTCACTCTGGATCAACTGCTCGGCGCTCTGTTCCAGCGGCGTCCAAGTCTGGGTGACGGTTGCGATCTGATTGGATACCCCGGTGGTATCGCCGAAGTTCGCGTTGAGCTCCGCAATGTCGGCGACCATCCGACTCTTGGTCGACTTGAACGCGGCATACGCTGCGTCATCACCGCCAACCGCTTCACGGCCTTGCACTGCCAGACGCTGTGACTGCACCTGCAGGCTACTGGCAGAGGCGCTGGCGCCGCTGAGCAGGCTCGCCTTGTAGGTGGCATAGCCGACGTTGATGGCCAGGATCAGCACGGAAACGCCCAGCACAATGAGCCAGGTGTTGGCGCCAACGATACGGCCCTTGCCGGCGACGGAATTCATCTCAGTGCTCATGTTCAACCTCAATCTCGGTGCTGGCGTGGTTATCTGTAGCGGACTGCTCGACCCTTACGGTGTCAAGCGCAGCATGTCGGAACTCGGGGGTACGAGCCAGCCGGTCGAGGCTGAATACTCCCCATGTGTGCTCGCCCAGACGATAGGTCTGGTCGATGAAGTGGGCATAGCGGCCTTCAAACAGACTACTGGACAGCGCGGAATCAGTGTCGAGCTGGGATTCATTGAAGCTGCGCTGGCCAAACAACTCGTCGATGAGGACGGCCACGTCACCACCTGGCTGGCGTACCAGCAAAATCCGTTGACCTTCGTGCAGAACCGTCCTCTCGCCTTCGAGGAACTGCTTGAGATCGACCACCGGCAACAGGCTGCCGCGCACATTGGCCAGACCTAGCAGCCAAGGGCGAGAACCGGGCACGGGGGTGGGCTGCGGCAGCGGCAGGATCTCCAGCACCTCGTCAAAGCCGGATGCCAGTCGACGCGATCCAATGCGGTAGCCCACGCCACGCCACAAACCCGGCGCATCCAGCTGCTCCGGAAGCCCCGCGACATGGTCAAGGCTGCGACGCTCGTAATCGTCGAGGATCGCGAACGCGTCGAGTCCCGGGTTGCCGGATTCGGTCACGGCCCGAGCAACTCGTTGATGCGAGCGATCAGCTCGTCTTCGCGCGGCGGCTTGACGATGTAGTCGCGCGCGCCCTGCCGGAGTCCCCAAGCCTTGTCGGTTTCCATGCCCTTGGTGCTGACGATCAGCACGGGGATGGACCCGGTCTTTTCGTCACGCGACAGTGCGCGGGTCGCCTGGAAGCCATTCATGCCGGGCAGGATCACATCCATCAGCACCAGATCGGGCAACTCGCGGCGACAGATCTCGATGCCATCTTCGGCATTGTCGGATGCGAGCACGTCGTGCCCGTTGCGCTCCAGCAATTGGGTGAGAACCGCCGTATCAGTCGGCGAATCCTCGATCAGCAGAATGCGTGCCATAGATGCCCTACCCCCCGGTCAGGCGTTTACGTGTGTTCGTATTGCGTCGAGGAGCTCCCCGCGCGTAAATGGCTTGGTCAAATACTGCTCGGAGCCGACGATGCGGCCGCGTGCCTTGTCGAACAGTCCGTCTTTCGACGAGAGCATGATAACCGGCGTGCTCTTGAAAACCTGATTATTTTTGATCAGAGCGCATGTCTGATAACCATCCAGACGCGGCATCATGATGTCAACGAAGATGATCTGCGGCTTTTGATCGGCAATTTTGGCCAGTGCTTCGAAACCATCTGTGGCAGTCACCACTTCACAGCCTTCGCGCTTGAGAAGTGTCTCAGCGGTGCGGCGGATGGTCTTGGAGTCATCAATCACCATGACTCGCAACCCTTCGAGGCTGCTGTTGCGGACCTCATCTTGCATGTTCCGTATTCCCCAGTGATGCGTTGCGCTGGTGCGAATTCTCCGA
Organism: Lysobacterales bacterium; assembly: GCA_038242455.1. GTDB lineage: Bacteria > Pseudomonadota > Gammaproteobacteria > Xanthomonadales > Xanthomonadaceae > Novilysobacter. The sequence goes on from JBBSSB010000005.1 coordinate 26,034, forward strand.
CGCGGCGCGTAGAGTCCCTTTATTCCAAGCTAGGCGCAAGGTGTCAAGGGCGCTGCAGCCAGAGCGTGATGCTGAATGCGGTTACGTACACCAATCTATGGGCAACCGCCTGCTACCATCCATACCACTCCACGAACCGCTTCCGCCATGCCTCTTGATATCGTCGTTGTGATGGATCCGATCGAATCCATCGCCATTGCCAAGGATTCGACCTTTGCAATGCTGCTTGAGGCACAGCGGCGTTCGCACAATCTATGGTACGTGCTCCCCGGAGGATTGGGCGTACGTGACGGGAATGCGGTGGCAACCATGGCTCCGCTGACGGTTCGCGACGATTCTGACGGATGGTTCGAACTGGGCCCCGCATCACACTCGCAGTTGGGCAAGGGCCATGTCCTGCTGATGCGGCGCGATCCACCGGTGGACAACGACTACATCCACGATACCCAGATCCTCAGCCTTGCCCAAGGCGCCGGCGCGATGGTGGTCAATGATCCACAGGGACTGCGTGACTACAACGAAAAGCTGGCAGCGCTGTTGTTTCCGCAATGCTGCCCGCCGACGGTGGTCAGCCGCGATGCTTCGATCCTGAAAGCCTTCATCGCCGAGCACCGCGAGGCCGTACTCAAGCCTCTGGACGGCATGGGAGGGCGCTCGATATTCCGCGTCACTCACGGCGATCCCAACACCAACGTCATTCTGGAAACGCTGACCGGCGACGGTCATCTGGCGATGGCGCAGCGCTACGTTCCAGAGATCACGGAAGGCGACAAGCGCATCTTGCTGGTCGATGGCGTCGTGGTCGATTACTGCCTGGCGCGGATTCCGCAGGGCGACGAGTTCCGGGGCAATCTTGCCGCTGGCGGTCGAGGCGAGGGACGTGAGCTGAGTGAGCGCGATCGCTGGATCGCTGCCCAGGTCGCGCCGGAGATGAAGCGTCGCGGCATGCTGTTTGTCGGTCTGGATGTGATCGGTGATTACCTGACCGAGGTCAACGTCACCAGTCCAACCTGTATCCGCGAGCTTGACGCTTTGTTCAACCTGAACATCTGCGCTGACCTGTTTGATGCCATTGAGGCACGGGCCGCTGCTGCCGCATGAGTGCAGTGGCAGCACCTGCGGCGGAGAAAGTTGAAGGCCAGCGACTGGGCGCCACCATGGTCCTGTCGCTGTTGCTGCACGCCTTGCTGTTGCTTGGGGTCGGTTTCACTCTGGAAAGCGCTGCACCGGTGGTGCCCACGCTGGATGTCATCCTGACCCGCACTACGAGCGCACTGACGCCAAAGCAGGCGGACTTCCTTGCTCAGGCGAGCAACGAGGGCGGGGGCGAAAGTGAGCGCAGCACCCGGCCCCGCGACAACCAGTCCGGCCCTCTGCCCCAGGATTCCGACGGTCTGGCGCCGCGTGAATTACGTGCACAATCCCCGGCGCCGCAGCCCCCGCCCGAGGCGCGGATCATCACCAGCACTCGCGGGCAAGAGCAAGTCGCGACCGCGCAGGACTCGCCGGAGCCAGATGAGCAGACGCTGCCACCGGGGCAGGAAAAGATTGATCGGGACATGGCGATGGCCCGGTTGTCCGCTGAGATCCACTTGCGCTCCGAGCTCTACGCCAAGCGCCCCAAGCGCAAGTTCGTCTCCGCCAGCACTACCGAATACGCGTGGGCCGGATATCTGCGCGAGTGGGTTGATCGGGTCGAGCGAGTCGGCAATCTGAACTATCCCGACGAGGCACGGCGTCGGCGACTGGCAGGCCAAGTGGTTATCAGCATTTCTATCCGCCGCGATGGCAGCGTTGAGAACTCACAGATCGTATTGAGCAGCGGCATTCCGCTACTGGATGCCTCGGCACTGCGTATCGCCCGTTTGGCCGAGCCTTACCCGCCGCTGCCAGCGTCCGAAGAAAACCCGGACGTTCTGCACGTGACACGGACGTGGGCCTTCCTGGCTGGCGGCGAACTGGTCGATCGCTAAGCGGGCGTTGCCGGCTTCAGGCCAATACCGTCAGCGACTGGCTTTCTGCGCGCGCAGTGCCTGCTGCTGCGCAATGGTCAGGGCCACTTGGTTGCGCAGATACGCCGGCTCGACCCGCTCAGGCGCAACAGCCTCGCCCCGTACCCACGCCTTGCTAGCCAAGCGCGCAATATTCGCGGCCCGTGGCAGGGCGTCGGCATCGATGGATGAGAGGAATCCGGAAAGACGCGACTGCAGTACGCCTTCGGCGGCAGCAAAGCCGGTCCCGACACCCAGCCAGCCACCCGCCACGTCCTGCAGCTCGACGGCGTCGGGTGGGAGCACCGCTTCGCTACCGATCAGGGTGGCATCGCCGTCGTGAACCCGGAACGCGCCGCTGTACACCTCGCCCATGCGCGCGTCGATGCAGGCCAGAACGCATTGCGCCGGCGCGCCCATGTCATCGACCCCGCGCACCGCGCCCAGCGCAAGCGCGGCCAGCGTTGATACTGGAACGATCGGCCGGTCCAACGCCAATGCGATGCCCTGCCCGATCGCTATTGCCAGACGTACCCCGGTGAAGGCGCCAGGACCTCGCCCGACTGCGATCGCATCCAGTGCAGAGCGCGCAATTCCAGCCTCTGCCAGCACGGCATCTGCCCATGGCAATGCCAACTCGGCATGACGGCGCGGGGCAATTTCGAAGCGCTCATGCACCTCGCCATCCACCCACAGCGCGACCGAGCACGCCTCGGTGGCAAGTTCAAACGCCAACAGTTTCAAAGCAGCAATCCGTGTTCGTGGCCGACGTCGCGCACCGCATCTGCATCGGCATCGGCATCGGGGTTGAAGAATGCCTGCACGTCCGCGATCCGACGCGTGCGCGGCAGTGGCGGCAAGGAGTCCAAAAAGACCTTGCCATAGCTTTTCCCCGTCAGTCGCGGGTCGCAGAGCACCAGCACGCCGCGGTCGGTCTCGCTACGGATCAGGCGACCGGCACCCTGTTTGAGCGCGATCACCGCCTGTGGCAGTTGCTCGTCACGGAACGGGTTGCCACCACCGCGACGGATGGCTTCCAATCGGGCCTCGAACACCGGGTCGTCCGGCGCGCCAAACGGCAACTTGTCGATCACCACGACACTGAGGGCGTCGCCGACAACGTCAACGCCTTCGCGGAAGCTGGCGGCGCCAAGCAGCACGCCATTGCCGGAGGCACGGAAGCGCTCGAGCAACATCGAGCGCGGCGCCTCACCTTGGACGAACAGCGGCCATGGGCCATCTCGCAGCAACTCGGCAACTTCACGCAGTGCGCGATGGGACGCGAACAGGACGAAGGCGCGGCCACCGGACGCCTCAAGCACGGGGCGGATCGCGGAGACAATGGACTCCGTGTAGTCACGCGCCGACGGCTCCGGCAGTCCCGGCGGCAGGTAGCACAACGCCTGCTGCGACCAGTCGAACGGACTCGGTGCCAGCAAAGTGACCGGTTCGTGCAGTCCGAGTTTGATGGCGAAGTGGTTAAAGCGGCCACCGATCGCCAAGGTCGCGGACGTGAAAACCCACGCCGCCTGGGAGCGTGCCCGGTGCTGGGCGAGTGGACCGGCAACATCCAGAGGGGTGCGGCTGAGACGGAAGCCGCGCGCGGTCAATTCGTACCAGAGCACGCTGGGAGCATCGTCGGCATTCAACGGAGCGCGGTCGTCCGGGTCCGCAGGCGGAACGCCGCTCTCGACTGCTTCCGCTTCATCGCTTGAAGCATCGAGCGGCAAGTCGGCATGTCCGTCATCGTTGGTCGCATCGATGCCATCGCGCCAGCGCTGCAGGCGCATCTCGAACTCCCGCGAACGCGCGGTACAGCTGTCAAAGCCTGGCGCTGCCTCTCGCAGAGGCAGCAGCGCGGCGTGCAGCCCGCGCAGCGCGTCCAACAGTGCGTCCAAACCCGCCTCAGCGACAGGGTCCTCGGCCGCGCGCCGACGGGTCCCGCGCACCGGCAGCTCGTCCATTGAGGCACGCAGGCCGCGCACAGCCTGCTCCAACGCGCGCGCCGGCTCCTGAAGTACAGCCAGGGCACTGGGCACCTGCTTGCATTCGGACAGCGCATCCCGGGCCAGCTCCACCAGCGGTCGGGCGCTCAGCGCTTCGCCAAAGAACTGCGCGGCGAGCTCGGGCAACTGGTGCGCCTCGTCCACGACGAACGCCTGAGCGCCGGGCAGGATTTCTCCGAACCCCTCCTGCTTCAGCGCCAGGTCGGCGAGTAGCAGGTGGTGATTGACCACAACCAGATCGGCCGCCTGCGCGCGTTGCCTCGCGTGGACCACAAAACACTCGGAGAAGAATGGGCAGTCGCTGCCCAGACAGTTGTCCGCAGTCGAGGTGACCATGGGCACAAGCGGCGAGTCGTCTGGCAGCGTTTCCAATTCAGCCAGGTCGCCCATCCGGGTACGCCCGGCCCAAGCCACGACCCGTTGGAACTGCGCCGATAGTTCGCGGCTGCTGAACCGACCCTCGCCCTTTGCTTGCTCAAGCCTGTAGTGACAAAGATAATTGGAGCGGCCTTTCAGCAGTGCGGTTTTCAGGCCGATGCCGAGCGCCTCACGTACACGCGGCAGATCCCGGTGATACAGCTGGTCCTGCAATGCACGGGTGCCGGTGGAAACGATGGTCTTCTGTCCCGACAGGATCGCCGGCACCAGGTACGCAAACGTCTTGCCAGTCCCCGTGCCGGCCTCCGCCAGCAGTACACCGCGCGTGTCGAACGCGTGCGCTACCGCCGCCGCAAGATCCTGCTGCGCGGCGCGCGGGGCAAATGCGGGGATGTTGCCGGCAAGATCTCCGCCCTCACTGAGGGCCGCGCGAGCGGCTTTACCGAGACGGCTGGGTTCAACGGCCATCTCAGTAACGCGGGGGAGCGGCAACGGTGCAGGCGTCACGACTGGCGCGCGCGCTGCCCAGTGCATAGCCATCCGTCAATTGGACCGCGAGCACCTGGGCCACGGTTTCCCAATGGCGGCGACAGTTCGGGCCTGCCTGGGTGCCCGCTGCAGCAGCCCGACGGGCGAACTGCTCGGCGGCCTGAAGATCACCCTGCATCACCGCACTCTCGGCTCTGGCCTGCAACAGGGCGGGATCGTTCGGGCGTTCTTGCAACGCGCTGTCCAACGAGACCGCTGCCTCGGCGAAACGGCCCTGTGCCTGAAGCTCGTTCACATCCTGATACACCCCGGCAGCCTGGGAATCAGCCAGAGGTCTGACCACCAACTCGCGAGTATCGGCAACGCTGGCACGATCAATGGCGGCGATGATGCTTGCCGGGTCATAGGCCAACGAAACCGGGTGAGATGGCGGCGTTGGCGAGGATGCGCAGCCCGCCAGCGCTGCTGCGAGGATTGCTACAGCACGCCATTGACCGTGCCTCATGGCGATTCCTGCGGTGCCGGGCTGGCGGTTTGCGCGTCGTCATTGCGGTTGCGGCCCAAGCCGAACCACTGCCGCCAGCCGCTTCGTGTTCCTTCATCACCCGCCGACTGATCCATACCTGAAGACGGTTCCGGCGCGACCGGCTGGCAGGACAGATACGCCGGTGCAAATCCGTCCACAAACGCAAACCTGCTTGCGCCGGGGCAACTGGCATCGGCCACATTGCTGCCAACCACCCACTGCCAGTCGATGCCTTCATTGGCCACCTTCAACGGTGCGCTGGGCAAGTGTTTGAACAGGTTCGACCACACCTTCATGCCACCAGTGGATCCATAGAGCCCGGTTGCCTCATTCTGGTCGTTGCCAACCCAGACCACGGCAAGATGGTCACCGGTATAGCCCGCAAACCAGCTGTCTCGACCGTCGTTGCTGGTGCCGGTTTTGCCGGCGGCATGCAGATGACCGAGGCCATCGGCGACCAGCTGTCGGCCGGTACCGCTGGCGACCGCATGTTGCAATGCGATGGTCACAAGGCGCGCGGCAACGCCATCGCCATCCTGTGCGGCGTCCGGGCGATCGTCGTAGCGGTTCAGTGCCCTGCCCTCGGTATCCAGCACACCTCGCACGGCGTGGAGGGGCTGGATTTCGCCGCCCGATGCAAGAAACTGGTAAAGCTGCGCCATTGCGTAGGGGCTCTGGTCGATCGAGCCAAGGATCAACGACGGATTGGGCTCGGCCTTGATTCCCGCCAGGGTATGCACCAGCTCGGCGATACGGCGCGGTGCGACCTGCATCCCGACTCTGACCGTGGCCTGATTGTAGGAACGCGCAAGCGCATCAATCAGTCGCACGGTGCCGTGACTGCGGCCATCGGAGTTACCCGGTGTCCAGCGTTTGCCGTTGCCGAGGGTCACGGTGACTGGTGAGTCATCCACCCAGCTGGCCAACGACCACTGACCGGGCGTCGCGAGCGCGAGCAGGTACACAAACGGCTTGAGCAATGACCCCACCGGCCGATGGGCTTCAATTGCGCGGTTGAATCCCGGCAGGGCTGGTGTACCACTGCCCACCACTGCCAGCACGTCGCCATGGTGGACGTCGGTCAGGACCACCCCCGCCTGGAGATCGGGGCGGCTTTTACCTTCCAGGCCCTTGAGGGTCTTGATCACCGCACCTTCGGCATACGCCTGCGCCGAGGGTGCCATGGCGGTCATCACGCTGAGCCCGGCACCGGCCAGCGCCTCGGTCGAATAATCACGCGCGAGCTGGCGCCGGACGAGATCGACATACGCGGGAAAGCGGTTGGCCGATGTACGGCCCGGATCGCTGCTGATGCCCAGCGGTGCCTCGCGGGCGCGTTCGTGTTCGGCTGCGTCGATCAACGTGGACGAGAGCATCTGGTCGAGGACGAAATTGCGCCGGCCCGTCGCGCGCTCAGGGTTGCGCCGTGGGTCGTAGTAGGACGGCCCACGCACGATCCCGATCAACAGCGCGATCTGCTCGGTATTCAGATCACTGACGTCACGGCCGAACCAGAACTCGGACGCCGCGGCCATGCCGTGGATCGCCTGCGCGCCGCGTTGGCCCATATAGACCTGGTTGAAATACGCCTCGAGAATCAACTTTTTGTCATAGCGTGCTTCGATCAGCAACGCGTAGATGATCTCGTTGAATTTGCGGGTGTAGGTCTGCTCGCGGCCGATACCGAGCAGACCGCTGCGGGCCAGCTGTTGGGTCAACGTGCTGGCGCCCTGCCGCGCCTCGCCCGAGCGCAGGTTGATCCATGCGGCGCGCGCCATGCCGGACAGATCGATGCCGTGGTGACTGGAGAAGTCGCGGTCCTCCACCGCCTGCAAGCCGGTCACCAGGAGCTCGGGGACCTCATCCAGCTGGACCAGCCTGCGCTCCTCCTGCTTTTGTCCGTACAGCGTGGCGATGCGGGCTGGATCCAGCCGCAACTTTGACGGGGCATCTTTGCCCCCAGTGGCTTCCAGCTTGGACACCCGACCATCGGCAAGGGTCAGTTGCGCCATCCTCGGAGCGACCGGGCCATCCACATCGTCAAAGCCGCGACTGGAAATCTTCCACGCCGCGCCATCGTGAACGTAGGTGCCGGGGCGAACGCCGTTGCCCGGGTGATAGCCGGAGGCGCGCAACTCCACTTCCAGGGTATCGGCATCCATGGCCAAGTCTGGCGCGAGCTCCAGTGGCCGCCCATAGACGCGGGTCGGCAACTGCCAGCGCAACTGGTCGAAGCGCTGCCCGACCTCATGGTTCAGATAGACGGAATAGGGGACAAGAAACCCCAAACCCAGACCGATCGCGGCCAGAATCCCAGTCGCCAGCATCCGTCGCCAACGCGAGCCGGGCGCCTGGTCCTCTTCTACATCGTCTTCGTCGTAATCGATTCGGGCCACGGCATGGGACAATAACAGGGCTGCGCCCTCGCAGACTCGAGTCTAACGCAGCACACGCGGGCAACCGCGACGTTGCGCGGCAACGGGTTTGATGCAGGTTCAGCGCACAGCCGGACGATGACGACAGGTTTCCCCTACACCTACGGAGTTGCAAGATGCTGATATCGCGGGCCGAACTGCGGTTCCTGTTCGACCGTGGCAGCGGACTGCTCCAGCGCGGACTGACCAGTCTGCGCACCCGCGGCGTGCGCGCCTCTGTGCAGCGGGCGATCAAACAACTGCAGCCAGTACCGCGCGCCCAACTTGAGGCGCTGTACCTGCCGGTTAGCGTCTCAGTTGCGCCGGCCCGGGTACCTGCAAGCGCAACTCCGCGCGCGAGCATCATCATTCCGGTCTACAACCAGCTCCAGCACACCCTGGGTTGTCTGCACGCGCTGGCAGCGCATGCACCGCAAACGCCGCTGGAGATCATCGTCGTCGACGACGGCAGCAGCGACGGCACGGAGGCGACCCTGTCGCGGATCGAGGGATTGCGCTACCACCGCCGCGCCGATAATGGCGGTTTCATCGCCGCCTGCAATGACGGCGCCGCGCTTGCCAGCGGCGAGTTTCTGGTCTTCCTCAACAACGACACCATCCCTCAGCCGGGCTGGCTGGACAGCCTGCTGGACACCTTCGAGCACTATCCAGACACGGGTCTGGCCGGCGCCCAGCTGATCTATCCGGACGGACGTCTGCAGGAGGCTGGCGGGCTGGTTTTCGCCGATGGAAGCGGCTGGAATTACGGACGTTTTGAAGCACCTGACGCACCGCGCCACGCCTTCGTGCGCGAAGCGGACTATTGCTCCGGCGCGGCAATCGCGGTCCCCCGCGCCCTGTTTGAAACGCTGGGCGGATTCGATCGCCGTTATGCGCCGGCTTACTTCGAAGACACCGACCTCGCGTTCTCGGTCCGCGACGCCGGGCTCAGAGTCCGCTATCAGCCCGCTGCGCGGGTGGTGCACTTGGAAGGGGTCACCGCCGGCACCGACGTGCGACATGGGCCAAAGGCCTATCAGGTGCGCAATCAGGGAACCTTTGCCAGCAAGTGGCAGGCTGCACTGGCGCAGCAACCGGCGGCAGGAAGCGACGCTGGGACCGCGGCTACCGCCCGCTGTGGCGATACGGTTCTGGTGATTGATGCGTTCTCGCCGCGTCCGGACCGCGACTCGGCATCACTGCGGCTGGTCAACCTGATGCGGATGTTGCGCGAGGAAGGCGCGCACGTGGTGTTTCTACCCGCGGACCGCGGCCACGCTGGGCGCTACACGCTCGAGATGCAGCAGCTGGGCGTGGAGGTCTGGTACGCACCGTTCGCGCAACCGCTGCCGACGTGGTTGCGCGAGCATGGCCGCCGTTTTGACAGCGTTCTGGTGTGCCGCCACTACGTTATGCGCGAAGTGCTTCCGCTGCTGCGCCGCCACGCACCTCAGGCACGGGTGATATTCGATACCGTTGATCTTCACTACTTGCGCGAGCAGCGCGGCGCCGAGCTGGCCAACGATCCGGCCGGGGCTCGCAGTGCGCAACAGACACGCCTACGCGAGCTGGACATCATCGCGCGCAGCGATGCCACGCTGGTGGTCAGCGAGGTCGAGCGCGCCCTGCTGGCCCGCGAGATGCCGGACGCCCGAGTCGAAGTCCTTTCCAACCTGCACCGGATGGGCGGCGAAGGTCTGCCGTTCGAGCAGCGCCGCGATTTAATGTTCGTTGGCGGCTTCCGTCATCCACCGAACGTCGATGCGGCGTGCTGGTTTGTCGACACGGTGTGGCCCCTGCTGCGCGAAGCGGAGCCGGATCTGCAATTCCATTGCATCGGCGGCGATGTACCTGCGGTTGTGCAGGCGCTTGCCGATCGCCCGGGGGTGATCGTGCACGGGCATGTTCCAGACCTCACACCGCTACTGGCTGGCGTCCGCTTGACTGTGGCGCCCATCCGCTACGGCGCCGGGGTGAAGGGCAAGGTGAACCAGCCGATGGCTCATGGCCAGCCGGTGGTCGCCACTGCCTGCGCCATCGAGGGCATGCACCTTCGACCAGGTGAGGACGTTTTGGTGGCGGACGATGCTCCCGGTTTTGCCGCCGAGGTGCTACGGGCGTATCACGATAGTGCGCTGTGGCAACAGCTCGCCAGCAACGGACGGCGCAACATCCAGGAGCACTTTTCACTCGAAGCAGGCCGCGCGGTGGTACGTCAGGTTCTACTCGGTCGGGGCTGATCGGCGCGATCTATTCCGCTGGCAGAGTCGCCCGCCGCAGCCGTCGCGAAAACGCGTCCAGCCCATCCACCGCAGGATCCAGCGAGCGCGCCGTTTCCAATGCGCGTTTCGCCACATCCAGGTCACCGGCGCCGAGGCGCTCGTCGCCAACGGCAATCCAGCGCAGCGCCAGCTGGGTACGCGCGGCGTGGACGTAGCTGCTCTCGCCCTCCAGAACCGCATAGGCATCCAGACAACCGCCCGCGGTGGCCAGCCGATTCCGGCGCAATGCGGTTTCAAAGCATTCGCGGGCCGCGGGGCGCAGCCGGCCCATCATCGCGATCACGGCAGGATCATCGGGTGCGATCGCCCGCGCGGTGCGGAACTTGTCATAGGCGCTGTCACCCGGCGGCAGAAGCAGATCGCCACGTGCTTCGGCTGTGCCGGCGGCGTCGAGCAATTCACGCAACCGCTTCTGGCGCTGTGCAGGCGGCAAGTCGCTTTGCAGACGCGCGCGCAACAGGCGCGCTTGCGCCAAGTGCTCACGCGCTTGGACAACCGCGGGAGCGTCCGGCGCAATAGCCTGCGCAGCACCGAGCTCGAGCTGCGCCTCGCGGATCTGGAAGTCTGCTGCATGGCGCCGGCTCAACGTCGCGTGCGCATTGGCCACCTGCAGCCGACCGCTCGCGGCGGCAATGCTATCGGGCTGAATCGCCGAAACCTGCCTATAACCGTCCAGCGCGCGCTCCAGTCGCCCATGGCGAAGGTCGAGATCGGCCTTAAGCAGTCGCTGGTCAACCCGCCCGGCCAACAGCGAAACGGTACGCGGCAGGTCAATATGCCCCGGATCCACTTCGCGGGCGCGTTCCACGAGTTTTGCTGCTGCAATGAGGTCGCCGTCCGCCATCTGCTGCTGCGCTTTTTGCAATAGGTCTGAAAGCGCGTCTTCGCGCCCTTCCAATGCTTCCAACTGATTGGGCTGCAACGACAGCACCTGCTGGTATAGCGGCAGTGCGGTGTCGCTGCCACCATCGAGGCGCCCTAGGGCGCGTGCCGCACGCGCCTGTTCGAGCAGGCGTTCGACACCGGTGGCACCACCCTCCAATTCATCCAGACGATCGGCGATCCCCTGCGTACTCGAACGTGGCATCGCCAGATCCTGCGCCAGCTGCAATGACGCACGCGCGTCGGCAAATTGACCGGCTTCGATCTGCTTGCCGGCGCGCACCAGCGCGGCATCGCCGACTTGGAGCAGTCCATCGCGCGCGCCGTCGCGGTCCGGATCCAGTGCGAGCGCGGCTTCATAGAGCTCGCGCGCGCCAGTTCCGTCCGCCCGACTCAGCTCTCCAGCCTGAAGGGCTTTGGCCGCGTCATTGCGAAGTTGCTGGGTGCGGGTATCGGGCCAGATCGCCTCGGAAATCGGCCGGTGCCACCAGAGCAGCGCCACGCCCACAAGCACGCACACGCCCAGCATCCACCAACGCCGCGCCAAACGGCGGGGAGGCTCAACAGCGGCGCGCATGCTCCACTCCCGGCAGGGCATCAAGCTTGCCCAGCAACAGCGACAGCTGATCAAAATCCTCCACCTTCAAGCGCATCCGAACGCGCATCAGGTTGTGCTGTGAATCGCTGCGAATCCCACCCATGTGCACGTTGGCCTGGGCAATGACGTTGGTGACCTCCTTCAACAGCCATTTGCGATCGACTGCCAGCACTTCCACATCGACCTCGTAGCCGCTACTCGCGCCCCATTCCACCGTCAATACGCGGTTTGGATCCTTTTCAGTCAGGCGCTGCAGCGTCGCGCAAGCCGTACGATGGACGGTGACGCCTCGACCGCGGGTAAGGTATCCGGCGATCGGCTCCCCCGGCAGCGGCTGGCAGCAGCGGGCCGGCTGCACCAGCAGGTTGCCGAGACCTTGCACTGTGAAATCACGCGGTTTGCTGGCCGCGCGCCGCGGCCGGCGTGCAGGGGCCGGCGCCGGCTCGGGTGACGACGGCGCCGATTGCACACGCTGATGGTCCTGCAGCAGCCGTCCGACCTGATGGGGACCGATATCTCCCAGCGCCACAAGGACATGCAGCTCACTGTCGCTGGCCAAGCTATAGCGCTCACGCGCGGGAGTCAGGTCCGTTCCTAACAGCCCCATACGCCGCAACTCTTTGTCCAAGAGGTCCTTGCCTGCGCTCTCGTTGCGTTCACGATCAAGGCGGTGGAACCAGCTACGAACTTTCTCGCGAGATCGGCTGCTGGCAAGAAACCCGTTGGACTCGATCAGCCAATCGCGACGCGGCTCGCCGGTTTTGGCAGTCATGATCTCGACCCGGTCGCCGCTGTACAGCCGGTGGTCGAGCGGCACGATGCGGCCATCGACCTTGGCACCCCGGCAACGGTGACCCACCTCGGTATGCACCCGGTAGGCGAAATCCAGCGGGGTCGAGCCGGCGGGCAGATCAATCACCTCTCCCTTGGGCGTCAGCACGTAGACGCGGTCTTCGACCAGTTCGGTATCGAGCTCGCGCGCCAGCGCCGCATCGTCGGTGCCACCATCTTCCGCCGGGTCCAGCAGCTTGCGCATCCAGGCGATCTTTCGATCGAAGGCGGCATCCCCGCCGGAGCCTTCCTTGTAGCGCCAGTGCGCAGCCACGCCGAGCTCGGCCTGACGGTGCATCTCCACGGTACGGATCTGCACCTCCAGAGTCTTCCCTTCGGGCCCGATCACGGCAGTGTGCAGGGAGCGGTAATCGTTGCGCTTCGGCCGCGCGATGTAGTCGTCAAACTCGCTGGGAATCGGCGTCCATGTCGCGTGCACCACACCCAGCGCGGCGTAGCAGGCCGAAAGGTCATCCACCAGAATCCGCACTGCACGCAGGTCGTACAGCTCGCTGATGGGCGCCTGCTTGCGCTGCATCTTCTTCCAGATACTGAAGATATGCTTCGGCCGACCGGCGATATCCGCCTCCAAGCCCTGTGCGGCAAGCGCCTCGCGCAGGGTCTGTTGGACCTGATCAATGTAGCGCTCGCGGTCGACGCGCTTTTCATCCAGAAGGCGCGCGATCTGGCGATAGGTGTCGGGCTCCAGGTAGCGGAACGCGAGGTCCTCCAGCTCCCACTTCAGCTGCCAGATGCCCAGCCGGTTGGCCAGCGGCCCATGGATGTCGCGGGCCAGAGTCGCCAATGCCACCCGACGATCCTCCGGCAGGCTTGCTGCCTGCTGCATACGCGCCAGCTGGCGGGCCAGCAGGATTGGCACCACCCGCATGTCGCGCACGATCGCCAGCAGCAAGCGGCGCAGGCCTTCACTACCGTTACGGCCCTGTTGCTCGGCATGCAGTACCCAAACCTGCGCTGCGGCCCGCTGGCCGTCCAGCAATGTCGCTATGGCGGGATGCTCGACTTCGAACTTCGGACCAAGCGCGGCGAGCAGTCCGGGATAGGTATGCAGGATCGCCGCAGCCACGCTGTCGCCATCGGCGTCGAGTCGCTGCAGAGCCAGCAGCATCCCGCGTACCACCTCGATGCTGTCGCGCGGCGGTTCGGCGGCGGCAACCGTTTGGGGGACGGCTTCACTCAACCGGCTCCGGAGCGGCGCGGAAATAGCAGCAGCCAGCGGATGCTCGAACAGCGCAGACAACGTATCGGCCGTCCCGGCGACCGGGACGACGTCTGTCGTCTGACCGGCGGGTGCCGAAGATATGCGCGCGGGCGGCTTCATTGCAGCGATTCAATTCGAGACAAAGGAATGTCTACACTAGCGATCAACCGACCGCAGGAACAGCCTCATGTACGCCATCGCGCACGCGCCACGCCGTCTTCTTCCCGTGGCATTTGCCGTCGCGATGCTGGTCACAGCGACCGCATGGACAGCTGAGCCGGCGAGGATCGAACAGCAGATGACGCCCCAGCAATTTCGCGATGCGGGACTGGACCGCCTTGATGCAGTCCAATTGGCCAATCTCAACGCGTGGCTGAACCGCACCGTGGACAGTGAGTCGACCAAGGCCGCACAGCTGGCCGAGGACAGGGTCAACCGCCAGAACCGTGGCTTTGGTGGCAGCGCCGCGCGCGAGCCGGTTATCGCCCGTCTGCAGGGGAAGTTTGCGGGACTGTCGAATGGCCGCAGCTACACCCTCGACAACGGCCAAGTGTGGCGCCAAACAGACAACGCGAGCTTGCACGGCGTGCAGCTCGACAACCCCGAGATCCGGATCACCCCCAGCCTGATCGGCAGCGCGTGGTATATGCAGGTCGAAGGCTACGGCACCCGTGCCAAGGTGCAGCGCACCAAGTAGGCATTCAGGCGCGCAAGCGCGCCAGTCTGGCGGCCAGTTTCTTCGGCGATACCCCGCGTGTGCCCAACTCCTGGGCGAACAACGAGACCCGCAGCTCCTCCAGCTCCCAGCGCAGCGCCTGCCATTCGGGATCATCCATCTCGTCACGCGCTTCGGCATCGGTCAGTGCCGCAGAGAATGGCGCCAACTCAAGCATCCGGGCTTGGTCGCGCACCGGATCGCGCAACGCACGCTCGCCACGCAGTGCCAACGCCTTGAGGTAGCGCGGGTATTCAACCAGCGCTGTCGCTGGAATGTCACGCAGGAAGCCGGGCGGCGTCAGCGCGGCCAGTTGCGCGCGCATGTCGTCGAGGTTGCCGCTGGCCCAGCCCATCAGCGGCGATTCAAGACTCGCACGCGCCTGCGAGATCGCCGTCAGGATCGCCTCCGCCTGTTGCAATCGCTGCATCGCCTCGCCAAACAGCACCTTGGCGACCTCATCGCGGCGTGCTTCAAATGCCGCAAGATCACGGATGTCTGCCACGCCATCGACCACCAGCGCGGCAAATGCACCGTCCACAAGGTCCGCTCGCAGGCGATCACCCTCCGGTCCCTTCTGCGCGCGCGGCGCGGCGGCTTCAATCGCGGCGTACAGCAGCCCCACTTTGGCCGCGACCGGGAGTTGCTTGCGCGCCTGCTTGCGGGCGTCCGTCAGGGCGAGCCACAACAATCGGCGTACGCCACCGGGATGGGCGCGCTCAGCCTTGTCGCGATCCGCGTGAACCTGCAACGAAACGCTGTCGCCGTCGTCATGCAGCGCCGGATAAGCCGGCATTCCAGCGACACCGGGCACGCTGACGGGGATCGGCTGGTCGGGGAAACGCAGCAGTCCGCGCTCGCCGAGACCGTCGGCAGCGCGCGCAGCGAAGGCCTGGGCCGCACGCTCGCCGAAGCGCTCGCGCAGCCAAACGAGGTCCCGAGACTCGGCAAGCACAACCGGGGGACCGCGCCGGCTCTCGTCAGCCAGATCCAGCAATCGCAGGTTGACCCGCAGGTGCGACTCCAGCGCCGCCTCATCAAATTCTGCGGCCGCCAGTGCCGTACCGGTAACTTTGCTGAGGAACCGGGCGAGCACGTCGGTGACCGCCTCCCCCTGCGCGTCGGGATAGGCCTCCTGAAACGCGCGGGCAAAGTCCGGAGCGGGCACATAGTTCCTTCGCTGCGCCTTCGGCAGGCCGCGGATCAGTGCGACCGCCTTGTCTTCCACCAGACCAGGGACCAGCCAGCCCAACCGAACGGGGTCGAGCGCGTTGAGCAGGTGCAGCGGCACCGCGACGGTCATGCCGTCATCGGACGCACCGGGCTCAAAACGGTAGCTGACCGCCAGTTGCGCACTTCCCAACGCGATCGATGCGGGGAACCGATTGGCATCGGTACCGTCGCCGACCATCAGGTCGTCCAACGACCATTCCAGCTCGGCCTTCTGCGGTGCGGGCAGGCGCGCATACCAGGCATCCAGCGCCTGTGAGTTGTGGACGTCGTCCGGCAAGCGCTGGAGGTACCACTCGGCCATCCAGTCCTCGTCCACCACCAGCCCGCCGCGACGCTGTTTGGCTTCCTCCTCAAGCGCCTGCGCCATGGTGGCCAGATTGCGCTTGAGGAAAACACTGCGGGTGTTGATCTCGCCGGTGACCAGCGCGTCGCGGGCGAAAATCACCCGGCTCTCCTCTGGAAACAATGCGCCGTAATGGATCGGTCGCTTGGGCGCCAGCACCAGCCCGAACAGGCTGACCTGCTCGCTGCCGAGAACCTTGCCCTGCGAACGCGCCCAGCGTGGATCGTGGTGGCGGCGGGCGAGCAGGTGCGGCAACTCATCGATGACCCATTCCGGCTCAATCCCGGCATTGGTCATCGACCACACCTGCTCGGTATCCAGCAGCGTTGCCGAAAGCACCCAGGGCGGCGGCCTGCGCGCCAGCGTCGATCCCGGGAAGAGCTGGAACCGGCGACCGCGCGGACCTTCGTAACCGCCGGGCTTGCGGTCAACTGGCTTGCGCTCACCGGACTTGGCGCCAGGCGTCGGCTTGACCGGGTCAGCCGGTTTGATGCGGTGACCGATCTGGGTCGGCAGGCCGGCGATCAGCGCCCGGTGCAGCACTGCGTAGGCGGCCGTGGCAAGCCGTTTGTCGTCCCCGTCGCGCGCCGCTGGATCGGACACCGTTGAATCCGCACTTGCATCGGGTCCACTAGGTGTTTCAGTGACAGCGCGGCCACCGCGACGCCGGCGGCGTGAGCGCGCGGCTGCGGCCGGAGCCGTCTTCACGGCGGTCTTCGCTGGCAACGCCTGCTCCGCTACTGGCGAGGAGGCAGTTGCTGAAGCGGCGGGGTTCCAGCCCAGCTCCACCGCCATCAACTTCAACTGCCGGTGCAGCTCACGCCATTCGCGCATACGCAGGAAGCCCAGGAAGTGCTTCTCGCACCAGCGACGCAACTGCGATTGGGTCAACTCTTCGTGCGCGGCCTGATAGGCATCCCACAGCTTGACGATGCCAGCAAACTCGGACGCCGGGTCTGCGAACAGCGCGTGCGCGGTGTCGGCTGCTCCGCGTTGGTCGGCCGGACGCTCACGCGGGTCCTGGATGCCCAGAAACGAGGTGATAGCCAACATCTCGCGCACGCAGCCCAGCGTATTGGCGGACACCAGCATCCGCGCCAATTTGACGTCGACCGGCATGCGCGCCATCAATCGGCCTACGGCAGTCAGCTTGCGCTTGTCATCGACCGCGCCCAGTTCGGTCAGGTGCTGCCAACCGTCGGTGACCGCACGTGCATCGGGCGGCTCGAGGAACGGGAAGTGTTCGATGTCGCCGAGTCCGAGCGACAACATCCGCAGAATGACCCCGGCCAGTGCCGCGCGGTGAATTTCCGGATCGGTGTATTCGGGTCGCGACTGGAAGTCCGCCTCACTGTAGAGGCGGTAACAGGTGCCTTCTGACACGCGGCCGCAGCGGCCCATACGCTGGTTCGCACTGGCTTGGCTGACCGGCTCGATGTGCAGGCGATCCAGCTTGCTGCGCGGACTGTAGCGCTTCACCCGGGCCAGACCCGGATCCACCACATAGCGGATGCCCGGCACCGTCAATGAGGTTTCCGCAACGTTGGTGGCCAGCACGATGCGCCGCTGCGTGCCCGGGTTGAACACGCGGTCCTGATCGCGCACCGACAGACGCGCATACAACGGCAGCACCTCGGTATGACGGTACTTGCGCGCCTCCAGCGCCTGGTGGGCATCGCGTATCTCGCGCTCGCCGGACAGAAACACCAGCACATCGCCGCGCGGGTCCTCGCGGGTGATCTCGTCGCAGGCCGCGACGATGCCGTGGTTGATCGTGCGCTCACCATCGCGCGCCGCCGTGCCGCCGTCCTCGTCGCCGCCACCCTCCAGCGGACGGTAGCGGACCGAGACCGGATAGCCGCGGCCTTCAACATCCACCACTGGCGCATTGTCGAAGTGCGCAGAGAAGCGCGCGGTGTCAATCGTCGCCGAGGTCACGATGACCTTCAGGTCCTGGCGCTTGCGCAGAAGCTCCTTCAAGTAACCCAGCAGGAAGTCGATATTGAGGCTGCGCTCGTGCGCCTCGTCGACCAGGATCGTGTCGTAGCGCGACAGCCAGCGGTCGGATTGGATCTCCGCCAGCAGAATGCCGTCGGTCATGAACTTGATCGCGGTGTCATCGCTCACCGTTTCGCTGAAACGGACCTGGAAGCCGACCGTGGCGCCCAGCGGCGTGTGGAGCTCCTCCGCAACCCGTTTGGCGACCGCACGCGCCGCGATCCGGCGTGGCTGGGTGCAACCGATCATCCCCGCCGCGCCCCGTCCTGCCGCCAAGCAGAGCTTCGGCAGCTGGGTGGTCTTGCCCGAGCCGGTCTCGCCCGCGACGATCACCACCTGATGTTTGCCGATCAACTCGATGATGCGATCGGCCTGACTGGCGATCGGCAGACTCTGATCGACCGGAGCCGCCGGCAGCTTGGCCGCCCGCGCCTCGCGCCGGGCCACCGACGTGGCCAGTGCTTCAGCGAATCGGGCTGCGAGCGCAGTATCCGCAGGCGCCGCCCGGCAGCGCGACCACAGGCCGAGTAATCGGCCGCGATCACGGCTCAAAGCGCCGTCGATTGCACTTCGCGACTGATCAAACTCAAGTCGCGTCGGGGCGGAATTTCGTAACGCGGGCGTGTCAGACGTGTTGATAGGCTTCATCAATGCGGTTGGAAGGAACTGCGTATTTCACGCGGCAAACGAAGCAACGTATTGTCGCTGCATGACCACCGGAAAGGAGAAAACCATGGCCAAATCCCCATCTACCAGTAGTAAAGCGAAGTCGACCGACACACCGGCGAAGGCCCCAAAAAGCATGAAGGCCGCCACCGTCGGGGCACCAGCTATTGATATCGGGATGAATGCGAAGGATCGCAAGAAGGTCGCAGATGGCCTGTCGCACTTCCTTGCTGATGCCTACACGCTGTACCTGAAAACCCACAATTTCCACTGGAACGTCACCGGGCCGATGTTCAATGCCCTGCATCTGATGTTCGAGGGCCAGTACACCGAGCAGTGGGAGGCGCTGGATGAGATCGCAGAACGCATCCGCCAACTGGGGTTCAATGCACCGGGCTCCTACGCCGAGTTCACCAAGCTGTCGTCCATCAAGGAGGAGCCCGGGCTGACCGAGGCACCGGACTGGCGCGAGATGGTACGCCAGTTGACCGTCGGCAACGAAGCAGCCTGCCGCACCGCGCGTGCGGTGCTCAAGACCGCTGACGACGCCAGCGACGACCCGACCGTCGACCTGCTGACCCAGCGTCTGCACACCCACGAGAAATACGCCTGGATGTTGCGCTCGCTGCTGGAGTAACAGCACGATCTGAACATCGCGCCCGCGGACGGCCCCATCACGGCCCTCCGCGGGCGTTTTTGTTTGTGCGCGTGGACGTTCTCATCAATCGTCCTGACAACCGCTCGCGGAACATTCCGGCGCCGGCAGGAGACCGCCGCTTGCTACCCTGTGGGGATGAAAGACGCCGCGCTCGACCTGCTCCGCACCACCTTTGGTCACTCCGAATTTCGCGGCGAACAAGCCGCAATCGTCGAGTCGCTGGTCAACGGCGACGACGCCCTTGTGCTGATGCCCACCGGCGGCGGCAAATCGCTGTGCTACCAGCTGCCAGCGATGCTGCGACGGGGCTGCGGCATCGTGGTCTCGCCGCTGATCGCGCTGATGCAGGACCAGGTGGAAGCGCTGCATCAGCTGGGCGTAAGCGCCGCTTACCTGAACTCCACGCTGGACGCGGCGACGGCGGCCGATGTCGAGCGCCGCTTGCTGGCTGGCGAACTGGACCTGCTCTACGTCGCACCGGAGCGGCTGCTGTCAGGGCGCTGCATGAACTTGATCGACCGCGCCCACGAAAGCGGCGGCATTGCGCTGTTCGCGATCGATGAGGCGCACTGCGTGTCGCAATGGGGGCACGATTTCCGCCGCGAGTATCGTGAGCTGACCGTGCTCCACGAGCGCTGGCCTGACGTGCCCCGCATCGCTTTGACGGCGACCGCTGACGAGCCGACCCGGCTTGAGATTGCCGAACGCTTGGCACTGGAAGATGCACGTCAGTTCGTCAGCTCCTTCGACCGTCCCAACATCCGCTACCGGGTCGAGCAAAAGGACGGCAGCGGTCAGCGCGCCCTGCTGGACTTCATCGCGGGTCATCGCGGCGAGAGCGGCATCGTCTACGCGTTCTCGCGCAAGCGGGTGGAGAAGACCGCCGAACAGCTTTGCGACGCCGGTATCAACGCGCTGGCCTATCACGCCGGTATGCCGGCCGAGATCCGCGCCGCCAACCAGCGCCGCTTCCTGCAGGAGGACGGCATTGTAATGGTCGCCACGATTGCGTTCGGCATGGGCATCGACAAACCTGACGTGCGCTTTGTCGCCCACGTGGATCTGCCCAAGTCGGTCGAGGGCTACTACCAGGAGACCGGACGCGCCGGACGCGACGGCGAGCCCGCGGAGGCATGGCTGAATTACGGGCTGGGCGACGTGGTCAACCTGAGCATGCTGATCAAGCAGGGCGAGGCCAGCGAAGAACGCAAGCTGCTGGAACTGCGCAAGCTCGATGCCCTGCTCGGCTATTGCGAGTCCACTGATTGCCGGCGTCAGGCGCTGCTGGGCTGGTTCGCCGAGGAGCATCCCGGCGCCTGCGGCAATTGCGACAACTGCCTGAACCCGCCTGAGAGCTGGGACGGCACAGAGGTCGCGCGCAAAGCGCTGTCGTGCGTCTATCGCACCGGCCAGCGCTTTGGCGCCGGGCACGTCATCGATGTCCTGCGTGGCGTGCCTACCGACAAGGTGTCCCAGCACGGTCACGACAAACTCAGTACCTGGGGTATTGGCACCAATCTGGATACCCGCCAGTGGAGCAGCGTGTTCCGGCAGCTGGTGGCTTCCGGCCTTTTGGCCGCGAACCACGAACGCCACGGCGCGCTGTACCTGACCAACAACGCCGGCCCAGTACTCAAGGGTGAGCGGAGCTTGAGTTTCCGGCGCGACGCGCCCAAGCCGGCCGGTCGACGCGGCCGCACTGGATCGGCGCCACCACCCATGGACCTGGCACCAGAGGCTGCGACCCGCTTCCGTTCATTGCGCGGCTGGCGTGCGGAGATGGCGAAAGAACAAAACGTGCCGGCCTACGTGATCTTCCACGACGCCACCCTGCGGGAAATAGCCGAGAGCGACCCCGCTGACCTGGACGAGCTGGGAAGAATCTCCGGTATTGGCAGCAGCAAACTGGAGCGCTACGGCGAAGCAGTACTCCAGCAGTTACTGGATTGCGACGTGGCCTGAACTGGTCGAAAGAAGGTTTCCAACCTCACCCGCTCTGCGGCATAGATGGCGCTTGTGGCCCACCCGCCAGCTGGTCGACATGCCTGACATGCACGTCACGCTGCGGAAACGGGATGTTGATATCGGCCTTGGACAACGCCGCAAGCAGCGCCTGATACAACGCGTCAGTCGTGGTCAACCGCTCGTCGATCCCGCCCACATGGACCCGGATCTCAAACTCCAATGCGCTGTCGCCCAACCCGGTGAACAGCACTTTAGGTGCGGGGGATTTCAGTACGTTGGGATTGGCTGCGGCCACACCGAGCATCAACTGGTGCGCTTTCTTCACGTCGCTGCCGTAACCAATACCGACCTTGAGGACCACCCGGGTAACCGCGCTGCTCAGGGTCCAGTTCTGCACGATTCCAGTGATGAACACCTTGTTGGGCACTACGACTTCGATATTGTCAAAGTCGGTGATAGTGGTCGCGCGTATCTGGATCCGGGTGACGGTGCCACGGGTGCCGCCAATGGAGACAACATCCCCGACTCGGACCGGTCGCTCAAACAGGATGATCAGCCCGGAAATAAAGTTGGCCACGATCTCCTGCAAACCAAAGCCCAAACCGACACCTAGCGCGGCCACGATCCACTGCAGCTTTGACCAGTCCGCACCGATCCTGTTGATCGCGACCACCAGACCGATGGCAAAAATGACGTAGCGGGCGATGGTCGCGATCGCGTAGCGCGTGCCGGTGTCGATCCGGGCACGGTGCAGGAACAGGATCTCCAGGAAGCCGGGCAAATTTCGGGCGGCGATCGTGGTCAATCCCACGATCAAGAAGCTCATAAGCACATTGCCCAGTGTGACCGCCTCCACGCTGTCGCCTGCGTTGCCTGTCACCACACGCGACCACAGCACGACCTCGTTGAATACGTTGAGCGCTGGAATAACGTCGCGCCACACGCCTAGCAGCATTACCGCCAGCCCCACCGCGCTGGCCGCGAGCAGGAGCGCACGCGTCTGCTGACTGACGGTAACCGCGTCTATCTCACCTTGTTGGTTCTGCAATACCAAGGCTTCGCTGCCCTCACCGCCATCACTGCCTTCAGCTGGTTTGGTGACCTTCGCGTCCGCCAACGCCTTGGCGTGGAGCTCCTCCGCTTGCCGCCACGCCGCACGCTGGCTGGCCACCAGCACGCCGCGCATGGCGACGTGGTAGACGATCACCACCAACAGTAGGATCCAGCCTGAAGTGAACATTCGCCCCTGAAGCTCGCGTGCCGTCGCGTAATACCCCATCGACGCGAGCGCGGCGAGCAGCAGCGGCACCGCGACCAGCACCCGTAACCAGAGCAACGATGCACGTCCTGCCCAGCCAGTTCGCGACAAAAGACGGCCCAAGGCGCCGTTGCGGGATCGAAACAGCCGGTTCGTGAACAGTGCCAGCGCCAGCGAGCCCAGCAGGAAGCCCAAGCGCCCGATCCCATCGATCAACTTCGGATCACCCGTGGCGGCCGTCATCGCCGTCAACAGCGCGGTCGGCGCGAGCACCGCCAACAGCAGGCGGAACGCCCGACCCAGTCTGCGAGTGCCCTGCGGATCCCAGCCGAAGTGCGCCACGAAGAGACCGCGTGGCCGGCACAGGTCGATAAACATGCCGAGCATCAACCACACCATCGCCAAACTGAGCATTCCCTGGCCGAGCGCATTGGCGAAATCACCGCCGCCTCGACCGCTCAGACCCCATCCCACGATTCCGATCACCAATGGCCACGCCAGCGCCAGCAGGAACGTCGCGCCCCATGCCAGCAGCGTGTTGCCGAAAACGTCATCACGCTGGCCAACCGACTGCGACAGCGTCGGCAAAGCCGCGGCAAGACGCTTTCGGATCACCAGCAGCGCACCGGCCACTAAACCAAGCAGTAACAGCCGCAGTGGGAAGTTCCGTAGAGAGGACCACAATGCCGGAGGCAGCTCGGCCCAGTTGGACGGTGACAGCAGCCAGCTGCCGCCAAACCCGACCTTGCGCAACCAGTTGGCCCCAAGCGGCGCCGTGCTCGGCAACCACAACAACCTCTGGTCCAGCAGTGCGTGCAAATGCTCGCTGGCTTGTAGCAACTCGGCATCCAGCGCGTTGCTTTCCGACAGCATGCTGATTAGCTGTTCCTGAGCACTTGCCAGGTCAGACAATGCGGCTTGGCGATGCTCAACAAGCATTGCCACCAGCACCGGCTCGTGATGGGCGGACACCAATCCGTTGACCTGCAGCCGCCCGTTCGCCGAGTCGGAGGATTGCAACGTACGCAACGCCTGCTGCGTCTGGAACTGCTGCACACGCAGATCAACCAGCGCTTTGTTTCGCTGATCGATGCGCTGCCCGATGCGGTCGCCCGTGGCGAGGCTTTTCTGCAGTCCACGCAGGAGCTGCGCAGACTCGTCGCTGATTGAACCGATGGCGAGTATCTGATCGGCACCCAACCGCGCCTCTTCCACGTTGTCCAGCAGCCTCCTGGATCGAAGCTGTTCCGTGCGGGCAGTCTCCAGACGGCTCCCCAACTGGGTCGTCGACGTCCGAAGCTCGACGCTTTCCGCGGCGAAAATGCGTATCTCTTCAGAGTTTCCCGCCAAGCTGCGCTCCAGCTCGCGTGCGCGGGCCTCGGCCTCGGCAACCTGTTGCTTGCGGCTGCTGGCGATGCGTGCGCTCCATACCTCAATTGCCGCGTCCACCTCGATAGCGCGACGCTCCAGCAGGTCTCGCTGCGCCGTTGCGATCGACTTGCGGGTAGGCAGGCTCGACAGCTCCTGCTCGATCTTCTCGATCCGAGCGGACAGTTCCTCGCGCGACGCCTGCTCGCGCAACCGGCTCGCCTCGATCAGCAGTGACGAAGCGTTGGCGGGAACGGGCGCCTGGGCGCGCTCCAGCTGCATGCGCAGGTCACTCAACTCCGCACGCGCTTGCGGAGGACGACTGTCCATGCCGCGCAGCTTCTCCTCCAAGTTGCGCTGCTTGCTATGCAGGGACACCGAGTCGGCTTGCAAAGCGGCCAGGCGCAGCTGCATCGCGACCGAATCGGCCACGTCTGGCAACTCGTCAGGCTCACGACCCGCAGCCGACTCGGCAGCTAGCGCGGCAATGGTGTCGGGTGCCGACTGCAATCCGGCCGCGTACTCACTGGCGCTCTTGCGCGCGGTTTCGGCGGCCTGAACACGACTGACCGCAGCGCGCAGCTGCTCCAGCACCAGGTCGCGCTCGGTCCCGGAAAGATCAGTGCGCGTCTCAAGCACTTCAATACGCGTGACCAGATCGGCCACGTTGATGTCGGCATCGCTGGCGGTCGCGGTCGCGGACGCACGCTCTTGGATCTCTTCCTGCGCGAAGACGGTTGACGTTACCAGCGCCAAAAGCAGACAGCAGGTCACTGCCCGCCATCTGGGAGTGGGAGCACCTGCCCGCTTGACGCTACGCGTCATTGTGCAGATCCGCGATCGACGATGCGTTCTTGAACATTGGTACTCCGGAGTTTTTCCATCAGTTCCGCCCGATCGTAACCGGCCCGCTCTAAGGGACTCACGAACCGAAATTCGCGACGATGTCCATTGACCGCGGACAAGCGCTCAATTTCGTCAGCGTTATCCCTGATCAGGGGAGTCATAAAATGAAGCGTATCTATGCTCTCCTCACGGCCCGCACTGATCTCGTCAAAAATATCTTGGCAATTCGAATCGTGAAATTTGAGCCAAGCCAGCTGGACACGTTTCATCGCTCCCGTTTCGTCCCCGCGGAGGCACTCACTTTTCGACACTCCACACTCAGCCTTCTGTCCGACGAGTCAAGCCGACCACTTCTACACGCGACGAGGTCATTCGTTGACGTGCTATCGCGAAGCGCCGCTGCACCCCCCGTATAGCTGTAGCCGCCTGAAGTCAGCAGAGCAACGCACACACTCCTACCAGCATTGGCATCCATCGGCCCAACTAGAAATCTAATGCAGAACAGCGAAGCCACATCCCGACTGCCTTGTGGTCAGCGCTATCCTCCATCTCACACCAACCGGCATGAGCGCGAGTGACGGTAACCCTATCGCCTCTCACCAAGGTCATGTCCGTCCTACCCTGTAACGCAGGCTCCCGATAAAGATCGCTATTTGCTCGCACGGCTCCGCTCAAGCGGCTTTGACCCAGCGCGAGTTGAAAGAGCGATGTCGTCGCCGCAGCCTGAATGGCTTCGCGGCACTGGAACGGATAGCGGAACTCATCGAAGCCGCCTCCCGGCTTCCGGGTGTTTCTGCCACTGCCGAACCAGTCCGATACTCGCTCGTTCAACCCAAGCGTGCCCGCGGTTTGCGTAAACACGATCACGCTATACATGGGTTCATCAGTACCCGTCAAAGAACGCACGTCCGCACTGTGAATGACGACTACGTCTGGCTGATCGTTCCGGTCGACATCCATTACAAAGGCGTCTTCGACACGTCCCGTCGTTGCGAAGTACGGCAACTCGCCCACTATCACTGCAGGTGTGTCGCGCTCGCCCCAATACAGGACGATCTCAGGCCCCTCACTTTCCAGTGCGCGCCCTTGCTCATCCGTAACGGGTCGCAGAACGAAGCAGATCTTTCCATCACCGAGCGACAAAGGTGGGTGAGCGTGCTGCGCCGTGACGCTTCCGCACGCGGTTGCGGCAAGCGATGCACTATTCCCGAGTGTCAGTAGGAAAGCGAGACAGAGCTTTGCCCCTGGATGCACATTCATTTCAAGAAGACCTCAGCCACTCGCGACCCACCCCGGACAAACGGACCTACGCTAAAAAGAACAAGCTCTGGAAGGATCGGGGAGCGAGACCGACACGTGTCTCGCCGACAACTATTGGTGGGCCGTGATGGATTCGAACCATCGACCAGCGGATTAAAAGTCCGATGCTCTACCGACTGAGCTAACGGCCCACAGACCCCGACCTTGCATCGGGGGCGTGAATTCTAACGCAAGTGTGCCCTTGTGTGCTCAAGCGCAGCGGATTCGGCAAATCCAGTCAGGCGTAGCGAGTCGGATCATTGATGCCGGCTGCCGCAAACCCGTCCGCTCGTAGCCGGCAGGCGTCGCAGTGACCGCAGGCTCTGCCTAGGTCATCGGCGAGATAGCACGACACCGTCGTGGCGAAATCGACACCCAGTCGCTCGCCTTCGCGGGCGATGTCGGCCTTGCTCATATGCTGCAGCGGCGCGTGCACATGGATCCCTACACCCTCTACGCCGGCTTTGGTGGCCAGGTTGGCCAACCGTTCGAACGCATCGATGAACTCCGGGCGGCAGTCCGGATAACCCGAGTAGTCGACCGCGTTGACGCCGCAAAAAAGGTCCGCCGCACCCAGCACTTCCGCCCAGCCCAGCGCGACCGACAGCATGATCGTGTTGCGCGCGGGCACATAGGTCACAGGGATGGCGTCCGCGCTTGATGCGGCGTCCAATGGCACGTCGATGTCGTCGGTCAGTGCGGAGCCGCCGATGCTTCGCAAGTCGATGCGTATCGTCTTGTGCGCCACCGCACCCTGCTGCGCCGCGACACGCGCAGCGGCCTCCAACTCGGAGGTGTGACGCTGGCCGTAATCAACGCTCAATGCGTACACAGCGAAGCCCTGTTGACGGGCCCTCGCGACCACGACCGCCGAGTCCATGCCACCAGAAACGAGGACAACTGCTTTCTTCATGGTGCTTGTTGATTCCTGCATGTCAGCGTCCGGGCTCGTCGTCCCAGAGGATCTTGTGCAGCTGGAGCTGGAATCGCACCGGCAACCGGTCGGCGACGATCCAGTCGGCAAGCGTGCGGGGGCTCAGCTGGGCGAAGCTGGGTGAGAACATGACGTCGCAGAAGGCGGCCAGGCCGCGCTCGTCGACAACCGCACGCGCCCAGTCATAGTCCTCACGCGAGCAGAGAACAAACTTGATCTGATCGTTGGGGGTCAGCTCAGCGATATTGCTCCACAGATTGCGCTCGACTTCCGCCGAGCCAGGCGTCTTGAGGTCGAGTATCCGCGATACGCGCAGGTCGACGGGACTGATGTCGATCGAACCGGACGTCTCTAAAGACACCTCATATCCGGCGTCGCACAAGCGCTCGAGCAGTCCGATGCAGCGCTTCTGCGCCAGTGGCTCGCCACCGGTGACACAGACGTGTCTAACGCCATGACTGGCGACCTCGGCGAGGATCGCATCCATATCCCACCATTGCCCGCCGTGAAACGCGTACGCGGTATCGCAGTACTGACAGCGCAGCGGACAGCCGGTTAGACGCACGAAGACAGTCGGCCAGCCGATGCTGCGCGACTCACCCTGCAATGACAGGAATATCTCGGTCAGCCGCAGCCGATCCGGCGACTGGGACGACGCCTCGGAAATAACAGGATTCATCGTCGTATTTTAGCCGACACGGCCGTCCGGCGCGTCGGGCTCGCCTAGTTCAGTCGGCCAAGCTGAATGGTGCTGAGACGATCAGTGGCAATCCTTGCGGCGTCACTACCTGCAAACCGGGTAGTGACATCGGTCAGGGTCCGTTCGGCCGCCTCCACGTCACCCAGGCCCTGCTGGGACAGACCGACCTTCAGCAGCGCTCCGGGCGCTTTGTCATGCGTCGGGTAGCTCTGCATCAACGCCTGAAACTGTTCTACGGCCAGCTTGTAATTCTGGGTGACGTAATAGCTCTCGCCCAACCAATACAACGCGTTCGGCGCGTACACGCCGCCCGGATAATGACCTAAAAACGAGTGGAACAAACGTGCGGAGTCCGCGTATTCGCCATTCTTCAGTGCGGTGAAGGCAGCTTCATAGGCTTCGCGCTCACCTGCACCCATGGCCAGCGTTCCAGCATCACCGTGAACGCTCGGCGGACGCTCTGTTACAGGGCTGACCGTGGGAGCTGCCGCGGGCTTTTCAGCCTGTGCCGCTGTGCGAGCGGCTGCAGGAGGTCGTGCGGCCGTTCCACCGCCCTCAAGGACTTCGAGCCGCTGATCCATGTCGAGAAACTGCATCCGGCTGGTGTCTTTGATCTGCT
This sequence comes from Lysobacterales bacterium, assembly GCA_038242455.1. Taxonomy (GTDB): domain Bacteria; phylum Pseudomonadota; class Gammaproteobacteria; order Xanthomonadales; family Xanthomonadaceae; genus Novilysobacter. Next base: position 54,255 of record JBBSSB010000005.1, read on the forward strand.
CCACTGAATGGTTCAGTTCCTCTACCTGCGAACGCAGCGACGTAACTTCTTCCTTCAACAGGTTGACCTGCCGCAGTAGATCGACGGTCGCCTCGTTGTTGCCGGCCTGCTGTTCCAGCACGCCAACCCGCTCGGCCAAGCTCATGCGCTGGGCCGAGACAGGGGCGGCGACCAAAATGGCCGCCGCTGCAACCAGCGATGTCGCAACTGTAATAGACAATTTGCGCATCATGGGGTGCCTTTATTACTTCGCGGTGTAGATGATCTCGACACGACGATTCTTGGCCCAGCAGTCCTCGTTCGAGTCGGTGCAGACCGAACGCTCTTCGCCGTAGCTGACCACGGTCTGCTGGCTGCCCGAACCACCGTTGGCCTGAACCGCCGACGATACGGAATTAGCACGACGCTCGCCCAGAGCCATGTTGTACTCGCGGCTGCCGCGCTCATCGGCGTGACCTTCAAGGGTCATGCGCGAAGACGGACGGTCGCGGAGGTACTTGGCATGGCAGCTGACCAGGGCCTGGAACTCCGGACGCAGAGCGTCGCGATCAAGGTCGAAGTAGACAACGCGCTGGCGCAGGCAAGCGTCGGTGTCCAGATCGTTCGGACCGTAGGCGCCCATGGTGCCGCCCGGAGAAGTGCTCGCACCCGGAACGGTGCTGCCGGTGTTAGCGGCCGGAGGTGCTTCCTTGACCTTCTTCGAGCAGCCAATCGCGGCTACGCACAGCAGTGCAGTCATCAGAATACGGGTAGTGGTGTTCATTGCTTCATTTCCTCGTCTTGGCGTGATGGGGGATCGGGATGTAACAGTGGATCGGAAACAGACAGATTGCTTATGGTTCAACAGGTACTGCAAGGCCAGCGACGCCCCCTGATCAGGACGGCATCACTGCGGTTTTCGGAAAGGTCCCCAAGCCGGTTCGCGTACGTCGCCATCCGCCAGCACCAGGCGCTGACGCACCCGGCCGTCGGACGATACGGCGTAGAGCACGCCTCGGGCGCCCTCGCGCGCAGCATAGATGATCATCGCGCCATTCGGTGCGAAATCAGGCGACTCGTCAAGCGAGCCAGGCGACAGCGTGCTCCAACGCGGTGAACCGAGGGTGGAATCGGCCATAGCAATACGATAGGTATTGCCAGCGCCCTGCGCAGTAGCGAGCTTCTTGCCGTTCGCCGACACGGTCACGCTGGCGTTGTAGCTGCCCTGGAAGGTCACCCGGCTGGCAGTGCCACCACTGGAAGCGACCTTGTAGATCTGCGGATTGCCGCCTCGGTCGGAAGTGAAGTAGAGCTCCTTGCCATCCGCGCTCCACACCGGCTCGGTGTCGATCCCGAAGTGGGTGGTGATCTGGGTCAATGCCTTGCTACCCAGATCCATCACGTAGATCTCCGGATTGCCGCTGCGCGACAGGGTCAGCGCCAGCCGGTTGCCGTCCGGGGAGAACGACGGCGCGCCGTTGATGCCGCGGAACTTGGACACCACCTCGCGGCTGCCCGTGCTGATGTTCTGGATATAAATGGCGGAGTTACCGCTCTCAAAGCTGACGTAAGCCAGCCGGTTACCGTCCGGGCTCCACGACGGTGAAAGCAGCGGCTCTGGCGAGCTGACCACGGTCTGCGGATTGAAGCCGTCCGAGTCAGCCACCATCAGCGAGTAGCTGGTATTGCGACCGAGGCCCTTGGCCGTGATATAGGCAATACGAGTGAAAAATGCACCCCGCTCACCAAGGATCTTCTCGTATACCGCATCGGCAATCTGGTGCGAAACATCACGCATCGCGCCGGCGCGAGCCGTCATCGCGAAGCCCAGCAGACGTTCCTGCTTGGCGACATCGAACAGCTCGTACTCGACCCGGTAGCCACCAGTGGCATCCACAACCCGACCTATCAGGAGGTAGTCCTGGCTGAGCGCACGCCACGTGGGGTAATTCACCTCACTGCCGCGGGTTGGACGCTCGACCATGTCCGCGTCCCTCAGGGTGCGGAACTGACCCGAGCGGTTGAGGTCGGCCGCAATGATCGCCGCCACATCGGTTTCAGGCGCGGTGCCGCTGCCCTGGTAGGCCATCGGAACAATGGCAATCGGCAACGCCGACGCGCTGCCACCAACGATGTCGAGCTCCAGGCCGCGTTGCTGCGCCATCGTGGCGAACGGCAACATGAGCAGGAGCGCCAGCATCGCAAAAAGCGTCGGCAGTCTCGGGGTGATTGATTTCATTCGGCAAATCCCATGGTCAGACTGAAGGTGTACCAGCATCCATGTGAACGCTTTCTCAAAGCTGAACGCGGGTGCGGGGTAAAAGACGAGCCGCTGCTAAAGATCGCGGGCTTCGAAAGTGAGAGTGAGCTTGCGTTTGAATACCGATTCGAAGCCGGCATACGGCAATGGCTGGGCCTTGAGCACCGCTGCCTCGATCGAGCGCTTGCCCTGTTCATCATAGGCGCACGGTGAGGAAACGCTGACGTCCAGCACTGCACCGCCGTTGCTCTGCTTGATGACGAGGACACATTTGGCGCCAAGTGGCAATGTTTCCGGCCGAGTCCATGCACCCAAAATCGCCCGCCGAAGTGCTTCGGCGTATTTCGCCTCCAAACCATCGTCGGTGCCGCCGCTACCCGGCGGCGGGCTCGCATTGGAAGCACCAGAGCTGTCGGAACTTCGGCTGGTTGCGCGGGCCTGAGCATCGGTCACCTGCTTCAGCTTCTGCTCGGCGAGCTTGATCTCCCGCTCCGCTTTCGCCCGTTCGCGCTGGATCTCGGCCAGCTTTTTCTCGCGTTCCTCGGCCTGCTTCGCTTCCTGCGCGACTTCCTTGGCCTGCTCAGCCAAGCGACGCTTGCGTTCGGATTCAAGCTGGCGCTCGCGCTCGGTCAGATCCACCTGGGCCTGACGGCGCTTTTCTTTCTGCAGTTTTTTCTCGTCCGACGGTGTCGGAGTTGGCGTGGCGACAACCTCAGCCTGTTCAACCGTGTCGGGCTTGGCAATGAAGTCCTGCGGCTGCGATTGCGGCGGCGTCGGCGAGTCTTCCGGCAGTGGCGACGGCAGTGGCTGCGGGGGCGGCGTGACGGAGGGAGGCTGCTCGACTGGCTGGTCATCCGGCTCGTCCACCGGGGTTGGCAGCGTCGCCGGTTCTGGCCGGTCTTCAAGCACCTGTTGCATCGCCGCCGAGAGCGCATTGGCATCGACCAACGCCGCTTCCACCGGCGAGCCGGCGGCTGATTCCGGCGCAGCGCTACGCGTCCACCACATGCCGGCGAACATCAGGGCAAACAGGACCACGTGCAGGATGATCGCCAGCACCACGGCCTGTTGCGTATCGGCACGCGTCGCCTTCACTTGCGCGCGGTCTCCGCCGGCTTGGTCAGCAGCGACACCCGCGGCACGTTGGCCGACTGCAGCAGCTCCATCGCATTGAGCACGACTTCGTAGTTGGCCGAACGATCACCCGCCACATAGACCGGCACGTCGGGGTTGTTGCGTACAAAAGCCGCGACCCGGGCGGCCAGCTCATCAGGCTGCAGGGCCTCCTGCGGCGCGCCTTGCAGGGTCAGAAAGTAGTTGCCCTGCGCATCCACGCTGACCACCACTGGCTCCTGCTTCTGGGAGATGCTTTTCGCGTTGGATCGCGGCAGTTCGACATCGACGCCGAGGTTCATCAGCGGCGCGGTGACCATGAAGATGATCAGCAGCACCAACATCACGTCGATGTAGGGGACCACGTTGATCTCGGCCTTTAGCTGGCGCTTGCGGCGTCGTCGGTTGGGGGCGGACATGTCGGGCTTCCAGGTTCGTTTGAGGTCGGGTGTTCAGGCAGGCCGGCGGCGCACGATCGCTTGGACTCGTGCGCGATCGCTCATTCCTGCGGCACCTGGCGCTCGAGGATCGAGGAGAACTCTTCCGAGAACGCGTCATAGCGGACCGCAATGCGCTCGACCTTGGTCGCGAAGCGGTTGTAGGCCCACACGGCCGGAATCGCCGCAAACAGGCCCATCGCGGTGGCAATCAGTGCCTCCGAGATGCCCGGCGCGACGCTGGCGATCGTGGCTTCGGTGACGTTGGCCAGACCCTGGAACGAGATCATGATTCCCCACACGGTGCCGAACAGGCCGACGTAGGGCGCGATGGAGCCGACGTTGGCGAGGAACTCCAGATTGCGCTCCAGTCCGTCCAGCTCACGCGCGCTGGCCACGCGCATGCCGCGCTGCGCGGTTTCCAGCTGCATGCGCACATCGGCGACGCGGCGCTTGCGTGAGAACTCACGGAAGCCGGCCTCAAAGATGGACTCCATGCCGCCGGTCTCGCGGCTGCGGCTGGTGGAACCGGCGTACAGTTTGGTCAGCTCGGTGCCCGACCAGAAGCGCTCCTCGAAGGTTTCCGCTTCGCGCTCGGCGCGGTTGAGCACTTTGGTTTTGCGGAAGATGATCACCCAGGACGCGACCGAGGCAAACAGCAGCAACAGCATCACCAGTTGCACAGGCAGCGACGCGTGGAGGACCAGCTGGAGCAGGTCCAAGCCGCCATCGCTGGTGATCGCTGGAGGCATCGCGTTTGCCACGCCGGCGCTTGCGCTGACGGCCTCCTCGGGGAGCGGTTCGACGGTGGTAGCGGCCTGCATCAGGCTCAGCATTGGGGTCATGCCTGGATCTCCGGTGCCCGGTGCCTCGGGCGATATGTGCGTTGAATTGGGGTGGAACCTTGCTTGTATGTTGTCTGGTCAGGACGTGGCGCGCTGCAGTTCCTGCAACGCTTCCAGCACCGGCGATGGGATCGCCCGCGGCCGGAAGCTCGTGCTGTCCAGGGCTGCCACCCGCACGATGGCGGTCGACAGCAACCGGTCATCGCAGTGCACGTGCTGCACGAACACCGCGCTCGCGCCGCGGCACTCCTGCAAGCCGACACCCACCTGCAGCAGGTCGTCCAGACGGGCCGGCTTGATGAAGTCCAACTGCATCGCCCGCACTGCCCACACCAGACCGTGGTCCTGTCGCAATAGTTCCTGACCGTAACCCTGGTCGCGCATCCACTCACTGCGCGCACGCTCCATAAAGGCGACATAGCGCGCGTGGTAGACGACACCACCAGCGTCGGTATCTTCCCAGTAAACCCGTACCGGTAGGCTGAACGCAGGCATAGCAAGAAACTCCAATGACCGGGGTTGAAGGGCAGGAACGGCCCTATTCGCGCGGGGTAAGGCCGATATGGCGGTAGGCCTTCGGCGATGCGATGCGGCCACGCGCGGTACGGATCAGGTAGCCCTGCTGGATCAAGTAGGGCTCGATCACATCCTCCAGCGTGCCGCGCTCCTCGCTGAGGGCAGCCGCAAGCGACTCCACGCCAACCGGGCCGCCATCGAAGGACTGGATGATGGTGCGCAGCAGCCGGCGATCGAGCTCGTCGAAGCCCTCCGGGTCGACTTTCAGCATTTCCATCGCGGCCGTTGCGGTCGCCAGATCGATATTGCCGCCGGCACGCACCTGCGCGTAGTCGCGCACCCGTCGCAGCAGTCGGTTGGCGATGCGCGGTGTCCCGCGCGAGCGTTTGGCGATCTCCGCCGCGCCCTCCGGCGCGCACGCAATCCCAAGGATATCGGCGGAGCGACGCACGATCCGGGTCAGCTCCTCGGCGCTGTAGAACTCCAACCGTTGCACGATGCCGAAACGGTCACGCAACGGCGCCGTCAACAGGCCCGCGCGGGTAGTCGCACCGATCAGGGTGAAAGGCGGCAGGTCGAGCTTGATGGAGCGCGCGGCCGGACCCTCGCCGATCATGATGTCGAGCTGGTAGTCCTCCATCGCCGGGTACAACACTTCTTCGATCGCCGGCGACAGGCGGTGGATCTCATCGATAAACAGCACGTCATAGGGTTGCAGGTTGGTCAGCAACGCCGCCAGATCACCGGCCTTCTCGATCACCGGACCGGACGTCTGTCGCAGACCGACGCCCAGCTCGTTGGCGATGACATGGCTCAGAGTGGTTTTACCCAGTCCCGGCGGGCCGAAAATCAGCACGTGATCCAGCGCTTCGCCACGGCCCTTGGCCGCCTCGATATAGATCTTCATCTGCTCGCGGACGGGAACCTGGCCGAGATATTCGTCCAATCGCCGCGGCCGGATGGACGCCTCCAAGAACTGGTCTTCAGAGGTCGCGTCTGCGGCGATGATGCGCTCGTCATTCATCGCGCTATGGTCGCATGGCGCGGTCGGACCCAGACGCGCCAGCTGACCGTCGAGTCAGATTTCAACCTGCGAACCGAGCTCCACCAGCCGGTTGCCCGGGATCCGGAAGAACCCGGTCGCCGGCGCGGCATTGCGGTGCATGAAAGCAAACAGCTTGTCGCGCCACACCGGCATCCCACCACGCGCAGCAGCGACCACCGTTTCGTGGCTGGCAAAATACGTGGTCTCCATCGGATCGAACACGATGTCGCACTGGTCACAGGAGCGCATCAACGCCAACGGGACATCCGGGGTTTCCATGAACCCGAAACGCACCAGCACGCGATAGAAGTCATCGCCAATGGCATCGATCTGGAGCCGCCGCTCGTTTGGCGCGTAGGGGACCTTGAGGGTTTCGACGGTCAGAAAGACGTTGCGCTCGTGAAGCACCTTGTTGTGCTTGAGGTTGTGCAGCAGCGCATGCGGCGCCACGCCCTTTTCCGCGGTCAGGAACACCGCGGTACCCGGCACCCGCACCGGCGGCGCCAGCATCAGGCCGGGCAGAAACGACTCCAGCTGGATGCCGCCTTTCTGCATTTCCTCGCGCAGCAACTCGCGGCCACGACGCCAGGTACGCAACAGGGTGAACAATACAATGCCCAGCGCCAGCGGGAACCAGCCGCCCTGCATGATCTTGGCGCCGTTGGCAATCACGAACGCGATGTCGCCGATGATGAAGATGACGCACAGCGGCAATACCCAGCGGCGCAGGCTCTTCCAGGTTGCTTGGGCAACGATCGCCAGCAGCAGGGTGTCGATCAGCATCGTGCCGGACACCGAAACGCCGTAGGCAGTCGCCAGCGACGAGGAATTGCCGAACGCCAGCACCAACGCGATCACCACCACCATCATTCCCCAGTTGACCGCGGGGATGTAGATCTGGCCGATCGTGTCGCTGGAGGTGTGCTTGGTGTGCATGCGTGGGATGTAGCCGAGCTGCATCGCCTGACGGGTGACCGAGAAGGCACCGGTAATGACCGACTGGGACGCAATCACGGTGGCCGCGGTGGCCAGGCCGACCATCGGCATGCGCGCCCACTCCGGCACGCCGAAATAGAAGGGATTGCGGATCGCTGCGGGATCCTCCAGTACCAACGCGCCCTGCCCCAGATAATTGAGCATCAGCGCGGGAAGCACGAAGTAGTACCACGCGTATCGGATGGGTTTGGCGCCGAAGTGGCCCATATCGGTGTAGATCGCTTCGCCACCGGTCACCGCCAGCACCACGGCGCCGAGGATGAAGATTCCATGCCAGTGGTGGGTGGCGAAAAAGTCGAACGCCCACATCGGATTGACCGCTTTGAGCACCTCGGGCGAATGGGTGATGTTGAGCACGCCCAAGGCCGCGAGCGATACGAACCATAGGCACATGATGGGGCCGAACACCTTGCCTACCCGCGCGCTGCCGAAGCGTTGGCTCGCAAAAAGCGCCACCAGCACCACCACGGTCAGCGGCACAACCCACTTGCCGAACTCGGGCGCAACCACCTCAAGACCTTCGAGCGCGGACAACACCGAGATGGCCGGAGTAATCACGCCATCACCGAAGAACAGCGCTGCACCGAAGACGCCCAGAATGCCAACCCCGTACGCCGATCGGGAGCCCTTCGGCAGGGTGCGCTGGGCAAGCGCCATCAAGGCCATGATGCCGCCCTCACCCTCGTTGTCGGCACGCATGATGATGGTCACGTACTTCACGGTGACCACCAGCATCAGCGCCCACAGCACCAGCGACAGGATGCCGAGCACGGTTTCGTTGTTCGCGGTCAGACCATAGTGCGGACTGAATGCCTCACGCAGGGTGTATAGCGGGCTGGTACCGATGTCGCCAAACACGACGCCGATGGCACCCACCATCAAGCCGGCCAGACTGGCCTGACCATGGCCCGTGGCATCGCCGCGGCTGCCGTTGCGCGGGACGGATATCTTCGGTGTCGACATGGGGGCGGGCTAGGTCAGAAGTGGCACAAAAAGGGAGCGGGACGCTCAGCGAAGCGCGGACTGTAGCGCCTTGCGGATGATAACGGCGGCGTCATCGTCACCGGCCACCACCGCATCACGCACCATGCGCGCGGCCTCCACCGGTTTATAGCCCAGCTGCTGAAGCGCGATTACCGCCTCGCTCTGAGGATCCCGGGCGATATCCGTCGGGGACAGCATGACGCCTTCCCCTCCCAGATCCCCGGCGCGATCGCGTAACTCCACCACCATGCGCTCAGCGGTCTTCTTGCCGATACCCGGGATCCGGCACAGCGCTGCGATATCGCTCGCCTGAACCGTGCGCGCAAAGTCGTCGACGCTGACACCCGACAGGATCGCCAGCGCGATCTTCGCACCGATGCCCTTGACCTTCTGCACCTCGCGGAACAGGCGGCGCTCGGAATCACGCAGGAAGCCATACAGCGAAACGCTGTCTTCCTTCTGCGCGTAGTGGGTGAACAGTGATACCTCGCGACCGATTTCCGGCAGGTCGTAGAAGGTGCTCATCGGCGCCTCCAATTCGTAACCCACACCGTTGACGTCGACCACCAGCCAAGGCGGCTGTTTGTGGATCACGATTCCTTTGAGTCTGCCGATCATGTCCCGCGTCTCCGTAACTGGCTCACCGCCAACCCGGTGCGGGCAGCGGTTGCGCTCATATGTGCATGGGTCAGAGCCACCGCCAGTGCATCGGCAGCATCCGCCTGCAGCTTCATCTCGGACAGACTCAAAAGGAGCCGGACCATATGCTGCACCTGCAACTTGTCGGCCGCACCTTTGCCGACCAGCGACTGCTTGATGACCCGCGGCGCGTACTCACTGATTACCAGCTTGCGCCGGACAACGGTCGCCATCGCGGCGCCACGGGCATGGCCGAGCTTAAGCGCCGACATGGCCGACTTGCCCATGAATACCGTCTCGATGGCTACCTGCTGGGGCTGCCACTGGTCCAGGACCCGGTCCAGTCCCTCGCCCAGCAGGGCCAGGCGGGCCGGAAAGTCGGGCGCATCCAGCAGTTTCAGGGCCTCACAATGGACAAAGCGACAGCGCCCGTCGGCGGCCACGTCGATCACTCCGATGCCGGTCCGCTGGGAACCGGGATCAATGCCGAGGATTCGGATCACGTCACCAGCTCACGCCGTCAGGCGTACGCATCCGCGCCCAGAGCGGCGTTGGAGTAGACGTTCTGGACGTCATCCAGGTCTTCCAACCAATCCAGCAACTTGACCACCTGCTCAGCCACTTCGCCCTCGACCGCGATGTCGTTATCGGCGCGATACGTGACCTCGGAATGACCCGGCGGACAGCCAGCACTGGCCATCGCCTGCTTCACTGCCTCAAAAGAGTCCTGGGATGTGAACACCTCAATGGCGCCATCCTCGGGATACACCACGACATCGTCGGCACCGGCGTTGATCGCGGCTTCGGTAATGCCGTCCTCATCCGCGTTCGCCGCATAGGTCAACACACCCAAACGGTTGAACATGAAGGCCACCGAGCCGTCGGTACCCAGATTGCCGCCGAACTTGCCGAACGCGTGGCGCACGTCAGCCACCGTGCGGACCTTGTTGTCGGTGAGGCAATCGACGATCACCGCGACGCCGCCCGTGGCATAGCCCTCGTAGCGGATTTCCTCGTAGTTGACGCCTTCCAGCTCGCCGGTGGCTTTCTTCACCGCGCGCTCGACCACGTCCTTGGTCATGTTGGCGCCGTAGGCCTTTTCGATCGCCAATCGCAGACGCGGGTTGCTGGACGGATCACCACCACCGCCCCGCGCGGCAACCGAAATCTCGCGAATGAGCTTGGTGAAAATCTTGCCGCGCTTGGCGTCCGAGGCGTTCTTACGGCCCTCGATTGACGGTCCCCTACCCATGAGCAGTGTCCGATAAGTGAGCTGTGACAGCCGGGTACTTTACTCCAACCGGAGCGGACCGGCCCTGCTCGTCAGTTCCCGATCCGCGCGGATGGGCTTTTGTCAGCCATGGGAAAATTGGCCCGTGCGCAGGAACGCGATGACCTGCTGGGATACCAGCGGTGAAAACAGCATGCCGGAGTGACTTGAAGGAACGACCACATGGTCCTTGGTCCCCGGAAGCCGGGTCTCGGTGATCGCCACCGTGCCGTCATTGGATCCCGGGAGGCTGCCGAAAAAACGTCCCAGCCCGCGCCCGGAGTTACCGGCCACCACACCCAGCTCAGACGGACCGTTCCACGGCTGGCAGCCGCGGCGCAGGATTCGCCCGCTGCGCCCCAAAAACCGCCGCAACACCGGCAGCTGTGCAACCCCGGTCGCGGCAGCACTACCGGCAAAGGGCGTCCCGAGACAGACCAGCCGCCCAACCGGCAGATCCGGCATGCGCTCCAGCGCGCGTAAGGCGATCAGTCCACCAAGGCTGTGGGCAACGATATCCGCCGGCTTATCCAGCACGCGGACCAGTTCGGAAACCGCCAAAGCCGGACCACCACCAACCGTGTCGTAACCAAAAAACTCCGGCACGAAACCGGCATTGCGCAACTGCCGGGCGTGCCAGCGCATGCAGATCGGCGACATCCAAAGGCCATGCAGCAGCAAGACCCGACGGCCGGCGCTGTCGTTAGCTACCTCCGTGCCCTGCGAACACTCTGAGGAGCTCGTGCTCAAAGCGCCTTGAACTCCCGACGCAACCAGTCGTCGAGCAAGCGCTTTTCGTAGCGCAGCGGATCACTGTCGCGGGTCATGGAAGCGCGCGACAAATACGCCGCATCAGTCAACTGACGGCGCCCTTCGGCGACGACTGCTCCCGACGAATCGAGGCGACGGAAGTCCAAGGTAACTCTGGGTGGGTAGATGTCGCGCATCATCCGTACATCGTCATAGCGCGGCCCGAGCCAAGGCTCGTATTCGCCCGCGCGGTCGATATCAAGGAATGTAACGTCCAGCCGTTCACCGGGGCCCAGTCGCTTCTCAGCCTGGGTGCGCACGTACCCGGCCAACTGCTCGACCCAAACGCCGCTGCGCGTGGCGGCCAGATCCCGTCCATAAGACACTTCACGGAAGCCCACGGGATCGTTCCACGCAACCTGGACTGGCCCTTGATCCGGAAGCTGACCCGGCCCTGCGCCCACCATAGGAGTGCTTGCACAACCCGCCAGACCCAGCAGAAGAACACATGCACCAATGCCCGCGCCGATGACTTTCATGATGGTCTCCCTATGGTGAAGTAACCTCCATTCTGCCCCGCCCGAGGCCGTCGTGGCGTGTGGATTTGGGTGGCCATGGGACGGACGTTCAGCCAGCGGGAACGGGACCGCGACGCAGAATGAACTCGTGGTCGCGCACCGAGCCAACCGCAAACTGGTAGTCGCCCACGTGCTCGAAGCCGTGCCGGGCATAGAACCGCTGCGCCGCATGATTCTCGGACCAGACACCGATCCACAGGGTGCGAGGACCATTGCGCTGCAGCCAATCCAACGCGCACTGGAACAGTCGACCTCCCCAGCCGCCGTTCTGCATGTGCTGGAGCAGGTACAAGCGTTTCAACTCGCCATCGCCCGGCCTGACATCGGCGTGCGGCAGGCCACACGGCCCGGCTGCGGCATGACCAATCGCTTTGCCATCGGCCTCGAGCAGCCAGACGGCGTAATCGGGATGCTCGAGGATGATGCGCTGACGGTCGACGTCGTAACTTTCGGCCAGGAACGCCTCCAGATCCGCCGAAGGATACAGATGGCCGAAAGTTTGCGTGAAGGTCCGCGCCGCCAAATGCGACAACGTCGCCGCATCGGCCGCGGTAGCGCGGCGAATAACAGGCGACGTGTCCACCACCACCTTCTACGCCTTCGGTCGCACCGCTACGTGGAGCTCCGCCAATTGCGCCTCGGCAATCGGCGATGGTGCGCCGGTCATGGTGCATTGCGCGCCGGTGGTCTTCGGAAACGCGATGACGTCACGGATCGACTCGGTACCGGCCATCAGCGCGGCAATACGGTCGATACCAAAGGCGATACCGCCATGAGGCGGCGCACCGTACTTGAGCGCGTCGAGCAGGAAGCCGAATTTCGCCTGTTGCTCCGCAGCATCGATGCCCAGCAGCTCAAATACCGCCGCCTGCATCGAAGGACGGTGGATACGGATCGAGCCACCGCCGACTTCATTGCCGTTGAGGACCATGTCGTAGCCACGCGAAACCGCGGTGCGGGCGTTGATCCGCAGCGATTCCACGTCATCCACGGCCGGTGCGGTGAACGGATGGTGCAGCGCGACGTATCGCTGAGCTTCCTCGTCCCACTCGAACATCGGGAAATCGGTTACCCATAGCGGCGCCCAGCCATCACGCACCAATCCCAGATCCTTGCCGAGCTTGAGTCGCACCGCGCCCATGAACGCAGATGCGGTGCTCGAGTCAGCCGCGCCAAACAGGATCAAGTCGCCCGCGCTCGCTCCGGCTGCCTGCAAAATGGCATTCAGGGTTTCATCATCGAGGAACTTGGCGATGGGCGAATTGATACCTTCGCGGCCCAGCGCCGGGTCGATGACCTTCATCCACGCCAGTCCCTTCGCGCCGTACTTCGCCGCGTGGGCTCCCACGTCGTCGATCTGCTTGCGCGACAGGCTTGCGCCGCCGGGCACGCACAATGCGATGACACGTCCGTCGTCGACGTTGGCCCAATCGGTGAACACCTTGAACTCGCAGTCTTTCACCAGCCCGGCGATGTCGGTGAATTCCATCTCGATGCGCAGGTCCGGCTTGTCGGAGCCGAAGCGACGCATCGCCTCCGCCCAGGTCATGCGCGGAAACGGCTGGGCGAGCTCGACCTCCATAACCTCGCGGAACGCCTCACAGATCATCGCCTCGGCGGTGTCCTGAACATCGGATTCCTGGACCCAGGCAAACTCCATGTCCAGTTGGGTGAACTCCAGCTGGCGGTCGGCGCGCAGGGCCTCGTCACGGAAGCAACGCGCGATCTGGTAGTAGCGATCAAAGCCGGCAACCATCAGGATCTGCTTGAACAGCTGCGGCGACTGCGGCAACGCGTAGAACTCACCCGGGTGCATACGTGACGGCACCAGAAAGTCGCGCGCACCTTCCGGCGTGGCCTTGGTCAGGATCGGCGTTTCGATGTCCTGGAAATCCCGCGCGTCCAGCCACCGGCGCAAGGCCCGTACCAGTTTGGTGCGGGTGCGCATTTTGCGCTGCATGTCCGGGCTGCGCAGATCCAGATAACGGTACTTGAGGCGGATGTCCTCGCCCGGGTTTTCGTGTGCGTGGAACGGCAGCGGCTCGGCCTTGTTGAGCACTTCGATCGCCGTGGCTAGCAGCTCCACCTGGCCGGTGGGGATCTTGTTGTTGACCGATTCGCGCCGACGTACGGTGCCGGTCACCCGCAGGCAATCCTCGTACCCCACGTCGGCGGCAGTGGCGATGACCAGGTCATTGCCCACGACGTCGGCGTTGGGCTCAGCCACTACTTGGACGATGCCTTCGTGGTCGCGCAGGTCAATGAAGCACAGACCGCCGAGATCGCGGGCGACATCCGCCCAACCACACAGGGTGACGGTCTGGCCAATCAGGCTTTCGTCGATCAGGCCGCAGAAATGGGTACGCATGGAGGCTCCGGAAAACAATACGCGCCGGTCGCCGCCGGCTGAGCGGCATAGTTTAACGGGCTAGCCGCTGCTTCCGGGGCGCCGAGCCGCCCCCCAGTCAGGAATCTGCGACGGGCGCAGGCTTGGCGGCAGCGGGTTTAGCCTCCGCAGGCTTCGCAGCATCGCTCTTGGGCGGAGCATCGGATGGACCGCTATCCCCCGCGAGATTGCGCTTTTTATCACCGTCTTTCTTGAAGTCGGTCTCGTACCAGCCGCTTCCCGCAAGGCGGAACTGCGGGGCGGTCAGTTGGCGCTTCAGTTCCGGCTTGCCGCACACCGGGCAATCGGTTGGGTCTGCATCCGACAACTTTTGCAGGCGATCAAAATCGTGACCGCAAGCGGCGCATTCAAAGGCATAGATCGGCATGGAAACGGAACCCTTAACGGAGCAAACGCGTCAAATCGACAGTCGGCAGGCCGGGTAGGAAGTTGCGTCCCGCGGACCTGCGGTTTCGCGGCGCGCAGCGCCTGCGCCACAAAAGTGGGGGCGGAACCCCACGATTCAAGTCAGCTGCCCGGCCCATCAGAGCCGACACAACGCGATCAGGCAGCGGGAGTGACTGGCGGCGTGGCAGGTGCTTCGGACGCTTTGCTCATCCGATCCTCGGGATGGACCGGCAGCGGCGCATCAAACAGGTCCACATCGAACGGCGTGCGCAGGACCAAGGATGGCAACAGCGTGTTGAGCGTGGTGTACAGGATCAGTGCGCCAAACAACACCGCCGGGAGATCAAACTGTTTGTGCAGGATATTCGCCAGAACCAGTGTGAACACCAGCGTCGGCGTCAGCGCCACCGAAACTTTCATGCTGCTCTTGTAGCCCTCGCCAAACAGCACTCGACGCTGCAGCCACACCAGGCCGATCCGTAGCGGAACGACTACCAAGGTGAGAACAACGCCGGCGCCCGCCGCCTCCCAGGTCAGCGCATCACCCGAGATCTCGGTACCGGCGTGGAAGAAATAGAACGGCACAAAGAATGTCGCGAACAAGCGCAGCGCATGCATGTTCTCGTCCGAGGCAAGACGCGGCATCCGGAGCCGCAGCAAGCGCGCGACAAGTCCGGCCACGAAGGCGCCAACCAGATAGTAGACCCCGAGCTTGTAGGTGATGAACGCGGCGACCATGCCGACCATAACCAGCAGCGAGAATTCCGAGCCTGGCGCATGCGGGACCACCCAGCGCCCCAGCCCAATAAACACCAGTGGCAATCCGACCAACATCAGGATCATCGCGCCCGACGATGTCGCCAGCTGCATAGGGTCACCGGCCTGAAGCACTACAAACAGTGCCGCCAGCGCAAAAAGCTCGCCGGTGATCGCCTTGCTGGTTACCCAGAAGCGCTCCTCAGCATTCAAACCGAGGCGCTCCAGAGTGTCCAGAATGAAACCGGTTGACGGCGTAAGCAGCGCGAGCGACACCAAAGCCGCCGCCTGCCACCCCAGGTCCAGGTAGCGCCAGCCCAACCAGGCGACCCCAACCAGACAAGCGACCTGGGTGGTCAGATAAACCAGCAGTCGGCTTAGCTCTTTGCGCAGCGCCGTGATCTCGACTTCCAGACCCGCAAACAGGAACAGGGAGGAGATGCCGAGCGTCGACAACAGGACGATCACCGAGTCGTGGCTGCGATCTCCCCACAGTAGAACGGCGCCGAGACCCAGCAACAGGCAGGTAATCGGGGCGGGCACCTTGAATCGCTGAAGCGCGCGTGGAATGACCAGCAACCCGAAGATCAGGAGCAGGTAGATCAGTTCATTGTTCATGGCAGCAGCCCGAGGGGCGCACTCGGCGTCGGCGTGCATAGTCGACGCAAGCGACTGTCACTGACAAGCCCTGCACCATGACGGAGCTGGTCGGTCCGGATTCACCGGAGCCGTGTAGGCTTGCCGGAAACACTTTTCGGAAGTAGCTGATGTCCAATATTACCGTCCGTCCCGTCTTTACGATCATCGCTGCCGCGCTGCTCACCGTGGGTCTGGCCTCAGCCGGCTGGTTTGCCTCCAAGGGCATGGAACGGCTGAAGACTGCCGACCGCTACGTGACGGTAAAGGGATCGGCCGAGAAAATCGTCGATGCTGACCTGGTGGTCTGGCCGCTACCCCATACGGTTGGAGGCAATAACCTGGCCGAAGTACAGCACAGCCTGGACAGCAACACCGCGATCATCCGTGCCTTCTTCGAGAAGGCAGGATTCAAGCCCGAAGAAATCGTGGTGTCTCCGCCGCGGCTTGAAGATCGCTGGGCTTGGGCCTATGGCGACAGCCGTCCACCGGAGAGGTATCGCTACGCGACGACGGTCAGCCTGCGCACCACTGATGTGGCTGGTGCACTGGATGCCGTTGCTCGCACTGGCGAACTCGTGACCCAGGGCGTGATGATCGGTGAAGGCAGCTCGCCTGAATTCGACTACACCAAGCTCAATGACATCAAGCCGTCGCTGATTGCCGAAGCCACTGCGGCTGCACGGGACTCTGCCGTTCAGTTTGCAAAGGATTCCGACTCCCGCCTTGACGGTATCCGCAGCGCGAACCAGGGCGTGGTCAGCATCAGCGACCGTGACCAGAGCAGCCCGCAGATCAAGCGGGTACGCGTTGTGACCACCGTTGAGTATTTCCTGCGCGATTGACGTCTCTGCGCAGAAAACCCGCCGTCGCGAGCGTCCCGGTCCAGCCCCACGCGGCCGCGGCTGCGAGTCGTGCATGCGATAATCCACACTTCGATTCCGGGCTGCATCCGCTGCTCCCGCACCCCCCCAGGACCTCCCATGAAGCGATTCCTCATTGCTGCCGCTCTCGGCATGCTCAGCATCTCCGCCTGCGCCAAGGCGCCAGCACCTGAATCCGGCATGGACGCAGTTGCAACCCCGTCAGCTGAGATCGACGAAGCAAATGACGCCGCGCCTGTAGCTGGCACACCGGATGCGCGCGCGATTGCTGCGATTTCAGCGCTCAATCCGGACGCCAAGGTCGAGTTGGTGGCCGCAGCACCGATTCCAGGGTTCCGCGAGGCAGTCGTCGGCGGCCAGGTGATCTATGTCACTGACGACGGCAAGTACCTGCTCCTGCCCGGCGCAGACGGCGCCCTACTGGACATGAGCAGCCAGAAGAATCTCAGTGAAGCGACGCTGAGTGGGATGCGCAATAAGCTGCTGGCCACCATCCCCGCCAGTGAGCGGATCGTCTTCGCGCCGGCTAATCCGAAGCACACCGTCACCGTCTTCACCGATGCGGAGTGCGGCTATTGCCGCAAGATGCACGAGGAGATCAAGCAGTACAACGCCGAAGGCATCGCTGTGGAATACCTTGCCTTCCCGCGGATGGGTATTGGCAGTGACGATTACAATCTCATGGTGTCGGTGTGGTGTGCGCCGGACCGCAAGACTGCGCTGAGCAACGCGAAGTCAACCGGCCAGGTGCCGAGCCGCAACTGCAAGAACACCATTACCCAGCAGTACAACATCGGCCAGCGTGTCGGTCTGACCGGTACGCCGATGATCATTGCCCGCGATGGCAGCCAGCTCGGCGGCTACCTGCCCCCGAAGGCCCTGCGCGCCGCGCTCGATAGGCTCGAGGCAGGCGGCAGCTGATCCGCAATCCGGCTCCTGCGTCAGACGCCGCCTCCGGGCGGCGTCGTTGCATCTGGCGTTGGAAGGCATTGGCCGAACGTCCGGTTCGGTCACCGGCATGCTGCACGTTAGACTTGCACCATCCCGCACAAGGAGTTTTCGCCATGGTTCAGGCAAGTGCCGCGTCGCCGCAGGTCGGCGGCGCAAAGAGCAAGATTTATCCCGATGCAAAAACAGCCCTGCAGGGCATCGTCGCCGATGGTCAGACCCTCGCGGTCGGCGGCTTCGGACTGTGTGGCATCCCGGAGGCGCTGATCGAGGCGCTTCGCGATTCGGGTGTTACCGGACTGACCGCAATCTCAAACAATGCCGGCGTGGATGGCTTCGGCCTTGGTCTGCTGCTGGAGACCCGCCAGATCCGCAAAATGATTTCCTCGTACGTGGGCGAGAACAAGGAGTTCGAGCGCCAGTTCCTGGCAGATGAACTCGAGCTGGAATTTACCCCCCAAGGCACGCTGGCCGAGCGGCTGCGCGCCGGCGGTGCCGGCATCCCGGCCTTCTTCACCGCGACCGGCTACGGCACTGTGGTCGCGGAAGGCAAGGAGACCCGTGAGTTCAACGGCAAGCACTACATCATGGAAACCGCGCTGATCGCCGACGTCTCGCTGGTAAAGGCCTGGAAGGCGGATACCGCCGGCAACCTGCTGTTCCGCAAGACCGCGCGTAACTTCAACCCGGCGTGCGCGATGGCGGGCAAGGTGTGCATCGTCGAAGTCGAGGAGATCGTCGAGATCGGGCAGATCGACCCTGACCAGGTACACCTGCCGGGGATCTACGTGGACCGGATCGTGCGCAACCCGAACCCCGAGAAACGTATCGAGCAGCGCACCGTGCGCCAAGGAGACAAGTAATGGCCTGGTCCCGCGAGCAGATGGCGCAACGCGCCGCGCAGGAACTCACCGATGGTGCGTACGTCAATCTGGGCATCGGTCTGCCGACCATGGTGGCCAACTACATCCCCGACGGCATGGATGTATGGCTGCAGTCAGAGAACGGCCTGCTGGGCATCGGCCCGTTCCCGACCGAAGAAGAGCTGGACGCGGACCTGATCAACGCGGGCAAGCAGACCGTCACTGCGCGATTGGGTGCCAGCTATTTCGGCAGCCACGATTCCTTCGCGATGATCCGCGGCGGGCATATCGACCTGGCGATACTGGGCGCCATGGAGGTTACCGACAAGGGCGACCTGGCCAACTGGATGGTGCCCGGCAAGATGGTCAAAGGCATGGGCGGAGCAATGGACCTGGTCGCCGGCGTGCGGCGCGTGGTGGTCCTGATGGAGCACTCCACCAAAAAAGGCGATCCAAAGATCCTGCCCGAATGCACCCTCCCGCTGACCGGCTTGGGTGTGGTCAGTCGGATCATCACCGACCTTGCGGTGATGGACATTGCCGCTGATGGCTTGAAGCTGGTCGAGCTGGCGCCGGGCGTGACGGAAGAGGAGCTTCGGTCCAAGACCGGGGTCGCTTTCAGCCGCGCCTGATCCACCCAGTAACACCACACGGCCGCCTTCAGAGGCGGCCGTGTGGTTTCAGTCCTCAAGCAGACAGACAGCATGGATGGGGTAGCATCATGACCCGTCGATTCCGCGCGGATATCCCGCGAAAGCCCGAGCATGTCCCAACCGCACACCCTCTCCCACTTGGACCGTCTTGAGGCGGAGAGCATCCATATCCTCAGGGAGGTGGCTGCCGGATTCACCAACCCGGTGATGCTCTATTCGGTAGGCAAGGACAGCTCGGTCCTGCTGCACCTGTTACTGAAGGCGTTCTACCCGGCCAAACCGCCCATTCCGCTGCTGCACGTGGACACTGGCTGGAAATTTGCCGAGATGATCCGGTTTCGTGATCACCGTGCGAGCGAAACCGGCATCGAGTTGCATACGCACATCAATCCCGAGGGATTGGCACAGGGTGTGGGTCCACCGACGCACGGTGCGACAGTCCACACCGACGTGATGAAGACTCAGGCGTTGCGTCAGGCGCTGGATGCCGGCCGCTTCGATGCAGCGATCGGGGGCGCCCGGCGCGACGAGGAGAAGTCACGCGCCAAGGAGCGCATCTTCTCGTTCCGCAGTGCCCAGCATCGCTGGGATCCCAAGAACCAGCGCGCGGAGCTGTGGAACCTCTACAACACACGTATCCACAAGGGCGAATCGGTCCGGGTTTTCCCGATATCCAACTGGACCGAGCTGGATGTCTGGTTGTACATCCTGCGCGAGAGCATTCCGGTGCCTTCGCTCTACTTTGCTGCCATGCGCCCGGTCGTGGAGCGCGACGGCACGCTGATCATGGTTGACGATGAGCGCTTGCCGTTGCTGCCCGGCGAGACGCCCATGATGAAACGGGTCCGTTTCCGCACGCTCGGCTGCTATCCGCTGACCGGTGCGATCGAATCCAACGCCGACACGCTGGAAAAGATCATCGCCGAGATGCTGGTCAGCACCACGTCCGAGCGCGAAGGCCGGGTCATTGACCACGACCCGTCCGCGTCGATGGAAAAGAAGAAACAGGAAGGCTATTTCTGATGCGCGACCAGCACGATCAAGCGACGCCCACATGCATCACCGGCGCGCCCGAGGTGGTTGCCGAGTATCTGCAGCGACACGAAGCCAAGGGCCTGCTGCGCTTCATCACCTGCGGCAGCGTCGATGACGGCAAGAGCACGCTGATCGGACGCCTGTTGCACGACGCCAAGCTGCTGCTGGATGACCAGGCCGCAACGCTGGTCGCCGACAGCCGACGTAACGGTGCCAATGCCGGGGTCATCGACTTCGCTTTGCTGGTCGACGGTCTGGCCGCCGAGCGCGAACAGGGCATCACCATCGATGTCGCCTACCGGTTCTTCGACACCGACAAGCGCAAGTTTATCGTCGCCGACTGCCCGGGCCACGAGCAGTACACCCGCAACATGGCGACCGGCGCGTCGACCGCGGATCTCGCGATCGTGCTGGTGGACGCGCGCAAGGGCCTGCTGACCCAGACGCGTCGGCACAGCTACATCGTGTCCCTGCTGGGGATCCGTCAAGTGGTACTGGCGGTCAACAAGATGGATCTTGTCGACTACCGGCAGGAGGTGTTCGAGGAAATCGTCTCGGACTATCGCCTGCTCGCTGCGCAACTCGGCATCGGGGAGGTCACCTGCATTCCACTGTCGGCGTTGAACGGCGACAACGTGCTCGAGCGCTCATCCCTCATGCCATGGCATGTGGGTCCGCTGCTGCTGGAGCATCTGGAAAACGTCACGATCGCTCCTCCGGCTGAATCCACCGCGTTCCGGATGCCGGTGCAGTGGGTATGCCGGCCTGACCAGGATTTCCGTGGTTTTGCCGGAACGCTGCTGGCGGGTCCGTTAACGCTCGGCGATGCCATATGCGTCTCTCCGTCTGGCACCTGCTCGACCGTTACCCGGATCGTCAGCGGCAGTGCTGATGTCAGCCGCGCGGAGCCCGGCCAGCCGGTGGTGCTGGGCCTCGCCGACGAGATCGACATCAGTCGGGGCGACATCATCTGCGCCGCGCACGCGCCGCTGGAAGTGGCAGACCAGTTCGCCGCCCACCTGCTGTGGCTGGACGAACAACCACTGCTACCTGGACGTCCGTACTGGCTGAAGATCGGCGCCCGCACCGTGGGCGCGACGGTCACCGAGTTGAAGCACCAGATTGACGTCAATACCCAGACGCATCTGGCGGCCAAGTCGCTGGACTGCAATCAGGTCGCATTCTGCAATCTCTACCTCAATGAGCCCATTGGATTTGAAGCGTATGCCGACAGCCATGAGCTGGGTGGCTTCATCCTGATCGACCGCCAGACCAATGCCACGGTTGCCGCTGGCACCGTCGACTTCGCCCTGCGCCGGGCCAGCAACATCCGCTGGCAGCATGTCGACGTGGACAAGACAGCCCGCGCGTTGATCAAACATCAGCGCCCGCGCTGCGTCTGGTTCACCGGTCTGTCCGGTGCCGGAAAGTCCACCATTGCCAACCTGGTGGAGAAACAGCTGCTGGCAATGGGCCGCCACACTTACCTGCTGGACGGCGACAACATCCGCCATGGCCTCAACAACGACCTTGGATTTACCGACGAGGACCGGGTCGAAAACATCCGCCGGGTGGCTGAGGTCGCCCGACTGATGGTCGACGCAGGGCTGGTGGTGCTGGTCAGCTTCATCTCGCCGTTCCGCGCCGAGCGGACCATGGCTCGGCGGATGTTCCAGGACGGCGAGTTCCTCGAAGTCTTCGTCGACACGCCGCTGGCAGTCGCCGAGGAGCGCGACGCCAAGGGCCTATATGCCAAGGCGCGCGCTGGTCAGCTGAGCAACTTCACCGGTATCGACTCCCCTTACGAGGCACCGGAGAACGCGGACATCGTCCTCGACACGACGAGTCAGGACGCGGAGCGTCTGGCGACGGAACTGGTGCGCGCGCTGGAAGACTGACTCCGGTCCGGACTCAGTCGCGCGGGGCGTAGCGGTACTCAGTGGGTTCAACGGGCGGCTCGCCACACACAGTGGCGGCATCCGCAACCTGCAGCCCATGGTTGCGCACGCTCAACGCAAAGACGCGTTCTATGGCGTGGGCAAATGTGCCGTCCAATTGGCCCGCTTCATCCTCAAACTCCCACTCGTCCAGATGCGCGTCCAGCAGCGGTCGCAGCCCTTCCAGCCGCACCCAGAACATGCTGCCGGAAACGAAGTGTTCGCTTTCAGAATCCGGCTCGGGAATACCCAGCCGCGCGACCAGATAGTTGACCTTGTCGCGGTTCGCGCCCCAGTAGTAATTCAGCGGTTGGAAGTGCCCTTCGGGCGCCACCATACCGAGTGTCGGGTCGTTCTGGAACGCTTTGGCGATCTGCTCAACCCGGTGCGGCGATGCCAGTCTCTCCAGCAGTTCACCCCGCCACCTCGCGCCATCGGGGCGATGCGGCGAGTGCTTGGTATGCAGCTTCAGCACCAGGCGCTCGCCCTCGTTGAGCAAGCGATCCGCCACACGCAGAAACGGCAGAATGTCGCGCCCGCGGTTCTCGTGAACTTCCAGTTCGGCGATCATGTCCCGGCGCGCGAGCTGCTCGGTAATCTGCCCGGCCTGCTCCGCTCCGGTAGTAACCACCAGCCGCATTGCGAGGCCACTGCTCTGGAGCGCATCGAGAATCTCGCCGAAGGCACCGGGATACCAGGCGTGGATCACCACGCAGGGGCGCAAGCCCGCATCGCCGCCGTACTCCTCCCCCACCCCCCCTGCGGCACGCAACGCTGCAGCTGTCGCGTGCAACCAAGCGTGGCCGAGGCGCGCGTCGGGCTCCAGCACGGCACCCTCGGCCCATTCGTTCCACGCGTTGATGAACACCAGACGTGAGGCATCTGGGCCAGGCGGTAGACGTTCTGTAATGGTGTTGGCCAGCCAATCCCGATAGCGGCGTGGCGACGCGTGCAGCCAGGTCCGCCCTCGTCCCGGTCGGCGCGGCTCGTTGTCCCAGCCACAATTCACCGCCGGAAACAGGCGGTAAGCGGGGGCAGCACGACGGCTGTACTCAGCCGCCAACTCGCGCCAATCCAGTACCTGCCCGGTGTACGCCTCATTGAGCAGCACCTGCGACGCGGTGATGTTCTGCGGAGCCGCCAGGTTGGGCGGAAACTCCACCGCCGCGTCAAAGCCCAGCGTCGCCGGATCGGGACGCTCGAAACCTTGCACGTAGGCAATGAAAATATCGCCGACGCCATTATCCGCACACCAACGTCGCCAGCGCGCCGCCGTGGCTGCGGCATCGGGCAACAGCCCCGGCCGATATACCAGCAGCATCGGCTTGCCGTCGACCCGCAGATAACGCGGATCGCGCAGGTATTCCGCCACGTGGGCGATAAACGCGAGATCGTCGTCGGGATCATGTCGCTGAGCCATCAGAATGTCGTCAGCGCGACCATCCCAGCGCCGCGACCAGCTCTCATTCGCCCAGCACAGACAGAACGGCAAGCTGATGGAAGGATCACGCAGCCACTGCTGCAGCGGCGCCTCCAACAGCGTCTTGCCATGGAACCAGTAGAAGTAGAAACAGAACGCACCGACGCCATACGCTTGAGCGAGTGCTGCCTGCGCGCGCATCGCTTCCGGATGGGTCAGGTCGTAGTAGCCCAGCGCGCCGGGCAGGCGCGGCTGCGCGTGACCCTGGAACTGCGGCAGGGCGCGGCCGACATTGCGCCACTCGGTGAAGCCCTCACCCCACCACTCATCGTTTTCGGGAATCGAATGGAACTGGGGGAGATAGAACGTAACCAGTGTCGCCGGCAGGGTTACCGGCAGCTCCACCGGCGAAGCCTTCCTATGCCCGATCGCCCGGCCGTCTGCAGATGCGCAAGCACGCCGCATGCGGCCGGCGCCTGTCGTTTGGCCTTGCACCGCCGCGGGGCGGACCGTGGGAAAGCGCTGCAGGAACCACTGCCGCCAGCGGTCGCGTCGGGCCTCACCCAGAGGCAGCAGCCGAAAGCCCACGCGCAGGGCCTGAAACAGCCCGTTGCCGACCGCATGCAGGGGATTTGTGAAAACTGGCATGGCGCGCAGCTTACAGCCTTGAGCTGGAAGCCCGCTCGGATTGGCTGACCTGCATGGCGTCAGTTGCGGCGACGCGCCACGTCCTCGTTGCCGCTGACCAACACCCATCCGACCACCTCGCCGGTGACCGCATGCAATGCCCGCTCGAAGGCCTCGACGACGCGCTCAATCTCGGCGCTGCTGGCGGCCGCCTCCTGGTTGAAGGTACGCGAGGCGGCAACACGCTGGCTGGCTACATGCAACAGCTTGGCATTGATCTCGATCTGTATTGTTGGCGGCACGCCAGGCGCACTGTAGGCGGATTCGAACCGACGCAATTCCAGCAGGAGTTTGTATTCGGCGGCGATCCCTGATCCTTGGCGCGCCACGGCCGGGATGCGACCGGAATCCTCCATCGTCCGCAGAATTGCGCCTTCGATCATGTCGGTCGGTATGCGCGCCCAACTTGCGCCTTTGTAGATCTGCAGCTCGTGGGGGACGGGTCGCACTGCGATTCGCAGGCTGTCGCCCACCCGCGACGCATTGATCTGTGGCAGTGACAACTGCCATTTGACCGCAGGCCAGGCGGCGTCTGCCTCCACCCGTGGATCGAGGTCATAGACGGTCGCCCGGTCCCGCGTGTTGTTGCCCACCAGCGAGCACGCGCTGATCAACAGGCACGCGGCTACAAGCAAGCCAGTACGAGCAAGCGCACTTAGACCGGGTGTGGGGTTGGAGATGATCGCGTTCATTCGGGTTCGAACTCCTTGGGCGCATCGCGGCCGAGCAGATAACGGGTCGGGTTGCTGTCCAGTCGGTCGCTCATGCGGCGCAGATCGCGTACCAACGATCGCAACTCGCCCAGCGTCGGGCCAAGCTGGGAAAGCCCGTCGTTGGCGAAGCTGTTGATGGCCGCGCGGTTCTCGTTGAGGATCCCGTCTGCACCGGCGGCAGCGGAGTCCAAGCGGGTCAACGTACTGTCCAGCCTCGCGACCAGATCGGGCAGCTTGCTGACCAGTTCCCGATCAATGCTCTGCATCGACTTGTTGGCGCTGCCCAGCGTCGCTTCCAACTGCTCGCTGGAGGCGCGTGCGTTGGTGATCAGTGCACGCAAGTCCTCACGCTGGTCAGACACCGCGCCGGTCAAGGATTCGATATTGGCCAGCGTCCGGGCAACGCTCTCGACGTTCTCCTCGCTCAGCAGCAAGTCCATCCGCGCGACCAGCCGGTTGGCGGTATCGGCAATGTTCTGCAGCGCGGACGCCTCGGTTTTGATCACCGGAAACTCGCCCTTGTCCACGTCCACCAGGCGCGGACTCGACGGATCACCGCCGGTCAGCTGGATGATCGGGCTGCCGGTAATGCCAGTCATCGACATCTTGGCCCGCGTGTCGGTTTTCACCGGCGCGCTGGCCTGCACTTTCAGCGTTGCAATGACCTGGCGCGGATCATCGGCGGCCAGTCGCAGCTTTTCCACCGTTCCCACGGAAATGCCGTTGTACTGGACGCTGCTGCCTTCGCTCATCCCGGTAACGGGTTCATTGAAAATCACCCGGTAGCTCTGCCAACTTTTGTCGGTCGAGTACTTGGCCGCCCACAGGGCGAACATCAGCATGAACAACGTCAACACGATCGTGAAAGCACCGATCAGGACGTAGTTGGCCTTGGTTTCCATCAGTCGGTGACCTCGTTTAACTTGCGAACAGCAGCACCGGCATCTTGCGCAGCGCGTGCACGCGGGCCGTGGAAATATTCCCGCACCCACGGGTGGTCGAATTGTTCTATCTCGGCGATCGGCGCACAGACCACAACCTTGCGGTCCGCGAGTACGGCGATGCGATCACAGATAGCGTAAAGCGTGTCCAGATCGTGTGTGATCAGGAAAACCGTCAGCCCCAAGGCCTGCTGCATCGTGCGGATCAGGGTATCGAAAGCTGCCGCGCGGATCGGATCCAGTCCTGCAGTGGGTTCGTCGAGAAACAACAGTGGTGGATCCAATGCCAATGCGCGCGCGATACCCGCACGTTTGCGCATGCCGCCAGACAATTCGGACGGAAACTTGTCGATAGCGTCGGCCGGCAGCCCCGAGAGCATCACCTTCAACAGCGAAAGCTCATAGCGAAGCGAGCTGGACAAGTCGGGGCAATATTCTTTGAGCGGGACCTCTACGTTCTCGCCAACCGTGAGCGAGGAGAACAAGGCGCCGTCCTGAAACAGGACTCCGGTGTTCTGCTCGATATGTTTGCGGACCTTCTGATCGCTACTGCGTGCATCCACGCCCAATACCTGGATGTCGCCTTCATTGGGGTGCTGCAGGCCCAGGATAGAGCGCATCAGTACCGACTTTCCCGATCCCGATCCTCCCACCACCCCCAGAATCTCGCCGGGCATCACGTCCAGATCCAGACCGTCATGCACGACCTCCTCACCGAAACGGTTGACCAGTCCGCGGATACGGATGATCGGTTCGCGCGCGTCGGATGCGGTCACCAGCCCATCTCCATCAGCCAGATCGCGAAAAATGCATCCAGCACAATAACCAGCGAAATCGACTGCACCACGCTTGAGGTCGTGCGCTCGCCCAGAGACTGCGCGGTTCCCTTCACCTGCAGCCCCTCAAGACAGCCGATGAGGCTGATGACCACCGCGAACACCGGCGCCTTGCCCAGACCGACCCACAGGTGCTTCAGAGACATCGTGTCCTGCATCCGCGCCAAATATTGTTGCGGCGGAATGTCGAGGTTGAACGCGCCGACCGTAAGCCCGCCCAGCAGACCAGCGATCATCGCGACGAAGGTCAGCAGCGGCAGGGTAATCAGCAGCGCAAGAACACGCGGGATCACCAACAGGTCAACCGGATCCAGACCCAAGGTCCGCATCGCATCCACCTCCTCGCGGCTGACCATCGCGCCGATCTGGGCCGTGAACGCACTGGCGGTGCGGCCAGCCAGAATAATCGCCGTCAGCAACACGCCAAACTCGCGCAGGAAGGCGATGCTCACCAGTTCGACCACGAAAATGGTCGCACCGAAGTCACGCAGGACATTGGCGCCCAAAAAAGCGACCACCGCGCCGACCAGGAAGCACAGCAGCGCGACCAGCGGCACCGCATCCAGCCCGACCTGCTCCATGTGGAAGACGGTCGCAACAGGACGGAAACGCCGGGGCTCGCGGATCATTCGGAGGGACTTGAGCAGCACCTCGCCAAAAAAGCCCAGTAACGACCTGGCCTCGTGCAAATTTCCGACCACGGCGCGCCCGAGTCGCGCCAATGCCTCCAGGACGCCGAATTCGCGGCGTTTCGGCATCCGGCCATCCACGACATCGTCGATCGCCCCAACCAACGCACGGTGATCGGCGTGAAACTCGAACTGCTGGAAATCGAGTTCCCGTTCACGTGCAAAGCGCAGCAGCTGCAACACGCCTAGCGAGTCCAGACGGTCAACCCCGGTGGCATCCAGTGCGCGGGTATCGTCCGGCATCGATGCCAGAGTGCTGCCGATATCTCGCGAATGATCCAGCGTCCACCCACCGGCGAGCACCAGACGACCGGCGTCGCGGTCGTGCGCAAGGAAACTTGGAGGCGTGGAGTCGGATTCAGTCATCGATGACCGGAAGGATACATGCGCCGCCCATGCACAAGGTGTCTACAGTGCACGAGCGGGTGTCTGGTAAAGGATGTGCATGCCATCCTAAGCGGATGATCACGACCTCGTCGGGCGTCACGAACGCCATTCCGCTCAGCAATGCCAGCTATCCGGACCGCATCGCCTTCATGGTCGAACTCGCCGAACGTCTGCATATCTATGGCACGACGGCACAACGGCTGGAGGGTGCCCTGTTATCGGTAGCCGAGCGTCTCCGTCTCGAATGCGAGCCCTGGGTCAGTCCGACCGCGTTGATTCTCTCTTTCAGCGATCCCCAGCGGCTGCCTGGTCAAAGTGATGTAACCCGGGTAATCCGTCTGCCGCCGGGCGATACCGATCTTCACCGCCTGGCGGAGACCGATCGCATCGCCGAGGCGCTGATCGCGGGAGAGATGGAGCTCGCTGCCGCCTTCGACGCAATGAATGCGCTGGATGTTCCACCCACCCGTTTGGCGCAAGCGCTGCAGGTAATCGCGTTCGGACTGGTCGCGGCCGCGGTCGGCGGGCTGCTCCGATTACCGTGGCTGGATATCGCCGTTGCCGGCTTCAACGGACTGCTGATCGGCGCGCTTACCACTGCCGCGGCCTCCCGACCACGATTGCGCGAAGCATCGGACGCGCTGCTGGCCATGGTCGCCACGATCGTTGTGGTACTGGCGGCAACGTTCATTGCGCCTCTCAATCAAAACACCGTAATCATCGCGTCCCTGATTGTTCTGTTGCCTGGTCTGTCGCTGACGAATGCGATGAACGAATTAACCAGCCAGCATCTGGTGTCAGGAACCGCTCGCGCCGCAGGAGCGCTTTCCACGGTACTCAAGTTGACGCTCGGCACGGTTATCGCGCTGTATATCGCGCAGTTGACCGGGCTTGAGCCGGCGGTCCGCGCGTGGCGACCACAACCGGAATGGGTCGAGTGGGGCGCGCTGGTCGCCGCGTCCTTCGCATTCGCGGTGCTGTTTCGCGCACACGCGCGGGATTACCCGCTGGTCATGGCCGCAGCGGCCTCTGGCTATCTGATTTCGCGCTTCGGCGGCTTGGCCTGGGGCAGTCCCGTCGGCATATTCCTGGCAGCGCTTGTACTGACGATTGCGGGCAATGGATACGCGCGCTGGCTTCATCGTCCCGGAGCACTGGTGCGGGTGCCTGGCATCATCCTGCTGCTGCCAGGCAGTACCAGCCTGCGCGGCATGATGGACCTGATCCAGCGCCAGGACATCGGGGTGGGTCAGGACGCTTTGCTGGCGGTGATGAATATCCTGCTGGCCGTGATTGCCGGCTTACTGTTCGGCAACCTGCTCCTGCCGACCCGCAGAAATCTATGAGACTGATGCGACAGGCAAAAACAAAAACGCCGGCAGATGCCGGCGTTTTTGCAGCCGCCGGTAGAGTACCGGCGTCTCACCCAACAAATGCAGTTATGCACTCACCGGCGGATTGATCAGGAAATCGTCGCGATTGCGACCAGCGTCGGTGAACGCGGTCATCCAGCGCGGCTGACGGCCACGACCGGTCCAAGTCTCGTTCGCATTGTCCGGGTTGCGGTACTTCGGCGCGACCTTGCCCGCAGCCTTGCGAACCTTGCGCGGACCGCTGGCGCGCGGAGTAGCGTCTGCTGCGGCACCGGCACCACCGAACAGTTCAGCGATCGTGTAACCCTCGGTTCTGGCAACCTGCATCATGCGCTTGCGCACCTGGGTGATTGGCTTGCGCTTGGTAAGGGTGGTCTTGCGCTTCTTCGCCTGACTGATCAGGGCGCTGAGCTCTTTAGTGGAAAGCGAGTCAATATCAATCGACATGGGGATTCTCCGGGAAGGGGTAAACTCGACCGTCACACGGCCGACGACGCCATACTAAACTGAGCACCGTCATTAGTAAACGAAGGCCATTATCCGATTCAAGCCTCCATTCACATTACCGGTTATGGCTTTGCCCAATCAGCTATTACCCGCGAGCTCGCAGACGGTCCATCAGCGCTTCCCTATCGAGGTTTTCCGAATCTTCGGACAGTCGGTGACGGTATTCGAACGTACCGGCCGCGATTCCGCGCTCGGACACCACCACCCGATGAGGCAGGCCGATCAGTTCCATATCGGCAAACATTGCTCCCGGACGCAGGCCACGGTCGTCCAACGCCGTCTCGATTCCAGCCGCGTTCAAGTCCTTGTGCAGTGTCTGCGCTGCTTCAATAACGGCGGGATCTTTTTTCGGGTTGATGATGCACACCACCGCCTGCCACGGCGCCATCGCCTCGGACCAGACGATGCCGTTGGCGTCGTGATTCTGTTCGATCGCCGCGGCGACAATGCGTGACACGCCAATGCCGTAGCAACCCATGGTTGGGGTAACTGCTTTGCCGTTGGCATCTTGGACCGTGCACTCCATTGCCTCGGCGTAGCTGCGTCCAAGCTGGAAAATATGTCCGACCTCGATGCCGCGTGCAATCTGCAGAGCACCCTGGCCATCCGGCGAGGGATCGCCCGCCACCACGTTGCGTATATCCGCTACCAGCAACGGCTCGGGAAGATCACGACCCCAATTCACCCCGGTGAGATGGAAGCCTTTCTCATTGGCACCGACCACAAAATCCGCCATCGCGGCGACGCTGCGATCGGCAATGACATGGACCGGTTTGAGCGGACTAACCGGACCGATGAAGCCGGGCTCGGTGCCAAGCACCTCCCGGATTTCTTCCTCGGTGGCCATCCGATATTCAGCCAGACCGGAGAGCTTGGCCAACTTGATTTCGTTGATCTGGTGATCACCGCGGACCAACGCCAGAACGAACCCCTGCTCGCCAATCATGGCGATGGACTTGACCGTGCGCTCCAAGTCGATGCCAAGCAGCTCTGCAACGGCCTCGCAGGTTCGCTGATAGGGCGTTTCCGCTTTGGCCATCACCTCTACGGCAGGCGCACGCGGCCCCAGAACCAGTGCTTCGGCCAACTCGGTATTGGCGGCATAGTTGGACGCGTTGGAGAACGCGATTGCATCCTCACCGGACGACGCCAGTACATGGAACTCGTGCGACGCGCTGCCACCAATCGCACCGGTATCGGCAAACACCGCTCGGAACTTCAACCCCAAACGAGTGAATACGCGGCTGTAGGCCTCATGCATTACCTCGTACTGGCGGTCCAGATCGGCGTCATCCAGATGGAATGAGTACGCATCTTTCATCAAGAACTCGCGCGCGCGCATGACCCCGAAGCGCGGTCGGATCTCATCGCGGAACTTGGTCTGGATCTGGTAGAAACACACCGGCAGTTGCTTATAGCTGGCCAACTCCTGACGGGCAAAGTCAGTGACGACCTCTTCGTGGGTCGGTCCGTAGCAATACCACGCCTCTTTTCGGTCTTGGATCTTAAGCAGCTGGCCCCCGAACTTGTCCCAGCGGCCCGTCTCTTCCCACAGCTCGCGCGGCTGTATCGACGGCATCAGCATTTCAATCGCGCCCGCGGCATCCATTTCCTCGCGGACCACGCGCTCCACCTTGCGCAGTACGCGGAGGCCCAGCGGCGTCCAGGTATAGAGGCCGGAGGCAAGCTTGCGGATCATGCCGGCCTTGAGCATCAGTTTGTGACTGATGATTTCCGCTTCGGCGGGGACTTCCTTGCTGGTATGGAGATGGAATTGCGAAAGACGCATGGCGGGACCGGCAGTAATGTGCGGGCGCCTATTCTGCCTCAAGCGCCCGCTGGTGGTCGTACGGCTTCACGACCGGCCGTACACGTCCTCAAGCCGCACGATGTCATCCTCACCCAGATAGCTGCCTGACTGGACCTCGATCAGCTCGACAGCATCGGTGCCGCGGTTGCGCAGCCGATGCACGCTGCCGAGCGGAATGAAGGTGCTCTCGTTCTCGTGCAAATCGAACACGCGCTCGCCGCAGGTCACCTCAGCCACCCCGGACACCATCACCCAGTGCTCCGCCCGGTACTTGTGGCTTTGCAGGCTCAAGGACGCGCCCGGCTTCACCACGATGCGTTTGACCTGAAACCGCTCGCCCACGCCGATCGAATCGTAACTACCCCACGGCCGATACACTTTGCGGTGAGACAGGTGCTCGCTACGACCCGCCGCCTTGAGCTGGTCGACCACCGCCTTGACGTCTTGAACCCGGTCCTTGCGCGCCACCAAAGTGGCATCGGGAGTGTCAATAATGATGAGATCCTCAACACCGATCGTTGCGATCAGCCGCCGATCCGACGCGCGTACTAGGCTGCCGGTGGTATCGACCGAGATCACGTCACCCTCTTGGCGGTTGCCATTGGCATCATGCTCGGCAACCGACCACAGCGAGGACCAAGAGCCGATATCGCTCCAGCCGCAACTCACCGGCACCACCGCCGCACGGTCGGTTTTCTCCATCACCGCGTAGTCGATCGAGTCGTCGGGACTTGCGGCGAAGGCCTCTTCGTCGATCCGGATAAAGTCCAGGTCATCAGAGGCCTTGGACCACGCGCGGCCTACTGCATCAACAATCGCGGGTGCATGCAGCGCCAGCTCGTCCAAGTAGCGCTGTGCGGAGAACAGGAACATGCCCGAGTTCCACGCATAGGCACCCTCCTCCAGATAACGCTGGGCGGTTTCCGCATCCGGCTTTTCGACGAACCTTTCGATGCGGTAACCATCGCTGGCCAGCGACGCGCCCTGGCGGATGTAGCCGTAGCCGGTTTCCGCATAATCGGGAGTGATACCAAATGCAACGAGCCAGCCCTGCTCACCGAGTGCCAACGCATGACCAACAGCGGTCCGGAAGGCGGCCTCATCCTCGATGAGATGATCAGCAGGCATCACCAGCAAGGTGGCGTCGGGGTCCGTGCGCAACGCCTGCATCGCTGCCAAGGCGATCGCCGGCGCGGTATTGCGCGCTAGCGGCTCCAGCACGATGCCGCCGCTGTCGACGCCGATCGCCTGCAGTTGCTCGCCCACCATGAAGCGGTGCAACTGGCTGCAAACCGTCACCGGCGGCTGCGCACCGGGCAGGCGACTGGCCCGCAGGATCGTCTCCTGATAAAGGGATCGCTCGCCAATCAGGGTCAGGAACTGTTTGGGCTGGGTTTGCCGCGACAACGGCCACAGACGGGTGCCGCTCCCACCACTGAGTACGACCGGATGCAGCATGCCAAATTCTCCTGATAGAAATCGGTACAGAGTATCGCCCTGCGGCCCGGCGATGCAGGTCGCCCTCGGATAGAATGACGTTCCCTTCTGCCCTGTCGTTGTTTGACGATAGTGGTCGCAGACCTACAAAAGACTCATCAAGGAACCCCCACAACGATGAAAATTCTAGTCGGTTACAAGCGGGTCGTGGACTACAACGTCCGCATCCAGGTAAAGCCGGACGGCTCCGGCGTGGTCACCGATGGCGTCAAGCTGTCGGCCAACCCGTTCGACGAGATCGCCCTGGAAGAGGCCTTGCGCCTGCGCGACAAGGGGATCGCCACCGAGGTCATCGTCGCCACCATCGGACCGGTCAATGCGCAGGCCCACTTGCGTAACGGTCTTGCGATGGGTGCGAACCGCGCGCTGCACGTGGTCATCGACGATGGCCAGGAAATCCAGCCGCTGACCGCCGCCCGCACGTTCTTGAAGCTGATCGAGAAAGAGCAGCCTGACCTGGTGATCCTGGGCAAGCAGGCGATCGACGATGACGCCAACCAGACCGGCCAGATGCTGGCGACGATCTGGAACCGCCCGCAGGCGACCTTCGCATCCAAGCTTGAGATTGCCGACGGCAAAGCCACAGTGACCCGCGAGGTGGATGCCGGACTGGAAACGCTGGAAGTGGACCTGCCTGCCGTGGTCACCACCGACCTGCGTCTTAATGAGCCGCGCTTCATCAAACTGCCCGACATCATGAAGGCCAAGAGCAAGCCGATGGAGACCATCGCGTTTGCCGACCTCGGGATTGAGGCGGGCAATGTGCTCAAGACCACCCACTACGCACCGCCGGCACAGCGCAGCAAGGGCGTGCTGGTCAAGGACGCGGCCGAGCTGGTCGCTGCACTCAAGTCGAAGGGGTTGCTGTAATGGCCAAGGTACTTATCGTCGCCGAGCATCAGGACGGCACACTCAATTCCGCCACCGCCAAGTGCGTGACCGCGGCTCAGGCGCTGGCACCGGACTCGATCGACATCATCGTGCTGGCTGCTGACCCGGCCGCCGTCGCCCAACAAGCGGCAGAGATTGCCGGCGTTGCACGCGTGCTGACCGTCGCCAACGCCGCCAATGCGCAGCCGATTGCCCAAGTGCTGGCACCGCAGGTCGCCAAGCTCGCCGATGGCTACAGCCACGTATTCGGTCCGTCCACCACCTTTGGCAAGGACCTGATGCCATGCGTCGCGGCGCTGCTGGGGGTTGGCCAGGTCTCCGACGTGATGACCGTCGAGTCCAGCCACGTCTTCAAGCGGCCGATCTACGCCGGCAACGCCATCATCACCGTCGAGGCGCCTGCCGCGGACACCGTTGTCGCGACCATTCGTACGGCGTCATGGTCAGAGGCGGCAAAGGGGGGCAGCGCTGCGGTGGAAGCTGCATCGGTGGATGTCGCATTGCCCTCACACACCCGTTTTATCGGACTCGCAGCGGGAAGCTCTGACCGTCCCGACCTGCAGAGTGCGAAGCGCGTCGTTTCGGGCGGCCGCGGTGTTGGCTCGGAAGAGAACTTCAAGATCATCTACGACTTCGCCGACAAGCTCGGTGCAGCGGTGGGTGCCTCGCGCGCAGCGGTGGACGCGGGCTACTGCCCCAACGAGATGCAGGTCGGTCAAACCGGCAAGATCATCTCGCCGGAGCTGTATGTCGCCATCGGTATATCCGGCGCCATCCAGCATCTGACCGGCATCAAGGACGCCGGAACGATCGTGGCCATCAACAAGGACGGCGATGCGCCGATCTTCGAGATCGCCGATATCGGCCTGGTGGGCGACCTGTTCAAGATTCTGCCGGAACTGGAAGCGGCGCTTTCCTGATCTGGGCGTAATACAGTCGCCGCCCGCACGGCCCGGTCATCCGGACCATGCGGGCGTGCGGGTTCAGCCCAACAGACGGTGGATAGCCCGTCTGGGAACAGATGCAATATCAAAAGCAAGGAATCCGAGGATCAGCTGGAATCCCAAGATCAGCGGCAACGCGGAAATCATCACGCGCCCTGCTGATGCGGTCACCCCCGAGGTTGACGCTTCAGTCCAGAAGTACCCCCCGGCCGCAGTGCCAAACAGCACCAGAATGACGCCGCCGACCAACTCGATGCTTGCCAGCGACATGTCACGCAGGAAGTAGTTGTAGAAGACACGCTTGACCGTATTGCGAGCGTGCTTGTACAGAAAGTCGGGGAGTATCCTGCTGATCCGAAGCCCGCTTACTTCGTCGCCGTAGCGCGCGTCCATCGGAATATCCATCACTACGGCCCGCAAGGTGTTCAGCCGGAACAGCATGTCCGTTTCAAAGAAGTAACGCCGGCTGATTTTGCCAACCGGCAGCCGCGACACCAGCCGACCGTGGATCGCGGTATAGCCATTTGTGGGGTCGAACATATCCCAGTAGCCGGTTGATATCTTACTCATGAAGGACAGGGCGGCGTTGCCGATAATCCTCGCTGCTGGCATCTGACCGATCTGCGCGAGATCGTAGAACCGATTGCCTTTGGTGTAGTCCGCAGCGCCCTCGATGATCGGCGCGACCAACTTTGGCAACAGGGCCGGATCCATCTGGCCATCACCGTCCATTTTGACGATGACCGCGCACCCATCCTGCGCTGCGCGAGCGTACCCAGCCATCACCGCGCCACCGACCCCGAGATTGGTCTCGTTGAACACTACCCGGACCCGCGCGTCAGCACATGACTCCTGCACCAGCTTTCCGCTGCCATCCGGGCAGCAGTCGTCGATCACATAAATCCTCGCAACCCACGCAGGGATACTCCCGATCACGTCCAGGATATGTCGCGTGACCCTGTGACACGGGATGACTACGCCGACATCACCGGTGATTGCAGGCGACAAGGAACCCGGACGAGAATCCATACCGCTCACGGCCCCGGCGCGTTATAAGAAAACGCGTACAGGCGGGTCAGCAACGCCGCGATGGGCTTTGGCCACAGTGACGCGAACATTTGCGAATCCTCCTGTGACCTCACCCCTTCGCGAACCCCAGCGCTGGTTTCGCTATCGGAGTGGATGCGATGGTGCATCAATTCGCGACGGTCATAACAAAATGTACCCGGTAAGCGGGCGGCTCGCACCCACGCCTCCCAGTCGAGATCAACCTTGAGGTCCTCCCTGAATCTGAGGGCCTTGAGCGACGGTCCCAGGGTTACAGCCGGACACGCGATCGGACAACCAAACCTCAGCAGCCTCAACTTCGCCCCGCGACTGCTGACGTGTTTCCGACCAACAAACCCAAGTTCGAGCAAAAATGACTTCACCCGCAACATCAACGTATTACGCCGAACCGTGCCCGTGTCTCCCAGCAGTTCTGCGTACCCGGTAAACAGCAGGGAAGCTTCGCTGCAGGCGTCGGCACACGCCAACGCGGAACTTACAAAGTCGGGCAGATACTCATCGTCCTGATGGGCGAGAGTCACCCAGTCGCGGCTTGCCGTGTCCAGCGCCGCGTTCCAGTCCCGGCCGATGGAGCCGCCGCGCTCATGCACGTGATATCGGGCACCAAATTGTGCGGCGATTGCGGCCAGCTCATCAGAGGGCGTGGAGGTTGACACCACAATCTCCGAGCCGCCGCGCGATTGGCTGCTCAATGACTCCAAGCACCGTGAAAGATGCGGCGACACGCCATAGGCAGGAACGACGAAACTGTGTCGGGAGGCCATGTCCGCCTCAAGAAACCTTGCCAGAAAGCGTCATAAGCAGCACACCACCGGACACCATCACCAAGCCGAGCCATTGCAGCGGAACGAGCTTCTCGCCGTAAAGCGCCCAGCTGGCGCACGCGATCAGTATGTAGAAGAACGAGCCGGATATCGCAAACGCCAATCCCAGCTTGATCCGGCTGACCACCACCACCCAGACCATGAAACCGACGCCCTGGATGGCTACCGCCGCGATGACTTCAGGCGAAAGCCCTGCGGCGATCAGCCAATTGATCCCCTGCGGGACGTTTTCCCGCGCGGCTATTTGTGTCACTGCCCGCTTCACCAGCAGTTGACTGCCCAGCGTTGAGAAGGTCACAAAGATAATCATCAGCACTTCACGAATCATTTCAGCTCACCGGTAGCAGGTTCAACCGCAGCGCTGCCGCCACTGCAGATATTGTCACAGAACACCTCACTTCAGAATGCCTTCATCGCGGCTCGGAGCTCCTTTCAGGCGCCAAGCGGAATAGCTGCACACCACTGTCTACGGGGGCTGGCAGAGGCACCAGACAGCCCAAATCGGAAGCAGGAACTGCTTCCGTAAAGGCGATCCTGGTCACACCAAGCTCGCGGAGCTGGGGGCCACATACGTCTAAGGATACGACGTACAAGTCAGGGGATAGCAACTCGTACCTCGGCTTGGTCAAGCCCGGCTCAGAGCGGAACATGACATGGGCATAACGGTTCCAAACGCTATCGAACTGACGCTCCGGATCAAATATCTCCGCTGTAGCAAAACTAGGGATCATCTGAGAGCCAGTGACCACTTCCAATCCTTGCGACTTCAACCCCTGAGAAAAAACGAACGAGCCAAACACCGCCCAGCGATCAATTTCAATATCGCTTTGCCGCATGGCTGCGACCAGAATTGGCTTCTCGTCCAAAGATGAAAGCCCGCTGACCAAAGGATTGACCAACATTGCGGGTAAAATTGATACCGCCAATCCCCCAACCAGGAAACCAATGCGCCCTAGTACCAAACCAGCGACCACCAATGCGGCCGCCAAGGAACCAAGCAGGATTATATTATACGCAAAGAACACTGGATCGATTTTCCGCAACCACCACCCGAGGGTGAAGACAGCCAAGAATACGGCGATTGGAATGAAACGCCTTATCAGGACCGACCTTAGCTCCACGCCTTCGACTCGAACCCGAGAAAAGAAGACGATAGCGGCAATAATCGATGCGATACCCAGACCGACTACGGCGCGGATGGGTGGAGCCCAACCCCACCCTGCAGCCTGCATGATTCTCTCAAGCGGCATAGGGAGGTGAACGCATATCCACACTCCGACTGCCAGGCAATAGACAAGGAGCGTAACCAGCAACGCATTCCGACGTTTGAAAAGAGCCATCAATGGTATTGCAAGGACCAACAGTGGCGTGAACACCAGGAAGCTGCTCGCTTCGGATGCGTTTGTCGGCGGTAAGGGCAACCTGTTCTCACCCACACGGAGGGCTTCAAAGAATCCGTAGAACATCCTCGCGCCCGTCATGTCTCCGCTAGTCGCAATCCGATGGCCCGGGTACAACGTGTTGGCCATAACCTCAATGCTAGGCAGAGCATCCAATAGATACTTACCGCCTAAAATCCCAACGACCACCGTCGCGATTGCCAAACATGACGCTCGCCACCGGAGATCTTGTTTAACTACCCTGAGCCGGCCCGGCTCCAGCATCAATCCGGACAGAATGGCGACTCCGAGGTAAGCGAGTGGAAGAATGAAGGCCGGGTAAAGGTGAAGCAGAAGGTTGAGAACGCCATAGCTAATCAGTAGAGCCCCGACTGCCACCATTGAACGGCGAACTGAAAAAAGCAGATAGATCCCACCGATTGTTGCCAGTCCAAATGCCGTCAACAGCTCCGGCAAGCTGCTCGAGAACCACCACTGGGTTGCCGACGAACCATATACCCACACCGCGCCCAGAGCCGATGCGGCTACATCGCCCTTGGTAAGCAGCAAGAACAACCAGAAAAATGACAGCAGCAGCGCAAAGGTTTTGTACGCCCACCACCAAGAGAAGCCGGTTTCCGCGTCAAAGAGATAGAACCCATAAAACTTCACTTGGGCTATTGCGGAGCTATGCGACACCGGTACCGAAGCAAGTAATGGAGCATCCACGCCTCCGACGCTCACATTGTGGACTTCCATTCCCCGTGCCACCTGGCCCAACACCCATGGAGTCTGGGTATTCCACTCATCGGAGCGTATCTCGCGCGGAGTTCCTAGATCCACCGTCTGCTCAATAGGCGTCGTTGCAAACATGGTTTCCCATATGCCGATCGAAGACTGATGAAGGTTCAGCATCACATAGAGCGCCGCACAAACTACCGTGGCAGAGACAAGCGCGACCGCTCGTGGAGGAACGATCAAGACCTCGGGATCACTCAGATGTCCGGCAATACTGCTAAACAGCCTCGACACGCGCAAACGCCTGAACCCAATCTGCACCCGTCGCCGCAACCATTCCCCAACGGCCAACCACAGAAGCGCCAAAGATGTGGCCGCCGCGAACCATGGAAGCACCCGTCCCCATACTGCAGGAACTCCGGAACGCGCAGGCATCTGGAAGTCCACATACGGGTCCGGCGCCATAGCAGTGAACCGCAAGAATGAGGTTTCACTGGGCCTCCTCGCCATCATGTTGAGGCCGAGAAGAGCTTCGGAAAGCGCCTCCCCCTCAAGATGAACCGCACCTCCGGATGTCCCGAAGCTAAGCGACCTTACATCTACATCCCCATCCTCACTGCCAGGGTCAATACGTATGCGATCGAGGTCCAGCGACTTGGAGATCTGAATGTCATAGGTATGCCATTGCCCGTCCGCCACCACTACGAAAGGAATTCGACGGTCTGCAGAGTGCGCCTGGCCAGATTCCGAATAAAATATCTCGCCAGCTGCTCCCCCCAGTGACCGGAGATCAACAGATATCTCTGTCTGCCCCGACCCCCACCCCAGAAGCTTCATTACCAAACAACCTAGCAAAACCGCGATGGCTGTCCGAAACAAAATCGCACCCATCCTGCCCGATCCGTTGCCCAACTGCGCCAACCAGGAATGCCCAGAGCGCGATTCAGCGTTATCCGAAAGTTCCTTGACGCGGATGTTCACAATACTGCGTGCCGAGCAGTGAGTTCGTCGCCCATCGGCGATAACTTCACGCGTTTCAGGGTCGGCTTTCTTGGAGGAAACGCAAGATCGAATGCAGGACCGGTGACCGTGAGGTTCGGGTTGTAAGAAGGATCGGCCAACAATGCACTCCCCCACCGTGAAAGCATTATCTTGATCTCGCCATCAAATCGGGCGATCTTCTCCGGCGTATCCTCGTAGCCACGCGATGCCGACTCATGGTGATAGAGCTTGGCATATGGCGTCCATAGGTTTCGGTAGCCAGCGGCCAAGATCCGCAGGCAGAAATCCACATCGTTGAAGGCCACAGACAGCGAGGCATCCAACCCGCCCACTTCATCGAAGATCTCTTTCCGGACCAACAGGCAAGCGGCGGTTACAGCTGACATCTCCTGAGCCAACAACGCGCGCCCGCACTGGCCGTGGCTTCCAGCCGGCAAACCCGCATACGCGTGGCCTGCAACCTGACCCATGCCGAGCACTACCCCAGCATGCTGGATCGTATCGTTGGGATAGTACAACAGCGCGCCAACCGCGCCGATTTCCGGGCGCAACGCTTGGCTGACCATTATCGCCATCCATTCCGGGGTAATCACCTCGATATCATTGTTAACCAGCCCAATGATCGAGCCGGTGGCTCGTGTGGCGGCATAGTTATTGATCTTCGAGTAGTTGAATGGCTCGTTGTATTTAAGCACCCGCACTTTCGACTCGCTCTGGAGAACATTGAAGTACTCCAGGGTGGCGGGCTCGACTGATTGATTGTCGACAACGATGATCTCGTAGTCTGGATAGTCGGTCTTGTCCAAAATACTCTGCACACAAACACGCAGCAGCTCGACTTTGTCACGGGTTGGAATGATCAGACTGACCCGCGGTGACTCTGTCCGCTCGCGATACACATTAAGGTGCCCGAACTGGTTGATCTCTACGCGTGCAGGTTGTGCGGTTCGTTCAAGATGCTCGCTGACAGCTCGAAAGCCTGCGCTTGCCGTGTAGTTCTTCTCGCCAGCACCCAGCGCAGTCGACCCTTCGATGGCGCGCCAATGGTAAAGGACTTTTGGCACATGGCCGATCTGTTCAGGCCCTAACTTCTCTACGCAACGGAGCGCGAGATCCCAGTCCTGAGCGCCTTCAAAGCCCTTTCGGAATCCACCTATTTCACGCACCAAGGCGGCGTGGTACATTCCAAAGTGGCTTACGCAGTTCTGCGACAGGAATAATTCGTAGTTCCAGTCGGGCTTGAAATAGGGTGAGAACCGGGTACCGCGCTCGTCAATCTTGTCCTCATCCGAGTATATCAATCGCCAATGAGGATTTTCATTCAGTGCCATCACCATCTCGGACAATGCGTGCGGGCGCAGCTCATCATCGTGGTCCAGCAAGGCAACATACTCACCACCGGCCAACTCAAGTGCTGAATTGGTGGCTTCCGAGATGTGGCCGTTGTGATCACGGAACGTTACCCGTATACGCGGATCGCGGTGGCCGTATTCCTCCAGAACTCTTCGCACA
Organism: Lysobacterales bacterium; assembly: GCA_038242455.1. GTDB lineage: Bacteria > Pseudomonadota > Gammaproteobacteria > Xanthomonadales > Xanthomonadaceae > Novilysobacter. The sequence continues at coordinate 95,391 of JBBSSB010000005.1, forward strand.
TGCGGCGATGGCGACGCGTCGTCAGCGATGCACAGCTCCCAGTTTGGATAAGCTTGAGCCAGAACACTGTCCAAACAGCGGCGTAGCCAGCCCTCCTTAGGCTCGTAGACAGGCACCAGAATCGAGATCAGCGGCTGGTAGGGCAGCTCCGCGTTGCGCTTTTGCAGCAGCTCGGTATCCACCGTGCTGAGCGTGTCGTAGCTGCGCACCCAACCGATATATGCGTCTGCGGTGGGCCGGGTCATTTGCGCGTATGCATTGAACGCAGCATCACCGCCATCGCGAAGCCGGCCCGAGCGTGCCCCACGCACGAAGGCAGCAAGTACCTGCAGCGTCCGACGCCAGTCCTTCTCAGCACCGGCGGCGCCAATTGCCATTCGTGCGAGTGCTGCAAACCGCCCTATCCGCTGCAGCCCCACGTCCTTCAAAGTGAAGCGCGCAGTCTTGGTGCTGGGATCGAACCTGATCTGTGTGACTGGATGCCTTAACAGGACCACCGCACGCACACGCCCCTCGGCGTCTGGCTCTGGCAACGGTATGCAGCCGGACTCGACGACTCCAGCGCCGTAGTCCGGGTAGAGGCAGGGTGCCTTCAGCAGACCTTCGACTTCTTTGAAATCTGCTTCAAAGAAGTACCAGCCGCCGTTCAATGAAATTCGAGTGGCACCAAGCACGAACTGCGGATCTTCATTCTTTGTAAGCCAGACGCTGTTGTGCGCGCCACGTTCTTCGCGCTGAACGTTGGCGAGGGGAATCAGCTCAAACCGTTGCAACGCGCTCATCCGGACGTCTTCTTGTTGTTATCGTCCCGACCAAGGATTCGATTCCACCAATACCGCGGCGATCGTCTTTGCGCCCAGGCCAACATGTTGTTCTGGCCATTGCGTACCACCGCGATCTCGTCGCGCAGCCTCGAAATTTCCTCGCGTGTACCTACGATCTCTTCACGGGTAGCAACGATGTCGGAATCCAGCCCGTCCTGACGGGTATGGACGCCGTCAAAAGCCAAGCCGATTTCCTTTTGTGTCTCGAAGATCACATCCTGCATCTGGTCACTGATCTGCGATGCAACGGTCTCGACGCGAAATTTTAGCTCGATCCGAATTACGCCATCCGGGTCTGCGAGCGGTCCCAGGTCATGTACCCCCAACTCGATGTGTGGGTCGTCGCCAAGTGCCGCAAACCGTATCGGTGCCATGAATGAACCTGGCAACTTGATCTCACTGATCCCGGTGACACGTTCCTGTACGTCGGCAAGGATGTTTCCGCGAATGCGAATAGACTGCACAGCGAAAATGCCGGGCGCATCATTGGGATCAATGCGCAAATGGGTAACCGTGACACCGGGTGGTAGCTCGAACACCACCGTTTGGGTTCCGAGTTTAACGACAGGATGCACCGATACGCTGCGCCCCTCGATAAATGACGTTGACCCATCCCGGTAGTACAGCTTGCACGCCCCTTGACGGCGCGAAAACGCCGCAGGCTGCCAAAGCGCACTCAACGTGGACAGTTGCAGCGCCATGTCGACTCGGGCCTTGTTCAGGCCCTGAGCCTGCAACTCTTTTTCCATCTGCGACTGCACTTCAAGCGCCACGCTGTCCTGCACCGCCTCGAGATACGGCTGCGCCAGCACATCAAGCTGCGCCGCGAACTGGTCAAACTGTGAGTCAGTATCCGTCGCAGACCCTTCAATGCAGTCAAGCGCCAGCTGGTAGAGCGCCATCGCCAGAACTTCGAAAGGGTCGCTACTGGCGCCCTGCGATGCGCCCGCGTGGTTGCGCAGCGACACGTCAAGAAACTCGTCCACCTCCGCAACAATCGCGTCCGTCACCTCGGGCATTTCGACGCCGAGAGTGTTTCCGATCCGGTCGGTTTCACGACGCCAGTTTTCGAGCAGCGCATCGTAGACAACGAATGCGCGCGGCATACCACGCGTCTCCCGCTCGGCATCCAGAAAGTATCGGCTCCACACAAGGAACGCCCGGGTGCGCGAGATCTTGTCGCGCCTGTGCAGCGATGCAGCTACCTCACTGGGATGACGAAGCATCAGCACGCTGGTCAGCTTGACGTCGGCCTCCTGCGCCACCTCTCGCCACAGGGCCACGAGCCTGCAGCTGCGTGGATCCTTGACTGCCGCCAAGCGTCCACTGCCAAACAGCTCGTCCACCACGCTGAGCAGACTGACGCGGGCACTCGAGGCCTCGTCGCTGGCGAGCCAATCCTTCGGTAGCGGGCGCGGATCGTGCCAGCGATAGCCGAGCGCCTCGAGCAGCGCCTCTTGCGCAACGACAGTCGCCAGGTCTTCGAAGTATCCGCGAGGGTTGTCCTTGGTCGGCTCTACCAGCCCACTACCTACCTCAACCCCAAGATGATGCAGTGTGCCCGCGAGGGCGGACGTTCCGCTGCGGTGCATGCCCAGCACGAGAATCAGGTTGCGACCTTCTTGGTCGGCTCGCTCGCCCGCGCTTTTCAGCGGCAATTGCTGGTCTATTATTGTGTTCACAGTGCTTTCGAGTAATGGCCGAACCGCACTGCTCCGAGCTTTGCGTCCCGGCTTTGGGAAGGCCGCCAGTATAGCGGCAGCACCCCGGCGGAGAAGGAGAGCGCACTCAGCTTCTGTTATCCAATCGGCCGTTCCGGATGGACTTTCGTCGTTTCACGCGCCAGCTCAGTATCAGTGAATGCACGTTTTTCACCACGCAGTATCCAGCGCAGCGCAAGGCGACCGGGTGAGAATGTCGCTGGTGCCCGGTAGCTCCCTTCAAACACCCGCTGATGCTTAGTCGTTGCTGCGGCGGACACGCCGAGGAAGTCAGTCACCTGGGCCAGCACCTGGTCGGTACGCAGGGCGAGGTCATCGGAGCGGAGTACAAGCACTTGGGCAGGCGGAAAATGTTCATAAAGAACTTCCAGCTGGCCGGTGTAGCGGCTTCGGGCGGCATAGCTACATACGCGCAACGGCGAGTTGGGCGACCAGTCGTCACGGTGCCCGCGCAGACGGCGCCGCTCCAGCAGCACAGCAGCTAGCAGTGAGCGCGACTCCAGTCGACGCCCCCGCTCCATGAAGTAGTGCGAGATCGCTCGCTCCACCGGATCACGCAGCAGGATCAGCCATCGCATCGACGGGTTGTAACGCGCCACCCGCGCGACCAGCGTGGGATGGAACATGGTGATGGGCGTCGCATCACCCCTAATGCGCCCCTCGGACCACGGATCGAAGTGCTCAGCAAAATTTTCGTCAATCCGGGCGGCATCCCAGCGCTCGTCGAAGCCGGGCGTATCAAACACGTGCGCTTCCTTGCTCCTTGGCAGCGCCAGCTCGGGGTGGTCCATCAGATACGTGGCCAGCGCGGTTGTCCCACCTTTCTGCGCCCCACCGATCATGAAGCGAATGCTCGGACTCCCCGCTGCCCCGGCATCAGCCATGCGCGTCACGGCTGATCATCGGCCAGTTGTGCTGCCAAGACTTCGACGTCTGCAGCAGAATAGAAGTGTCGCCACGCGCCTTCCTTCGCCAGCAGACGAGCGGCCGCGGCGAGGCACCACGACGGGTCGTATAGGTCGCTGCGATTGCGGCCCGCCAACGGGGTTACTGGGACCGGCGTTCCTGTGGCATGGGCCAGCACACCGCCGGCAGTGGCGACGACTTCCTCATAGCGGATCACTCTGTCGGCAGGCAAGAAGTCGCGATAGCGGGAGTAGAACCACTCGAGGATCATCAGTTGCCGCTCTTCGGCCACAGGCTGAAGCGCCAGCTGGTCACGAAGACCCGCATCCAGCCGCTCCCCGGCAGGCAAGCGACCCGCGGACACCGGCAAGTCCACGCTATGCCACGACGCCAGCACGGCCAGCGGATTGCGTATCACCGCCCAGGTTTCAAAACGCTCGGCCAAGCCGGGCAGCAGAGCGGTAAAGGCAGCGTTGTGTTTTACGACCAGGGTGAAATCAGGCCTAAGCGATTTGTTGATTGCGATGTCGCCCAGTACCGCCTCGTGAGCACGCTTGCCGCCAGCGTCCTGGCAACTGGAAAACGGATTATCCGGCAGCGCGCCATTGACCTGCTGCGTGCGCGCGCGACCGGTTTCGAGCAGTGAGTGGCGGGATGTCTGGAAAAAGTCCGCCACCATCGCCAAGGCTGCGGGGTGATCTGAACCACTCAGATCGCGCACTTCCATCGGCTCGAACAAAGCCACCGTATCGGACGCTTCGCCCAGCAGGCGGCAGCACAGCGTGGTACCGGAGCGCGGCACTCCGGTCAGCGCAATCTCCCGGCCCGCCATGATCAGTCCAACCCCATTTCGGTCAATCCCATCTCGGTGAGCACTGTGCCGAACGCCCGCGCCTCACTTTCCAAGGTGTAGCGTGCCGCCGTCGCACGGCTTTGGGCTATCAGCCGGGAGGCGATGGCTGGATTTTCCAGCTGCGTGACCGCCGCGGCCATTGCATCCAGACTCCGCACCGGCATCAAGCAATTCTCGCCATTGCGAGCGTACTCACGGCTGCCGCCACAGTCGGGCATCACCAGCAGGCTACCAAGCGCCATGGCTTCAAGACCTGGCAGGTAGAAGCCTTCGCTTTCAAGAGGCAACATCACGCAAACTCGAGCTTGGGCCGATCGCACCAAGTATTCATTGCGCGGCAGAGGGGCGGCGCATACGTCCACACGATAGCCGGCGCTGCGCAGTCGCTCACCCAGGTCCGCACCAAACTCGGGTTGCTTCAGTGCACCGACGAACACGTCGACCTGCACGTTAGAGGACGTATCGATTGCTGGCAGGTTCAACGCCGCGGGGATCACGCAAACCGGACCGTTGACCAGACCGGTGTCGGTGATGGCCTCGGCCACCGCCTTGCTGACGCAGATCCGCGTGGCCGGTCGCGACAGAAACCCGCGCAGCGGCAGCGATGGATCAACCGCCGCGTGGCGCAAACCTTGAACAAGATTGATGACTGGGGGTAGCGGCGTACCCGGCGGGTGGTGCTCGTAGCCATCGCCCACGGACTGCCAGTCCATGCCGGCCAGAAACAGGACGTCGGCCCCTTCTGTCGTCGAGCGCGGAATGATCCGCTCGGGCATCGACAGCCATGGGTTGTCTTCGGTGATGGATTCAGGGGTCAGGTACACCCGCGCATCCCAGCCGAGCGCCAATGCGTGGTTGAAGTAGTCCCAGACCTTGCCGTGCCCGCCGGTATAACCGCGAAAATCCCGGTGAAACAGCATACGCCGTGCAGCCATTACGTCGTCCGGATATCAAAAGGCACGGGAAACAGCCCGGTGAAACGTTCGCGACAGTCATCGATGACCTCAAACGACAGCACACCCTCCTGCCGTGACAGCACGGTGGTCTGCTCAACAGACGGTGAGTCGACCACCCGCATGCGGACGCGATAGACACCCTGCTGGAAGATCGCCGGGAATCCAAGCTCGAGTTCAACATCGCCGTCCTGGGCCTGCAACGAAATCCGCTGGCCCGTCAGCTGCAAACCACGCCCATCCATGACATCGAAGATGATCTGCGGATGCTTCACCGCCGCATGCAGGCGGATGCGCAACTTCACGTCGACCCGGTCGCCGTGACGAAGCGCGACGTGGGTAGCGCCACCATTCAGAGAGCTCTCCACTACGCAGGCATCGGTAAGCCCGTAGCCCCCGGCAACCTTGGTCAGGCGGGACGCGCGCTCATCCTTGCGCTGTTCCAGCGCGTTGCGATGCACGATGCGCAGGTACTCGGTGATCACCTCGTCCGGCAGGCCTTCCATTACCACGCGACCCTTCTCAAGCAGCATTGCGCGGTGGCAAAACGCCTTGACCGCGTTAAGGTCGTGACCGACGAAAAGCAGCGTCGTACCGCGCGACAGGATCAGGTCGATGCGCGCCATCGCCTTGGCTTGGAAGGCGGCGTCACCGACCGCCAGCGCCTCATCCACGATCAGGATGTCCGGATCCGTGTGGACCTGCACCGCGAATGCCAAGCGCAAGGCCATGCCGGAGCTGTATGTGCGCACCGGCTCGTCGATATAGTCACCGATATCGGCAAAAGCGATGATGTCGTCCATCCGGTCGCGCACTTGGGCGTTGCTGAGGCCGAGGATGGCGGCATTGACACGAATGTTCTCGCGCCCGGTCAGTTCCGGATTGAACCCCGAACCCAACTCCAGCAGCGCAGCCACCCGGCCGTTCACCTCGACCTCGCCACTCGACGGGTCAAGCACCCCGGCGACGATCTGCAACAACGTGCTTTTACCACTGCCGTTGTGGCCGACGATGCCGAGCGCTTCGCCGCGTTGGAGTTCAAAATTTATGCCCGACAACGCGCGGTGATAGTGCACTCGCGAGCTTGCGTTGGCCTCCAGCCATCGCGATAGCGGCGGCAGAAAGCGCAGCAGGTTTGCCAACCGATATGACAACGGCACCCACAGACGACTGCCCGGCGTGGACCACAGGCGATAGGTCTTACTGACATTCCGCACACGCAGTGCGGGACGTGGGTTTTGGGGATCAGGCGAGGTCGTCATTCAGCGCGATAGAATACGCGGCTGGGACGCCCGGCGCACTCATAACAGTGCCGTTTCGACCCGAACCAGCCCGGCCATCAGCCGCCCCCTGTTCACCAATACGGAAAACCGGATTGCTTATGACCCCCACCTTTCGCCACACCTCACTTGCTCTTGCACTGCTGGCCTTCACGACGGCATGCCACAGCGCCGCGCCGCCGCCGGAGACTACGGTTACCACCGACGTCAGCGCAACCGCTGCCGCGCCCGTCCCGCCGACCGTCGCTGACGCTGAAAAGAACCTGGCGCCACGCCAGTACGCGCAGATCGCCCATCTTGATGCCTTGGGCGAACGATGCGGCTGGCTCAACCCTGTTGAGACCGCGGCTGTAAAAGCCTCGGTGGAAGAGCGCGATGCCTGGATGGTCTGGCAGGGCCTGGATACCACTGCGGCGCGGGCACAGGCCGACGCACTGATTGCGCAATCGGCAAACCTTGACTGCAAGAGCGCGGAAGGTGAGCAGATGCGGCTGGGCGTGGGTCTTGGTGCATGGCAGATGCGCTCCAGCTGGTCGCTGCGCGCGCAGGCGATGGTGCCGGGTCAAGGTCATCCGGAATGGTTCACCGGCAAGACCAGCCTGGCGGAGTATGCGTCGGCGCTAAACGAGGCAGCTGCTGGTTTGGAAGCCATCGACAAACAAGTGGCGGTAACCAGCAAGACACTTTTCGGCGGAAAGGCGGAGCAGATGCTCGCGACCCGTTGCGACGCAAGCGATATCGGTTGCCCAGCAGCCGACAGCGATGCTGGCTTCAAGACCTACGCGGAAGCCGTGATCAAACAGGCCGAAGCCTATGCACAGGTGCTGTCCAAGGCCGACGACAAGACCGGCCGGCCGCCGGAGGCTCCCGCGCGTTGAGTTAGCACAGGCGTTGCGTCAGACGCACGCCATGTCATTTCAGACGATTGACCTGCCGCCGCCGCTTCCCAGCGGCGGCATTTTTTTGCTCGGATCTTTACCGCAAGTGACGCAAGCGAAATTCGGGCACAAAAAAAGACGGGTGGCTTTCGCCACCCGCCCTCGTTGCTGTCACGCGTTTCCGCGATCAGGCCATGTCACATATTACGGGATCAGCTTGGCAGCCGGGGTCAGCCACTCGTTACCAACCCACTTCGCCGGGGTCAGGTCGGTAACAGTACCGTCCTGGTGACGATTCAGGGCCGAAGCCTTGAAGTTCGAGCACTCAGCCGTGACGCGGACGTACCACTTACCGGTACCGTCGCCCCATGAACCGCCAAAGCCCTGGCCACCGTTCTCCAGAGTCTGGGAGTTCAGCTGCTTGGACGTGTGCGCGGCCATGGTGTAGGTCAACGGCTTGGTGTGCAGACCAGCGTCATCCTTCGCATCGATGCTGACCGGGCACAGGTAGTCGTTGTTGTTGGTCAGGCGCAGGAACGACTCGGCGGTCATGTTGCCGGCCGGGTTGACGTTCTGGAAGATGATCGTCGTGCCGTTCAGCAGCAGCGGCGACAGCGGGACGGTCACCAGCGGCGGGTTGACACGCTGGGTGTTCAGCAGGTAGTCAACCGAGACATCGGCGGACAGGTCCTGCGGCACCATTTCGTCAGCATCGTCAGCGATCAGGCAGACGAACAGCGAAGTCGCGCTCGGCGGCGCATTGGTCACGTTCGCAAACAGCGGGTTGGTGGCAGGCGCGCTGAACTTCGCGGTGCCGCCAGTGACGGTGCCGACGATCGGGGTGGCGCCATTACAGGCAACGGACGAGTCGAGGTAGATGTCGCCGCCAGCAAACGCGGTCAGGTCACTGCCGTTCACGTTGATCGTGAACACGGCGGTGGAAACGACGTTGTACTCGGGGGTCAGAGCGACCGCGTCAAAGTTGTTGACGTAGCTGAGCGTGGCACCGTCGGTCTCCAGCGCCTGGGCGATGTCGATATCGATGCTGCCCGGGCTGAACAGGGTGTTGAGAGGGTTACCAGCAATGGCCGCGCCGCCCACTGCACCGGTCGGTGCAAAACGGGTCTTACGACCGAACACGTCACCGGCGAGGTCACCGTTGGCGACGTCGATGGTCAGAGCCGGCGTGGTGGTGAGGGTCGAGCCGATATCCAGGCCCCAAACCGAACGGGCAATCACGGCCTTGGCAGCGAGGATCTGCTGGCCAACCGAGTTCTGCGCGGTGATCTGTGCACTGATCGCGCTGCCGTCAAACAAGCCTTCGACCAGGTTCGTGACCTGCATGCTGTTCAGCTTGACCGCGAAGTCGGTCGCGAGACCAACCACACCGGCGCCCGGGGCGGTGAAGCTGAAGTTCAGCTCCTGACCGGTGGCTGAGTAGTACGGGACGCCGACCACAACGATCGGGGTACCAGCAGCGGCGCCGCCGAGGTCAGCACCGATCAGGAAGCCGGCGACAAGGGTCGGGGCGTCAGCGGTGGCATCAAACTTCGCGCCGTTGGTCAGGGTGACCTTGACGGTGACCTTGTCGCTGGCAACGGTGGCGATACGGGCGGCGTCGTCGATGGTGGCGCGCAGGGTCAGGTCAGCCGGCACAAGGATGGTCGTGCCGTCATTGACGATCAGGTCCTTGGCGAACGTGATCTGCTTGCTGCCGTCATAGTTCAGCGCTGCAGCCGAGGCCAGGCTCGGGAGTGCCAGTGCACCGACCACAGCAGCGGTCAGCAGGCTCTTCGTAAACTTCGTCATTTGAATCAACTCCGTTGAAATTTTTAGTTAACTAAAAGAAAGGCGGTTTTTACGCGTGGCTCTTACCGGACCACCGGCTCTTCCGGGTACCGTCGGGCAAGCCCTCTGGTGGGTCGGTTGCCGCGTGCTGCAGAAAGTTTGGCTATCGCCCCCTCCCCTGCTCTTCGTCAGCAAACCACGGCGGAACGTTAACGAAGCCTTATCGATCCGTCAAGCAACGATGGCCCAGCCATGTTGCTGACTGGGCCTCGAACGGGGACGAATTGGGATCGTTGCCACAGTTATACTCCTGACGTCGCTCAAGCAGTGTGAGCTAATGCGAAAAGTTCCTGAATCCTTCATCCGCGTGCATTCACTCACATTGGCATCCGAGCTGCTCCCCGACCAACGGGCCCCGACAGAGACTAAGCGGTCAGACCGCGATGTCGTTAGCGCTGGTGATGGCCAAGATGATGCCGATCATGATCACGCCGATCGCGCTGCCAATCAGCAGTATCGCAACCGGCTCCAAAAGTGCCATGAACTGCTTCATGCGGGCACGTCCGGACTCTTCGCATAGGCGGGCGAGTGATTGCAGCATGGCTGGCAGCTCGCCGGAGCGCTCGCCGACCCGCACCAGGTTGTAGCCGGTGGCGGTGAGCGTCTGCTGCTCTTCCAGCGCGTCGGCCAAGGTGACGCCGTTGCGGACGTTGCGCGACACCTCTTCCAGCCGTGCACGTCGACCAGGGGCGATCACGCCGGCACGCGCCAGACCCAGCGCGTCCATCAGCGGCACCCGGTTGCCCAGCAGTGTGGCCAGAATGCGCGCCCAGCTGGCGGTTTCCGACTCGACCCGCCACACGCCAATCACCGGCATGCGCTCCAAGCTTTCGTACCAGCGCGCCCGGGTCGCAGGCTGACGCAGCGAGCGCACCAACCAGGTCACCACGATGGCCAACACCAGCAGTACCGCCCAGTAGTAGGTCCGGAACGCCATACCAGTCGTCAACACCGCCCATGCCAACCACGGCAGGTCGTCGGCGCGGGTCAACAGCGTGGCGAACTTGGGCACTACGAAGGTGAACATCATCACCACCGCGCCCAGACCCGCGGTGACCAGCACCGCGGGGTAGATCAGCGCCTGGCGGATCTCGCCGCGCACCGCTTGGTCGTATTCCATCTGCACGACCGCGTCATGCAGGGCGCGACCCAGCAGGCCGGCCTTCTCGCCACTGCGCACCAGCGTGATGACATAACCTGGCAACGGCAGCTTGGCCGCTTCCAACGCCTGGGAGAACGCCTGACCCTGGCGCAACGACACCACCATCGACTCAAACGCCGCCAGCAGACGCGGGTGGTGGGCGGACTGGGCCTGCGCGCTGATGGCTTCGGCGAGTGCCACGCCCGAGGCCAGCAAGGTCGACAGCTCATGCATCGCCAGAATGACGTCACGCGAACCCAGGCGGCCCGCTCGACGGCTGCCACCGGCGACGGCTGATGCTGGCTCCAAGCGCGTGACCGACAGTCCGCGGCGCTCCAGCTGGCGCGCCGCATCGCGCTCGGTGTCGGCACTCAGCTGCCCTTCGAGCGCGGCGCCTTCGGCATTGAACGCTTCAAAACGGTACTGGGCCATGCCGTCAGACCGCCGTCACGCGCAGCACTTCTTCGATTGACGTGACGCCCTGCCACGCTTTGATCAGCCCGTCCTCGCGCATAAAGCGGTAGCCGCGCTTGCGTGCCATCGCCTTCAGCTCGGGATGAGTCGCGCCGGACACCACCGCCTGCTGCATCTCCTCATCGACCGGGATCAGCTCGTAGATGCCGACTCGACCGCGATACCCGGTGTTCTGGCACTGCGGACAGCCCACGGCCTCGTTCCACTGTGGCGGCACATCGCCCAGGACCTGATGCGCCCACTGTGCAGCCTCGGCCGCGATGGCCGGCAACACATGGGTGGCTGGGCGGGTGCAGTGGGGACACAGGCGACGCACCAGTCGCTGCGCCTGCACGCCCTTGAGCGGCGTGGCCACCAGAAACGGCTCGACACCCATGTCGATCAGGCGGGTAAACGCGCCGAGCGCATCGTTGGTATGCACGGTGGACAGCACCAGATGACCGGTCAGCGCGGCCTGAATTGCGATTTCCGCCGTTTCGCGGTCGCGGATCTCACCGACCATGATCACGTCCGGGTCCTGACGCAGGATCGAGCGCAGGATGCTGGAGAAATTCAGCCCGATATCGGCGTGGGTCTGGATCTGGGTGATCCGCGGCAGCTGGAACTCGACCGGATCCTCGACGGTGATGATCTTCTTCATCCCGTCGTCGCTGGCGGCAAGCGTGGCGTACAGCGTGGTGGACTTGCCGGAGCCGGTCGGGCCGGTCACCAGAATGATGCCGTGCGCCTCGCGGCTCCAGCTCTGCAACAGCTCCAAGTGATCGGGCGCCATGCCCAGCCGCTCCAGCCCGAGGTCCTTGCGCTCCTTGGGCAGCAGACGCAGGACGATCGACTCGCCGTGCACGCCGGGGAGCGCGGAGGCACGGATATCCATGGCTTGGCCACTGGCACGCAGGCTGAGGCGGCCATCCTGGGGCAGACGACGTTCGGCGATATCCATGCCGGAGATCAGTTTCAGCCGCGATGCGACCGCATTGAAGCGCTCGCGCGGAAGCTGCAGCCGCGAGTACAGCACGCCGTCGATACGGAACCTGACCGAGAACTGGTGCTCGTCAGGCTCCAGATGGATGTCCGAGGCGCGATGCTCCACCGCTTGGGCCATGAGGTTGTTGACCAGCTCAACCACCGGGGCTTCTTCGGCCAGCTCACGCAGGTGGCGCACGTCATCGGAACCGTACTCGGCGGCGTCGCGTCCCTGCGCAAGGTTGGCCAGGGTGCTCTGAACCAGTTGCGTCGCCGCAAGTGCCGGCCTTATCGACACAACGGAACCAATATCCGGATACAGGTACGCCAAGGCCTCCTGCAGGGACGGATCCAGCGGGTCGCGACTGGCGCACCACGCAACGCCGTCGCCGTCTTCCCACAGCAGAACCTCGCGATCCTGCATCCAGTCCACGCTGACCCGGTCGCCTCCGGGAATCACCCACCCATCGGTGGAGCCGGGCAACGCCAGCTCACGCCCCACCACCGGCACCTGCAACTGCTCCGACAGTACGTCGAGCAGCTGCTCCTCCGACAGCGCACCGATGCGGATCAGCAGATTGCCCAGTCGACCGCCGACGGTGTCCTGCAGGTCCAGAGCGCGCTGCAGATCCGCAGGGCGGATGGCGTCGCGCGCCAGCAGCATCTGCCCGAGCGGAACGGTCGAGGTATTGATCGCGATTGCTGCAGATTCATTCATATATATGTATGCCGGACATAGAGTCGCTCAGAGCAGGTCGGCGAAGCCGCGCCGAAGTGTGCCAAACATCCACCAGCCTATGCCGAGACTGACTACCGACGCGGACGAATATTTGCCCAACGCCACCAGGTCAGGCCAAGTGCCATGCAGCACGCAGTTGCGCATTGCCTCGGTCGGCCAACTTATCGGGTTGAAATTCACGACCCCCGCCAGTGGCCCGGGCACCATACTCAACGGATAGAAGACCGCGCCGGTGAACAGCGCCGCAACGACCAGCACCACGGCGATCTGTCCAAGGTCGCGGACGTAGACGCCCAGCGCCGCAAAGACCAGCGCCAAGCCGTACAGCATCACCAGATACGGCAGCATCACCATCGGTATTGCCAGCATCGACCAATGCCAGCCATTGCCGAGAAAGCCGGTGATAAGCAACAGGAAGCCGATGCCAATCATCGCGTGCACCAGCGCAGAGCCCAACGGCACTGCCACCAGTACCGGCAGGGGAAACACCATTTTGCGCACGAAGTTGCTGTTGCGCTGCATCAGCGTCGGTGCCTGTCCGACCGATTCGGCGAGCACGGCGTGAATCATCAGCCCGGTAAACAGGTTCAGGGTGAAGCCGAGATGGTCGTCGTCGGCCAGTCCCGGCCAGCGCGCCCGGAACACTGCGCCGAACACGAATCCGTACAGCGCCAGCATCATCAACGGCATTACCAGCGGCCACGCGCGACCCAGCAAAGTGCCCCGATAGCGCACGGCAAGGTCCTGGGCCACCAGCGTGTGCCACAGCGAAGCCAGCGTCACCAGCCTTCGCGAAAATTTCAGTACCATAGGACTCAGCAGGCGGCAGAAGACCGTTAGATTAACAGCCCACGCGGCTTTCCCGCGCGGCCGGCGCTGCCCTCGGGTACGCACGCTGCGGCTCCGCTGGCCTGCGTTTGAGACGTTCAGCACCACTCCGCCCCGGTCGTTCCAGGTCTTCAAATATGCGCACTGCCTTTCGTCCACACCTTCGCCACAGGCCCTCGGCGGCCGCCGGCTTTACCCTCCTCGAAATGATCGTGGTACTGGTGATCATCGGTCTGATCATGGGTCTGGTCGGACCGCGGCTGTTCAGTCAGGCCGACCGCGCCAAGGTTCAGACCGCCGAGACCCAGGTGCGCATGCTGCGCGGCGCTGTGGAGACCATGCGGCTGGACATCGGGCGCTTTCCGACCCAGCAGGAAGGCTTGCAGTTGCTGTCGAAGCGCCCGACCGACGAGAAGCTCGGCCAGCGCTGGCGTGGCCCTTACCTTGAAGACGGCGTGCCTGATGATCCGTGGGGCAACGCCTACCAGTACGCGCCGCAGCCTACCGGCGACCACGCGTTTGTCCTCTACTCGCTGGGTGCCGACGGACAGCGTGGCGGCGCTGACAACGATGCGGATATCGGGCAACTACCCGCGCAATGACGCGGCAGGCGGGCTACACGCTGCTTGAAATGGTGGTGGTGATGGCAGTGCTCGCACTCGCCACTGCGCTGGTGGGACCGCCGGGTTACAAAATGGTCCGTACATGGCAGGACGCAAGTCGCGTTGACGAGGTATTCAAGCAGCTTCGGCGCCTGCCCATGACGGTCCGGGACACGGGGCGCCCTTTGATGCTGACCCCTGAAGACACCGACCAGGCACAGACGCTGGTCAAACTGCCGGATGGCTGGCAGCTGCGTTTCACAACGCCCTTGACGGTACGTGCCAACGGCGCTTGTTCGGACGCGAGCGGGGAGTTGGTGACCGATCATCAAACCCTGCCGTTCCAGGTGGAAGCGCCGTTCTGCCGGATTGTCCGCGACGATGCGCGTGCATGAGACGTAGCACCCGACACCCTCGACGCGACGCCGGTTTCTCTCTGCTGGAAGCGATCGTCGCGCTGACGATCATGGCGACCACTCTGTTGGCGCTGTACAGCTGGCTGTCGAGCAACACGATCGCGCTGAATCGAACCCGCGAAGTCGCCTACTCGGTACAGGATGCGCGTACGGCTCTGGCGGTAGTGGAAACCATCAACCCAATGGAGCAGCCACGCGGGGACCGCACCTTGCCACCGCTCGATATACGTTGGGTGGCGCGCCCGATTACCGAGCTTCGAACCGGCATGAGCCGTTCCGGTACTCCCACCCAATTCGATTTCATGCTCTATGAGATGGATGTGGAAGTGTTCCGTGACGGGATCCTGTCGCGCGACTTCACCGTCCGCAGGGCCGGCTGGGACGCCGCCCGCCCGATCAACCCCGATGACTGGTGAACCTAGATGAGGTCCAACCACAGCGGACTCACCTTGCTTGAAATGATGGTCGTGCTGCTGATCGCCGGGATGGCCATGGCCCTTGGCTTCCAGTCACTCGGCCAATGGCGTCGCGCGGATGTGGCCATCAGCGCGATCCAAGGTGCGACCCAGCAGGGAGCACTGACCGAAGGCTGGTTACGCACCTCTCTGCGCAGCCTTATTCCGATTGAAGAGGTGCCGTTCCATGGAACCGCCGAAGCGCTTGAAGGGGTGTGCGCCTCACCGGTATTGTCCCACCAGGGCGGCGCAAGCAACGTGGAATGGACGATAGAGACCGGTCCGAGCGGTGTGAAACTGGTTCTAGCGGAAGGCAAGGGACGGCTGGAGCTGCCATTGCTGGACACCGTGTCGGCGAGCTTTGGATACGTGGACGGTGACGGAAAAATCCACAGCCAATGGCCACCCAGGCTCGGTATACCCGACCACCTTCCTGCGGCCGTCATCCTGAATCAGCGCTCGGCGACGGGTCGCGAGCAGGTTTGGGCGACCTCGGTCGCAGGCGGATTGAACCCGGTGGTGAAGCCATTTGAGCCAGAAATTGACTAAGCCCTTCCCCGCTCGTCCGCCGCGTGGCTTTGTGCTGGTGATGGTACTGGCGCTGCTGGTCGTGCTCACAATTCTGGCCACCGCCGTTGCCACGTCGGCCAGCCGGGCTGTTGCGGCGGCGCAAGCCGACATCGACCGCTTCGAAGGCGAGCTGGACATGTTTGGCACGCGCGATACGGCGCTATTCATGCTGGCAACCCAGCGCATGACCATCGCCGGGATGACCGTAAACGAATCCGATGCACAGACCCGGACCACGCTTGATGACATGGATGACCGCGACGGATTCACCGGTCTTCCCGTGGGTAACGAAATACGTCTGGATACAACGCCCTACCGGGGAGTCGGCAACGCCGATTTCGCTATTCAGGATGATCGCGGCTTGCTTAGTGTGAACTGGGCCGCACCAATCTTCCGGGAGAGGTTCTTCGCCTCCCGCAACGTTCCCGCAGACGAGTGGAACGCACTGGAAGCCAAACGACTGGACTATCAGGACGAGGACGACCTGCACCGGCTCAATGGAGCGGAGCTGGACCACTATCTGGCGCTTGGCCGGGTGCCACCCACCAACCGCACATTGTTCACGCCATTGGAGTTGCGCCGCATCCTGCAGTGGGACGGGATGCTGGAAGGAATGGATGATGCCGACCTGCTGGGGATATTCACCCTGACGCGGGGAGCCGATATCAATCTCAACACCGCGCCCGCATCCGTGCTGCAGCTGATCCCCGGCGTCACCACGGAAACTGCTGAGCGCATGGTCGCGCTGCGGCATACGATACCGTTCACATCGACCGTGCAGGCGCAGAACGATTTCGCGCTTCCATCCGTGCTTGAGGACGGTCTGGCGCTGTTTGCAAAGCCGTCGGGCAACCTTATACTGTGGGATCGTCGTTTTGGAGCAAAGCTTCTCTCCCACTGGGCCCTGACGCCCTATGAGATCGGCGGTCCGCCCTGGCGCATTGACTATGAGGTCATTATCCCGCGTGGCAACGAATCCGATCCGGCCGTGGCTAGCACGCCTGCAGCGCCGCTTTTCTCCCCGCAGGATCCGACTCGGACTTCAAGGTAGTCAACACCTTGAAGATGGTGGTGCAGACTCTCTGATCTGCGTCGTAGGTCGCGAGCTCTGTCTGTTCATGACCATCGACGCCAGCAAGGCGCCGCCCAAGCAGAAACGCAATTTCGTCGGCCTGGCTGTGCGACGCGCGGCGCCGTTCGCGGACGCGGACTTTGATCTGGCGTGGACGGCGGACGGGCATGCCAGCGTGTGGTACTGGTCACGTGAGCGGATTTCCGAATTACTGGCGGGCGAAACCGCCAAGCGCGTCGATTTCGTTGCCGAGCCCTTGTACGTGGGCGAGCCCGCGGCCGAGTCGATTCAGCTGCTTGAGCTGATGTCAGGCGTGGAAGGCCGTATCTGGAAGAAGGGCCGGCTCGCTGCCAGCCGCTGGTGGATTGCCCCGCCCCCGCTTGAGGAATGGCTGCTGTTTCTGCGCAGCGCAGGGATCGCGTGCTCAAGCACCACGGTCATGCCAGAAGCAGAGCCAACCACGATTGCGGCCAAGCCCTGGAGCCGCGCGGCGTCGTCCGCCGGCAACTTCCGGCTCACCGGGCTGCAACAGTACCTGCCAAAGGCTGCGCTTGCTGCGGGCCTTGTGTTTCTTTTTGTGTCGCTCGCGCAAGTGGGCGGAATCGCGCGGGCACGCGTGGACATCTGGCAGGCGCAGTCGGCGTCAGCAGACCTTGATGCATCACTGAAGCGCATTCTGGAAGCACGGGAGCATGCGGATGCCGACTTGGAAAAGAGCAACGGACTGCTCGCCCTGCGCGAAGGCCAGTCGCAAACCCGCCTGATGGCAGAAGCTGTCGGCCTGATGCCGTCAGGGCAGTGGCAGGTTCGGCTGTGGAAGCAGAACTCACCTGACCTGATTGAGGTGAGCATCATTTCCCCGAATGCGGATCCCGAGCAGATGGTCACGGCATGGGAGGCCTCCCCCCTGTTCAGCGACGTAACCAGCGAGCTGGGCCGGGATGACCAGGTCACCATCAAGGCGACCATCGTCCCTGACTATCCCACTATGGGAGCGGATGGCACATGACCTCCCTGCAGCAGCAACTGCAGGAAATGCGCAAGCAGTTCCAGGCCACTCCTTGGCTGAGGTGGGCCGCGGTCGCGATTGCCGTGCTCGGAATGGCGTTCGTGTGGCAGTTCCTCGACGGCGCCCGCGTCAGTGCGCAGCAACAGGCGATCGATGAGGAGTCCAAGCTGCGGCGCATCCGCGCGCTGCAGGGTCAGGACATCTGGCTTATCCGAGAAGGCGAGGCGAGGCAGCTTGTTGCCGCACTCGAGGCCCAGATTCCAGCGGTGAAGACTCCTGGGCTCGCTCAGGCTGCGCTGCAAACGTCGCTGCGGACAATGACCGAGAGCTTCACCGAAGCCAACGGGATTCGGATTGCCATCGAGAAGGCGGCCGAAGTCAGCGGCATCGAAGGTGTGGTCAAAGTCCGCGCAACGCTAAACGGTGCTGTGACGCCAAGCGAGACTATGAACCTGATCCGGAAGATTGAGGGTTCACCAAGCCTGATGATCATCGAGAGCGTCAACATCACCAACGATGTCAACAAGACGGCGAACCTGTCGTTGAATGCGTATTTCCGTATTGACGATCCGGCGACAGCGCCATGACCGTGAATCGTCCAGCGATCTGGCTTTCCGTCGCGGGTGTGCTCGGCCTGATCGTGGGTTATGGCTGGCCGCCGCCACCGATTCCGCGCACCGCCGCCGACACTGCGGCCTGGTCCGTTCCCTCGGCCGAAAGGATGGCGCGGTACTCGCCAGAGTCCTTTGCAAAAATTACCCGCGAGATGCGTTGGGGCACTGGACCACTGTCAGGTGATGGGCAATCGACCAATTGGCGTCTTGCCGGGTTTTTGATTTCCGACGAGGCAGCCATTCTGGTGATGGACCCGAAGGTGCCAACCCAGACCAAACGTGTCGCCATCGGTGAAAAGCTCCCGGATGGCAGCACGCTGCACGTCATTGATGGCGACAGGATCACCACCCAACTGGACGCTTGCGAGCGGATTTATCAGTTGTACCAACTCACACCAATAAGCTCGTCCAGTGGATGCGAAAGCGATCCCGCACCCGACGCATCGGACAAGGAACCTGTTAAATGATGTCCCACCGTTACATGATCTTCGCGGCCGTTTTCGGCTTGACGCTGCTTGCCGGTTGCGCTACGCAGCCGCCGGTCCGGATAACTCCCGGACTGGATCTGCCGGAAAGAACCCGCATGGCGCAGAACCTGCCCTCCGAAAATTCAGGAGTGGAGCCGGAGCGACAGCTGACCCGCACCGATACGCCACGGGCAGGACAAGGCGGTCCGGGGTCATCCGGCACGCAGATAAGCGACGTCTTTCCGCCGATGTATGGCGGACCCGTCAGCGTGAATGTTCAGAACGTTCCGGTTCCGATGTTCGCCAACGAGGTGTTCGGCAATTTGCTGGACCTCAATGTCAGCATGGACCCGGCGGTCACCAAGCTGGAAGAGCTGGTAACGCTACGCACCGATTCGCGCCAGAAGCCGGAGGAACTCTATTCGCTCGCACGAAGAGTGCTGGGCGAGTACGGCGTGTTGGTAAAAACCGAGGGCAATCTGGTAAAGCTTTCCATTGGAGCTGCGGGAGATTTGTCCGCACCGCCTCTAGTCATCAGCGGATACGCCTCACCCGCTGTGCCGCTCAGTCACCGCCCGGTATTCCAAATGATCGAACTGGAAGTCGTGCGTAGCGGCGATGCAGTGCGCTGGCTGAATACGCTGTTTGGCAGCGAGGTCAAAGTTCTGGATGAGGCGGGCCGTAACTCGATCATCATCACCGGCAAGCCCAATCAGGTGAAGCAGGCGGTTGAAGCGCTGCGCGTATTTGATCGACCATTGATGCGTGGACGCATGAGCACTCGGCTTGAACCGGCATTTCTCTCGGCCGAGCAGCTGACCGATCGACTGATCGAGGTAATGAACGTGCAAGGCTACGGCGCAAACCGCACCGTTGGCTCGCCGTCGAGCGTCATCGTGCTTCCAGTCACCGCTGTAAACTCGGTGCTGGTGTTTGCGACCAATCAGGAAACCCTCGACTACGCCGTGTCCTGGGCGCGTGAGTTGGACCGGCCCAGCCAGCAAGCCGGATCCAATTCGATGTTTTATTATCAGGTGAAGAACACCAAAGCGGCCGACTTGGCGTCCGTGTTGGGCAGCAGCATGGCCAATTCGAGCAAAGCCGGCCCCGCACCAGACCCGGCCGCCGCAGCCGCCGCGCCTGCCAAGGGTGCTGTCCCGCAAGGGAACTCACTGATCGTCGACGAGCCCCGCAATGCGCTGATCTTCCAAGGCAACCCCACGGATTGGGAGCGGATGCTGTCCCTGATCCGACAGATGGACCGCGCTCCTCGGCAAGTAATGATTGAAGTCACCATCGCGGAGGTAACGCTGGACGATAAGACCTCATTTGGAATCAACTGGTTCGCCAAGAACGGCTTCGACCGGTTCGATGGAAAGGCGTCATTTAAAGGTGAAAACCCGATTAAGGGTGGACTTACTTACCTGCTCGATGTCGCCGGGCAGAACCGTATCGCCCTGGACGCTTTCGCAACAGATAACCGTGTAAGCATCCTCTCGACTCCAAGGCTCTTGGTGAAGAGCGGCAGCGAAGCAAGCATTCAGGTCGGCGAGGAGATTCCTACCGTCACTATGACGACAACTTCGAACCAGCAAAACGACGGTAACAGCAACCTTCTGCAGTCCATCCAGTACCGCAAGACCGGTGTCATCCTGCAGATCAAGCCCACCGTCTATTCGGACAATCGGATCGACCTGGACATCACTCAAGAGGTCAGCAGTGCGGCCATCTCTCCGACGAACACCCCTATCATCAGCAACCGCTCACTGACCACCTCTTTGACGCTTCGCGACGGAGGATCCGTGGTGATGGCAGGCTTGATCAAGGAGACGAAGGGAAATGACAGCACCGGAATTCCTTTGCTCAAGGACGTTCCGCTGTTGGGAAACCTCTTTAAGAATCAAAACCGAAACATGGCTAAGAGCGAGCTGGTACTGATGATTATTCCCTACATCATCGAAACGCATGATCAGGCCGCTTCGATCAGCCAAGCCATCATCGACCGGATGGAGCTTCTTGAACTGGAGCAGCCGCCTGCCCCGGCACCCAGAATTACGCCCAGCCAGCCAAGCCCCCGCACAACGCCACTCCCTGTCACCAACAACTGAGTTTCAGCAGGTCAAACCATGAACAAGATCAGATTTGGTGTCATCGCCCTCTCATGCGTTATCGCCCTCGGATGCGCTCGCCAGGAAGATCCCGCCGACCAAGCGGCGATGGCAGCCGCAGCGGGAGACGCTTCTGTCGCAGCTGAGCCCCGTCCACCGGCAGTGATCCCCAAGGCCACTATCGCGCCTGTCAATGTACGGATCACCCTGTCGCCGGCTGCCAAAGCGCGTCTGGAGTCGGCAAAGGAAGAAATCTCAATAGCTGCGGTCTACGCCGGCGACCCGATGGAAAGCACCATGGGTCAAGCCGGGCCTTCCGGCATGATCGACCTGGGCAAGAACACCCAGCTGCTGCCGGGTGAAGGCAGCGTCGTATTTGAAGAGGACGTCATCGACCCGAAGCGACTGGCGCTTACCGAGGGCGAGGTGCAGCTCACTATCAACGTGACCACGGCAAAGAAGTCCGGTACTGAAAACTTTCTGGCATGCCCCTTCTACTGGGACACCCTTGAAGCAGCAGGTAAGGAAACGGTCGAGATCAATTGCAAACTGACCAGCGAGGTCACTTCTAACTAGCCAGGACAACTGCTTAATTGACGCTTGCCATGTTCGAACAGTTCGGCTCGGGTGAGCGTCAATTTAGGCATAATAGAAAATCCCGGTGCGTCCCGCTGTTTAAAGGGTTCGGAGTAGCCTCGTGAAGAAAACTCGACTGCTTGGTATCGTAGCTTTGGCTGCACTACTATTTACTTCGGGCTGCGACCAATCGAGTAGCGAACAGCCCGACGTAGAGGCTGTTGCAGCTTCCCCGGACGCACTGGACGCACCAGTCGCTGCCGAAAATATCAACCTCGCCTACAAGATTGTGACCGGACCATCGTATAACGCCGCCTCGGACACCGCCGTTTTCGAGATACAGGTGGTCAACAACGGAAAGGCGATGCTCGTTAGCGCTGGCTCACTGCCCGTGCATCTGGGCGTTGTCATTAAGGGTGGCGACGGCACGATGGATACCGCTCCTGCTTCGCTGGACTTCGTTCGGATTAGGCTTCCGACGACACTGAAGCCCGGCGACAGCCTTACGCTTCCTGTCGAGTTCAAAGTGGCACCGACCATTGGGGGAACGGTGGTACTGGATGCCGTTCAGGAGCAGGTGAGCTGGTTCAGTGGCTACGGTCTACCGACTCTGGCCCTCGGCGTATTTAAGCGATGCCATGGGGCAGACAACACGCTCTGTCTTATGGACGACACCGAAGCTCCGCCGGCCCAGTGAGTAACACCCGCGATGCAACAACGATGGAACAGCGCTTTGATTTCGCAAGCATGGGATTTCGCGACAAGTGAGAAAGGACGCTTCCTGCTGGTCGGAGCATGGAACACGCTCGCCGGCTATCTGATCTTCATCGCGGTGCACTTTGCTGCAGGAAGCGCATTGAAACCGATCTGGACCCTCGTAATTTCTTACTGCGTCGCGCTGCCCCACTCGTTCATTACCCAGCGCCTGCTCGTGTTCCGGGGGACAGGCGCTTGGCAGGGGCAGTTCCGGCGATTTGCCGTAACCAATAGCATTGTCTTTGCATCAAACTTGGCTTTTCTCCCATTGACGATCGCAGCAACCGGGCTAAACCCGCTAGCCGCGCAGGCCGGGTTCGTTCTCGCTTCGACGATAGCAAGTTACGTCATCCATAAACATTATTCTTTCGCCGAGTGAGTCATGAAATCCATTCCCCTACTCGTACCTCGAATGCCGGACACTGATCAATTGATTCCGTATCTCAGGCAGATTGATAATAACAAGCACTACACCAACTTCGGCCCGCTGAGCGCGGAGTTCGAGCGCCGGCTACTCGTCGATATGGGCCGATCGGGTGACAGCCACATCACGACGGTCTCCAATTGCACTGTAGGGCTGGAGCTGGTACTGCAGGCGCTAGGGCTGGAGAAGGGTGCACGGGTACTGATTCCGGCTATTACCTTCGTCGCAACCGCAACGGCAGTGGTCCGCGTCGGGCTCATCCCCGTCCTGGCCGACGTCGATCCGGAGAGCTGGTTGCTGACTCCCGCAATTGCCCGGGCCGCTCTGGCGAACACGCGAATCGATGCGGTTATGCCGGTGGCAACGTTTGGCTGCCCGCATAACATGCTGGATTGGGATGCTTTCGTAGGGGAAACTGGTATCCCTGTCGTTATTGACGCAGCCGGCGCGTACGGCAATCAGTCGGCAGGCATTAATACGGATGTAGTATTCAGTTTTCATGCCACAAAATCTTTCGGCGCCGCCGAAGGTGGTGCAGTAGTTTCCAAGAATGCCGACCGCATCAGGAAGATCCGTCAGCTCTCCAATTTTGGCCTAGATACGTCGATCGCCCAGTTGGTCGGGTTTGGTACGAACGGCAAGATGAGCGAGTACCACTGCGCAATAGGCCTCGCATCATTTGATGAATGGGAAGATACTAAACATCAGCGCAGACATCTCTATGCCCGGTATACACAACTTCTCCTCGATTATTGCCCGGGCCTTGGTTACCAGCGCAAACCCGCCGACGGCATCTATCCGCTTATGGCGGTACTGCTGCCGGAAGGAGTTAAAGCCTCCACGGTATCTGCAGGGTTGACGAGCGACGCCATTCAGACCCGTCGATGGTACTCACCGGCCTTGCACACGCACCCCGCACTGCAGACGGCAGCACACGCGGGCGCTCTGACGGTTGCTGAGGACTTAGGGGAGCGCATCCTCGGCCTGCCGTTCTTCCTCGAGCTGTCAGACGAGCAGATTGTTCATGTCTGTCGAACGCTTGCCGACACGATCAATCGCACTTCCGAAGTAGGCCCATGAGCAGAATTTCGTACGTCATCCCGGTTTATCACAACCAAGGATCAATCAAGCTGACGTGGCAGGGGATTTCCGCCCTCTTCGACGGCCCGCTGAAGGGGCATGAATACGAGATCATCTTTGTAGATGACGGCTCGAAAGACGACTCGTATGCTGAAATGCAGGAGATCGCCGCGGTGGACCCTTTTGTCAGGACCATTCGATTCAACCGGAATTTCGGTCAACTCGCGGCGATACTCGCAGGCTATCGCCACTCGACCGGTGATGCGGTCATAAACATGTCGGCGGATCTCCAGGACCCTGTAGAGCTGACTGCCGATATGGTGGAGAAGTGGCGCAACGGCTCTGAGGTGGTCGTGGCACATCGTGAAGATCGCGAGGACTCCCTCGGCGCAGCGCTGTTCTCAAGATTGGCGTATGGCGCACTCCGGGCGTCCAATCCGGGAATTCCCGCAGGAGGCTTCGATTTCGTGCTGATGAGTCGGCGTGCTCTCGATCAGTTCCTCGAGTTCAAGGGAAGGAATCGCTTCTTCCAAGGCGACGTCATATGGTCTGGATTCGCGACCACGTACCTGCCCTACGTCCGGCGCAAGAGGACCATCGGAAAGTCCCAGTACAGCTTCAGCAAGAAGCTGAAACTCTTCTTTGACTTTCTGCTCGACGGGTCATATCTGCCGATCAGGCTAATGTCGCTATGCGGCGTGATTGTGGCGCTGCTGGGTGGGATATACGCGGCCATAGTGACCGTCTCATGGGCGCTTGACCTCACGCCGTTTTCTGGTTGGGCACCGTTGATGATCGTCATACTGCTTATCGGTGGAACGATCATGTTGATGTTGGGAATCATCGGCGAATATCTGTGGCGCATTCTCGACGAGATCAAGGAAAAGCCGCTTTACGTGATAAAGGACAAGCAATGACGCCCGGCTCCGGCCAGGACGCGTCTCCCCGCGCCGGTCGCTTGGCCGCGCTTGCCGCTTGCGCATACTGCCTCGTCATCTTCTGGCAAGCCATGGGGTTTGACCAGACGTCGCTGTCGGTGCCACTTTCCTACGATGGGGACAGCTTGCAGTACTCGTTCGTCATCGAGGCGTTTGCATCGGATAAAGGAGTAGGGTCAATTGAAAACGCCGGTGCGCCATTTGGCACCCAGAACCTCGACTTCCCTAACGCCGATTTCACGAACCTGTTTTTAAGCAGCATCGTCGCCGGCGATGGCCAGTTTGGGGCGCGTTTCAATCTTTACCTCCTGCTGACCATTTTATTGACCACGTTCAGTGCGTTCTTCACAGCACGCGCCTTCGGACTTCGACCGGCTTGGGCCGCGACAGCCGCCATAGCCTTCACATTGCTGCCTTTCCACTTTTGGCGCCTGCCGCACCTGTTCTATACAAACTACTCCGCAGCTGCGGTTTCGGTATGGCTGGCCTTACGACTATCCATGCCACCGGAGGCTGATTCCACGGCCACTAAAGGGTGGCGCAAGTCCCTGGGCATTGCGGCCTTCGTGCTCGGATGCGTCTGGTGCGGCAGCACGGGCGTGTACTACGCATTTTTCTCTTGCATCGTCCTTGCATCTGCCGGCGTGCTCGCATCGTTTCGAAACGGAAAATGGTTCCCTGCAAAACGCGCAGGAATCGGCCTACTGATCATCGTAGGCGTCGTCGGACTCCAATTGTTACCGACTTCGTCGTTCGTTCAGGAGAACGGCGAGAACGAGAGGGTTGCGAAACGCTCGCTGCAGGAAACCGATCTCTACGGTCTACGCCTTGCCCAACTGGTGCTACCCATCGCCGGGCACCGTGTGCCTGCACTGGCACGTATTCGGGCCAAATACGAGGCTGAGGCGGGAAACATCAACGAGAACGAGACAGCGACACTCGGAGTGTTCGGAGTATTCGGGCTCATTGCAGCGCTGTTCATAGCGGTGGCAGCGCCTTTTCGCCGAAAATTGGATTGGGATTATGAGCTGGTTGGGGTGCTGCTGCTGATCCTGTTTTTGTTCGCCACCGTCGGAGGGCTGGGCAGTATCTTCTCCCTATTGATCACCCCTCAGCTCCGCGCATTGAATCGCATTTCCCCATTCATTGGTTTGCTCGCGGTGTTGATAGCTTCCGGCGTAATGCAATCGATCGTGGACCGTTTTAAAATCGGAATACTTCATCCAATCGCGGCTGTGATCGCGATCCTGGTAATAGTGTTTGACCAAGTACCCTACGGTATGGGTGATCATAGCGCGAAGCGCAGCGCCACTAAGGTACGTTTCGAGTCAGATCGGATATTTGCGAATAGCATCCATACCAGTCTCGGTAGCGGTGCGCGGGTGCTGCAACTCCCCTACATTGAGTACCCTGAGTCGGGCGCCGCGATCGGCGAGTACGTTCAGTTCCGGAATAATCTTCATGCGCCCTCACTACATTGGACGTACGGGGCGATGAAGGGCAGGCCGGAGGCGAGCTGGTTGAGACTTATTTCGTCGCTACCGCCGGATCTTTTCGTTCGCACCTTGAACGCAACAGATTTTTCCGGCGTGGTCGTAGACGAGCGTGGCAACAACGAGTTGATTACTCGCCAAGTGGACGCGTTCGTCGCATCCGCGCCCTCGAAGCGAATCGTTTCGAAGGACGCAACGCAATCAGGATACCTTCTTGAAAACGCGCCTCGTGAGCGGGCGCGCGCACTCGCGCCTCTACAAGGATGGTATGAATTGGAGCAGTCCGGGGAGAGTGTGTGGATGTGGTCCTCGGGTGAAGCGGGCCTCCAACTCTCCCCGCCATCCGAGACGTCCTCGTGTACTGCGACGATCACAGTTAGCGCTCTGCGTCCCCAGCGCATTTCCGTGAACGCCAACGGGCGAACACTGGAATCGGTCGCCCTGGCCGCGAACCAGGCTGCACCGCTGCGCTTCAGGGTGCCGGCAGACACACGCAGAATCACCCTCAGCAGCGACGAGGCTCCCGCGCAGCCTGGCACTTCCGATGTTCGGCTATTGGGTTTCCAATGGCTGATCGTTGATCCACCGGTATGCATTAGCGACTGAGTTGGTAAACCCATCCAGCCAACGGCAACCGAGGTGGACGTGTTACGTGTATCGTTTTTTTAGTACCGCAGGAACGCCCGCATACAAGCAGCCTGCCTCGGTACTCCTGGTGATGCATGCACCCGCACCAATGACCGTGCCGTCTGCGATTACCAACGGCTCCTCCGATGAGCCGTTGATTACCGTGGCCCCAGTGCCGATATACACGTCCTTTCCTATGTGGACGTTGCCGGATATGTGAACGCCGGGGGAAAGTGTCGTGAACTCCCCAATATGTACGTCATGACCGATCGTGCAATCAAGATTTATGTGCACGTGCTGGTCGAGCTTGATGTTCACGGTGAGAATGCTGCCGCAACAGATGATCGAGCCGGCCCCGAGTTGGACATATTCCGACATTTGCACGGAATGATGGGCCAAATTTGGGAACGAGAAGCCAGCCGCTTCGCATTTTGCGACGACGCTTCTTCGCCCTTGAGGGCTGCCAATGGCCACGGCTATCAGCGCGCCCTCCAGCTCTTGGGCATAAGCCATAAACGATTGCCACGAGAGAACTTGGTGGCCGTTAAGGATTCGCCCATGCTCGGAACCGTCTTCGATATACCCGATGACATCGTGCGCGTCATATTCTTTGGCGGTAGAAAGAAGCCATGCCACCTCGCGTGCAAAGCCACCCGCGCCATAAATGGCAATTTTCTTTGGGCCTTCCATTACTCTCTCCTTTTCCCGAGGGCGCCCGGATTAACGCAATCTACGGATTGGATAACCGCGCGTTTTCCAGCGACGGTCCGAACACGTCAAGCGAATATTGGGCAAATAGCGATTGTCAGGGTCCCGGAGAGACCACTGAGTTCCGGGAAAGAAGCTCTTCGCCCAGTCGCTCCGAGGACTCGCGCCACGTCATGGTCTTTATTCCCACCGGGGACGCCCATCCGCCGGCTTTAAAGCCCTTCTCGAGTTCCCGCGCCAGACTGAGAGAATCACCAACCGCGAAGTACGTGGCTTCATTGCCCGCAATTTCTCGAAAGACGGGAAGATCACTTAGGAGCAGCGGTATCCCTTGGCTTCCTGCCTCCACGATCGGCAATCCAAACCCTTCCGATTTGGATGCCTGAATCAGCGCGGCGGTGCCCTTGATCAACATGCCGAGATCGCCGTCGTTCGCGTGCTGTATCCAAAACAGCCGACGGCCAGCCTCTGCATGTTTCTCCAAGCGGGAGACGAGTGCTTCGACGTTCCATCCGGTTTTCCCGACAATGACCAGTGCAACATCGACACCCTGATGCCATGCTTCCTCAAAGCCACGCAGTATGGTGTCGTGATCCTTACGTGGCTCCAGTGTGCCCACAGCCAGAAGATAGGCGCGCTTCCCGATCTTCTGGACTAGTTCGCGTCCTTGTTCGGTTGGCTCGATGTGCGCCCCCGACTCGAGGTCACTACCTAGATGGAGGCTACGCGACCACGGACGGCGTGCGCTGGATGGAAGGACCTCGTCGATGTAGGCCTCCAAGTCCGTTCTAGTGGCTTCGGAGATGCAGATAAACCCGTCAGCGCATCGAGCAGCGTGGGTCAACCAATGTCGGAACACCGGCGGCATACCGGGATGGCAGGTTTCCGGAACAAGAATCGGGACGAGATCATAGACCATCCAGACAACCTCGCCCCCGCTCTTCCAGACCTGTTCTAGAAATGCATCGAACCGCTCAGGCCATTCCCAGGTGGAGTCAAGCATGAAGGCGACATCGTTCGGATGCACCTCCAGTGGACCATCTGCCCCCGGCATGTCAACGCCCAAACTATCTCGAGCAAAGGCGCGCGCCGAGTGCACCAGTCCGTCATGTGCCCAGCGAAACGGTACTACTTCGACGTCATGTTGCAGCTGTGCCCAGACGTGCAGTCCAATGCAGTAGTTACGCACCACGCGCTGGATTCCTGTCCTCGCCTCAGTCTCCACCACGCACGTCACATCGACAAGGATTCGTCGAGCGGCCCCTTCGCGAATCGCGGTGAGGCCTCGAGCTAATGAATCAAAGCCGTTGATACTGGCGGTCACGGCGTCAGCCATCATGCTGACATCGGCGCTCGAGGGCTCCCAAGGATCGTGGGACGGGCTGGCCCGGGAGCCGACCAAGTGGGAGATCGCATCCAAGGCCTTCGACGCACACGGCTCCCAAGTAAATGAACCCGCGTGTGCCGCAGCCCCATCCTTCAGTTGCGCCAAGAACGCTACATCCGTCAAAGCCCGCTCCAAAATTGCAGCAGCCTGATCGGTATCTTCGGGATCGAACGAGGCGTCTTCACAGCGCAAAACTTCCTTGAGAGCGCCAGCGTTGGACGACACCACGGCAGCGCCGAAAGACATCGCCTCCAAAACCGGCAAACCGAAACCCTCGTACCTCGACGGGAAGAAGAAGACGGCGCAGCGGCGATAGAGCGTGTTCAACACGGACTCTTCGACCTTCCCCAGCACCACGACCCGATTGGCTATTGAGGAGAACTCGGCTTCAAGTCCTTTTGTTACCTCATCGCCCACCTGGGTAAAAACCAGCTGATGTGATCGGCGAACTTTCTTTGACAATCGCGAGAATGCCTTGAGCGCTCCTTCGTTGTTCTTGCGCCAGTCGCCGTTCCCCACTGTCAGTACGAAGGGCGCCTTAATGCCAAGGGCACGCAGGATTTCGACATCACCTGCGGAGTCGGTCGCGGACGCAGGCGCAGACGCAGACGCAGACGCAGCTATGAAGGCGTCATCGACTCCCGCGCCAATAACCCGAATACGTTCTGGATCGATCCCTGCGAATTCGATCAGATCATCTCTGGTGGCGTCGGAAATCGCGAGGAAGAGATCGAACCGCTGGAATTCCTCGAGCTTGCGTCGGTACCAATCGTTATATTCGCTGCCGTCTGCCAAATAGCGCGCTGCAAATATCAGCGGTATCAGGTCGTAAGCAATTGCCACCTTGGCAATACCGCGAAGGCTGGCGTCATCAAGCGACGTAGTTATGCCCGCGCCGCCGTCAAAGCCCTCAAACACACTGCTGACCAAAACAGCATCGACCTGCAGCGCTCCCAAGGTGCGCGCACGCAGCACACCGGCGCCGCGCCGGACATCGCTGCTACCGTCCCCGGAGGCAAGGCCGGCCGTCGGGTAGTGGTAACTGAGCGCAGGTGCCAATACGTTGTCGTGCCTTAGTCGACCACGCAGGTCACGCAGCCGCACGGTGTCGCCACCGTCCAGCATCAGCGTTACCGCTGGCGGCCCTAACTGGACCATGGCCTTTGCCAGGCTGAATGCGTACCGACCGATGCCGCGGTCACGCGAATCGGTCTGACACGCCTGCAGGTCGATAGCGATCTTCATAAACGTCTTCCGTTGGGTGGCTGATCGCCTATCGGGACAGACGACGCATGTCCGCATCGATCATCATCGTGATCAGCTCTTCGAGCGACGTCTTCGGCGACCAACCAAGCTTGGCCTTGGCTTTGGCGGGATTTCCCAGCAGCACGTCCACCTCGGCCGGGCGGAAGAACTTCGGATCGATGACCACGTGGTCATCGGCGACCATGCCCACATGGCGAAAAGCAATCTCACACATGTCGCGTACGGTGGTTGTCAAACCCGTCGCAACCACATAATCGTCAGCCATCGGCTGTTGGGTCATGAGCCACATTGCTTCGACGTAATCCCCGGCGAATCCCCAGTCGCGTTTAGCGTCGATATTGCCGAGGCGTAGCTCTTTCTGCTGGCCGAGCTTGATGCGAGCCACGGCATCGGTCACCTTCCGGGTGACAAACTCGATGCCACGCAGCGGCGACTCGTGGTTGAAGAGAATTCCGCTGGAAGCGTGAAGCTTGAAGCTCTCGCGGTAATTGACGGTCGCCCAATGCGCCATCAGCTTGGCAACGCCGTACGGACTGCGCGGATAGAAGGGGGTATTTTCATCCTGCTTCTGGGTCTGGATAAGTCCGAACATCTCGCTGGTCGAGGCTTGATAGAAGTGCGCCTCCGGATTTGCAATACGAACGGCCTCCAGCACGTTGAGGGCGCCAATCCCATCCACTTGCGCCGTCAGCAAAGGCTGTTGCCACGATGTACCGACGAAGCTCTGGGCCCCAAGGTTGTAGACCTCGCTCGCCTTGGATGTATCGACCGCGCGGATCAAGGACGACAGGTCGGTCAGGTCACCATCAATAAAACGAACGTCATTCTCAACGCCTAGTTCACGAAGACGCCACAAGGTGTCGGAGCTTCGGCGGGCCAGCAGGCCGTGTACCTCGTACCCTTTTCCCAGCAGCAGTTGTGAGAGGTAAGCACCGTCCTGCCCGGTAACCCCCGTTATAAGGGCGCTCTTATTGCTCATGCATGATTCCTTGCGTCATTCAAAATGTCGTTGAGTGTAGTGTCAATAGAAATGGCTGGATGCCAGCCGGTGTCGTGCCTAAGGCAGGACGCGTCAGCGACCATACGACGCTGCTCGGCAGGGCGCATTTTGGCGAGATCCTGACGGATCTGCACGTCTATACCGACCATGCGGCACATCGCCGTCAGAAGGTCACGCACGCGGCGCTCTTCGCCTGAACCGATCAGGTAGGTTCCGCCCGACGTGCCCCGATCGAACATCGCCGCATAGGCAGCGACCACGTCACGTACGTCGGTAAAATCGCGTGTCGTGTCGATATCGCCAGCCTCGATGACTGCTGGCTGCCGCCCTTCGGCGATCGCCACAACCTGGCTGGCCAACGCCGGCACCACAAAACGTGCGTCCTGGCCCGGACCGACGTGATTGAACGGCCGCGCCACCATGACGTCAAGCGCCTCGGTACGCTGCCACTGCAAGCAGAGCTGCTCCGCGGCGAGCTTGCTCACCGCATACGGACTGCGGGGCTCAGGAACCCTAGAGGAGCTCACGGGGAGGCATTCATCGGGCACGCGTCCGTAAACATCGCCACTGCTGACGAACACCATCCGGCCTTGAAAAGCGATGGCACTCAAAGCTTGCAGCAGGTTCAACGTCCCGATTAAATTGATTTCGAACGTCTCGCGCGGGGCTTCAAACGAGCGCGGAACGAAGCTTTGGGCAGCAAGATGCAAGACCCCATCTGGGCGAATGAATTCCACCCAGTCGCGCACCGACTCCGCGGACCGAATGTCCCAGCCCGATGGCGCAGAATGGAACTCCCAACCCGCAAATGACCCTCCGTCGCGGCATGCCGCGCGGACGTGGCCGCCGACAAAACCGGAGCCTCCGGTGACTAGAAGCTTGCGAACAGCCATCAAAGCCGCCTTGCCACAATCGCGTAATCCGGTGCGACGTGCAGCTGTTGGAGTAAAAAGTTGACCGAACCCGCCCCGGGGAGATCGTCGTCCAGCAGCGGCGGTGCGTCGAGCTCGCGAGCTTCGGTAAGCCGCTCGATCCTCACCCGTTCGAAACCGCGGGCTTGGATGATGAAACGGAGCGTTTCGGGCGGCAAGGGATTACGGTGGGTCGGGTCCGTATAGAAGTGATGTGCGGCGACTTGCAGGTTCTCGGGATTCGGTGTCTCAAGTACCAGAACCCCACCGATGCAAAGGACGCGTCGGCACTCGTCGAGGAGCCCGACCAAGGTGTCGAATGGCAGATGTTCCGCAATATGCAGCCCAGTGACACCACCAAGCGACCCGTCCGGCAACCCACGGAGTATCTCAACGGCATCGGCTTCGATGACGTCCAATCCCCGCCCGCGACATAGCTCGACGAATACGTGATTGGTATCCACACCGCGCGCTACGAAATTGTGCTCTCGCATCACGTCCAGCCAATCGCCCCGACCGCAGCCGATATCGAGAACCGGCGCGGCATGCGTGCCGACCTGCGCGTCGCGGAGAATCTCCACATACGGCAGCACGCGTGCCCTTATCAACTCACGCGAACCACGGAATTGCTCTTCAAACGCGACGTATAGCGCATCGAGTGCGCGCTCGGCGGTCTCGCGTGCTTCATGGGCACGCAGAATATCGGCAAGGGCTACACCATGAGCTTCTACGTGATCCTTCTGCGACTGCAACGCATGATCGTGCACGGCAATTCGTTCGCTCTGCTGAGTGATCGCCGCATCTAGTGTGGAAGTCATGTCAGTTCGCCAATCACCAAGCGACTTGGCGAGCCCCGTCATTCGGGTCTCAACTTCTTCAGCACGACCGGTCAACACATCCACTGCGGCCATCCGCTCATCATCGCGCAGCGCTGCCTCGTTAATGAGCCTTTCGACATCCTCAGTACGAATGTTCAACACATCCACGGCGGCAGTTCTCTCCACATCGCGCATCGCCGCCTCGCTGAGGAGTCTTTCGAAATGCTCGCGGTCTTTGCGTCGCGCGCACTCGAGTGATTGCTCCAATTCTCGGAAGCGCGCGTCAATTTGCGATCCTAGACGGTTGACGAAGTGCCCAAGCTCCTGAGTTTCGCGAGCTTGCGTGACATCAACGCGTGCTATCCGATTCGAGAGCGCCGGCAGCCGGGCGAACGCCTGTAACCAGCCTAGAACTGGACCGATGATTCGTTTGCGTCGCCACTTCTGCAGCAGGTAGGGAAGCAGCAAGCCATCGACATGCACGCCATTTGAGTGTCCCTCGGGCGACCACCGCAAGGCGGCGACGATTTCCACCTTGCTCATTTCACCGGATCGCAGCTTCGCAAGGTGCGTCCGCATCCCATCCGTATCGGCAGGACGGCACAATACGGCCCGATAAACCGCGTCGATGAACGCCCGATCGGAAGGCTCGAGTAGGTCTCCAAGAACGTATTCCTTTCTCGCTACCACCTCCGGAGCCACACTCGACCACGCGGGAATCGCGAGAAATCCATTCGCGATTCCGGACTCCGAGCCTTCGTGGTCGCCTGGGTGCCGCCGCGCGACCTCCTGCCGGACCCGAAGCATAACCTCTTCGACGTTCAATTTCATTGCTGCTGGCTCATAGAATTTCCGTGCCTTGGGGCGCCACCACCCGCGGGATACGCTTGATCTCGATAACCGGTGGCAAGTACGCGACACCGACGAAGGCCGGATGGCCAATGTTAGCCACAGTGAAGATAAGCGCCAAGTCTTTCCACTGGTAATTATTCACCAGGTGCGTCTCATTACTCGAAAGCGCGACAGAAACCGAGAACGTCCCGACTCCGAGATTAGCGTCAAAACGCGCGATGAACTCGACAAACTCGCCTTGCAGAGCGCCCTCCAGGGCCTGCTCCGTGTGATGGGTATTGGTACCGTAAACGGCTTGACCGAGACGATCGCGGATCATGTAACCGAACACCAGACGGGGAACCGGGCCGTTGATACGTACGCGAACGCGCAACGCAACGGCGGCACCCACCGACACGTACTCCACCGGATTGGCACCCGCATCGAGGAGTTCGATGCTCTCGAACGTCGCCTCGCCGGAACCCGATTCAGTCGCGACATGGGTGTCGAACCGAGTTGTCCGGACGCTCAAATTCTCTTTTTCAGCGATCATGGCGTTGTAATAATCGAACACCTCCTGCGGCCGACCATCCAGGACGATTCGCCCCGCATCTAGCAGCACCGCGCGATCGCACAAGGACTGAACGGCTGCGGCATCGTGGGAAACGATCAGCAGCGTGGTTCCCGCATCGCGAAACTCGCGAATCCTTTGAAAACTCTTGTGGACGAAGTAGGCATCACCCACCGACAGAGCTTCGTCGACAATCAAGACATCCGGTCGTACCGCAGTCGCGACGCTGAATGCCACGCGCACCTGCATGCCACTCGAATATGTCCGCATCGGCTGATCGAAATACTCGCCAATCTCGGCAAATGCCTCGATCTCAGGTATGAGCTGATCAATCTCCGTGCCTGATATTCCCATCAAGCCCGCTGAGTGACGGGCATTCTCCCGCCCCGATAGCTCAGGGTTGAAGCCAAGTCCCAATTCAAGTAGCGCGGCAACGCGCCCAGTGCTTGAAACTTGACCTTCTGTCGGACGGGTAGTACCAGTGACAATCTTGAGCAAAGTGCTTTTGCCCGCACCATTTTGGCCGACAATACCGACCGACTCGCCAGCAAACAACTTCAGCCCGACGTGCCTAAGCACCCAATGCTCGGCTCTGGGTGCGACATTGACGCCAAACCATCTGGCGAAACGATGCAACTCACTGGAATATTCGACATAGGCTTTACCCACATCGTCGACAGAAAGAACTACGCGTCTCATAGCGCATCCACCAGCTCGGCCGAGGCGCGGCGGAATACAAAGAATCCCAACGCCAATAGAATCAGCGACATAACTGCGGGATATACCAGTCCTGCTCCTGGTGCGCGTCCGTAAACAATAACATCATGGTAGCCCATCACCAACGGCGCAACCGGATTGAAGGCCAGGGTGGATTTGAAGGCTTCTGGCACCACATCGACCGGATAAACAATAGGAGTGACCCAGAACCAGAACTGCAGAACGATAGCCATCACCTGACCGATGTCTCGCGCAAACACGTTCAGTGTTCCGAGCAGAAGCCCGATACCGGTAGCAAGCATTACCGTCAAAACCATCAACACGGGTATCCAAATCCAAGCGAGCGTCGGATAAAAACCTAGGACGGGCAAAATAAGCAGTATTGCCAGCAGCAACGCGACGTTACTCACCAGCGATGAACCAACCACAATCAGTGGTAGGGCGATTCTCGGAAACTGCATCTTCTTGAGCAGCGAACCATTATCAATAAAAACCGTAAGGCATCGCTGAACTATCTCCGCGAAGAGACTCCAACAAAGAATTCCGGATACCAGATACACCGCATATGCATACTTATTGTCGATACCCTGCAGGCGCGCTGCAAGAACGCTGGAAAGAATCGTCGCAAAAATAAGCACCTGCGCCAGCGGATGCAGGACAATCCACACAGTGCCCAGCTTGCTTCTGGATAACCTGCTACGAAAGTCATTCACGACTGAGGAGACGACGAATCGCCGGTATCGCCAAGCCGCGGCGAAAAGTGAGCTCTGCATTCTGTGTCCTTGTGTGACAACGCGGGCTAGGCGCACCGCGCTGACGAATTCAATACCGCATTCAACAATCAACTGACGTTACTTATTTCCGATGCGCGTCCCGAGGTTTCGGGTAAGGAGGCGGCAACCCTCAATTTTCCTCACCTTTGCTCCCGAGCACCACGCCAAATCTGGCAATGAGTTTATCGGCAACCAGTGCCGGGGATAGCTCACGTCTGACATCGGAGCACGCCCTCTCACCGAGTTCCTTGGAAAATCCGGCATCGTCGACCAGTTCCCGCATAAATACAGCCGCGTGACTGATATCGGGTTGCGCCCATAGCGCACCCTGATTATGCGGATACTCTCCAGGCAACACATTTACTAGTGTGTATTCGACAAGACAACTGTTTTCCGACGACATATAGTCGGTATTTCCCGACCAGGCGGTGCCAATTACAGGCTTACCCAAGGCCATGCACTCGGCAAGCCCCAATCCGAAACCTTCGGCACGATGAAGGGATATATACGCATCTGTACAGCGCTGCAGGGCTTGTAAATGCGCCCGCCCAAGCACTTGGTCCCGCACCAGTATCCTAGGATCATCAACTCCACACGAGAGTAGTTGATGAAGTCGTTCGGGGTGTTGATAGCCATTGCTGGACTTCACC
This sequence comes from Lysobacterales bacterium, assembly GCA_038242455.1. Taxonomy (GTDB): domain Bacteria; phylum Pseudomonadota; class Gammaproteobacteria; order Xanthomonadales; family Xanthomonadaceae; genus Novilysobacter. Next base: position 131,638 of record JBBSSB010000005.1, read on the forward strand.
AAGAGGCAAACATCGTCTCGGTCGGCAGGAAAAGCCTCTTGGAAAGCCTCCACAACTGCATACGGATTCTTTCTATGAATCGAAGAGTGGAAGTCGAAGGTCGTGAGGAAAAGATATTTATTGGCGGGAAGCCCGAATTCGCTGCGTCGTACGCCCGCATCAGCCACATCAAAGATCGGCAGCGGCACGAGAGTTACTGGCTTGTCGGTCACGCGCTTTATAGCGGCCTCCACAAACGTGGAAGCCACGAGAATCTCGTCAACCGCATCAAGCGCCCAAAGCCATTCATCAGGGATGCTCTCGAGCTCCCAGAACCAACATCCGATTGTATAGCGGCCCTCCAGCCGCTGGTTCCCGATTTCGTCCAAGGCCCGCTGGAGATAATCAGGATTGACGAAGATCAGATTGATCGCGTACGGCGCCGTCAGCCCGATATGAGCCTCGAGACTTGGATCATCAAGCCCGTGCGGAAGGTCAAGGTCGATATCAACAAGGGCTACGGGGTAGCCTGCTTCAAGCAGGCTCCGCGCGTACATGCGCGCGCTTTCACCCAACCCGAACTGGCCGCGGAGATAGCCGAAGATGTTGACCCCCTGCGACCCACACTGGTTGGGAGAGGTCCGGTCCGGCGTTGGGGCGTTAGATCGCGTAGAAGCGCCCTCAGGTATCCGGCATGCCGGCAGGGACGCAAAGTGCGCCACCGTCACGACTTGCCCAGCCAAGGCCATCGATATGACCTCTCGGAGCCTGCGCGGAAACAACCTGAAAATGGCTCGAAGGCCGGGTCGTGGTTTGATCGATGAAAACATCCCGATCAGCGCCATGACCACGCGTACGCGTGACCGAGCAATCCAGTCGGCGCTCAAGACAGCAGGTCAGAATATGTGAGATTCATTGCAGGCAACTTATCTGTCGCGCAGTGCGTGTTCCAGCTCCGCGGTAAGGTCGGCGATGTTCTCGACGCCCACACTCAGTCGCACCAGATTGTCGGTAATTCCCAATTCCGCCCGTCGCTCAGCTGGGACCGACGCATGCGTCATGATGGCGGGGTGGTTCACCAGGCTTTCGACGCCACCGAGCGACTCGGCCAATGCGAACAGCTTGGTGCGCTCGCAGAAACGCGTAGCTGCTTCCAGGCCGCCCTTGATGTAAATCGACACCATGCCGCCAAACCCATCCATCTGGCGCTTAGCCAGTTCGTGCTGGGGATGCGACACCAATCCGGGGTAGATCACCTTGTCGATCGCCGGATGTTTCTCAAGCCACTCGGCCAATGCGTGCGCATTCTCGCAATGCGCTTTCATGCGCAGGTGCAGGGTCTTCAAGCCACGCAGTGCGAGGAAGCTGTCGAACGGGCCTTGCACCGCGCCAATCGAGTTCTGCAGGAACGCCATCTGCTCGGCCAGTTCGGCGTCATCGCCGACCACGGCCATACCGCCAACGATGTCGGAGTGGCCGTTGAGGTACTTGGTCGCAGAGTGCATGACGATGTGCGCGCCATGCTCGATCGGACGCTGCAGGATCGGAGAGCTGAAGGTGTTGTCTACAACCACGATCAAGCCACGCTTGCGGGCAATTGCGGCGATCTGGGAGATGTCGACCAGCTTCAGTAGCGGATTGGTCGGGGTCTCGATCCAGACCATCTTGGTCTCGGGGCGGATTGCGGCTTCGAACGCGGCGGCATCGCTGAGGTCGACCCAGCTGAAGTCCAGACCCGCACTACGGCGGCGAACCCGCTCGAACAAGCGGTAGGTACCTCCGTACACGTCGTCCATGGCGATGACGTGGCTGCCGGTGTCAAGCAGCTCCAGGATGGTCGAAGTCGCGGCCAGTCCTGATGCGAATGCGAATCCGCGGGTGCCACTTTCGAGTGCGGCGACACAGCGCTCGTACGCGAAGCGAGTCGGGTTATGGCTGCGCGAGTACTCAAACCCCTGGTGCACACCGGGACTCGACTGGACATAGGTCGAAGTCGCGTAGATCGGTGTCATGACCGCGCCAGTGCTGGGGTCCGGAGACTGTCCCGCATGAATGGCAAGCGTGCCAAGGCCGACCTTTCGGTCAGCCGAATCGGAATTGTCGATGCTCATTGAAGGCCTTCCATAACCACGACGAGACGGCCAGTAAGCTTATCACCGTGTCCCGCGCGCGCTGTCCCCGTTATTCGACCCGGCGTCGGAGATGGTTCAGCAAGTCGATACGGGTAATCAATCCAAGGAACGCGTCGCCGTCGGCAACCAGCGCCACGTGTCCACTCTCAAAGATGGGCAACAACGATGCGACCGGCTCACTCATGTCGATCGTACGGGGCTCGCTGACCATCGCCGCGGAGACGGGATCTCGGAAGCGCGCCTCGTAGCCATAGACGTGCAGCAAGAGATCCGATTCGTCGAGGATCCCGACTACTTGGTCGCCACGCATCACAGGTAGTTGGCTGACGTCATGAAGCTTCATACGCTGGTAGGCGGTAACCAAAAGATCATCTGGGCCTATCACCACGGTCTCGCTGCGGCAGAACGGACGCGCGATCAGGTCGCGCAGGTCACCGTGGCGCTCATGCTCGATAAAGCCGTTGTCGAGCATCCAGTAGTCGTTGTACATCTTCGACAGATACTTGTTGCCGGTGTCGCAGACAAACACCAGTACGCGCTTTGGAACGGTCTGGGCGGCGCAGTACTTCAGTGCGGCTGCCAGCAGGGTTCCCGTGGAAGAGCCGCCGAGGATGCCTTCCTTCTCCAACAACATGCGCCCGGTCAGGAAGCTTTCCTTGTCGCTGATCGCATAGGCGTGCTTGACGCGGGTGAAGTCTGAAATGGACGGCAGAAAATCCTCACCGATACCTTCGACCATCCAGCTTGCGGACTTGTCGCTGAGGGTGCCCTCATTGATGTACTCGGTCAGGATCGAGCCGACCGGGTCCGCCAAGATCAAATCGGTATGCGGTGACTTCTCAGCAAAGCAGCGCGACAGTCCGGTCATGGTGCCGGAGCTACCGCAGCCGAAAACGATCGCATCCAGACCACCGACTTCCGCCATTTGGGCGAGGATCTCCGGACCAGTCACCAGTTCGTGAGCGTCCGGATTGTCCGGGTTGCCGAACTGGTTGATGAAATACGCGCCCGGGGTTTCGCTGGCGATACGTGCGGCGAGGTCCTGGTAGTAGTCCGGATGGCCTTTGGCGACGTCGGACCGGGTCAGTACGACCTTCGCGCCCATCGCCTTGAGGTTGAAGATCTTTTCCCGGCTCATCTTGTCGGGAACCACGAGGATCAGGCTGTAGCCCTTCTGCTGCGCGACCAGTGCTAGGCCCAGCCCGGTGTTGCCGGCGGTGCCTTCGACCAACGTGTCGCCAGGCGAAATGTCTCCCCTGCCCTCGGCCGCTTCGATCATCCTCAAGCCGATGCGGTCCTTGATGGAGCCACCGGGGTTTTGCGATTCCAGCTTGAAATACAGCTCGCACACACCCGTATCCAGGTGCTGCGCCTTGACGATCGGCGTGTTGCCGATCAGGTCGAGTACGGAATTGGCGATTTGCATGCGGCTAACGGGTCTCTTTGGCCGATGGATACGGCTGACCCGTGATTCTAAGGGATGCCGGCGCCGGAAGCCGGGGGAGGTGGGAGGTGGCAACCGGCGTCGGCCTTGCACCCGACTCAGTTCGCCTGTGCGGCGTACATCCTGACTAGCTGATCCTTGGCCGCGAGCTTCTCGCGTTTCATCTGTGCCAGTGTCGTGGTGCCGATGGGCAGCACGCCCAACTCGGCATCCATCACCTTTTTGTCTAGCTTTCTGTGGCGTTGGTACAACTGCCTGAACTCGCGGTTGGCACCTATCAACGCTTCGATTTCGGGCTGCGACTGATCATCAAACATTGAAGCCTCCTTCAGCACTTGGACAAACGCCCCGGGAGATCTGGGGGAGTGGCTCATCTACGGCTCATAGCCGGGTGGGAATCGACCACCCGGACTACCGACCCTACTCCCCCGCCCCATGCCGGACAAGGATGCCCGCGCGTCCAATTGTGCCGGGTTGAGTCCCGACCTCACCAAAGCCTGACGCACCAGTGCTTGCGTAACTAAACCACTGACAACAAACGATATTTTGACAAACTCGGGGCTCCTCGCGGCAACGCTATTTTTTCGGCTTCGGTGGTTTGGGCGATGTGCCGCGCAGCAGTTCGGCTTCCTGGCGAGCCAGCTCCGCCTCTCGTGCTTTGGCTGCCTTCAGACGCGCCGTCTGCGCGCCGGCTACGTCCTTCAGTGCCGTCTCAACATCCGCCATGGCGTCTGCGTCAGTCTGCGACTGCAGCCTCAGTCGCTCCGCTTCCTCAGCGCGTACTTGCGCCTCGATGCGCAGGCGCTCTGCCTCGGCGCGGGCAGTGGCTGCATCGCGACGACTGGCCTCGAGCAGCAATTCGCTTCGCTCGCGGTCAAAGTCGCGGATCTGCTGCTGCTTTGCTGCGGTATCAGCCGCCAGCTCGGCAATCTGCACGCGGCGGTCGGCAACGTAGTACGCCGCCTCGTACAAACTCTGGCGGGTGCTGGCGAGCGCGTCGACCGCTTGGCGCGCCTGCAGCCGCTCGAACGCCGCTGCGTTGGCGTAGTCGGGGTTGGCTTCCAGCTCGGCCAGTTTGCGACCCAGCTCGGCGGTGCCCGCGTCCTCACGCTGCTGCGCCTGGACCGGAGCGAGGGCTGTTGCCAGCACTAGCCCGACCGCTGCGCTGCGCAGGAAATTGGAAGTAGTCATCGGCTGGTCGCTCCTTGCAGGCGGTCACGTAATTGCCTGACTTCGTTCTGGCGATGGGCCAACTCGGCGGCGGCTTTTGCGTGATTACTCAAGGCCGTCGCGAGGTCAGCATCCGCGTTGGCTGCGTGGGCCAGAGAACGGGCCACATCATTGCGCCCCTCTGACAGTGCCACCTGCGCGCGACTGAGACCATCACGTGCCAGCGCAAGCTGATCACTGGCGTACTGGTCGCCGTCCGCATCGGTGGCTTTGGATACCGCCGCTCGCGCGGCCGCCAGTTCGTTGGTAGGTGGAGGAAGGGTCACGCATGCCGCGAGAGCGCAAGCGAGAACTGTGCCCGCTAGCAGGCGGCGAATTTGTGAGAAGCTTGAATGCATATGGGTAGCCGTGGCGGTAGTCTATCGCCCGGCCATTGTGGTCAATCGCACGTCATAGTTGCAATGACGCTGTCAGATCAACGGAGAATGCGCACATGGACATCGGCTACTTCCTCAAGCTGATGACGGAGAAAAATGCGTCGGACATGTTCTTGAGCACCGGCGCGCCGGTGTACATCAAGATCGAAGGCCGGCTGCATCCGTTGGGCAATACCGGCTTACCGCCGGGCATGGTCAAGAAAATCGCCTACTCGCTGATGGGTGATGGCCAAGTTCCGCAGTTCGAGCGCGAGCTTGAGCTCAACATGGCGTATTCGCTGCCGGACGCCGGCCGCTTCCGCATCAACGTGTTCAAGCAGCGCGGTGAAGTGGGCATGGTGATCCGCGCGATCCGCAGCGTGATCCCCTCGATCGAGGAGCTCCAGCTGCCGCAGGTGCTCAAGAACATCATTCTTGAGCCACGCGGACTGGTCCTGATCGTCGGATCTACCGGCTCAGGCAAGTCGACCACGCTGGCGTCAATGATCGACCACCGCAACAGCAGCGTCGCCGGCCACATCCTCACCATTGAGGACCCGATCGAGTACCTGCACCGGCACAAGCGATCGTTGGTCAACCAGCGTGAGGTCGGATTGGACACCCACGACTTCCATAGCGCGTTGAAGAACGCGATGCGTGAGGCGCCGGACGTGATCCTGATCGGCGAAATCCTCGATCAGACGACGATGGAAGCCGCGATCGCGTTTGCCGAGACCGGCCATCTCTGCCTGGCCACGCTGCACTCCAACAACGCCGACCAGACCATTGAGCGCATCCTCAACTTCTTCCCCGAGGCCGCTCACAAGAACGTCCTGATGAACTTGTCACTGAACCTGAAGGCGGTGATTTCCCAACGCTTGGTGATCGGTGTTGACGGTCGACGGGTCCCGGCGTCGGAAGTGTTGATCAACACCCCGCACATCCGCGACCTGATCCGGCGTGGTCAGATCCATGAGATCAAGCAGGCGATGGACGAGTCACTGGAGGATGGCATCGAAACCTTTGACCAGTGCCTGTTCCGGATGCAGAAGGAAGGCAGGATCGACATCGACGAAGCACTGCAGGCCGCCGATTCGCGCGAGGGACTGGCACTCAAGTTCCGTCTTTCCGAAGGCGCCAATGCCGAGCACGACCCCTACGCGTCGGTGTTCTGACGCGACGGCGCTGCGCCACCGCGCACTCTCAGCCGGCCACAGGGTCCGGCGAGGGTGCGTCGGGCTGGTTTTCCGGACGTGCGGCATCGAACTCCGGTAGCGCCATGCAGGCCGCTTCGACCCTGACCAGGGTCGGATACGGCTCAAGATCCACGCCGAACCGGCGTGCGTTGTACATCTGCGGTATCAAACAGCAATCGGCCAGACCCGGCGTGTCACCCTCACAGAACGTGCCAGTCGCCGGATGGTCGTTGAGCATCGTCTCGATTGCGGCGAAACCATCGGCAACCCAGTGGCGTATCCATTCCTCGCGCTCGGGCTGTGGCACGTTCCATGTGCGGTCGAAGTACTGCAGCACGCGCAGGTTGTTCAGCGGGTGGATATCGCAGGCCAGCGCCTGAGCCACTGCCCGCACCCGCTGCCGGTCGCGACTGGCCGTCGGCAGCAACGGCGGACTGGGCCACGTCTCATCAAGGTATTCGAGGATTGCCACCGACTGCCGCATGACCCGGTCGCCATGCTTGAGTACCGGCACCAGCTCCTGCGGGTTGAGCTGCCGATAGGCCTCGCTATGTTGCTGGCCGCCATCGCGCACCAGATGCACTGGTATCGTCTGGTACGTGAGGCCTTTCAGGTTCAGCCCGATACGCACCCGATAGGCCGCGCTCGATCGCCAGTACGAATACAACGCCAGTTGATCGGCCACGTGCTCTCTCCCGGTTTCGATCTGCATACGGATCCTCCCGTCCATGGGTTACGTGATCTGCGCCGGGAGGTGACGATCAAGTCACTTCCCGGCGAGAGCAGAATCAGCCGTCCTGGCGTTCGATGCGTTGCTCGATGGCGCCGAAGATGCTGCTGCCTTCGGAATCGAGCATTTCGATTCGGACGGTATCACCGAACGACATGAACGGCGTGCTCGGCTTGCCATCACGCAGCGCTTCGACCGTGCGCAGCTCTGCAAAGCACGATGCGCCCAAGGTGGTGTCCTCGTTGGCAATGGTTCCCGACCCAACGATGGTGCCGGCCGAGAGTGGGCGCGTGCGAGCGGCATGGGCGACCAGCTGGGCGAAGTTGAATTGCATGTCGACGCCCGCCTGCGGCGCGCCGAACCATTTGCCATTGACGTGGGTCAGCATCGGCAGATGGACCTTGGTATCGCGCCAGGCATCTCCGAGCTCGTCGGGCGTCACAAACACCGGGCTCAACGCGGAGCGCGGCTTGGCCTGCAGGAAGCCGAAGCCCTTGGCCAGCTCGCCGGGAATCAAGTTACGCAATGACACGTCATTGACCAGCCCGATCAGCTGGATGTGACTGGCCGCGCCCTCTGCGCTCACCGCCATCGGCACGTCGTCGGTGATGACGACCAGCTCAGCTTCAAGGTCAATGCCGAACTCTTCGCTGGTGACCCTGACTGGATCACGCGGTCCCATGAAGCCGGCGCTCACCGCCTGATACATCAGCGGATCGGAATAGAAGCTCTCCGGGACTTCGGCACCCCGGGCGCGGCGTACGCGCTCGACGTGAGGCAGGTAAGCGCTGCCGTCAACAAACTCATAGGCCCGTGGCAGTGGCGCTGCCAGCTCGGCTGGATCCAGGTCGAAGGCACCCTCGGCGGTACCGGCGTTGAGCGCCTCGTACAGCGTATTCAGACGCGGCGCGATGTTGCTCCAATCCTCCAGCGCGCGCTGCAGAATGTCGGCAATGCCGGTGGCACGCACTGCGCGAGTCATATCACGCGAGACAACCACCAGACAGCCGTCGCGGCCGCCTTCCTTGAGGGATCCAAGCTTCATCGTCAACTCCTGAGTACGGCGCCGTGGCGCGATAGTTTCAATTGTAACCGCCTGCGCGCAGGCAACAAAAAACCCGCCACAAGGGCGGGTTCTTCGTTATATGGCAGCCCCGGATGGATTCGAACCACCGAATGTCTGCGTCAGAGGCAGATGCCTTACCGCTTGGCGACGGGGCTATGGAACAGATTGTAACGCAAAAAACCCGACTATCTGGATTATTAGCGCTTGGAGAACTGGGTTGCGCGACGTGCTTTGTGCAGGCCGACCTTCTTTCGCTCGACTTCGCGGGCGTCACGGGTCATGAAGCCTGCTTTGCGCAGTTCGCTCTTCAGCGACTCGTCGTATTCGACCAGCGCACGGGAGATGCCCAAGCGGATCGCGCCGGCCTGACCGGTCGTGCCGCCACCGGTGACAGTGACCTTGACGTCGAACTTATCGGTCGACTGGGTCAGCTCAAGCGGCTGACGCACGATCATCCGGGCGGTCTCGCGACCGAAGAACTCTTCGATCGTGCGCTCGTTGATGGTGATTTTGCCCTCACCCTTGCGCAGGTACACGCGGGCTGTGGAGGACTTGCGGCGGCCGGTGCCGTAGTTCTGCTGGATTGCCATGTCGTTGACCTTAGATATCCAGCAGCTGCGGCTGCTGGGCAGTGTGCGGATGCTCGGGGCCTGCGTAGACCTTGAGCTTGCGGTACATGGCGCGACCGAGCGGATTCTTCGGCAGCATGCCCTTGACCGCGGTCTCGATGACACGCTCCGGGTGGCGCTCAAGCGCCTGGCCCAGGGTCTCGGACTTCAGGTTGCCAATGTAACCGGTGAACCGGTAGTACATCTTGTCAGTCAGCTTGTTGCCGGTGACCACGATCTTCTCGGCGTTGATGACTACCAGGTAGTCGCCGGTATCGACGTGCGGGGTGTAAACCGGCTTGTGCTTGCCACGCAGGCGGCGGGCTAGCTCAACGGCCAGGCGGCCCAGGGTCTTGCCGGAGGCGTCGACCACGTACCAGTCACGCTGGACGGTCTCGTTCTTGGCGCTAAATGTCTTCATGACTGATCTTCTTGGGTACCTTGCCGGGCTGATTCCGCTCACGTTTGCCTTTACAGGAAATGTGCCGGAACTTCACCGCGCGTTGTGGTGTGGAACGAAAGAGGCGGAATGATAGCGGGCGCCGCAACACAGCGCAAGCCATCGAGCCGCACATGCTAGCATTCGGCCATGCCCGCCGCTACCCGCCCGCTTGCCACCGATCCGTTGGTCGCAATGGCCGACCGGTGTGTTCAGTGCGGACTATGTCTGCCGGTCTGCCCTACTTACGGCCGCGATAAGCTCGAAGCAGAGTCTCCACGTGGCCGGATTGCACTCGTCAAGGCCTGGGCACTGGACACAATACCGGCCACACAACTCGGCGACTCGCATCTGGATCATTGTCTCGGGTGCCGCAGCTGCGAAGCCGTCTGCCCCGCCGGGGTCGAGTATGACGCGCTACTGGTGTCCGCACGCGGCCGGCAACGCTTGCGGCGCGGCGCCGAGGTAATGCAGAGGGGTTTGGAAGCACTGGTAGCCCGCCCCCGACTTCTGTCGCTGGTGCTTGGAATTTACCGACGCCTCCATCCGATGATTCCTCAGCGGCTGCGGGTACTGCCTGCGCCGCCGTCACCCGCACCAGGTGGCAAGCCACCCATCGCGACCGGTCAGCAGCCCGATGCGATGGCCGTGTTTGTCGGCTGCATTGCCGAGCCATACGAGGCTCCGGCACGCGCGGCGCTTTCACGGCTGTGCGCGGTGCTGTCGATTCCGCTGGAAACTCCGGCTGGGCAAACCTGTTGCGGCAACCTGCACGCGCACGCCGGCAATCTCGAAGGCGCGGAGCGACTGGCTACCTGCAATAAGGTGGCATTCGCCGGCCATTCGCACGTGCTGACTCTGGCGAGCGGTTGCCATGGAGCGGTCGCGTCTGCCGTCGACGGCGTGACACTGGACGCGCTTGCGATGCTCGACGCGCAGCGCGATCGACTGGTCTTCCAGCCGCGCCCAGAGCGTGTTGCGCTGCACTTGCCGTGCACCCAGCGCAATGTGAGCGGCACCGTACCGGCACTTCGGCGTTTGCTGGCCCGGATCCCGGAGCTGACGGTAGTCGAGGTCGATACGGGCTTTGGATGCTGCGGCGCCGCGGGCAGCCAGATGCTGACCGATCCTTCCCGCGCCAATGAATACCGCCAGCCGCTGCTCGACCAGCTGGCGACCAGCGGCGCCAGTCGACTGCTCACCGCCAACATCGGCTGCCGCCTGCATCTGGGCAACGGTACCGCACTCCCGGTGCAGCACCCATTAGAATTCCTCGCCAACGCACTGATCACAAGCAGCGCACCCGACATTTCGCTGGCCCCTGACGCCGGCCCACAACGGTAAACTGCGCTGCATGGACACTACCCGACGCCTGACCCGAATTGACCGCCTGATCGACGACGCCCAGCGTGCGCTGGAAACCGTACTGGGCAGTCCTGCTGCCATGCGGCCCAACCCGGCTGTGGACAAACCCGATGTCGTGCTGGAAGAGTCCGAGCGCCGGCACTCTGCCGGCCTGATGCGGGTCAATCATGTGGGTGAGGTATGTGCACAAGCCCTCTATTGCGGCCAAGCAGCGGTCGCACGCGATCCGGCCACCCGTAGTCACCTGCTGGAAGCAGCGCAGGAAGAAACCGACCACCTTGCTTGGTGCGCTGACCGACTGCGTGAGCTGGAAGACCGCCCCAGCTTTCTCAATCCACTGTGGTACGGCAGCAGCTTTGCGATCGGCGTGCTTGCCGGGCTGCGCGGCGATGGTTGGAACCTGGGCTTCGTGGTCGTGACTGAGCGCCAGGTGGAAACCCACATCGACGAGAATCTGGCATCGCTGCCGGCGGCCGACGTGCGCAGCCGGGCGATCCTGGAAGTCATGAAAGTTGACGAGGCTCGCCATGCCGACAATGCCGAGGCCGCCGGAGCGCGCACCCTGCCGCCGCCGATCCCGACGGTCATGTCTGCCGCCTCACGCGTGATGAAGGCGATCGCCTACCGGGTCTGACCACCGGGAACGTAGAAAGCACGATAGAAAAAGGCCGGCATTGCCGGCCTTTTTGCATGCTGCGCCCGCTCGCACGGGATCAGTCGACCAGATTACGCCCGTGGTAGAGCTCTTCGATCTCGCGCCGGAGCCGCGACTCGATCTTCATGCGCTCCTTGAAGGACAGGTTGCGTGCCTTTTCCTCAAACAGGTACTGATCCAGGTCGAAGTCCTTCAGATGCATCTTGGTGTGGAAGATGTTCTCCTGATAGACGTTGACGTCAAGCATCTCGTAGCGCGACTTGATGTTCTTGGCAAGGTAGTCCTGGATCGAGTTGATCCGGTGATCGATGTAGTGCTTCTTACCTTTCACGTCGCGGGTGAAGCCGCGCACGCGGTAGTCCATCACCACGATGTCGGACTCAAGGGTTTCGATCAGGTAGTTGAGCGCCTTCAGCGGCGAAATAACGCCGCAGGTCGCCACATCAATATCTGCGCGGAAGGTCGCAATACCGCTGTCCGGGTGGGTCTCTGGATAGGTGTGCACCGTGATGTGCGACTTGTCCATGTGCGCGACCACGGCCTCGGAGATCACACCCTTGGCCTCGGACTTGTCGATCACCGGCTCTTCGGAGATCAGGATCGTCACCGATGCACCCTGCGGGTCGTAGTCCTGACGAGCGATGTTGAGGATGTTGGCACCGATGATGTCCGCCACATCCGTAAGGATCTGGGTCAGGCGATCGGCGTTGTACTCTTCGTCGATATACTCGATGTAGCGCTGCCGTTCCTCTTCGGAAGAGGCAAAGCTGACGTCATAGATGTTGAACGAAAGCGCTTTGGTAAGGTTGTTGAAACCCTGCAACCTCAAACGCGGCAACGGCTTGACCACTAGGCTTTATCCGAAAGATGACAAGATGCGCGATTATGCGGCAATTGGCTTGCGGTTGAAAATGCGAGCAAGGTGATGGTTCACCTGAATTGCCATCGAAGGACAAAATTTGCCACTCAGCGCCACTACACCCTAAGCTGCCTGAACACGATTCTGTGCGACAACACGCTTTTCCAAATATCTCGCCATCCCGGTGAATACATTGACTGCATTGCGCAAATTGAACAGCCCACTTACGCCTGACGGCCCAACGATCGAACGCTTCCTGGCGCACTGCCATCGTCGGCGCTATCCGACCCGCACGGACGTATTCCGTCCAGGCGATCCGGCCAGCACCCTGTACTACATCGTTTCCGGCTCGGTCAGCATCATTGCCGAGGAAGACGATGACAGGGAGCTCGTGCTGGGCTATTTCGGCCCCGGCGAGTTCGTCGGAGAGCTCGGACTGTTCGTGGAAAGCGATCAGCGAGAGGTCATCCTGCGCACGCGAACGCCGTGCGAGCTCGCAGAGATCGGCCATGAGCGCCTGTATGACCTGATGCTGACGCGGCTGGCCGACGATGCACCGAAGCTGCTGTACTCGATCGCCGCGCAGATTTCCCAGCGCTTGCTCGACACCAGCCGCAAGGCCGGGCGACTGGCATTCCTGGATGTCACCGACCGGATCATCCGCGCCCTGCACGATCTGGCGCGGGAGCCTGAGGCGATGAGCCATCCGGACGGTACTCAGCTGCGCGTCTCGCGCCAGGAGTTGTCACGTCTGGTCGGTTGCTCGCGCGAGATGGCCGGCCGGGTGCTGAAGAAGCTCGAGGCCGACGGCAAGTTGCACGCACGCGGCAAGACCGTGGTGCTTTACGGGACCCGCTGAGGTCCCGACTACTGCTCAGTAACCGGGTCGCCAGCGCGCCCCGGACAGCCCCAGTTGAGAATCGGTGTCCCCGCTGGCAGCACATCGCGGAACATCGCTACCCGCCCGGCCTTGGGATTCACCACGACCGGGCGCGTCGCTGCCTGCAGCAGCGGCAGGTCGGCGCTGCTGTCGGAATAGGCCATCGCAACCGGCGCGGTAAAACCCGCATCACGCAACATCGTCATCTTCATCTTGAAATGGCAGTGGCGCGCTGCGCCCAGACCGCCCATGCGCGGACCTACCAGCGTGCCAACCACAGGCACGTCCTGATGGGCTACGAAGGCCAGGATGGCCCGCGCCAACTCCGGCGGCGCACCGGTAGCGACCACGACCTGATCGCCTGCACTGCGGTGCTGCGCGAACACGTCCAATGCGACTGGTAGCAGGCGGGTTTGGATCTGTTCGGCATGCAGGACCACGTAGCGGTCAATCAACACATCCAGCGTGCGCGGACCCTGTATACCGACCGTGCCCGCCCAGACAAACCCTGATATCCCAGCGCGCCGGGTCGGCAGAAACGCAACCATCGGCCCGAATATCGGCGCGATCAGCACAGCAAGCGCAATCCGCCACCAGTTGCGCTGGATCAGCCAGGCAAACAGGTGACTGCCCGAGTCACCGTCGTACAGGGTGTGATCGAAATCAAATACGACCAGCGGCGCCTGGTCGTGATCGGGCGTGGAAGTGCCACTCATACCGCGAACATGCGCCGCAGCGCGGCACCCGGATCAGCCTCGCGCATGAAGCTCTCGCCGATCAGAAAGGTCTCGATGCCCGCCTCGCGCATCCGAGCGACGTCAGCGCTGGTAGCGATGCCGCTCTCGGTGATCGTGATCCGATCCGGGGGCATCACAGCTTTCAGTTCGATGCTGGTCTCCAGCGACACCTCGAACGTGCGCAGGTTGCGATTGTTGATACCAATGAGTTCGCAATCGGTTTGCAGGGCGCGCTCCAACTCATCGATGTCGTGCACCTCCATCAATACGTCCATGCCCAGCTCGTGGGCGAGGTTGGCCATCTCGATCATCGGCCCATCTTCCAGCGCCGCAACAATCAACAGGATGCAGTCGGCACCGATCATCCGCGCCTCATAAACCTGGTACGGATCGACAATGAAATCCTTACGCAGCGCCGGCAGCGAGCAGGCCGAGCGAGCCTCGCCCAGATACCGGTTGCTGCCCTGGAAGAAGTCGACGTCGGTCAACACCGACAGGCACGCGGCGCCGCCGGCCTCGTAACTGCGGGCAATTGCGGCAGGGTCGAAGTCCTTGCGGATCAACCCCTTGGATGGGCTCGCCTTCTTGATCTCGGCGATGACCGCGGCCTCGCCAGCGGCATGTCGGCGCTTGAGCGCATCGACGAAACCGCGGGTGGGCGGCTGTGCTTCAGCTCGTGCGCGCACGCTGTCCAGCGAGCGGATCTGGCTGCGCTGGGCAACCTCCTGGTGCTTGCGGGCGAGGATGGTGTCGAGGATGTCGCTCATGGCGTGCACGTGGCTCGGAAGCAAAAAAGGGAAGTGGGGAGTGCCAGCTCGTGGCGGTTCATGCCGACGCCAGCTGACAGGTAGTAGCGACAAATTCATCCAGCTTTCGGCGGGCCGCGCCCGAGGCAATTGCCTCACGTGCCCGCTCAATACCAGCGGCAATGGTGTCGGCGACGCCGGCCACATACAACGCAGCGCCGGCATTGAGCACCACGATGTCCAAGGCCGGGCCGGGCCGATTGTCGAGCACGTCGCACAGCATCGCGATCGATTCCTGCGGGCTGTCGACTTTCAGATTACGACTGGCCGACATCGCGATACCGAAATCTTCGGGGTGCAGTTCGTACTCGCGCACCTTGCCGTCGCGAAGCTCGCCCACCAACGAGCCGGCCCCCAGTGAGAGCTCATCCATACCGTCGCGTCCCCACACCACCAGGGCGCGCTGCGCGCCCATCTTCTTGAGCACACGGACCTGAATACCGACCAGGTCTTCGTGGAACACGCCCATCAGGATGTTGGGCGCACTGGCCGGATTGGTCAGCGGGCCGAGAATATTGAACAGCGTGCGCACTCCCATCTCGCGCCGGACCGGGGCGACGACCTTCATCGCCGGGTGGTGCAGCGGCGCGTACATGAAGCCGATCCCGGTGGCGGCAATGGACTGGGCCACCTGCGCCGGCGTCAGTTCGATCGCAGCGCCGAGTGCCTCCAGCGCGTCGGCACTGCCCGACTTGGAGGACACGCTGCGCCCACCGTGTTTGGCGACCCGACCACCGGCGGCTGCGATCACGAAGATGCTGGCGGTGGAGATGTTGAACGTGTTGGCACCATCCCCGCCGGTCCCGACGATATCGACCAGGTGGGTGCGATCGACGACGTCCACCGGCAGCGCGAATTCACGCATCACCTGCGCGGCGCCAGCGATCTCACCGACCGTTTCCTTCTTGACCCGCAGGCCCGTCATGATCGCCGCGGTCATCAACGGAGTGACCTCACCGCGCATGATCATCCGCATAAGATCCACCATCTCGTCATGGAAGATCTCGCGGTGTTCGATCGTGCGTTGCAGGGCTTCTTGTGGGGTGATGGGCATCGGTAGAACTCGTCGTTTTCTGGTGGGTGCGGCCTCAGCCGTCGAGGAAGTTCTTCAGCAGGGCGTGGCCATGCTCGGTCAGGATCGACTCGGGATGGAACTGCACCCCTTCCACCGGATGCTCGCGATGGCGCAGGCCCATCACCTCTTCGACCGAGCCGTCCGCATTCTCGGTCCACGCCGTGACCTCCAGGCAGTCTGGAATCGCGGTCTTGTCCACCACCAGCGAGTGATATCGGGTAGCGGTGTAGCCATCGGGCAGGCCGCGGAAGACACCGGTGCCGTGGTGCCGGATCTGCGAGGTCTTGCCATGCATGATCCGGCCGGCGCGCACTACCTGGCCGCCATACACCTGACCGATACCCTGATGGCCAAGACACACGCCCAGCAGAGGAATTCGGGGGCCCAGCTGGCGGATCACATCCAGCGACACACCCGCCTCGTCGGGCGTACACGGACCGGGCGATATCACAATCTGCTCGGGGGCCATTGCCTCGATCTGGAGCACCGAAAGTTCATCGTTGCGGACCACTTTCACCTCGGCCCCAAGCACCTGCAAATACTGCACGAGGTTCCAGGTGAAACTGTCGTAGTTGTCGATCATCAGCAGCACGTCAGAGCCCCTTTGCCGCTTCAGCGACGGCGCGAAAAAGCGCTCGTCCTTTGCTCATGGTTTCTTCCCATTCCTTCTGCGGGTCAGAGTCGTGGACAATGCCGGCGCCGGCCTGGACGTGCAGTTGCCCGTCCTGAATCACCGCAGTGCGGATCGCAATGGCGGTATCAGCATCGCCATGCCAGCCCAGATAGCCGATTGAGCCGGCGTAGACATTGCGCTTGACCGGCTCCAGCTCGCGAATGACCTCCAGCGCCCGGATCTTCGGTGCGCCGCTGACGGTACCGGCCGGGAATGTGGCACGAAGCACGTCGGCATAGGACAGACCGGGTTTCAGTGTGCCGGTCACTTCGCTGACGATGTGCATGACGTGGCTGTAGCGCTCGATCACGAACTGCTCGCCGATCTCGACCGTGCCCGGCTGGCTGACTCGACCGACATCGTTGCGCCCTAAGTCGATCAGCATCAGATGCTCGGCGCGCTCTTTGGGGTCGGCCAGCAGTTCGGCCTCCAATGCGTCGTCCTCGGCCGGTGTCGCGCCGCGTGGTCGGGTGCCGGCAATCGGCCGCACTGTCACCATGCCCTGTCCTGCCTCGTCGAACTGCAGACGCACCAGGATCTCCGGCGACGAGCCGACCACCTGCATGTCGCCCACGTCGAGGAAGTACATATAGGGGGACGGATTGAGGGCGCGCAGGGCGCGGTAGACATCCACCGGGCGTGCCTTGAACGGAATACTAAGACGCTGGCTCAGCACAACCTGGAAGATGTCGCCGTCGCGAATGTATTCCTGCGATTTCTCCACCGCTTTGATGAAGCCCTCGCGGGTAAAGCCAGACACGAAATCGGCCTCTTCCAGTCCATTGGAGTCCAGCGTTTCCGGATAGGTCGTACCGCTGCTGCGCAGCCGGTGTACCAGCTGGTCCAGGCGACGATTTGCGCGTGCCCACGCCTGCGGCTCACTCGGATCGGCATGCACGATCAGATACAACCGACCCTTGAGGTTGTCGAAAACCGCCACCTCTTCGCTGAGCATCAGCAGGATGTCGGGGGTGCCCAATTCATCGCGCTTGAATTCGCCGTCCGGTCCTGGACCCGCCAAACGCGGTTCGATGTATTGGATGCACTCGAAGCCGAACCAGCCGACCAAGCCACCCGTAAATCCCGGAAGGCCGTCAATGCTCGGCACGGAATATTGACACCGTAGACGTTCGACCTCGGCGAACGGGTCGGTCACGTCGCGCACCTCGACCAGCTCGCCGTTTTCGCTGACGTACAGCGTGTTACCGGCAAACGCATACACCCGACGTGCGGGCAGACCAATGATCGAGTAGCGGCCAAAACGCTCTCCACCTTCTACCGACTCGAACAGGTAGGTGTGCGGGCCGTCGGCAAGCTTCAGGTAGACAGAAAGGGGGGTGTCCAGATCCGACAACACCTCGCGCATCACAGGGATGCGGGTGTGGCCGTCAGCGACGTGCTTCTGGTACTGCTGGTGTTGCGGAGTGTCTGACGTGGACATGCAGCATTTCCTCGGGATGCGACGGGACGGGAACGACGGCGACAAGCCACCATCGCCAACCGGTGTCGGCATTGCGGAAATGCGGGTGCGCCCTGGAAATCATCGCCGTACTGTAGCGGTTTGGGACCGACTGTGCGATGGGATCGAAGCACTCACCCGAGCGCCGGACTGATCCCGGGCAGCCGAGTACTGCCTGCCCGCACGTCCGCCGCAGCTGGCGTACGGGAAACGGCTGCCATGGGGAGTTGAATCCGAACCTCTGTGCCCTCACCCGGCGCCGACGTAACGTAGATCGCGCCCCCGGCATCACCGATCATCGCGGCGACGACAGCAAGTCCAAGCCCCGTACCCTCGCCGCGCGGCTTGGTGGTAAAGAAAGGCTCCAGTAAATGGCTACGAACCTGTTCCGTCATCCCCATCCCGGTATCGGAGAACCGGATATGCACCTGATCTTCGCCGCCCCTCACGTCAATGGTGAAGTGGCCGCCATCGGGCATCGCGTCGCCCGCATTGGAAGCGATGTTCAACACCATCAGGTCAAACTGGGCCGGGTCCAAACGGGCCATAACTGGCGCATCTGACAGCTGCAGTTCGATACCAATTCCCGGTGCCAGCAACTGCCGCAGCATGGGCTGCAGCTCCTCCAATGCGGCAGCAACGTCAATGTCCTTGAGCAAGCGAACGTCTGCGCGGCTGAAATCGAGCAGTCGGTTGGCAACCTGCGCGGCGCGGCGGGAAACGCCGTCCACTCCCAGCAGGGCCTCGCGCATGGTGGCCGGTTCCGACGCTTCTAAGCCGCGCCCCGCGTAACCTTGTACCAATCCGAGCAGATGGTTGAAATCGTGGGCGATCCCACTGGACAGCCTCCCCACCATCTCGATTTTCCGGGCGTGGATCAGCTGCTCCTGCACCTGTTCGCGCTCGATGATCTCCGCTTGCAGCCGCTGGTTGGCGTGCGCAAGTTCGTTGCTGCGAAGCGTCGCTGCGGCAAGACTCTCGCGCAACGCCGATGCAGTACGGTCAACCGCCAGGGCGATGAGTACGAAGATCAGTCCACTAACGATTGCGTCGACGACGATCCCATCGAGTTGCTCGCCCTGACCGACGTCAAAGTGCACGCCCAGTGCAAACGCGGACAGAATCGCTGCGCACATGATCCACAATGCTCGGCGCCCAATCATCAGACCCGCCATGACCAGCCACACTGCGTTAACCGGCTGTTCGAAGCGATTACCGCCGAAGCCGCTGCCGACGTGCGACGCGATTACCGACAGCGCCACCACCACCATCAGTTGCCACAAGGCCCACTGCATTCGGCCGCGACGGACCAGGTAGAAGCTGAAGGCGGCAAAGCCGCAGAATGCCATGCTCAACGACACCGCCAGCGTTTCGCCGCTGCGCCAGGGAACGTCGGATCCAAACACTCGGTACGCCCACAACAATGGCACCGGGACTGCGACGAGCAGCAAGATCAATTGCAGCATCGGAGCGTTGCGGCGATCGACCGGGTCGTCTACAGGAACGTCGACCAGCCAGCGCCTAATCGCTTTCCAAGGCTGGTCAATTCGGAAGCGCGGTGAGCTCATAACACGCAGTTTTTCGGCAAGGTGTCGATGTGTCGATCCCAAAGCTTCTGCAGCCGCCGCCACAATACCCCGAAAGCCTGCGGCAGTGCGTCGCCCCCACACACAGGTGATCGACTGCACAGCTCCCGCCACAGGTCAGCAGGGGGAGCTGTGAACCGGTGTGGTCAGATCAGTAGCTACCGACAAGGTTGATGAACCAGCCCTTGTGGTCGTAGTCGAAGTTGGTCAAATCGTCGCTGAAGTCGGTGAAGTTGTAGCCGACACCCAACCGGAAGTGACGATTGATGTCGCGATCGACACCCGCCAGCCAACCCTGTTTGGTGCCGCCAGCGTCGACGTCCAGCCAACGGTACTCCGCCAATGCGTGCCATTTCTCGAGCAACTCGTAGCGAACTTGGCCAGCAGCGAACGTGGTTGCGGAATCTGCCCAGGCACCGCTGCTGCGACCGTAGCGGACCTCGCCTTCGCGACGGGCCAGCTTGGCGGCGTATTCCCAATGCTGGTCGTGCTTGTATACGCCCTCCAGCGACAGCACCTGCGAGCGCTGGTCGTAGTTCGCACCGCCCACCTGACCCAGCGTGGACAGGTCATAGAGATAGGTGTAACGGCCGAAAATTCCCCAGCGGGTGCTATCCCAAGGGCGGTAGGCGAAGCCAAGATTGGCTTCAGCGAAACGCGCTCCGGCCAAAGGATCGAGCTTGTCGTCGGTCTCGGAGTAGTTCGCCCGTGCGGCCAGGCTAAGACTCTCGTTGACCTTGTGCATCAGCCGGTTGGTGGCCACCCACTGCTCGCGCTGCTCGGCACCTGTGTCGCGGCGCCATTCAAGCTTGCTCTGCCAGTCGGTGCCCGGCGACGTGCGCCCACCGCTGACACTGATGGCACGTCGGTCGATGCCGTCGCCGTCGGCGTTGGTCAGGTCACCTTCCTGCAGCGTGAAGCCAAGATTCCAGCCCTGAGCCGGATAGAAGTCCATGCCGAACGTATGAGCCAGTCCGAATGCGCTGGGTGTCTTCAGGAACTGGCTCTCGTTGAACAGGTTGACCTGGTTGGACAAGCGCCAACGCTGACCAAGTGTCCAACCGTTTTGGCGATTAGTGTTGAACAGCGGGTCGTATTCGGTTCGATCGGTCGAATAGGTGTAGGCGCCGTACAAGCTATGATCGGTGTCGATGCGGTACTCCGCATCCACTTGAGCCGAATCACCACGATCACCTGTGGTGACTTCCGCACCTACCGTCGACAGGTTGCCAAACAGGTACTTGCCGCCGAGGGTGAGCGCATCGTTGTCGGCATAGCGACCACCGTCGTCGTCGAGTGTCAGCTGGGCGGTGCCGTAAAGCTCCAACGCAGCGCCCACCCGCTGGGAATATTTCACTGCCCCCAGCGTGCCGCTGGCGTCGCCGCTGCCGCGCTTCTCATCCACGCGTCGCAACTCTCCGCTGAGGGTGCGGGCATCATTGATCCGCCACTCGCTGGTCAGCTGGGCCTGGGACAGACTCTCACCGGCTCGCTCGGCGCGGCTCACACGAGCGTAGATCCCAAGCGACTGGGTCAACTGACCCGCCAGCTCTGCGCCATATTCTTCAATGTCGGCACCGGTGTCGAAACGCGACACCGAGTAGCCTGCGTCCACTTGGCGCCACCACATTCCGGTGCTCCAATCCTGCTCGGTAACACCCAGCTCCTTGAAGTTCATCCGGGCCTCGATTGCACTTGCCTCGCCGGTGCGCGGACCGACCGGATTGAGTTGAGTGAAGGTGAAACCACCGTTGTCGGAGAAGAACACCGGCGCGCTGGTGGACTCGGTGCGGGTGTGCTCCAGCTTGACAAAGGTGCCCTTGCCTGCCTGCAAGGTCAGGTCGGCACCGGCCAATGTGTAATCGTCACCGGCACGACTCTCGTCGACATAAGTCAGGCCAAGCCCGACGTGGTCGCCAAACCAGTGCTTGCCACGGAAGCCTGCGGCGACCTGGTCGGCGTCGAAGCTTGTCGGCACCCACTCGTAATCAACCAACAGCCGTTGCTCGAAGCCATCCAGAGGATGGTCACGGGTCAACGTCGGGATATTCTCCCGTGTCAGCTGGGCCAACGGACGTGTCAGCAACAGCCGGCCCTGCAACTCGTCGATTTCGTAATCGGCACCACGCGTCAGCGATATTCGGTTCTCCACACGGCCGGTAGTGCGATCGCGGACCTCGAGAACGACCAGGTCCGAGCCTGGCAGGACGTCGGTGTGGCGAAGGTAGTACAGACTGCCGCCGGTCCCGATGAACTCGCTGTGGCCCGACGCGGTCTGCGCCTCGGCGCCAAAGACTCGCAGCTGGCGGGACGGATCGCCCCACACGTTGTTGGCCATCGAGCGCCAATCGAGCGCGGCGCCGTAGAGCGACCGCACGTACTGACCGTACTCGGTACCGGTGAAGCCGGTGCTGTAGTTGCCCCACAGCGCTTGGTTCTTGTCCCAGTCAGCACGCAGGTAGAAACGGCCCATCGTGTCGACGTCGCGGTAGGTAGTGGAGTCGTCACCGTAAACCGGGTAGTACATGTCCGGATCGAGGCGGCGGAAGATATCCTGCGGGATGGCGCGGGTGAAGCCGGAGAAAAGCTGCTTTACGTCGCGCTGAGTGGTGTCCGCCTGCGCGGTAACCAGATACCTACCGTCAAACTTGCCCTTGGCGTAGAACGTCAGTCGGCCATCGGCCAGTACATCGTCCTGATAGCGGCGATCGTTGTCGAACGGCGTGGCAGACCCGCTGACGCTGTTCTCCGAAATAGTTACATCCGCCAACGCGACCGCGAACACGTACTTGCCCGACACGTCGACATCCAGAGTGTGCCGAAGTGGCTCACCGGCGCCTCCCGCAAGCTCAACTTGGAAGGAATGCTGACCGACAGGTGCGAGATACTCGGCGACGAACTTGCGCTCAAGGTCCACCGGGTACTGATTGCCGTTGATTTTCAGCGAGTAACCCTGTGGCAGGTTCCGTCCCTGCAGTCGGATGCGAGAGCCGCGGAGCGGGATGTTCTGCTGACGCAGTCCGTCCCCGGCAAACAGCTGATCCACGAGACTCTGCCGCTGCGCCTGCTCGATGCTCATGGTCGTGCCCAGTGACCTCTCGACACTCTCGCGAAGCTGACTTGCACCCCTGCTTGACTCTTCCGGGCTGACCAGCTGCAAGGTACGCGGCATGGTTTCGTCGGAGCGACCGTCCTTGTCATAAGCACGCAGGACGTAGACGAGTTCGTCGCCCTTGCGGTAACGGAATTTCGACGGCAACGCGCCATCCCACTCCATGCTGGAGACAGCAGCGACGTCGATCGGCATCTGTGCGAGGGGCTCGATCAGGTCACCGTCAGCAGCGCGATAGATCGTCAGCTCGTAGCGGTCGATAAAGGCCGGGTAGTTGCTGCGCACGAAGAACGATACCGGCTGGGTGATCCGCCCACCATCAAACGCGACCATAGAGGGCGCGGAGATCGACAACTCTGGCAGACCCAGCGTGGGATCTTCAGTCGCCCAGACAAGGCCACCGTTGGGCAGCTCCATACTGAACTTTCCGGATACCCGCGCCTTGCCGGACGAGAGCAGTCCCACAGACACTCGTCGGTCCGGCTCCAGTGCCTCCGACGTCGAACGCACATCGGTGCCTTCAGTGACCGGATCGACGCGTCCCTTGGTGCGCAGCTTGAACAGCAAGCCGTCGTCCGTCCAGCAACCGTCCTGCTTGCACTCGACTGCCGGTGGCGCGGCTGTTTCGCCGGCAGCGGGAGCCTGTTGTGCAGCGGCGGTCCCGGCCATGCCCGCGAGCAGGGTGATCAAGGTGTAATCCAACAGCTTCATTTGCATGGTCATCGTCCGCCCCTCACTTGTTGCCGGCGGCAGGGGCTGCCGCGTCATTACTGGATTCCACCCGCAAACCGGCGCGGACCCCGGGGCTCAGGTGTTCGGCAATTGCCTTGTAGACCGCAGTGGACCGGCGAAGGCCCAGCGCGAGGTTGTATTCGGCGGAGCCACGCACGTCGGTGTGTCCAACCAGAACGACCGTGCCGCCTCCGCGCTGCTCAACCTTCGCGGCAACCTCCTCGATCAACGACCTGAACTGCGGTCTGATCTCGGACTTGTCGGTATCAAAAAGCACCGTGCCCAGCAGCACTTCATCGCCCTTGAATCCGACCAGGGTGCCGCTCTCTGCCGCTGCGTCCTCGCTCACCGCGATCGTCGTCTTTCTCGCCATGTCTTCCGGCAGCGTCTCGAGCAACAGGGCCCTGATAGCGGTAGCGCGTGCCAACGCCAAATCCTTGCCGTCAGCAGTAAACCCACCGCTGGCGACGATGGCGACTTTGCCGCCGTCGTACTGGATCAACTTGCCGCGCAGCTCTTCAATCGCCGGGAGATACGCATCGCGGACCTCGGCACTGCCCGGAGAAAACAGGATCTCCTCTAGGGTCACGTCGATTTGCTGCTCACCACCCGGAATTTCATCCACCGGTAGCGTGACGCCGAAGTCGAAGCGCACCGGCAGTCCCGGGGTGATACGACGGACCAGTGGGTTAGCGGTGGTGAACTGTGCACCCGCCGGCAATGTTGACGGATCAACCTTGAGGATGAAGTTGCGTCCACGTGCCCACTCACCACCGGCGACGCCCGCGAGGTGGTAGCGCCCAAACTGGTCGGTCTCAATCAACAGACCCTCGACCGATGCGATACGCACGCCCGGAATACCACGCTCATCGATGCCGGTGTTGGTGATCACGTATTCCACCGCATACCCACCATCGACCTGCGCCACACGACGCTCGACCGTGGGTGCTGCCGAGGTGAGGCTCTTGGCCGCATTACCCTGATGCTCGACCGTGGTGTTGCCCGCCGCATCCATCCGCACGGTGACGCCCTGCTGGTTGGTCAACACAAAGTCGCCAGTGAAGGCCAACTCCGACAAACGCTGACTGATCACGACCCGATGGTCGCTGGCCGGATCGGCTTGCGACGCACGGCCACTGATCCGCCCGACACGGATGCCGTGAAGCATCGGCGAGCTGGCGTCAGGCTCGGCAACCGGACCTTGGCCGCGATCGATCATGGTCGAACCTGCAACGTAGGCGGAGGCGGCGAATCCACCCTGCACCTGCACGTTGTCCAGCGTTGCGCTGTCCTGCCAACCGTCACCGTCGCGATCGTCGAACACAGTACCCAACAGCAAGCTGTCGTCGATCAGTGCATCTGCCAGCAGAGATACTTCAGCTGTCGCGATGTTGGACAAAGGCGTCTTGCCGTCGGCCGCGAACGCCTGCGCCTGATTGATATGGCTGCCTGGACGGACGCCCGCGCCAACCCGCATCAGGTAGCTCAGGGTTGCCTTGCTGCCCGCAGCAATGTCCAGTCCCTCGAAGCGCAAGGGGTTCTGGCCGCTGACCGTGCCGGCGCTGTTTCCATCGCTGACCGCCAACGAACCTTCGACATAGCTGAAGCCAGCCGGCGGGGTATCCAGCACCGAAGCCCCGGTGACGTTGGCCACACCGACGTTCTGGACCGTCAGCGTGTAGCGCACAAAGTCACCAAGCTTCACATTTCGGGTGTTCGCGACCTTCAGCAGACGAAGTGCTACTGCCCCTTCAATCGGCGTATTGGTAGTCGACTGCTCGCTTTCTACCTCAGCTGTACTGAGTAGATTGGTCCGTCGTTTGGCACTCGCCGTTGCAGAGTTGTTGACTTCACCAGCATCCAGATCAGCGCGGGTAAGCGTGTAGCTGCCCGTACAAACTGTCATTGCACCAGGTGCCAGCGTCGTCACCACGCACTCCGGTGCCACCAACAGCAGGGGATCATTCACGACCAGGTTCTGAAGCGTTACCGCACCGGTGTTGGTCACTTGGAAGCTGTAGGCAATCGTGTCGCCCACTGCACTTCCGCTCGGCGCGCCAGCAATCTTCAGCAGGCTCAGCGAGGCCTCAGCAACAATCGGGGTGGTGGTGGTCGACGGCGGACTGTCGACCGGCGGCATGCCAGGAGGATTACCGGGACGTGTACCACCTGCTGTAGCGCTGTTGTAGACGAATCCGTTATCAAGATCGGTCTGGGTCAGCGTGTAGCTACCGGTACAAGTAGTCACCGCAGCCGGCGCGAGAGTCGTTACCGGGCAGACCGCAGGCACTGAAAGCATCGAGTCGTTCACCACCAGGTTCTCGATGGTCACGGCACCGGTGTTGGTCACCTCAAAACGGTACGCAATCGTGTCGCCCACTGCATTGCCGGTGGGATCACCCGCGCTCTTTATCAGGCTCATCGATGCAACTGCGGTGATCGGCGTGCGGATGGTGGGACGGCACTTCGTGTCTCCACTCTCAGATGTTCCCACAGAGCAGGCATTCGGCGTCGTAGTGCTGACCTGGGCGGTATTCACCACGCTGCCCGCATCCACATCACTCTGCTGGACCACATAGCTGCCAACAAGGGTGCATGGCTCACCCGGAGCCAACTCTGCGCACACTTGGACGATGCCACCGAGCAGCGGGTCGGCTATTTCCACATCCGTGAGGGTCACGTTGCCGTCGTTGGTGGCGACTACTTCATACGCAATCGAGTCGCCAAGCCCATAGGGGCCGCTGGATGTGACCCGCTTCAGCGAGGACAGCGAAGGTACTGCCACGATCGGGGTGGTCGTCGTTGAAGGCGGTGAGTTCACAGGAGGCACGCCGGGCGGATTGCCTGAACGCGTGCCACCGGCTATAGCTGTGTTGCTCACCTGGCCGGCATCGATATCTGCCTGAGTGAGGGTATAGGTGCCTGTGCAGAGGGTCACCGCGGCAGGCGCCAGCGTCGTCACCGGGCAAACCGGAGCGATCGCCAGCAACGGGTCATTTATTACCAGGTTTTCAATGGTCACCGCACCGGTGTTGGTTACTTCAAAGCTATAGGGGATCGTCGCGCCCACTTGGTAACCGGATGGCTTGCCTGCGCGCTTCAGCAGACTCAGCGAAGCAGCACCAACCACCGGGGTATCGGTGGTCGGACGGCACGCCGCATCGGGGCTGCCGGCCGGGCACACGCCCGGCGTCGTGGTGCTGACCTGCGCGGTGTTGACCACCTTGCCGGCGTCCACATCACCCTGCACCACCACATAGCTGCCCGTCAGCGTGCAGCTGGCGGCCGGTGCAAGCACCGCGCAGACCTGCGGCGCACCACCGAGCAGCGGATCGGTCACGGTCACGTCGCTCAAAGTGACGGTGCCGTTGTTGGTCGCCACGATCTGGTAGCCGATCGTGTCGCCCAGGTTGTACGGACC